>CAZRKP010000059.1:0-27319 GCA_964600895.1 uncultured Victivallis sp.
CAGTGCCCGCATTCGTATTCGTTGAACTGGTTCCTTGCGGTGCCATCGTAACGCTTGCGAGCTTCGCGCACAATGTCAAGTGCCTTGGAAATCTCGCCTTCCATCATGAGATGCGAGGCGACTTGGTATTCGAAACCGGTCCAGACTTCGTCGCTGTAGGGGAAGGGGAGGGTAAGCTTGTCACCAGCCGGCCAGGTGCAGAGCAGGAGTCCGCCTTCCTTGCCCATCGCATATCCCGGCCTTTGTGGATTTACATGTTTCGAGAGATCCTTCTTGAAATTGTATTTGTAGATAGATCGCAGATGCTTTGCAGCGACTGCTGTGTCAATGATAGGGCCGATACCGCAGACTCTGGCGATCCAGTCGCCGAGGATCCCGTCGGCGAGACATCCGTTGCCGTACTGATACTTCGGGCCTTCCTTCTTGAGAAGGGCGATCGCCTCCTTGCTGTAGTTGACGTTCCATTTGCCTTCTGCTTCCTTGATCGGACTCGGCGCCCTCAGTCTTTCCCACTGGATCTTCTGGAAGACATATTCGCCGTTAAAGAGTTTTTGCTCAATATATTTTCGGCCCGAATCATAGAGCTTCGCATAATTTGAGACATCTTCTCCGAGAGCCTTTCCTGCTAAAGTCGCGGCCTTTAGTGCACCGAGATAGAAGGTGCTGCAGAGACCGTCCGGTCCCCAGAACTCGATGTCGTATGTGTTATGGTGGGGTTCGACAAGCACACCCTTGCCGTCAGGATCCCAGGTCTTTATGCAATAGTTAAGACTTTCCTTTACTTTCGGCCACATTCTCCTGAGCCAGCCGGTATCACCGGAAATTCGCCATTCGCGGTAAACCTTCATTATTCCTCCAAGCTGACCGTCGGCCGCAGCGTGGAACTTGTGGTCAGTCTCGCGGATTGGAAGGCTTGTCCTGAAGTTCTGATGCCCCTTTTCATCCTGTGAAACATTGAATTCAGTCTCTCGAAGGCTCCGCTCAAGGTCTGGGAACAGATGCGGTATCGCCTGCGCATAATTCCATACATGCGTGCAGCTTCCATGGCAGCACCCGGAAGTGTCATGGCATCCCTCCCATCCCCAGAGACGCCCGTCCGGCTGTCTGAGCACCGTCGGTGATTTGATGATCGAAAGGTTTGCCGAGACTGCATCAATTATTTCGGCGGGAAGATTGCTGTCGTAGAAGGATTCCGTGAAAGCAACCGACTCATTCCTCAGCTTCTGGCAGTTCTTCGCCCAGAATGAAGCGACGCCATAAATGTCCTTGAACTTGGAGACGTACCATGGACTGAAGAAGGACTGTGTCTGCTTTCCTGAACAGTCACACCCCGGATCGCATGATGATTTTTCCTTTTCAAGGTCAGGTCCGGTCCTGACGGAAGATCTCGGGATAAACCAGCTCAGCATCACTCGTATGGATCTGGATTGTCCCGCCTTGACGCTGAAAGGAACTGCGATTGATGCACCGGGAGACTGTCTTTCCTTCTCCGGATAATCCTTCCCCGTCCTGCAGATCCCGGAAGCGATCTCCTTCCAAATGACCGTCTGGTTGTCGAACCATCCACCCCTGAACCATACGGTATTGACCTTTGCATACTTTTCATCTGTTGAAACTGAGAATGCGCCCTGTGCCCATTCCTTTTCCGCAGAGGACTTCTGTTCGAAGATAAAACCGTTTCCGTTCTTCCTGACCAATACACCTGTCTTGTCCCTGTCCATGAAATTAAGTGAGTTGAATGAGAATACAGCCTCGACATTTTTTGATGAACGGTTCCTGAATTCGTATTCAAGTGCGGCGACAGGAAGGCTTGAGCTGTCGGATTCTCCGGGGATGAATGGGCTCCATCCGGTGATGGTTGCATCGAGAGGGACATCCTTGTCGGACAATTTTGTTTCTGCGAACGGGAACTTGGAGCTGAAAGAGCATTTCTCGAATCTCGGGAATCCATAGGTCTTGTTTCCGAGTCCGTTCCCGGAATCCGACCATCCCATGATCTTCCTTCGTGGGACAGGGCCTTCGACGATCCGGGTCACGGAACTTTTGCCTTTTATGTGGATTGCGCCGAACATGTATGGTTCGTTCATGATCTCGGGCTTATGCCAGATGGAGAAGTGCGAGAGCTTTCCAGTGCCTTCCATGCAGAACATTCCGGCACCGATCCCGCCGAGGGGGAACGCCGTATAGTTGAGATTCTCGCCAGAATAGGACTTTACCGCGGACTTTCTGCTTTTCATATTCGCCTTTCCTATGGTTTTGATTGGTTTTTCCGAAGATACCGTGTAACTACACGTAAATTAGGGGGATTCCCGGATATTGCAAGCGTCTAGAATGATATTTTTCACAAAAATTCCGTGCTGGAGTCTGTGTAAGTCTGTGGCCAATTATCATTGATTTCCCGGCATTCCGGATTATCTTCTCCAGTTCTTATGGGAAAGAAGGCTTACATCCAGATTTACACCGGCAACGGCAAGGGCAAGACCACCGCCGCCCTCGGGCTCGCTATTCGTGCCTCAGGCGCGGGGCTCAAGGTATTCATCGCGCAGTTCACGAAGGGAATCCTCTGCAGCGAGCACAAGGCAATTGCGAAATTCGCTCCTGGGATCAGGCTGAAGCAATTCGGCAAGAAATCCTTCATAACCCGCAAACCTGATACCGACGATCACCGCCTTGCAAAAAAGGGTTACGACGAGATAAGGAAGATCATCTTTTCAGGAAAATTCGACCTGGTGATCCTTGATGAAATAACTATTGCAAACAAATACGGCCTCATTACTGTCGATGAATTGCTGAAGATACTGAAAAGCAAACCGGAGCATGTGGAAATAGTCCTGACCGGCAGGAATGCCGATCCGAGACTGCTCAAGGTTGCAGACCTCGTCACGGAAATGAAGGAAGTGAAGCATTATTATAGTAAAGGTGTGCCAGCGAGAGTCGGGATTGAGAAATGATTTGAAGAATGTGGCACAGGCGTCTCGCCTGTGATTGTTTTAGTTACAGGCGAGACGCCTGTATCACATTCATAATAACACTTGACAATATAGATGAAAATTCTTAAAGAGACTTTTCTCGAATGGTGGAAGAAGAACAGCCGCGGATACCGAGCGCTGCTCTTCGACATCGACGGTACGCTCATCGCCGGACGCAAGGTCATGCCCGGTGCCTCATCACTGATCAAATGCCTGGAGGGAACGAAATTCCCATTTTATCTTTTGACGAACGATGGGAACCATTCGACAGAGGAAAAGAGCATCATGCTCAAGAGGGCCGGACTCAACATCAGGCCAGACAGGATCGTCTCATGTGCCGATGCCCTTGCACCTTTTACAGAAAGGAACATGCTTAAAGGAAAGAAGTTCTTTGTCATGGGCGATCTCGGTAAGCCGAACTTCGCCGAGAAGGCAGGACTGAAAGTTGAAAGATTGACAAGGAAGATCTGCGAGTGCCAAGGCGTCATCGTAGGCGAGGGAACATACAACTGGCAGTCGAACATCAATGCCGCGATGAACTTCTTCATCAAGTATCCCGACAGGTTCCTCGTGGTCCCGAATCCCGACAGTTACTGGCCGAACGGTGCCAGCGGGGAACTCGGTATAGGTGCCGGTGGCAAGGCGCGGTTCATATGCACGATTCTCGCTGATTACGGAATACGAAAGAAGCCGACTTATCTTGGCAAGCCGTATCCTGCAATCTTCAACTATGCCTTTGAAATCCTGATCAGGAAATTCAACCTGCCAGCAAACCTCCAGAAGAAGCAGGTGCTCATGCTGGGGGATTCGCTGGCGTCCGACATCCATGGTGCAAACAGTTTCGGCCTGACTTCCGGTCTTGTCCTGACCGGCATCACAAACCAGGACCATATCAAGAAGGCTAAGCCGTCCTTCCGTCCGGACTTCGTATTTCCAAGGATAAATTGATCACTTGAAACTTCTGGCAGATTGTACTGCCTTCTTCCATTCGGCGATGCGGTTTTCACGTTCGTAACGGCTCATCTTAGGCCTGAACACCTTGTCCGCTTTCCAGTTCTTTCCTATGTCGAGTCTATTGTCCCAGTAATTGCAGTTGAGACCGGCAAGGTAGGCCGCGCCAAGTGCGGTTGTTTCCGCTATGTGCGAACGGACTACCGGAATCCCGAGTATGTCAGCCTGGAACTGCATGAGGAAATTGTTTGTCGAAGCTCCTCCATCGACCTTGAGTGAACTTATCTTATGCCCGATATCCTGCTGGAGGCACGCAATCAAGTCCCGTGACTGGAATGCAATGCTTTCGAGCGCAGCCCTGGCGATGTGTTCAGCGCTTGTCCCGCGCGTTATGCCGAACACGCTCCCCCTGACATCTGAGTCCCAGTATGGGGCACCGAGTCCGACAAATGCCGGCACGAAATAGACTCCGCCGGTATCCCTGACTTTCAATGCGAGCTTCTCGGATTCGGGAGCGGTCTTGATTATCTTCAGTGAGTCCCTCAGCCATTTCACCACTGCGCCTCCGGCAAACACTGAACCTTCAAGCGCATATTCGGTGTCATTGCCAATGTTCCAGGAAACTGTTGTCAGCAGGCGGTTGCTTGAGAAGATTGGCTTCCTACCGGTATTTACCAGCATGAAACAACCTGTCCCGTATGTATTTTTGGCGGCTCCCATCTTGAAACAGGCCTGCCCGAAGAGGGAAGCCTGCTGGTCGCCGGCGACTCCTCCGATCTCAATTTCAGCACCGAATATCTCCCGGCGAGTCTTGCCGTAGGAACACGATGAAGGAAGTATTTCTGGGAGTATTTTTTCAGGTATGCCGAAGATCTCGAGGAGTTCATTGTCCCATCTGCCGGTCCTGATATTCATAAGCATGGTTCGGGAGGCGTTGGTAATGTCCGTGGCATGTCGTCCGGTAAGCTTGAAGATGAGCCATGAATCCACGGTGCCGAAACAGATATCCCCCTTTTCCGCTCGTTTCCTGAGCCCAGTCACATTATCCAGCATCCATTTTATCTTTGTGGCGGAGAAATATGCGTCCAGTAGCAGTCCGGTCTTCTTCCTGATGATCTCGCCTTTGCCCGAAGCCTCGAGTGATTTGCAGATATCGGATGTACGCCTGCACTGCCAGACAATCGCGTTGCATAATGGCTTGCCACTTTTTCTGTCCCAGAGGATTGTCGTCTCGCGCTGGTTGGTGATGCCGACAGTTGCGATTTGTGAGGCTGATATTTTTGCGTCCTTCATGGCGTGCATGGCGACATTCCGCTGGGATGTCCAGATTTCTCCGGCATCATGCTCCACCCAGCCGGGTTTCGGGAAGATCTGCCTGAACTCCTGCTGCGCCCGTCCGGCTATCCCGCCTTTCCTGTCGAAGATTATCGCCCTTGAACTCGTGGTTCCCTGGTCCAGCGCCATGACGTAGGTTTTCATGAGAAAATTCCTTTCTATGGGAATCTCTACAAAATTCGCATTAGGCGCGTTGCGGAAGATTTTTGATGTAGAGTTCGCCGTCCCGGCGAAGAGTCTTGTCCGAGACGGACAACACTACATCCTTGAGCCAAAAAGATCCGCAACCCAAAGGGCAAAAGGTTCTTATGGATTCCGGTGTTGTCAGAACATTGCTTACATACCTCCTTCGGGTATGCTCGCAATATTCTTCCTATCCGTCTATCCATAATTTACATTTGCGCGCCATATGCCAATTTTTTAGAGATTCCCTATTTCTAAAATATACATCAGTGACATATTAATAAAAATTCAGGTGATTTTTTATATGGTAAAAGAATTCTATCTTGTCAGACATGCCGAATCACTCGAGAACATCGGGATAGAGAGCTCCGTCTCCGATCCGAACCTCTCTCCGAAAGGACTCTGGCAGAGGAGCAAATGCGCTGAATTTCTTAAGAAATATTGCAATTCCAGGACGCTGATCCTCTCAAGCCCTTTCCTCCGCTGCATAACCACCTCCGAAGCAATAGCGCAGGCACTCTCTACAAAGATAAGGCTCGAACCGGCCATGCACGAATATTTCTCGGAGACACTCTTCAATATCAAGAAGGTCAAGCTGCCATCTCTTAAGAAGATAGCTTCTGAACATCCGGCGATAACCGGTTTCTATTCCGATGAAAATTGGTGGCCCGATGCCAACGAGGACAGGGCAACGCTCGAGATGCGCCTGGCAATGTTCAGGAACAGGCTCCTTGGCAGCGAATTCAATGCCGACAAGATCATCTGCGTGGGGCATTGGGCGTCTGTAGAAGCACTCGCGAAATCCATGGTTCCCTCGATGGACATCTTTACGATTGCGAATGCCAGCGTGACCAGGATCGATTTCGACGGTCGGAAATGCCGTGATGTATACACGAATGAAGTTTCGTTCTTGACTGAATAATTTGGAGTGAGTGCAGCGGAGTGAAACGAAGATTCCACTTTTCGTCTGCACTTCCGCCTTCGTCGAAGCACTACGGCGCGACAGGCCAAGGTCAAGCTGAATGCTTGACAAAGGAAGCAAGCATGAATTTTGCGATAAAGAACTTCAATATCAGTAATTCCTCAATTTCCGTCGCGCTCTTCTGGCGGAAGGAACCGAAATTTCGGATATACTCAATAGATATTTCCTCACTTGATGCCAAATCCTTCGCGGACAAGATTAAAATGGGGAATTCCGGTTATGTTCTCAAATCCTCATCTGAAACGAACAGGTTCTTCACCAGAATATGCTTGTGCCTTAAAGGCAGGAAACAGGTGATTTCGATGGAAGGCGTCTTTCTGGAGAGGCTTACACCTTTCCAGAAAAAGATTCTTTGCACGCTCTGCAAAAAAGTGCCTCGTGGTCGTACCGTCTCCTATTCCGGACTTGCGAAGCTCGCAGGTTGCCCGGGCGCGGCGAGGGCGGTCGGAAGCGTCATGAGCTCAAATCCATTCCCACTAGTCTTCCCATGCCACCGAGTGGTCAGGAATGACGGCTCGATCGGCTGTTTCCAGGGCGGGAAACAGGGGATTCCACTGAAGGAGAAATTGTTGAAGTTGGAAAAAATAGTTACTGAAAATTGAATCATGGTGCCCAGGGCGGGAGTCGAACCCGCACGGGTAAAACCCGACAGATTTTAAGTCTGTTGCGTCTGCCATTCCGCCACCAGGGCAAATAAAGGACTTTTGAATATACAGGAGAGGGTGGCTTTTTCAAGATTGGCTCGAAACCTCTATTATTTCCTTATTATATGCAGCAGGTGTTTTGCGCGGGAGATGGCGGTACAGAGGCCTTTGCTGTTCCAGCGGGGATCGTCTTCGGAGACGTCCAGCAGTATGACCACGTCCGACTCGCAGCCCTTGTACTTCATATACGTGAAATAGGGGATCTTGCGGTAGTCGGGACTGCCATTCTCGACTATCTGGAAATTACCGACAGTACTGTCATTTCCCACACAGGATTTCGACAGGGAATGACCGCCGATGATCACTATCTGGCTCTCAAATATTTTTCCTTCCCTTACGATCTTGTCGAGGATCCTGGCAAGATCCTCGCGTCTTCTTGCCGGATTGGCTTCCTTGAACTCCGAGACCGGCGTCCCTGCGGGCGCATTTTCGGAAATCTTGACTTCTCCGCTGCAATATGGCTTTAGCACCCCGAATATCTCCGAAGTGTTCCTGCAGTTCCTGTTCAGAAGGAAGGGCTGGCCGAGATCCGGCAATGCAAGCTCCTTGTTGAAAAGGTTCTGGTCGGGATCGTAGAATATGTAGAACCAGCCGTCCTTCCTGACCATCTCCTTTACCGATCTCCAGTAGTTGTCATGGAAATCCTGCCCTTCATCAACGATAACTGCATCGAATTCGAGATGCATCTTCTTCAATGCCTTCATGAATTCGGCTGGCAAAGTTTCGCGCCAGAATTTGTCATCATCCTTCTTCAGGTCCAGGGCAATTCCACATCGCTCGATATGTTTCATGCAGAGGTCGTGGTAGGTGACAGCAGTGATCTTGTTTGCCAGCCCTGCCACTGCGAACTTCAATTTTTCGCAGAGCATGGAGTTATACGCCAGAAGAAGAACAGAACTACCTTGGTCTGCAAGTTCACAGGCCTTTTTTACGGCGAGGATTGTCTTTCCGGAGCCGGCACAGCCGCGTATCAGCGCCTGGCGGTGCCCAGATATGAACGAAAGCATCTCGCACTGGAGTTCTGTCAGTGAAAGGATCTTTGATTCCGATTGGCTGATCCTGTCGGAAATACTGACGCCATATTCGAAGGCCGGCGACAGGAACCTGAGGATATCTCCTGCGGACTTCTCATCAGTCGTTATCTTCTCCTTGTTGAAGTCCCGCATGATCCTGGTCAAAGAATCCCTGATATAAGGAACTTCCTGGCCGGTGATTACTATATCCTGGCAGTCTGCGGGAAGAACGTCCATCTTTGAGCAGTCGGGGAAGCAGGAGGCATGAGCAAAGTAGCATGGCACGGGGCCCATGAACTTGCGCTTCAGGAAATTCTGGACGGCGAACTTGTTCAGTCTTGCCTGTTCTACAGGGCTTTTTTCGAGGAGCCGGCCATTCTGGTACCATTCGGCGTTCTTCAAGGTGATCTGTCCGCCCTTTACCTCGAGCGAAAGGATGCCAAGTTCCTTCTTGAAGAGGAGGAAGTCAATTTCGGCATCAATGAGTTTTTTCTCCCTGTTTCTGGCAAGGAGATTGAACGAGTGGAAGACAGTCCAGCTGTCGTCGAGGCTTTTCTTCAGAACCTCGAATAACTTTTCCTCTGCTTTGCTGTTGGTATCCTGGCTGCATTCCGCCGGTATCATCCTGGCCATGGGAAGTCTCCATTGTTTCTCCAAGGTTTTTAAGATAACCGTGTTTTCAATAAATTGCCTGTCATGAACTGGAAAAACAGGGGTTTGATTGGTATCTTTTAAGTCCTTATCAATTACCAAAACATACGGAGAAGGAATACATGGACAAGAGTACTGAGAAACAGACGATTGCTCTGTTTGAAAAAGTCTACGGAAGCAAGCCTGAAATCTTCGCCAGGGCGCCCGGCCGCCTTGAGATCCTCGGAAACCACACCGACTATAATGAAGGTGTTGTACTTAGCGCGGCTGTCAACCAGGCTACCGAGTTCGCCATGAAGGCTATCAAAGGGAAAAAATGCCGTCTCTTCAGCAATCTCCAGAAAGGTGACAATCCCGTTGAGTTCGAACTCGACGACATCGAGAAAGCGAAGAAGGGCGACTGGACCAACTATGTCAAGGGCGTCATCTGCGAACTTCGCAAACGCGGGAAGGAGATCGGCGGTTTTGACGCGGTGGTCACGAGTACGGTTCCGCTTTCTGCAGGCATGAGCAGTTCTGCAGCGCTCGAGGTTTCCGCGTGTTTTGCATTCAGCAAGGCATTCGGTCTGGAGTTCTCGAATCCCGACTGGGCGAGGATAGGGCAGGGCAGCGAGAACAACTACATCGGCATCAAGAGCGGACTTCTCGACCAGTTCAGTTCGATCTTCGGGAAAAAGGACTCTCTCATCTATTGCGACTTCCGCACTGTGGAGGTCATTAGGACCGTCAAGCTGCATGCGGGATATGTCCTTGTCGTCGCGAACTCGATGATCAAGCACGACCTTGTAGATTCCGACTATAACCTGAGGCGCCAGAGCTGCGAGAAGGCAGTCGCCGCGATAAGGAAGAACAATCCGAAGGTCAAGGCCTTGCGGGACGTTTCGCTGGAGCTTCTCGAGAAGGAAAAGAACAGCATGGACAGGATTGACTATCTGAGGGCTCTGCACATCGTCGGAGAGGATACCAGGGTTGTAGATGGAGTGAAGGCTCTCGATGAGGGCAATGTCGCCGCATTTGGAAAGCTCCTTTACGAATCGCATGAGAGCTCGAAGAAAAATTTTGAGAACAGCTGTCCGGAACTTGATTATCTCGTGGAACTTTCAAAGTCCATTCCCGGCTGTATCGGGGCACGCCTGAGCGGCGGTGGATTCGGAGGCATCAGCATACATCTTGTCGAGGAGAAACAGGCGGAGAAATACTGTGACAGGATCAAGTCGGCCTTCAAGCTGAGGACGGGGAAGGACACTGAGACCATAATATGCGGAATCGGAGATGGGGCGACCGTGAAAGACCTCCGGTAAAATCCAAGTTCCAGACTTTCAAAATTCAAACAAATAATAAAAAGCACCTTAAATCATCAAATAAAATCTTGAGGTTCCTGTTTGAATAGTTTGATTATTGGAACTTGGAATTTGAAGTTTGGAACTTTTTGACAAACAAGATAATTAGCCTATGAAGAAAAAAATCATAATCCTCGGTTCCACCGGCTCGATCGGAAGGAATGCCGTCAGCGTTGTAAAACATCTTTCCAACGAGATCGATGTCGTCGGTCTTGCGGCCCGTGGCAACATCAGGCTTCTCGAACAGCAGGCCCGTGAGTTGGGATGCAGAAGTCTTGCCGTAGCCGATGATGACAAGGCCTGCGAACTTCGCAGGAAACTCCCGAAGGGATTCAAAGTCCTTTCAGGTGAAAAGGGAATACAGGAGCTTTCACTTCTCGCGGAAGCCGATCTTGTCCTCTGCGCGATCGTGGGTACCGGTGGGCTTGTGCCCGTGCTTGAGGCGGTGAAGAGCGGCAAGGACATCGCTATCGCGAGCAAGGAGGTCCTGGTGATGGCCGGGGAGCTTGTCATGCGCGAAGTCCGCAGGAGGAAAGTGAAGTTCATTCCCGTCGACAGCGAGCACAGCGCGATATTCCAGTGTCTCGAGGGAAAGAAGACCGAAGATGTCCATAGGATAATCCTAACTGCCAGCGGAGGACCGTTCCGCGGCAGGAAGATCACGGAGATGAGCAGAGCGAGCTACAGGTCCGCACTTGAACATCCGGTATGGGACATGGGCCCCAAGGTGACGATCGATTCGGCCACGCTCATGAACAAGGCGCTTGAGATCATCGAGGCGAGATGGCTTTTCAATGTTTCGGGCAATAAGATTGACGTGGTGATCCATCCGCAATCAATAATACATTCCATGGTGGAATTTGTCGACGGAACGGTCCTGGCGCAGATGAGCGAACCGGACATGCGTTTCCCGATCCAGTATGCGTTGACATATCCGGTGAAGCATGCCGGATCGCTTCGTCCGCTGGATTTTGCGAAACTCGCAGGATTGACTTTCGAACGTCCGGACAGGAGGAATTTCCCGTCGCTGGACTTCGCATATGAAGCGCTGAAGGTTGGAGGCACGATGCCGGCGGTCATGAACGCCGCCAATGAGATTGCAGTCGAAAGGTTCAGGAAGGCTGAGATAAAATTCACGGACATATGGAACATTATTGAAAAGACGATGTCTTACCATAAACGGCTTGACCGTCCGTCACTTGATGCTATTCTATCAGCCGACAAATGGGCACGGCAGATGGCATCCTCAATGAAATCGAAACGGAGAATCGGAGAGCGGGTGAAACGGAGAAATTGAATTATCCAACCCTAATCCCCTGTTATCTTCTATAAACTGGTAATTAGAAAGATTGTTATGTTAAGTTCAATGCTTTTGGATATTTATGTGTTCTTCTTTGTCCTGGTTTTTTTCGGGCTGTGTATCTTTCTGCACGAGCTCGGGCATTTCCTTGCCGCAAAATGGCGGGGACTTCACATCATCGCCTTTTCGATAGGCTTCAAGAAGGTCTGGGGCTACAAGTATAAGGGTGTTGAATACAGGATCGGCTGCATTCCATTCGGAGGATATGTCGACCTTCCGCAGATCGACTGCACAGGTGAAGCGAGGGATGAGAACGGTAATGTGCTTCCTTCCGTAAAACCTTTGGACAAGATAATAGTCGCGTTCTCAGGTCCATTCTTCAACGTTCTCTTCGGACTTGCCCTCGGCACTATCATATGGATACATGGATTCCCCATGGACACGCCGAAGATGCCGGCTTTCCAGATCGCTTCAGTCACCGATGACAGTCCGGAATACAAGGCAGGTCTCAGGAAGGACGACATAGTCGAGAAGGTCAACGGAAAGGCATTCTACGCCACCTGGAACGACATAGTCCGCAAGGTCCTATTCACTGTAGGCGATGTTGAGCTTTCAGTGCTGCGCGGAAATGAGAGGCTCGAAATCAAATATAAGCCGGCCGTAAACAAGAAGGTTATGGCGGAGGAAGGCATCGCCTACCCGTATTTCCTGCCTAAGATCCTCGTACTTGTCCCAATGAAGGATTCTCCTGCTGATAAGGCGGGGATAAGGAAGAATGACATTGTACTCAAGATAGACGGAGCCGAACTCGGCGGTTATGATGACTTCATCAAGAAAGTCAATGAATCTGTCGGACGTCCAATGGTATTTACAGTCTACCGTCAGGGAAAGATCATTGAAGTTGGCGGGGTGTCTGCGATCAAGGAGGATACCGGATTATACAAGATAGGAGTCAACCACGACCCCTCGCATCTGCCGATAGTTATAGGGGATGTGCTTCCAGGTTCTCCTGCTGAAAAGGCCGGATTTGTCAAGGGAGACGTAGTGAAGAAGATAGATGGCAAGAGTATCACTGTTCCTGAGATGTTCTCGATGCTGATCCAGCAGAGCATGGGCAAGGAGATGGAGTTCATTGTCAGCAGAGGGGAGAATCTTGTGACTCTCAAGGTTTTCCCAAAACAGATGAAGGAATATACGATAGGCCTCGAGGAAGTGTTCTACAATTATCCAAATCCCTTCGAGCAGTTCATGGATGTCATTGACATGACATACAAGTCGGTTAGAGGGATGATCTGCAAGGCGATCTGGGGGACAAGCACCTTGAAACCGAGTCACATGAGCGGACCTGTAGGCATAGTCGCGATCATCGGCAAGACGGTCTACCGCGGCAACTTCATCCAGGCGATATACATTGTCGTGATGATCACATTCAGTCTTGCGATACTCAATCTGCTGCCTATACCTGTTCTCGACGGCGGACACATAGTCCTCGCCACGCTCGAATCCATAAGACGCAAGCCCGTTCCGGAATCAATGGTGAAACCCGTCTTCATAGTGTTCATAACTCTTCTCATTGGCCTGATGATATTTGTCACCTACGCCGATTTCAAACGCTTCATCCTGCCAAAGGTGAAACCAGTCACCGCCACGGAAGCCCTCAAGGAAAAGCCTGCTGAAGAAAAGCCTGCTGAAGAAAAGGCGAAGGAAGAACCGAAGCCTTGAAGTAAGTCGCCTGTGGAAAGAAAGAAGGCAGAGGATCAGTGAAAAATATGACTCCGCTACCCCCCATCCATCCAATCATCCAGCAGTGCATCTATTCGAGGTAGCAGAACATGAATCGGGTGTCACCGAATGTGACGATGTCGCCCGGATGGAGCATGCGTTTTGCGACCTTCTCGCCGTTCACATATGTACCGTTGGTGCTGTAGCAGTCGAAGACCAGGGCTGAACGTTCATACATTATCACCTGTGAATGCTTTCTGGAGACGTCCTTGCTGTCGATATGTATCTCGCAATGGGAGTCTCTTCCGATGTAGAGCGATTTGCCAGCTGGCGGAAGAGCAAAGCTGTATTTCTCCGAGGTGCTCTCGTCGATGCAGAGCAGGCAGAGTTTTTCGGCTGGATGTTCCGGAACATACGCGAACTCGTGTTTCGCGATATTCATGTCCTGCTCCGTATGATAGAAAAGCGTATGCTTGCCAACAGTAATCTTGCTGTCGTCGAAAAGCGGCAGCGGCGTGTCTGCGCTGATGCCGTCGACCGTGACAGGTGCTTCCTGAGTGTTCGCCAGGGCATGTATCGATCTCAGGTAGTTGCAGTTCTTGTAGTAGAAAATGTTCGCCCAGGCGTTTTCGTTCTGCAGTTTGAAGTCGCAGAATTCACTGGGGCCCAGGATATATGATTGATCCTTCCTGAATCTGATCTCATTTGTGGACTGTTCAAAAAGCAGGGAGAATTCCCCCTTCTCAGGTTTGCCTGTTGGACGGTCCTGTTTTGCAGGTTCTGCACCTGGCTTGGTATAGATGAAGATCAGCGGAGTCTTGTCTACAAAAAGAAGGTGCTTTGCTCCCGGTTTGAGGATCAGCTGATGGCTTGGGACCCCGTCCACATTCATTATGCTGGAGTTGCTGGATTCCATGACGTACCATTCATGAAGCAGCTTCTGAAGGGTGATGCTGATGTTCTGGATGTTAGGTATCCCGATCGGGATATCCGAGTTGTGGGGATCCTCGGTAATTGAGATCCTCGATTTCGAGGCCATGAATTCCTTCTTGTGCCATGCCGAACCGACAGGATAGAAGCAGTTCAGGACAGGATGGTTCTGTATGGATGTTGTGGATTCGTTTACGGGATCCTTAGACTTCTTGTTTATCTCCTTGGTCACATCCAAAGTCTTTTTGCCCGCATTAAGCACCTGGTCGCCTTGTATGCTTATCATCAGCAAAACCTCCGTTGTCCATCGTCATTATATAGTAGTCCCGTCCCCAAAAACGTGGAAGCATAAAATGTGCCAGATAATCTATCTCGGTAAAAATCGAAATCAAGGGGGTATTTTAGATCAGTTCCTGCCCGCCGCGGATGAGGCATATGAGCTTTCGTACCTTATCCGGGATGTTTTGGGCGGTTGTGATTTCCGTGACCATGGCAATCCTGCGCGCTCCGATTGCAGCAAGTTCGGGAATATGCTGTTCCTTTATCCCACCCATTACGGTAAAGGGTATCTTCAGGAGCGGAGGTACTTGTCGAAGCACTTCCAGCCCAAGAGGCTGATATGCGGTCTTTTTCGTCTGGGTTGCGAAGATTGGTCCTATGTTTACATAGTCAGCTCCGTCCTCCTGGGCCGCCAGGGCTTCCCTCTCCGAATGAGTGGAACATCCGAGTATGAGATCCGGCGCGAGATTGCGCGCCTCCTGCAGCGGCATATCTTCCTGACCGAGATGGACGCCGTCAGCACCGCATTCCAGAGCGATATCAACATGATCGTTCATTATGAGGAGCATTCCGTGACTGTCACAGACTTTGCGGAATTCGCGGCACATGTAGGAGATCTCCTGCTTGGAGCTGTTCTTTTCGCGGAGCTGGACGATCCTGGTGCCGCCTATTGCCACCTGCTCAAGGACGAATAAGGGAGTCCTTCCGGCGCAGAATTCCGAGGAGATGACAGGATAGATGTCGATATTCCTGAGAACCTCAAGCCTTTCTTTTCTGGAATTCATGGCTTTAAAATCCTCTGGATGGGTATAGGAGAAAATCAGTGACAATGGGACCGAGTTGCCAAGTTTTTGAAGACATATATTTAATCTCTGATGCTTTGAATCTTTATTCCGCAATCATCCATCCATCCGATCATCCATTCACCCGTTCTTCACTATCTCTGGAATTCCCGCGGATCGACCGGTTTCAGGCTGAAGTCCGGCTTCCATTTGGGCGACTGGGAGTAGAATGCGTTGGGATTGTCGAAGAGGATGGATGAAATTGTTTTTTCTGGATGGCCGTCCTTCTTCATGAATGCGCAGACCTTTATGAGGCTGAGGGGATCTGAGATGCCCCAGTCGGCGGAACCGTTGATGATCATGCGGTCGCTTCCGAACTGCTTCACGATGCCTGAAACCCTCTCCGGCGTAAGCTTGGATATGGGATACACGGTCATTCCGGTGTAGCATCCGGTCTCACGGGCGAACGGCATCGAGTCCTCGGTGTTGTGGTCGATCTCGACGAGTTCCTCAGGGATCTTCTCGTTCCTGATCACGTCGATGGTCCATTTTATGGCTTTGACTTTCTCGAAGTGGGCGAGGTGTATGATGACCGGCATCCTCCGTTTGTGCGCGATGCTGAGCTGTTTCGCGAATACTTCCTCCTCCTTCTTGTTTATGTTGTTGAAGCCGATCTCCCCGAGGGCGATGCAGCGGGGGTGGTCGAGGTATTCGTCCATTCCGGAGATGACCTCGTAGGCGAGGGAGGTGTTCTCGGCCTCCTTCGGGTTCACCGAGACGGCGGCGAAATGGTCGATGCCGAAACGTTTCGCCCTTACAGTCTCGAAGTCGAGTATCAGGCTGAAGTAGTCGAAGAATGTGCCGGCGTATCTGCGGTTGGTACCCAGCCAGAAGGAGGGTTCGACACAGGCGCGGATGCCCGCCTCATACATGCTCTGGTAGTCGTCGGTGGTCCGTGAATACATGTGGATATGAGGTTCGATGATTATCATAGGCATTTTCGATTTTTGATTGATGATTTTTGATTGAAGAAATGAAAATACTCCCTTAATCCATAAAATCAACATTTGCATCTCGGGCAATTCCCGCGGCAGCGGAACAGTCAGGAAAATACCTCATATAATTATTAGACAATGGCTTGACATTGTATAATAATTGTACAATATTCCATGCAGAACAAAACAGGCAGGAGCAAGGCATGGACAGGGAAATGAAGCGGATGTACGATTCGCCCAGGATGAGGGTGGTGCAGGGGATAAAGTCCCTTCTGCAGAAGAGGAAGATAGGCAAGGGTGAAAGGCTTCCCACGGAATTCAAGCTTGCGGAGATGTACGGTGTCTCTCGCGGTACGGTGAGGACCGCGCTTGCGGAGCTTGAACGGGATGGCTTCCTGAAAAGCGTACGCAACACCTGCAGGATCTCCTCCTACGAGGACGATGATTCAGCCCTGCTTTCCAAGACGTGCATCATGCTGAGCAAGTTGACCGATGATCCATCCATATATACCAGAAGCGGCAAGATGTGGGCGGTCGAAGCCGGTGCGATCCATGCATGCAGGACATGCGGCCTGAACACGATGTTCTTCAACGAGAAGAATTTCGATGACGGCAGCTACAGGAAGGTGTTGGAGATGAGACCGTATGGCATCCTTGTGTCACACGGCATTTCAGATGATCCCTATTATGCGGAAACATTAAAGGCGGTTGCGGAACAGGGGATTCAGATGGTGGTCAACGGCGGTACAGAAGCTGTCCTGCCGTTCGACAGGGTGATCGCCGATCAGGAGAAGGGTTGCTATCTGCTTGCAAAGCATCTCGCCGGTGCCGGTGCAAGGAGAATACTGCGCTTATGGGCCGCATCTGAATCCAACTATTGGCTCAATGACAGGAACCGCGGATTTGAAAAGGCGATACGCGAATCGAAACTTCCGCTACTGCCGGCTGCATACATAATCGGACTTGAAAAAAGGCTTGAGGACAGTACCAGGGAGAACTTCGACAGGAGGACCAGGCAATATGCCGGATATCTCGCGGAATATCTCGCAGACAGGAACAGGCCCGACGCGATCATTGTCACTTCCGACAGCGATTTCTTCCCTGTCGCCGCCGCCTGCAGGCTTTTCAGGCTCACTCCCGGGAAAGATGTGCTTATCGCCGGATATGATAATTTCTACAGGGAGTGCAATGAAGGCATATGGGAGAAGTCGGTTCCATTCGCCACAATCGACAAGCACAATTACGAGACGGGTACGAAGATGTTTGAAATGCTTTATTCGAGACGTGAGGGGAGTTTTCCAAAAAAGCCCCAGCTTGCAAAGATAGAACCTGAACTCATAATGGCAAAGGCTTGACCATGAAAAAATTATTGGCAATGGCGGTATTGTCCATGCTCCTTATTGCGCTTGCAGGGGCTGATGACTCCAGCTCCATAGATCTCCTCTCCGGAAAAAAATGGCTTTTCTCCCTCGACAAGGATTCAAAGGGGATCCCTGACAAATGGTTCAGTCCGGAATTCAACGACAGCGCGTGGAAGGAGATCAAGGTGCCGGCATCATGGAGTTCGCTTGGCATAAGCTATATGGGCGATGCCTGGTACAGGCTTTCGTTCGATGTACCTGCCGGATGGAAGGATGAGAATCTCTTTCTCAAGCTGCCATGCATAGATGATGCCGACGAATCCTACTTCAATGGAAAGAAGGTCGGGACAACCTCGAACCAGCATTTCAATGAACCCCGTGTATACAGGATCGACAAGGAGCTCGTGAAGGCCGGTGAAAAAAATGTGCTGGCCGTTAAAGTCTCCAACCACTACATGGACGGTGGCATCTACAAGGGAGAGGCGCGTCTTGCGCGATATGGAACCTTCAGGCAGGTGCCGGTGCAGAAGTCAGAACCGATGAAACTCGATTTCATGACTTCCGACGACGCCCTCTCAAAGCTCCTCGACAAGGCAAGCTGGAAATATGGCTGCCGCGACGAGGGCACAGCCGACACCAGGCCGAAGCTCAGCGCGCAGAAGGGCGCATTCAACGGGAAAAATGCGCTTGGCATCGACATCTGGTATCCTAATTCGAGCATGGAGTACATCGACTTCAGACTGCCTGCCACCGCCAACGGCGATGTCTGGAAGCAGGACAACTACAGGTATCTTTCCTTCTACTATAAATCCAAGGAAGCTGAAGGCGAGATAAAGGTCGGATTGAGCTATGGTAACTGGAGCTGGACAAGCAAGGGGACCAATTATCAGGCGACTGTGTTCGTGAAACCCGGAGACTGGACCAAGGTCATTGTTCCGTTCTCGCAGTTCAGCACTGGAATAAAGAAGGATTTCAAGACACTGGATTCACTCGCAGGACTCAATACATTCCACATCGGATACAGGGGCAACGAACTTAAGAAGGGAGGGGAAATTTTATTCGCCGATTTCGAGGTCGGCCCCTACAGCTGTTCGCCGGAAGCTTCCGGAATTGGCATAGAGGGAGCCTGGCTGTTCAAAAGTGATGAGAACGATGCCGGGTTGAAGGAAGGCTGGGAGAAACCGGATTTCAACGATTCGTCCTGGACTCCACTTTGGGTGAGTGACAACTGGGAGAAGGAAAAGGAATTCAGCAAATATGACGGTGCAGGCTGGTACCGCGCAAAGGTCTTCATACCGGAATCATGGAAGAAGCTGCCAATAAATATTAACCTGGGCAAGACAGACGATACCGGTGAATTATTCTTCAACGGGACATCTATCGCGAAGACGGAGAAGATAGGCCAGGTCCTCTGCGGATTGATCCCGCCTGAGTCCGTGAAGCCCGGAGCTGTGAACACAATCGCAGTGAGGATATTCGACAAGGCCCAGGGCGGAGGTTTCGATGGCGGAGTTTTCGAAATGGCCCCGGTGTTCTCAGGAGTATATGTCTGCAACGCTGGAACCTCATCCGGAACGCTTGCAGTGCCTGAAAAGTTCGACATGGGCACCAAACCAGGTCAGCTCTACGACATCGTCTTCAAGGTCCCTTCGATGGTGACTGTCGACAAGAAGCTGAAGGTGGACTATGTGCTGATCGATTATTTCCACAGGAAACTCAAGGAGGGTTCTGTCGATCTTGGAAACGAGAAGGATGGGATGCTTTCGGCGGTAGTCAGCCTTTCCAAGGAAGAATCGCGTCAGCTCTACTATTCCGAGAAATTTGATTATTCTGTGCAGATCAGGAACAGCAGGGACGAACTTGTGATTGCGGATGCCGGACTCAGGCTTCAGTTGTGCTACGAGTCTCGTGACAATCTTTCTCTGGCTCCGTTGGCGGAGAAGTTTGAGGATACTCCATACGGGAGCTTGAAGCTGATTGATGAAATAGACTGTTCCGTGGATCCCGGGCAGGACGAGCATCCATACAAGGAAGGCGGGATCAGCGAGAGCTGGGTCGGCAGGAAAGCGTATTGTACCTGGAAGAACGGGATAACCATTGAGGAATTCCTTGGCAGGAAATATCGCCAGGCCGACAACAACGAATGGTTCGGATACCGTGTCGGACGCGGGAAGATCACCCCGCACGGCGCATATATACTGAGGATCGAATACCCGGAGGACAAGACACGCTATGTCCCGATGAGCATCGAGGCCGGCAGGAACTACCAGGGAACTGGATTCAAGACCGGAGCTGGTCCTGACGATCCGATCGACAATTATCCGCTGAGCGGAAAATACGAGTGGTATGACAATCTTGTTTTCCCTGATGAAAAGGACTACGGCTATCTAGGCAACAGGAAGACGACAACTGAGAACGGATTCTGGTTCTTCATGATGGCACCATCAAGGATTTACATTCCACATTACCAGAGCGGGCCGGCGGCGGCGAGAGTGAAGCTCTATGAGATCAAGGACGTGGAGAAATATTATCCGAAGATAAATCTTCCTGAAGGTGAACCCCAGAGGGTGCTGATGGCCGACTGGGAAAGACAGCCGGAGGCATTTCCTGAAGATGTGATGAAGCACGCGAAATTCATAGGCTTGAACATGATTAGCCCTGAGGTCCAGAAATGGGCGAGCATGGCGTTCTGGCCGACAAAGCTCGGATTCAGGCAGGAGGATCCGCTTGTTCCCTTCCTCGCTCTTCCGGAAGGACAGACCGCGAAGACATGGGATGAATATCTTGCCGCAGCCAAAAAAGTCGGCATCAGCATCATTCCAAGGGTGGAATACGGCGGAAGCAACAACCTTCCCAAGGAGGCGATTGCCATTGGACCTGATGGAAAGAAGTCCGCTGTCGGCCGTTTCGCCACATGGGGTGCGAACCTGCTGCATCCTGCCACCTGGGACGAGTTCTCGACGATGATCGACGAGATAGTCGGCGAGAGGATAAAGGACAATCCACAGATCGCCGGCATACTTTGGCGCATGAGGAATGACCGCATGGTCATAAGCTACGGCGAGGAGGATGTAAAACTGTTCTGCAAGGAGACGGGGACGAAGCTTCCGGACTTTGAGAAGAACGAGCCTGAGGCTCCAAAACCTGATGCAAAAGCGAAGGATGCGAAGAAACCGGCCGAAAAGAAGAAGAAGGAGAAAAGTCCTGCGAATCCTTATTCAGAATGGGCTGCAAAGGGTGACATCTCAAAGAAGTATGCGGAATGGTGGCACAAGAAACGCCTCGAGTTCCATAAGAAGATCCTTGCGAAACTGCAGTCAATCAGGCCGGATCTCAAGTTCTATTATTATAACTGGGACGAGGACGGCTGGAACCTGGGCCTTAGCAACAATGGCACGAACAAGCCTCAGGACTGGACGGACATGTATGATGTGAACAAGGCTCCGGAATTCCATGCAAGGAGGACCGAGGAGAGGAAGAAGTTCAAGGATGCCGACTACCTTGACATGTTCATGAAGATGCCGTTGCAGCATGACAGGGCCCATATGGAGCTCTATCGTGACTTGAAGGGCATGGTGTTCTTTGCGCCGATACACTGGCATTATCTCGCAGACAACGAGCCATACATAAATTTTTTCCGGACCGGCGACGGTCTTGCCATGTGCAACATGTTCAATTACGAGGAAAAACAGAGATGGAACGTGCAGGGACACAATCATGAATCATGCGAAATGACGCCGGCCGGACCTGCGTTTTCGATGGCGGAGGAGGTGCTATGCTGTTTCCATGGCGATCCGAATGTGATAACCTGCACCACCTACACATACGGGCGCGGTTTCATTGATGCACATCGCCGTTTTGCGCAGGCGTTTCTTGCATTGCCAGCGACAAAGGGAACTGTCATCAAGAATGAAAATCCCGACGTGAAGGTCAGGACATATCAGTCTAAAAACGGTACTTATGTCGGTGTAGTCCACAGGGGCTTCAAAGCTGCGAAGTTCGCAGTTTCTATTCCTGGCACATGGAAAGGCTCGGAGACGGTGACGGATCTTGTGAGCGGCAAGCCGGTGCCGGTGCAGTTGAAGGATGGTAATTTGGTATTTGACGTCGAGGCCGGTCCGATGGAGCTGGACAGTTATTTGGTGAAATAAATTTCTTTCAGTCATGGTATTGGAAGAAAGCAATCTTGAAATTATATACAATGGAGAAAACAATGAGATATGCCAATCTGATGTTGGTGGCGATAATTTTGCTGCTTACGGATCTCGCGGGAGCTTCGGAGCTCAAGCCCTTCACTGCAAATGGTGGTTCCATCAGTCTTGACGGGACCTGGCTATTTCAGATTGACAACAAGGAGAAGGAAGGGGTTGGACTCAAGGAGGGATGGGAAAAAACTGATTACGATGACTCGGGCTGGAAGACCATAAAGGTCGGCTCATCCTGGGAAACTCAGGGCCACAACTATGACGGTGTCGCCTGGTACCGGCAGAAAGTGCTGATTCCTGCAGATTGGAAAAATGGCGCCTTGTTGTTCAACCTTGGTCGTCCCGATGACCGTGGTGAAGTTTATTTCAACGGCGAGAAGGTTGCCGAAGTCAAAGCATTCGGTCCGCATTTTGTCTTTAAAGTTCCGAATGAAAAGATCAAATTCGGTTCTGAAAACTCCATTGCGGTCCGCGTCGCCGACTGGTATAAGGAGGGTGGTTTGAATGATGGCAGCTTTTCGATCCGGCGCTTTGCCCCTTTTGGCCCCGGCAAATCAGACAACAAGATATCTGAGGCGATGAAGCTGTCGCTGACCCAGGATCTGAAGGACGGGCTTCTGGAGGACAAGCGCTGGGAATATGGATGGAGGGACGAGGGAACGAGCGATACCAGGCCTAAGATGGGAGTTGCGCGCGCTGCATACAAGGGCGGCGACGCGGTTGTCATGGATGTCTGGTATCCCAATTCTCAGGAATATGTAGATTACTATCTGAAGAATGGCGAAAAGGGTTCTGACTGGAAGAAGAAAGGATACGATTACATTTCTTTCTGGTATAAGAGCGAAATAAACGGGGAGATCCAGGTAAAGCTGAATCAGGGGAAGATCCGCTGGAAGAGCGGAGGAGGAACGAGTTACAGTGCCAGGATTTTTGTTGAGGCGGGCGACTGGAAGAAGGTGATTCTCCCGTTTTCAGCGTTTGCCAGAAATTCCGGGCATGACAAAGTTCCACAGGAATTAAGCGATCCTTCATTTGCAGACGCACTGGTGCTGGGATATGGAAACCATGAGCTTCAGAAGCCTGGAAAAATCCTTTTTGCTGATTTCCAGGCTGGCGCGTTCCAGGTGGCCGCTGAAGGTCAGCCGATATCTCTTGCGGGCCTATGGCGGTTCAAATTGGATGATCATCGTCCAGACGGAACAAAATCAGTATTTAAGAAAGATACCGATGAAAGCAAGAGGGATAGCCTGGGATATGGTCTGGAACTCGGATGGAACAATCCCGATTTTGATGACAACTCATGGGATATAATCTCAATCCCGGGCTCCTGGGAGAGCCAGGATTACGCCTACGACGGTCCGGCCTGGTACCGGCAGAAAGTTTTCATTCCTGAAGAGTGGAAAGGGAAATCTCTCCGCCTGCGGCTGGGACAGCCAGATGACCGTGGCGAACTTTACTGGAATGGAAGTGAAATCCAGAAGTTTGAAAAATTCGGTCCCGAATTTGATATCATGCTGAAGCCGGAGCAGATAAAGTACGGCCAGCTCAATTCACTGGCCGTCTGTGTCCATGACTGGTACGTCAACGGCGGAATCAACGGTGACAAGCTTTGCATATCCCCTGATACAGGTTCAATCATGCTGAGAGTGGAGGGGCACCCTGATACCCTATCAAAACCCGAAGACTTTGAAATGGGCCCCAAACCTGGAAAAGCACTGGAACTTGTCTTTAAGTTCTATGGAAAACTGAGCAAGGGAGACGGTCAGACCCTCGACTACCGTCTGATAGACTGCTTCCACCGCACTGTTCAGAACGGAACTGCATCGGTGAAACGCGCTGAGGGAGATGATCTGGTCGCCATAGTGAAACTGACACCTGAAGAGGCGGAGCAATTGTATTACGGTGAATGGTTCGATGCATCCGCCCTGCTCAAGAACAAAGACGGAGAACCACTGAAGGCGTTTTCCTGGCATCAGCAGATGTTGAAATACGAGAGCCGTGACAAGCTGGCGCTTCCCGCGCTTGCGGAAAAGATCGAAGAAACTCCGCTAGGAAAACTCAAGCTCATCGACGTCATCGAATGCGGTAATGACGCGTTGCAGGATCCACATCCATACAAGCAGGGCGGGGTACGTGCGTTCTGGGGCGGGAGGCGTGCCTATGCCACATGGGAGAAGGGAATCAAGATTGAAGAGTTCAAAAATCGCAGATACCGCGAAGCCAACAATGATGAATTCTTCGGATATCGCATCGGACGCGGCAAGCTTAAGCCATACAAGCAGTATCTGCTGCGGATACTTTATCCCGAGGACAAGAGCCGCTACTTCGCCATGGACATCAAGGCCGGTCGCAATTATCAGGGAGTGGGTTTCCGCACCGGAGTAAGTCCTGACCTCTGTCCCAACGAGCCGAACACACCATATCCTCTTAGCGGAAACTACGAATGGTGCGACCATATCGTGTCGCTTGATGACATTACATACGGGTATAAGGGCAGCAGGTCTGTCTCTTCAGAAAACGGATTCTGGGTGTTTTTCCATGACATCGGGCGCGTATATTCACCACAGTACGATTCCGGCCCGGCGGTAGCCGAAATGCGCCTTTATGAAATTGACAATCCGCAGGCGCATTATCCAGCAATCCGCTATCCGGAAGGAGAGAAGAAGCGAGTGCTCATGATGGATTGGGAACGCCAGCCCGAAGCCAATCCTGCTGATGTTTCGGAATATGCAAGGCTGATTGGGCTCAATGCCCTGGGGCCTGTCTTCCTGAAATGGTCATTCAATGGCTATTTCCCCAACTCGCAGGGATATGACGGTGCTCCGGAGTGGTTTGGATCCCCTGTCCATCGCGACGGATTCGGCAACGACAAGTGCTGGAAAATCCTCGGTCTCTGGCTGGACGCCACCCGCGACCGCGAGCTGAATCTGATACCACGTCTTGAATATGGAGGCAGCCCGAAATTGCCAAAGGAAGCCAGGGTCATAGGACCTGATGGAAAACAGGACAAGTGCGGCAGATATACGCCATGGGGAGCAAACCTCCTGCATCCGGCAACCTGGGAGGATGTCAAGGTATTGATTGACGAGGTTGTCGGCAAGAACATCGAAAAATACCCCAACATCGGTGGAATCCTATGGCGCATGCGCAGTGATCGCGTGAAGTGCTCATATGGAAAGCAGGACGTCGAGTTGTTCTGCAAGGAGACCGGGCGCGAGATGCCCAAGGGTGATGATGTCGCAATAGCCAAGTGGGCTTCAAGCACCATGGCAAAGGAGTACCAGGACTGGTGGCAGGGCAAGCGCCGCGACTTCCATGTCAAAATCCGCGATCATCTGCGAAGTTATCGTCCGGATCTCAAGCTCTACTACTATAACTGGGATCCCGACGGATGGAGTCTCATCACAGGCAACGACGAGGGCAATTCTCCCAAGGACTGGAGCGATCTGTACAATGTTGACAATGCGCGGCAGTGGTATTTGAAAAAGATCGCACAGCAGAAAAAGCTCACGGACATGGATTATGTCAGGCGCCTGCAGGGCGGACATCGCATGACGAACGAACCGCACAAGCAACTCAGGCCAGAGCTTTACCGTGATGTGGACGGCATAGCCCTGTTTCTGCCCGTGCAGCTGCATTACTTGTCGAACAACGAGCCTTATATCCGCTCCTTCGAAACCGGCGACGGACTTGCTATCTGCAACCAGTTCACGTATGAGGAGAAGGGGCGCACCAACATCCAGGGCGACGATTATGAGACCAGCGAAATGACTCCCGCCGGCCCTGCATTCAGCATGGCCGAGGAAGTGCTGAGCGTATTCCACGGCGATCCGAACGTCATAACCTGGACACCATATACAATAGGGCGCAGCTTCATAACTGAGCACCGCCGTTTCGCCCAGGCATTCCTTGCATTGCCAGCGACAAAGGGAACTGTCATCAAGAATGAAAATCCCGACGTGAAGGTCAGGACATATCAGTCTAAAAACGGTACTTATGTCGGTGTAGTCCACAGGGGCTTCAAAGCTGCGAAGTTCGCAGTTTCTATTCCTGGCACATGGAAAGGCTCGGAGACGGTGACGGATCTTGTGAGCGGCAAGCCGGTGCCGGTGCAGTTGAAGGATGGTAATTTGGTATTTGACGTAGAAGCCGGTCCGATGGAGCTGGACAGTTATCTGGTGAAATAAATAGGAGGAGAAATGAGGAATACGATTTTTTTAATTGGAATCTTTCTTTTCATCACCGCCTTCAAGGGCGGGAATGGGAATACCAGCCTTGGAGATTTCGAGAAGGACATTGATGGCTGGGAATACAACGGTGGCTGGGAGTTCAAGGGTGCCAATGGAAGCCTGAACGTGAGTGAGGCGGATGCGAAGACAGGAAAGAAGTCGGCCGTTCTCAAGGGAGATTTCACGGATGGCGGTTCATATGTGGCCATGGTGAAGAAGCTGATTTTCGATCCCGAGAAGGTAAGCATCTGGGTGAAGGCTCCCAATCAGAAGGCTCTTTCGGTCAGGATAACGGATTCCAGCGGTCAGACCTTCCAGGCAAAAATTGACTTGAAGGCGACCGAGGGCTGGCAGGAGGTCATTGTGGAGGATTTTGAGAAGATCCCTAAGCCCTGGGGTGGCGCAAAGGATGGCAAATGGCATCCCCCGGCGAACCAGCTCTGGATCATGCTCAGTGCAGCGCACAACATGAGGAACAGGAAGACGGACGATACGATCTATGTTGACAATGTGACTTATGTGAAGAGAACTGAGAAGAAATAGGTTGCCCTGGATTGATTTCAGTTCAGTTTTTAGATATAATTTCTGCATGGAGGAACTGGTGAAGATAAGAAGCTTCACATTGATAGAGCTGTTGGTGGTGATTGCGATCATCGCAATCCTCGCCGCGCTGCTTCTGCCTGCCTTGAGCAATGCAAAGGAACAGGCGAGGAGGATCTCCTGTCTCAGCAATGTGAAGCAGATCGGCAATCTGATCATCATGTATGCAGGTGATTATGACGGCTGGATGATGAACAGGTATCGCGGAGATCCTTTCCTGCTTGCATACAATGACGGCGTAGGTGATGATTATCTCGGATGTTTGATGACAAGCGGTCTTCTTGCTGAACCGCCGAACATCCTTTATTGTCCGGGATCCAAGCTTGCTCCTGGATGGGAGGTGCCGCAGTTCGGTTCAGCATCCACTCCGAAGAGCCAATGGGCCACATTGAGCGGTGGAAGATGTTCCTACTCCACCTATGCTGCCATCGCGGCTTGGACCAATGCCGGGACGGACACATATGCTCCCCAGAGAAAGAAGATCCAGAAGTGGGATCCGGATCAGGCCATCTGTGCCGACTGGCTGTTTGATGCCGGTGCTACTACCAATGCGACATGTCCCGGCAACCATGGATTCAAATTCTTCAACTATCTGAAAGTCGATGGTTCCGCAAAGGGGTACAAGGACAACGTGATGAGGTTCTTTAGCGGGGGATTCCCCTCTTCGGTGCAGAAAATGGCAGTGTTTGACAGTGATAATTAATTTCCTCCTCCGGTGTTCCTGCCTGAGGATTAACCTAAGTTCCGCTGAAGAGGCAAAAATAAAAATTATCGAAAAATCTTTTTGC
>CAZRKP010000060.1:0-25019 GCA_964600895.1 uncultured Victivallis sp.
CCTTCTCATGCCTTCAGAGGTTTGCTCCTTCGACAGTGCAAGAAACTTTTCCGACTCCCTACCCCACATATCCTTATCCAGTTCCAGGAGCAGTCCGTTCCGCCATTTGGGATTTTCAGCAACAATCTCCAGGAGCCTCCTCATGAATCCCAACACATCATGTCTATGCATCCCTCCCCTTGTGCATATCGCCTCAATATCCCGGATCAGCCATGGATTCCGCATCAGTCCCCGGGCGGGAGTGATTCCATCTGCACCACATTTATCTACCAATTCCACCGCATCATTGGGTTCAAAGATATCCCCGCTGGCAAAAAGTATTCTACCCATAAGCATCCTACGCGCCGACATGAACCTTTTCCGTCCTTCGGGCACTTTTGAAAAAAATTCCTTTCCTGTCCTGTAATGGAGAGTTATCCAGTCCGGCTCCGCTTCGACAATATCCTCAAGGATGGCGGGGAGTTCATCAGGAGATTCAAATCCGCTGCGGATCTTGACGCCTATCCCCCCTCGTCCCTTTGATGCATCCCTCATTGCGATAAGAGCATCCCTGATCCATCCTGGTTTCTTGAGCAATGCACTTCCGGTTCCGCTGGCTATCACCGTATTGCTCGAACATGCGCAGTTGAGTTCAACACCTATCACACCGTCGATTCCAGATAGGAGGCCTGCTGTTCCTGCCAGATGTTCACGGTATGTCCCCATTATCTGGGCGATGATGGGAAGCGGCTTAAATCGCGAGATACGTTCTGCAAGCTTACTTGCCCGTGGCGTGCTGTTGGAAATCCTGATGAAAGGTGAGATCCACATCGGGACGAGATCGAATTCCATCATTGTCCTGCAATACTCCGGAGTCATTATCCCTTCCATGGGACCGGGCAGGATGCGGGAGGGAATGCATTTCCCTCCTGGCAACGGAAGAGGTTCAAGAAGTTTTTGAAGATTCTTTTCAGGCAAAGAAAGTTCAAGTCCTAATTTATTTTGTTTTGATGTAGGGTTCGCTGTCTCGACGAAGAGAATCTTACTTGTCCGTGACGGACAACTCTACATTTTGATTCATTCTTCCGTTTTGATGTAGCGTTCGCCGTCCCGGCGAAGATCCTGATCCCCTTGTCCGAGACGGACAACACTACATCTATGGCATATAAAGCTCGGATATCTCTCCTTTGTATGGCCAATCTTCAGGCCTTTGAACAAGCCTAGCCCTCAACGGATTCATGAAGACATAATTGGATTTTTCAATATAACTTTCAGAGGACCTCATCAAATGATCAAAGAATCCGGGCTGCCATACAACTCTATCAGTTCCATCCGAATCTTTCTTCTTAGATATATATCGCTTCATGCCCCGCATCCAAATACTTAGTTTAAGTTCGGCACTTAACCTGACAAAAAGATGAATATGATCAGGCATAAGGACATATCTGCCTACAGATGCCTTTCCCAGTCTTCCAGCCTCTAGACAATATTCCCTGAAAGCATTGTGAACATGCTGGCAATCAAGACATTTTTTACGATTCATTGCGCAGAAAGTTATCAAATAAACTGGCGGTCGATAATTGTCAAATACTGTAAAAAGCCGAGGTGGAGTATCTTTGATAATCTTAACTGCTATTGCATCCATGTTTTTGAATCAGATAATTAAATAAATTTCTTCCAGATGTAGCGTTCGCCGTCCCGGCGAAGAGGAATTCCCCTTGCCCGGGACGGGCAACTCTACATCAAAGTATAAATTTCCCGAAGGAAAATTTATTTCCTCTTCGAAAGCACTTCCTTCTCGTATTTCTCGAGCTCGCCGATCCAGGAGGTTCCGACAGGTGCCGATTTGGATTCGCAGAAGTAGTTCCAGACATCGGCATATGGAAGTGATCTGAGCTCCTCTGAAAGGGCAAGTTTCTCTGCGTTCCTTCCAGAAAGCTCCAGCTTCTTCAAGGTCTCAGAGGGTTCGAGGAGCGCGAAAAGCAAGGCCTTCTGCAGGCTCCTTACGCCTATAACCCATGCGCCTATGCGGTTGATACTCGCGTCAAAGAAGTCCGTCGCAAGATAAACCCTGTTCAATGCATCCGTCCTGATTATCTCCTTCGCAAGGCTCAGAAGATCATCGTTCATTATTACGACATGGTCCGAATCCCAGCGTATCGGCCTGCTTACATGTATGAGAAGCTCCTGAACGAACGGCAATACCGCGGAAAGCTTGTCATGTATTGTCTCAGTGGGATGGTAATGCCCCATGTCCATGCAGACAAGCTTCTTCCTTGATATCGCATATGCGAGATAGAACTCATTGCTGCCGACAACATATTCTTCGCTGCCTATGCCGAAAAGCTTGCCTTCCACGGCGTCCTTGACTTCACCCGGAACTTTCGAACTGTAGATCTCATCCAGGGATTCAAGAAGTCTTTCACGCGGTCCAAGCCTGTCAGCTGGAAAATCCTTCATGCCGTCGGGGATCCACAGGTTGTTGACTGTCTTCCCCTTAAGTTTCATCGAGAACTCAGACGCTATCTCGCGGGATCTCCTGCCATGTTCTATCCAGAACTTCCTTATTGACTTGTCCGGGTTCGACAAGGTCATTCCCGAGGATGATTTTGGATGTGAAAAGTATGTGGGGTTGAAATCAAGGCCGACCCCCTGCTCTTTCGCCCAACTTATCCAGTTTGAAAAATGCTCAGCTGAAACATCATCCCTGTCTACGAACTTTTTTCCGCTTTCAAGATATATTGCATGCAAGTTGAACCTGTGCTTACCGGGAATAAGTGAGAACGCCTTCTCCGCATCCTTCCTGAGTTCGTCGGCATTACGTGCCCTGCCGGGATAATTTCCAGTGGCCATTATCCCTCCTGTGAGACCGGTCTCGTTGACTTCGAATCCGCCGACATCGTCGCCCTGCCAGCAGTGCATGGATATCTTGACCGACGAAAGAACCTTCATAGCCTTTTCAGTATCAATTCCGATTTCGGAATAGATTTCCTTCGCTTCAGCATAGCGTGAAGCAATCTTCTTGGATGACGTCGCGCCCATTCTCATAATATTTCTCCCTGTTTCTTAATTTATTTTGATTTGCTGTCTATGAATATCGTCACCGGCCCGTGGTTGCAGAGCTTAACATCCATTTCAGTCCTGAACCTTCCGGTCTCGATCTTCAATCCGGACTTGCGGAGTTCGCGGATGAAAAGGTCGTATAGAGGGACTGCATGCGCCGGATGGGCGGAAGAGGTGAAACTCGGTCTTCTGCCATGGCTCGCATCTCCATATAGGGTGAACTGCGAGACCACCAGCACATCACCCTTTACATCAAGGACGGAAAGGTTCATCTTGCCGTCCTTGTCGTCGAATATCCTGAGGTTCACGCATTTGTCTGCAAGGAACTTGATATCCTTCTCAGTGTCATCATGTGTTACCGCGACAAATACAAGAATCCCCTTGCCTATGTTTCCGGCAATATCACCGGCAATCTCGACAGAAGCCGATGAAACCCGCTGTACCAAAGCCCTCATTACAAACTCCTATTGTATTGGATGAATGGGTGGTAGGATTATTGGATGGATGACCGAGGAAATCAATTATCATTACCCAGTCATCCAATCATCCATAAATCCAATCACCCTTGTCCTTACTTCTTTATCAGCTGCAGGAACTCCATCCTTGTTGTCTGTTCCTTCCTGAAACTTCCGAGCATCGCCGACGTGACCATCAACGACTCCTGCTTCTCGACGCCGCGCATCCTCATGCACATATGCTGCGCCTCCATTACGACGCCTACTCCTTCGGGCTTTATGGAATCAAGAATCGTATGCGCTATCTGCTTCGTAAGACGTTCCTGAAGCTGCAGGCGTCTCGCATAGCAGTCAACGATCCTCGCCAGCTTGCTGACGCCGAATATCTTCCCATTTGGTATGTAACCGATGTGGCATTTTCCATAGAACGGAAGCATATGATGCTCGCACATGCTGTAGAACTCGATGTCCTTCACGATCACCATGTCATCGCAGTCGTCCTCGTATATCGCATTGTTGATCAGCTTTTTTATGTCCTGCTTGTATCCCTGCGTGAGAAACTGGAGGCTCTTTTCGACGCGGACAGGAGTATGGACCAGTCCGGGCCTGTCCGGATCCTCTCCCATTTGAACTATCAGTTTTTTAATCAGATCTTTCATGTTATCATCCCCATGGTTTTAAGTGTTAAGTTTTAAGTGTTAAGTGTTAAGTTTGCCTAAAACCTAAAACTTGAAACCTAAAACTATTCTCCCATATGCGAAATCCGCAGCTGTCCGCATGCCGCATTTATACTGTCGCCCTTCTCCACACGTACTGTCACGGGTATCTTCAAGCCCCTTAACATAGCTTCAAACCTGCGAATTTGTGAGTTGTCAGGCCTCAAAAATGCTGTTTTTTCAACGGGATTGAAGGGGATCAGGTTCACCTTGGCAGAACATCTCCCTGCGATCATCGCAAGTTCCCTGGCGTCATTTTCCGAATCGTTCATGCCTTTCATCAGGGCATACTCGAAAGTCACTATCCTTCCGGTTGCATTGAAATAGTATTCACAAGCTTCACAGATCTCCTTGATCGGATACCTGTGCTTCTCAGGTATCAGGGCTGCACGTCCCTTGTCAGACGACGAATGCAGGGACACTGCCAGGTTCCATGGCCTGCCTTCATCGGCAAGTTTCATTATGCCTGGGACGAAACCGCTTGTTGAAACGGTGATCCTGCGCGGAGACATCCCGACCCGTTTTTCATCGCATATCACGCCCAGTGCACCTATGAGATTGGAATAATTCATCAGTGGCTCACCTGTCCCCATGAAGACTATGTTGTCGGGCAGATGTCCGATCTTCCTGCAGCAGATGAAGAATTCTCCGAGTATTTCCGAAGCATCGAGGTTCCTCGTAAAGCCAGTCATTCCGCTTGCGCAGAAGCGGCAACCGACCGGACATCCGACCTGGGAACTGAGGCAGAAAGTCGTCCTCCCGTCTTTCGCAGGTATGATCACGCATTCGACACATTCTCCGTCAAGCAGCCCCAGAAGGAGTTTCTCAGTCCCGTCCCCGCTCCTTGAGGACTTCAATTCCGAACAGCATGACAGGAGGAAATTCTGCTCGAGTGCTTCCCTGAGAGAAGCAGGAAGGTTCTTCATCTCAGCAGCTGAGACGGCAAATTTCCTGCATATCCACTCTTGTATCTGCCTTGCCCGATAAGAAGGCTGGTCGACCGACTTCAGCCATTCGACAAGTTCTTCCAGGGTGAGATTGTTTAAGGATGTCTTCATTTGACAGGTCCGCCTGTTTCCGCCTTCGGGAGCTTATACAGGAAAACCTTGTCTGTAATAGGTATTTTCTTGCTCTGGGGCCTGGGGTTGCCAGACAATGTCGGATAGACCGTGCTGAACACATATATTTCGCTGTTTATCTGTTCCAGCTCCTTGATCTCTCCTATCCTCTTTATACTGATCTTGTCGTATTTGCACAGGAAAGGAAAAGTCGGATCTTTCGAACACTGGAGATATGTGCACAACGGGAAGAGACCTTCCGTCATCTTGTAGATCGTCATGCCGACCTGATAATCCTCGCCCATTGCGCTCCTGACATGTCTTGCAAGATTCCTCTGCCTCTTCTCATGTGACTGGTATGGATACATGCTGGCCCAATAGAGCAGTGCGATGGAGCAGATGATCAACAGAGAATGCAGCCAAACTGTGCACTTGAGGGGCGCTTTTTTTATTACATATGCCAATATGAGGATCGAGGCACCGGAAAAGACAAGTCCTGTCATCCTGTTGGCTTCCCTCACGTCGAATAGTTTGTCGGCAGGGAAGAACTGAAGGATGCCACCGAACCAGGTTTTCCATATGGTGGGTGGCAATGCATAAAAGAGAAGGACCGAGACTGCGAATACAAGTCCTGTGACTGCCAGTATTTTCAGGATGCGATGCAACTGGAAGCCAAGCCTCCTCACAAGCAGCCAGTAGTTCATGCCGGCAAGTATTGCCAGGGGCGGCACAAGGATGCAGTAATCCCTCGGATCCGTGAATGGATAGAACCAGAGGAAAAAGAAGATCGACGTGGCAATAGTTTTCAAGAACCTGCTAAAGACAGGATTTTTGTCAAGAGGCGTATATGCCGCGCAGAAGGCAGGCCAGGCGAACAGGCAGAGAGGCGATATCCTGACGGCAAGTTCGAACGGGAATAAGAGAAGGTGCTTGATGTAGTCGAGAAAATCATCAGGCTGGAAAGGTATGTTCCTGAAGGGAATGTCTGAACCTGCAATCCATCTGGGGATGCCCCATATAAGTATGAAGAAAACCAGCACTGCCATACCGAAGTAAAGACCGGTCTTATTGAGGCGCGACCATATAGTCATCGGCCTCCGCATGAAGAGCAGAGGCAGTATAAATATGAATACGCCGGACCAGCCGATCGTGTAGAATGCAAGGCCGCAAAATGAGAGCGATACGAACCATGCCCTGTTCCAGTTCCCCCTTACAGGACCGTAGGTGAACCACGCAACCCAGGCGGCAAGTATGAAAAGAAGTCCCAGCATGTTCGGAAATCCGTCCAGCCCCTTCTCAATCATGATAAGGGAGGTTAAAACAAGCGAGGCTGATACGACTGATGTCAAGTTCCCTACAGCCCTCCTACCCGCTTCCCAAACGATCAGGGAAATGACCAATACCGAAAGGACCGATATTAATCTAAGGCCGAACTCCGGTGTTGCTCCGGCACGATACATCAGCGATACAACCCACGGATAAAGTGGGTAGTTAGATGATATGACCTCGCCATGAGCGATTGTATTAGGATTCAGCAGATTCATTTCAAGGGCCATTGTCGCATAGAAGTGCTCCTCCCAGCGAAGCTCCCTGCCACCTATCTGGAAAGGCATATATATTATAAGGAATGCAATAGCCAGAATCAGCAGTGACTTTCTCCGATTCTGTTTTTTTTCCTCATATATTGGCATGCTTGGACTTCTCCTTGAATGAAAGCGCTTATTTTAGTTCATATTGAGCTGTTTGCCAAGTTCGAATACTTAACTAGCCTCTCCTCCTTGGCAAAATCCATTTATTTCCCAATATATACTTGTATTTTCAGTTTTAATGTATACTGTATTGATAAGGTATCAAGGATATCAATTATTTGAATAAGGGGTAAAAACGTATATCTTGAATTGAAATGTATTTTTCCCGAAAACATTTTCACCGGGGGAACTGGACAAATGAAATTCATTAAAATCACTCTTGCATTTATCGTAGTTGTACTTGCCTTCTGGGCAGGATTACACGTCGGACGTGACAGCACCAATCAGGCAGTAAAGAAAGAAGACTCCGGAAAGGCCGACAACAAGATCTCGAATATCTGGACCTGTTCCATGCATCCCCAGATCAGACAGTCAAATCCCGGCAAATGCCCCTTGTGCGGGATGGATCTCATCCCCCTGCCCCAGACAGGACCGTCAGCTGGCGACAGTTCATCAATCGCCCTTTCACCTCATGCGGAAAAACTTGCCGAGGTTGAGACTGCTCCTGTGATAAGAAAATTCGCAGAAGTTGAAATACGAATGCTGGGCAAAATCGCATTCAATGAGGAGACTCTCGCATTAATAACCGCAAGGATGCCTGGAAGGATAGACAAGCTTTATGTCAATTATACCGGAATCGCCGTAAGAAAAGGAGATCATATTGCCGAAGTATACAGTCCGGAACTCCTCCTCGCACAGCAGGAGCTGATCCAGTCGCTCAGCCTCCTGAAGACCATGAAGAACAACGACGAATTCGCCAAGCGTACCCTGAACGATGTCAAGGAGAAATACCGTCTCTGGGGATTCAGCGAAGAACAGGTGCAGGAAATAATAAAACGCGGCAAGATATCAGATCACCTGACCATTACCGCGCCGATACAGGGAATAGTCATTGAAAAGCATGTCAACGAAGGGAAATATTTCAACAAGGGGGAAAAACTGTTCACAATAGCCGATCTCAACCAGGTATGGGTGAACCTCGAGGCCTATGAGCTCGATCTTCCTTGGATAAAATACGGAGAGGAGGCAGATTTCACTGTCGAAGCATATCCCGGCAAAACCTTCAAGGGAATGATCGCCTTCATCCAGCCTTTCCTCAACGAGAACACAAGAACCGTGATGGTAAGATTGAACGCCGACAACCACGAAGGCCTGCTAAAGCCCGGGATGTTCGTAAATGCCGTGATACATGCGAAACTCGCAGCTGACGGAAAGATATTGAACTCTTCGCTCTCGGGAAAATGGATAAGCCCCATGCATCCAGAAATAATTAAGGATGCCCCTGGCACGTGCGATATCTGCGGTATGCCGCTTGTCACAGCCGAATCACTCGGTTTCGCAGATCCGAACGACAAGAATCTGAAACCTCCGCTCCTCATTCCCGCAACTGCACCTCTCATAACTGGAAAACGTGCGGTCGTCTATGTTGCAGTTCCCGGGAAAAAAGGGACATATGAAGGAAGAGAGATCGTTCTCGGACCGAGGGCTGGAGCCTACTATATAGTTAGTTCCGGACTCAAGGAAGGTGAACAGGTAGTGACACGGGGCAACTTCAAAATCGACAGCGCCCTCCAGATACAGGCCCAGCCTTCCATGATGTCCATGCCTGCTGAAGGAAAGACGACTGATAAACCTGCCGTTCCCGCCGAATACATAATACCTGATGACATCATCGGATCATATCTGGCGGTGCACAAGGCCCTTTTCTCCGACAATCTTGACGATGCCTTGAAGAATGCCGGAAAACTCGACTCACGATATTCAACAAAGCTCTCTTCTGCGAAGGATATGGCTTCCGCACGTGAGATATTCTATGACATTTCAGTCCTCCTATACAGGGAAATTATCTCCTCCGGGGGAAAGCCACCCCGCAAGCTATACAAGTTTTTCTGTCCAATGGCATTCGAGAACAAGGGAGCATTCTGGCTGCAGGATGCAGATGCCACCCAGAACCCGTATTTCGGCACAGTAATGCCAGCATGCGGCGAACTCAAGGATACAATTCCCGGAGCGAAATGACATTTTAGAAATTTGTAACCCGGACCAGCGGATGGAAGGCATAAGCAATGGATATTGAAAGATCACCATCGTTCCTGAATAGCTTCATCAGGTTCTGCCTGACTAACAAGCTGTTCGTCCTCCTCTTTGTCCTTGCTGTCATCTTCGGGGGAATATACTATATGCCATTCGGCTACGGGTCCGGATGGATGCCGAAAAATCCGATCCCCGTCGACGCCATACCGGATATCGGGGAGAACCAGCAGATTGTCTTCACCGAATGGCCTGGACGTTCACCGCAGGACGTCGAAGACCAGGTGACATACCCCCTGTCAGTCACCCTCCAGGGGATCCCCGGCGTCAAAAGCATCCGCAGCTCCTCAATGTTCGGCTTCTCGAGCGTATACGTGGTCTTCAATGATGATGTCGATTTCTACTGGGCGCGTTCCCGCCTGCTTGAACGCCTAAACATCGCACAGCAGCGCCTGCCCGAAGGAGTCATTCCCGCACTCGGTCCTGACGCCACTGGACTCGGACAGGTCTTCTGGTATACCGTCGAAGGTGAAGGCTTCGACCTGCAGGAACTCCGATCCGCCCAGGACTGGTATATCCGCTATGCACTCCAGTCGGTCGAAGGTGTCAGCGAGGTCGCATCCATCGGAGGCTTCGTCAAGGAATACCAGATCGATGTGAGTCCGGCCGCGATGCGTGCTAATGGAGTGATGCTGCACGAGGTGTTCAATGCCATATCGAACGGAAACATCGATGTGGGTGCCCAGACGATCGAATATAACGGTGTCGAATATATCATAAGGAGCAAGGGCTTCATAAAGGCCTTGTCGGATATAGAGAACATAATGATAAAGACCGAGAAGGACATTCCCATCTTCGTGAAGAATGTCGCAAAGGTGCATCTCGGTCCCGCACTCCGCAGGGGGGTACTCGACAAGGAAGGCGCCGAGGTAGTCGGAGGAGTGGTCATCGTCCGCTACGGTGAAAATCCCCTCCTGGTCATAGACCGCGTCAAAAAGAAGATAAAGGAAATTTCCCCGGGGCTCCCTGTGAAAATCATGCCGGATGGCCGCAGATCCCAGATGTCGATTGTTCCATTCTATGACCGCACCGGGCTCATTCATGAGACACTAGGAACTCTCAAGGACGCCCTCATAGAGGAAATACTCATCTGCTGCTTCGTCGTCTTCATGCTTCTTGCCCATTTGCGATCGAACCTGATGATCTCATTGAACCTCCCGCTGACAGTACTCGCCACCTTCATACTGATGGCGTTATTCAAGGTTGACTCAAACCTGATGAGCCTCGGTGGTATCGCAATAGCCATCGGTGTCATGGTCGACATGGGGATAGTGCTTTCCGAAAATATCGTCAGGCATTTCAAGACCGCCGGACCGGAGGAGGATCCCCTCGAATTAATCTACCGTGCAACCTGCGAGGTCTCCGGTGCCATAACGACCGCAGTCATCACAACGATAATTTCATTTCTTCCTATATTCGCTCTTACAGGACCGGAAGGGAAGCTGTTCAAACCCCTCGCCTACACCAAGACCCTTGCGATGTTCGCATCGATCGTCATCGCGATCACAGTGCTTCCAGCCCTCGCCCACATCCTAATGAAGAAGAGGACTATCGGTGAAAAAGTCAAGACACTGGCATACATTGGACTCGCCATACTGGGGATCGTAGTAGGATTCTACTGGCATTTCTGGGCTGGCATTCCCCTGATCATCGCCGCTGCAATATTGATTGCAGGCCCTTATGTTCCTGAAAAATATGGAAACTTGTTTTCACATCTTCTGCCGTGGCTGGGGGCATTGTTCGTACTCGCGCTCCTGACAATGCATTGGATGCCTCTCGGACTCGGCACAAGCATGACGAAGAACCTCATCTTCGTATTCGGTATAAACCTGGCATGGACTTCCGTGCGTCTCATCGTCATCAACTGGTATCCCGGACTCCTTGGGACATTCCTGAAATACAAGTTCCAGTTCCTGCTGGTTCCTCTGGCAATGCTTATTTTCGGACTTGTGATATGGCTCGGTTTCGAAGGAACCTTCGGGTGGCTGCCGAAAGGACTTTCTTATGCAGGCGTCCCTGAGAAATCCATAAGGACGACACAACTCTGGTCTTATTTCCATCACAAGTTCCCGGGCATGGGGCGTGAATTCATGCCATCCCTGGATGAAGGATCGTTCCTGTTCATGCCTACTACAATGCCTCATTCCGGCGTCGGCGAGGCCCTCGACATCCTGCGCAAGCAGGACATGGCAATTCGAGCAATACCTGAAGTTGAGAATGTCGTCGGCAAGATAGGCCGTGCCGAAACCGCCATTGACCCCGCACCGATCTCAATGATAGAAACTCTCATCACCTACAAGCCTGAATATGGTCCTCTTGATCCGAAGACGGGAAAATGCAAAAGGCTCTGGCGTGACAGTATAAGGTCAACCGACGACATCTGGAAGGCCATAGTGGATGCGGCGACCATACCCGGAAGCACTTCCGCACCAAAACTCCAGCCAATTGCGGCACGGCTTGTGATGCTCCAGTCGGGCATGCGCGCCCCGATGGGCATAAAAATATATGGCAGTTCCCTCAAGGAGATAGAACAGACCGGTTTCAGGATCGCCGAAATACTGAAGCAATGTCCAGGGGTCAATCCCGAAACAGTCCAGCCCGACCACATCATTGGAAAACCTTATCTTGAGATCGACGTCGACCGCGAGAAGATCGCAAGATACAAGCTTAACATAAAGGATGTTCAGGATGTGATCGAGGTCGCACTGGGGGGGATCAAGGCGACCATGACCGTTGAAGGCCGCGAGAGATATCCGGTACGCGTCCGCTACGAACGCGAACTCCGCGATTCCCCTGAATCAATCGGCAGGATCATCGTACCTTCCTCGGAAGGAGTGCAGGTTCCACTCTCACAGCTGGCCGAGATCAGGTATACACCTGGACCAGAAGAGATCAAGAGCGAGGATACCTTCCTCGTCTCATATGTCCTGTTTGACAAGCTGCCAGGATACGCCGAAGTCGATGTCGTTGAGTCAGCCAAAAACCTTCTTGAAGCGAAACGGAAGAATGGAGAACTCCAGTTCCAGCCAGGAACTCATACTAAGTTCGCAGGGACATACGAGAACCAGCTGAACTTCCAGAAAAGATTTGCAATTATCCTTCCAGTCTGCCTGATGCTCATATTCCTTCTGATTTATCTTCTCTTCAGGAATACTACGATAGCATCTCTTGTCTTCGCCCAGATTGCCGTCGCATGGGCCGCCGGCTTCATCGGTCTCTGGCTGGCAGCCCAGCCATGGTTCCTGGATTTTTCCGTTTTCGGACACAACCTGCGCACAGTATTCCATCTGAAGGAATATAATCTCAGTGTAGCTGTCTGGGTCGGATTCATCGCACTCTTCGGTGTCGCCTGCGACGATGCACTCATCATCACGAGCTACCTCGAACAGATGTTCTCGTCCAGAAAGCTTTCCGGCATCGAAGCGATCCGCGCAATGGTGGTTGAAGGAGGGATGAAAAGAGTACGCCCATGCCTCATGACCACCGCCACCACCGTCCTCGCCCTGCTCCCGATACTTACATCCACTGGCAAAGGCGCCGACATAATGATCCCGATGGCAATGCCTATATTCTTCGGAATGACACTGGAACTCATAACTGTCTTCATCACTCCCGTCCTCTACTGCATGTATAGGGAACACACCATTGGCAAAAGCCATCAATGACCATATCTTATCCGGATGAACACGATTCTCATAACCATACTGATCGCATATCTGATTGTCCGCGCATTGGACTTCACCCTCGACCTTCTTAACTACAGGCATCTGAAGGAACACGGGCACGTCATTCCGGAAAAGTTCACCGGATGGATAGACGAAGAACGCCTGAAGAAAATTTCCAACTACACGATCGAGAAGATGCGTTTCGGACTTATGGAAACCGTCTTCGATGAACTTCTTGTCCTAATATTCATCTTCTCCGGCCTCCTTTCATGGTACAGCTCGTTCATTGAATCGCTTAAGTTCAACTTCATAGTTTCTGGCATCGTCTTCTTTCTTCCTCTCATATATTTAAAGACCTTGCTCGATATTCCATTCGGTCTCTACCGGACTTTCAGGATAGAGAGCAAATACGAATTCAACAAGATGACGCTGAAACTCTGGATTGCGGATCTCGCAAAGTCGCTACTCATCTCGACAATCCTGATGGCAGCACTGATTTCCGCGGCGCTTGGAATAATCACTGCCAGCCAGAACTACTGGTGGCTCTTCGTCTGGATGCTCTTCCTGGTCTTCACGATCTTTATGATGTATATATCGCCCTATGTAATAGAGCCGCTTTTCAACAAGTATACTCCGCTCGATGACGAAGCACTCGCCTCGGACATTTCCAATATGATGTCGAAAACTGGAATAAAGGTCGGCAAGATCCAGAAGATGGACGCATCAAAGCGTACCGGCCACAGCAACGCATATTTCACCGGGATCGGGCACGTCAAGCGCATCGTGTTCTACGATACGATCCTGAAGCAGATGGACAGGTCCGAGATACTTGCGATCCTCGCACACGAGGCCGGTCACTGGAAGCGCAAGCACATCCTCAAGATCCTTTTCATCATGGAGACGGTCGCTCTTGCCATGACCTTCATCGCCTTCAAACTCCTCGGAAGCGACATCCTGTCGAAGACATTCACGATTTCCGACGCCAGCTTCTTCTGCAAGCTTGTGCTTCTCGGATTCGTAGCTTCGATATTCACCTGGCCCCTGTCGCCCTTGTTCAACTTGATCTCCAGGAAGTTCGAATGGGAGGCTGACAAGTTCGCGTGTGACCTGACTGGCGAGAACAAGGCGATGTCATCGGCTCTCGTGAAACTTTCGCGGGATAATCTCTCCAACCTGCATCCGCATCCGCTCTACGCGAAGTTCCACTACTCGCATCCTCCCGTCACCGAACGGTTGAAGTATCTGGAAGGATTCAAAAGCGGTGTCACATCATCACACTCCAAAGATTCGTCCGAACAGACGAATCAATAAGCATAGTCAGACATTTACACCAAGCTGCCCTAAAGATAACTCACTTCGGCAGGGCAAGATCCCTGAAGGTGAATTTCAGTTTCATGCTGACCGACTTTGATGGCGACTTGACCACGATATCCAGTTTCTCCCCGGGATTAACCTTAATCGAGTTAAAATTCCGCAACTCAAATGAGATGCCTCCCTTTACCGTAGATGACGAGTTAGGATTGAGAACACCCAGCTTTGCTCCATTCTGCTCAAGGCTGAACTCATTGGAGTTCCAGCCGAAGTTGTCCTTGTCTCCCTTTATCAGGATCTTCGCGCTGCAGGTCCCACCAGTGAAACTGCATGCCGAAAGCGTCATCTCACAGCTATCGTCCTTGACAACTATCGGCTTTTCCGCATTCAAGGCATCCTGGAACTTGCGTTCCTTGGTCTCCGTAACCACCCGGACGGGAAGGTTGAAGACCAGTTCGCTGATCGCATTGTTGCCTTTGCCCAGGCCTGTAAGCGTTATCGAGGAATAATCCGAGAGGGAGACAATGCCTTTCCTTGAACTCTGCCAGGACATGCCGCTGTTCTGGTTGGCCTGCCTGCATGCCTTGCCCTGGTCATCCTTCGCTGAGACAAGTCCGGCATTCTTGTATTGGTATTCTCCGTATTTGGGTTCGGTTAGAACCACTATTGCGAATTTAACCTCCTTGACACCTGAATCGTAGTTCTCCTTGACGATCACGTCCGTCACAAAGGACTTGAATGCGCCATCATACGCCACCGGATATTTCGAGCTCCCAGCCTGAAAGCTCAGGGTTGGAGCGCTTCAACCGAAACCGCTGCATGCTTCCTTGGCATAAACGTTGCCGGAAACCTCGCCGAGTTTGTCAATCGCCTGCCAAAAGCCCACCTTGTCAAGCTTGAAGTCCTTCAGTTCGGTGTCCTTGAAATTCTTTCCCAGCTTGATCTTGTTCCCAGTCTGCTTTTCTATTTCCTTGACAATGTCGGATGGCTTCATCTTCTTCACATCCAAGGTGACAAATGAAGGCGCAAGCGAACTTGTGTCTACCGTTTCCCCGAAGGCCTTCTCAATGCTTTCAATGCTCTCGCCGTTATCAGCCGCATAGGTGGAAAATAACATAAATGCCAGGGAAGCGAGAATTACAGGGATGACAGCCTTTTTCATGACCCCTCCGAAAGTTTCAGTTATATACCGAAAGTGATTCAATATTTACTATAACTATATTAAACAAGTAAATCAATACCTGCTCAAGTGAATAAATCCCAGGACCTCTTCTTGCTATATTTCCTTTCCCTAATATTTTATGAGGAATAAGTTTTTGAAGGGCAAGTTATAATATGAAAAAGAGCAGACGCGGAATTTTCATCACCTTCGAGGGCGCAGAATGCGCCGGGAAGTCCACGCATATCAGGAAGCTCGAGGAATATCTCCGCAAAAGGAAGATGAAATGCCTTCTGACCCGCGAACCGGGCGGCACCGAGATCGGCGAGGAGATTCGCGCGATCGTCAAGCATCATGCCGGTAAAAACCCGGTCTCCGACGAAGCCGAACTCCTGCTCTTCGCGGCAAGCCGCGCCCAGCATGTCAGGGAAGTCATTCTACCGGCGCTTGAAAAAGGCATCTGCGTGATCTGCGACAGGTTCACTGATTCGACAGTGGCATACCAGGGATTTGCACGGGGACTTGATCTCGGATTCATAAGGACGCTGAACAATTTCGCCTCAATAGGACGCGCACCGGACATCACGATCATACTCGATCTGCCACCGGAAGTCAGCCGTGCAAGGATCGTCGAGAGGAACAAGATCGACAAGGTCCATGACAGGATAGAGAATGAAGATGTCTCCTTCCATATCAAGGTGAGGAACACCTTCCTGAAGATCGCAAAGGCCGAACCGAAACGTGTGAAGATGATAAGCTCTGACAGACCGATAGACATCGTGCACAAGGACATCGCCAAGGCAGTCGAAAATGCAATTGAATCACTTCAAAAGTGAATTCCCATATCTTGTGAAGGCACTGCTTTCCGCAAAGAAGGCAGGACGCCTTGCACATGCCTTCCTCATCCATGGCGACGATGAAAAGCTTTCCGATGACTTCTCCAACGCACTGGCGCAGGCCGTTGCGTGTCCGGAACCCCTGCCCGACGGAGACGCCTGCGGGAAATGCATGGTCTGCCACCAGCTCAGCAACCGTTCATATTCCGAGCTCTTCACCCTTTCACCGGTTTCAAAGTCGAGGCAGATAGTCATCGGCGATGATGACACCGAACCCGACACCATGCGCTGGTTCCGTTCTCTCTTCCACATGAAGAGCACACTCGCAGGTGGAATGAAGATAGGCATAATCTACGAGGCGGACTGCATGAACCAGAGCGTGCAGAACTGTTTCCTTAAGACGCTCGAGGAGCCACCACCATCATCGTGCGTAATGCTGATCACATCCAATCCATTCCTGCTTCTTCCGACGATACGTTCCAGATGCCAGACAATTCCGCTCCTGAGGAACAAGGCCGTCTACAACGACGAGAAGATCCTCGGGGTCGTGCAGGTGATGAAACGCCTGCTTTCGTCCTCAGGTGACATCTCCGCTGCGGAGGAATGCGCTGCAGCCATGATCGCACTTTCGGACAATCTTGACAAGTTTGCAGAGGAGAAATCCGATCAGAAATGGGACAAGATACGGAAGGATTCAGAATCACTGGAGGCTCCGGCAAAGAAAAGGCTTGAGAAGCAATATGATGCTGCCGTCAAATCCGAATACCTGAAGATGAGGGATTCGATGCTGAGCCTGATGCATTCCTGGTCGGCACAGGCATACATGCTCTCCCTTGGCATACCCCGCAACTCCATCGCAAATCCTGAACTTTTTCCTGGAGACCTGAACGATTTCAGCGGAATAGACTCTGAGAAGGCATACAGGATGATGAGAAAATCCGAGGATCTCCTGCAGACCCTTAACTGGAACGTCGACACAAATCTCGCCTTCAGGGATTTCTGCATGTCCGTTGCACTTGGAAAGTGATTGGAAACTTGAAATTAGAAATTGGAAATTTGAACTGACGACCGACGACTGGAGACTGATGGCTATTATGAATTTTCCAGAAAAAATAATGCTTTGGCCTGATGGTGCTCCCTTCGGAGAGAATGGAGATGGCTATCAGCCTTTCCTTGAAAGATTTCCCGTTGATTCTGCCAGCCCTGCAGGTGCTGTAATAGTCATGCCGGGCGGAGGATACCAGCAGAAGATGGTGACATATGAAGGGAGGGATGTCTGCAGACGGCTCAACGAATATGGTCTTCATGCCTTCATGCTTGATTACCGTGTCGCTCCGAACCATCATCCAGCCCAGCTGGCTGATGCGGCAGAAGCTGTAAGGACTGTCAGAAGGAATTCCAAAATCTGGAAGATCAAGCCGGACAAGATTGCGGTGCTGGGCTTTTCCGCAGGCGGACATCTTTCCGGAACTATCTGCGTCCATTACAAGTGGGCGGAGGAACTGGTTCCGGCAAAGGATGGCATCTCCGCCAGGCCTGATGCGGGGATCCTGTGTTATGCCGTATTGACAACTGGAAACTTCGGCCATATGGGTTCATCCAAAAAACTTCTTGGCGATCCTCCACCTGCCGACCTGCTGAGAAAAATGTCACTTGAAAAGAACGTCCACGGGGATATGCCACCAATGTTCCTGTGGCATACCGCAACAGACGCACTTGTGCCAGTCGAGAACAGTCTTCTTTTCTCCAGTGCATTGAGCCGGGAGAAAGTGCCTTTTGAACTGCATGTCTATCCGCAAGGCCCTCATGGCATGGGGATGGCGGTAGGCGATCCGTCGGTGTCCACTTGGATGGACTTATGCATCAAGTGGTTGAAAAAAAATGATTTTTTATGAAATCGAGGGAGGAAAGTAGAAATTTAAAGGCTTATATTAAGTAATTAATCACAACGGAGGGAAAATGAAAAAGTCAGTATTTATAGTATTATTGCTTACAGTTTCAGTTTTCTGCCTGAGGGGGCTCTCCCAGACACAACCCGACTATCCGAAGAAATTCCATATAGAGAACAACATGGTCGTCGATGACGCCAAGAAGCCATTCGTCTTCAAGGGCATATCCACCAGGGATCCTGTTGCGATGTACGCAGGAAATGCGAGCTTCCAGAACGAATGCGTGCCATTCGAGGAAAAGCTCTTCAAGAATATTAAGTCATGGGGCGCCAACATAGTAAGGCTTCCAGTGCTGCCGTTCACATGGAAACTCCAGGGCAAGAACAACACTCTCAAAGCGCTTGACATGGCTGTCGAATGGGCCGCAAAGAACAATATGTATGTGATGATCTGCTACCAGGCTTCAGGCTGGCCAAGCACCGACAATCCGTCCGACAAGTCGACACGAACGACTTCCGAAGAGCTTTATGGCTTCTGGAACGAGGTGTCAAAGCATTTCAAGGGCAACAGGACTGTCGTGATGTATGAGATCTTCAGCGAACCGGTGACCAAGGAGTTCATGAAGATCACCGAGAGGAACTGGGTCGAGTGGACCGATGTCATGTCACAGCTGATCGAGTCCATACAGAGGACCGATCCCGAAGCGATCTGCCTTGTCTCCGGCCTTTCCTGGGCCCATGACATCTCTTTCGTGGCAGGTTATCCCATCAACAGGAAGAACGTTGGTTATGCCGTCCATCCATACCCGTTTGAATCCCAACTTTCAACTATGAAGAACCTTCGCGTAGTCTCTTCAGTTGCCAAGAAATATTTTGTATTCGTTACCGAGGTCGGATATGACTTCGAACTTCTGGTCAACATGAACGACGTCCAGAAGAAGATCCTCGAGCTCTATCCGGAGATCAAGCCTCAGATGGACGAAGTCCGCAGGCTCAGCGGCAACAAGCTCTACTACAGCGATCTCAACAAGAAGCTTTTCGACAGCCTCCTCGCAAATGAGAGGTGCGCCGCATACCTGAAGGAAGTCGTGGAGAACTACCAGAAGGAACTCAAGAAGACCTTCGATACCGGCAATATCAGCTGGATCGCATGGTGCATGTCATGCTCATGGCGTCCATGCCTTATAAAGGACATGGAATATAATCCCACTGATTCCGGCGAGTTCTTCAGGAACTGGCTCCAGGGCAAGAAATAAAAATCCGGTCTGCGGATTTTTATTTTAACAGCATGCAGTCTCCGTAGCTGTAGAACTTCATCCTGTTCCTTATCGCCATTTCATATGCTTTGAGCACATTCTCCAGGGATGAAAATGATGATACCAGCATAAGCAGCGTACTTCCCGGAAGATGGAAGTTCGTCAGGAGCATATCAGCTACCTTGGGTCGGTATGGCGGACGGATGAATATTGATGTGTCCCCCTCTCCCGTCCTGACCGTACCGTCCGGATTGGCACATGTCTCGAGAACACGCACCGAAGTCGTACCCACCGCCAAAACCTTCTTTCCTCTTTTCTTTGCCGTATTTATAATTTTTCCTGCCGAATCAGACAGAAAATAATATTCGGAATGCATTTTGTGGTCCTCAATGTTATCACAGTTAACCGGCAGGAAAGTTCCAGGCCCGACATGGAGTGTCACTTCGGCAACAGTTACGCCCTTCCCTGCGAATTTCGCAAAAACTTCGTCCGTGAAATGGAGTCCGGCGGTAGGTGCGGCAACTGCACCTGCCTCCTTTGCATATATGGTCTGATACCTGTTCCTGTCGGATGCAGCATCAGGTCTTCTTATATAAGGAGGCAGAGGGACATGCCCGGCCTTCTCCTGAAGAACACTTATCGGGATGCCTTCGGATTCGAGCACAAAGACACCATCATCGGTGCGTTCCGCGACCGTCAGCCAGGCATCTTCAGCGGTATCGGCCTTGATCCTCGTCCCCTTGCGGATGCGTTTTCCCGGCTTGAGGAAGGAAGTCCACTTCCGGTCGTCCAACCTCCTCAGGAAAAGGATCTCGACCTTTGCACCATCACCGTTCTTTCGGCCGAATATCCTGGCATTGATGACCCTGGTGTTGTTGATGACAACGCAGTCGCCTTCGGAAAGGTAATCCATCAGATCGGAAAAACTGCGGATCTCGCAGCCACCGCTGAGCCTGTCCATGACAAGCATCCTCGAAGCACCGCGTTCCCTTGGCGGCTCCTGTGCGATCAGTTCATCGGGAAGATGATATTCAAATTGACTCAATCGCATCTTAAGGGTACCTCTAAAAATTGACAAATGGCGCGCAAAAGTAAATTATGGAGAGATGGTGAGGAAAAATTCCGAGAGCATTCCCAAGGCGGTATGCGCGAGGGGATATTGACGAAACCAGAATCCATAAGAATCTTTTGCCCTTCGGGTTGCGGATCTTTTTGGCTCAAAGAAGAATCTTCCTTCTTTGGCGTATCGCCTTGGATACGCCGCCAGTCGGAAATTATTCTTGAGCTTTCAAAAATCCTCCGCAACACGCCAATTGTGAATTTTTAGAGGCACCCTCTGTATAGTTCCTCATAGAGACCTGCAGTACGGTTCCACGAGAAATCCTGCCTCATGCCGTTGATCTGAACCTGACGGTATCCTTCCGGCTCATGCCTGTAGACTGATGCAGTCCATCTCAAGGTGTTCAGCAGCGACTTCGGATTGAGATCCCAGAACTTGAATCCCGTTGACGCAGAATAATCCCCGGGATTGTAGTTGATAACAGTGTCCTCAAGTCCTCCGGTCGAACGCACAACCGGGGGCGTCCCATAACGCATGCTGTACATCTGGTTCAGACCGCAGGGCTCATATCTGGACGGCATGACGAAGAAATCGCTTCCGGACTCGATAAGATGCGCAAGCTTGTCGCTGTAACCGATGTGCACGGCCATCTTCCTTGGATGCTTCGATGCCACATGCGACAACCAGCCCTGAAGACCCGGATCACCCGAAGCGAGCAGGACAAACTGAACATCGTCATAGACAAGCATGTCGTCGATCGCCGCAGAAAATACATCTATTCCCTTCTGATAGGCGAGACGGGTAACTATGCCGAAAACAGGAGCATGGGGACGGTGCGGAAGCGAAAATGTCTTCTGAAGTTCCGACTTGCAGATTGCTTTCCCTGAAAGGTCTTCCGCTGAATAATGGGCAGGTATGTACCTGTCATGCTGAGGATCCCATTTCTTGACATCGATCCCGTTCAATATGCCCCTCAACTGTCCGGCGGCCTTGCGCTCCCTGAGAGGTGCATCGAGGTTGAATCCGTAGGCGGGAGTAATGATCTCGTTCGCATGCGTCGGGCTGACGGTCGTCAGGTAATCCGCCGTCATTATCCCTCCCTTCAGGAGGTTTATCTGGTCGTAGAATTCCAGGCAGCGGTATGTGAAATATTCCCAGCCGAGTCCGGTGAAGTAAAGATGCGACTTGTGGTAGCATCCCTGATAGGCGAGGTTGTGTATCGTCAGGACCGAAGCTGTCTTCTGGAATGCGGCGAAATCCCTGTAGAGCGGACTCTTCAGATATACGCAGCACAATGCAGTATGCCAGTCGTTGGCGTGGAGTATGTCGGGCTTTATCTTCAGAGCCAGGATAGCCTGCATTGCAGCCCTGCAGAAGAAGATGAACCTTTCTGAGTTGTCACCGTACTCCAGACCGAGCCAGTCGTAGAGCGCCGGACGGTTGAAGAAGCTGTGGTATTCGATGAAATAATATGTGAGATTGGGATTCACCTGGTGCTCAAGTATCTGGGCCCACTCAGTCCTGCCAAGGAACGGAACCCCGAGAAGCTGGTAGCAGACCTTGACCTTCTTGTTGTGTTCTCCCATCACCTGCGGATAATAGGGCATTATGACAGATATCCTGTGCCCTCTTTCCGACAAAGCGAGCGGCAATGCCGCGGAGACGTCGGCAAGTCCTCCTGTCTTGGCATATGGCGAAGCCTCGCTTGTCAGCCAGACAATCTCCCTGCACCCCTCCTTGAGGGCAGGCGGTCTGTGCCTCTTTTCACCATGATCGATCTTCGGCTGTACGATTTTCCTGGTCTTTTTCCTTTTGGCGGTCATGTATCATCCTTCTTTTTAGGGAACCTCTAAAAATTGGCATATGGCGCGAGACAGGAGATTATGGATAGACGGCAAGGCTTGCCCGCCGTGGCGGGAGCAAACGCCAGAAGCAGCCCTGCAGCGGGCTGTGACTGGATTTGCGACGATGCCGGAATCCATATGAAACTGTCTCCCTTCGGGTTGTGGATCTTTTTGGCTCAAGAATGAATGTTCTTCTCTCGGTGTATCCTTTGGATACGACTCCGTTCAGAAATTCTTTTTGAGCTTTCAAAAATCTTCCGCAACGCGCCAAATGCGAATTTTTAGAGGTTCCCTTTACTTGCGCATCTGTTCGCGCGCCTTTCTTAATGTTTCCATCTCCTCCTCGGAGAGGCTGTTTATTCCTTTTGAGGATATCTTGTCGAGTATCCTGTCAACCTCTGCCTGGGAGACCTTGTCGGACACGCTCCACCCCGCCGGAGGATTGTCCATCGTATAAAGTCCTCTTTTCCTCTTGAACTTGAATATTGAGAATATATCCCATACCTCGTTTTTGTAAATGTACCTTATATAGAGATATCCTCCGGCAAATCCCCCGAGATGAGCAATGTGAGCTACATTCGTCCAGAAACCGGAGATCTCGAAAAGCACCTCCACAACAGCGAACAAGATCACCATGGTCTTCAGCTTCATCGGGATCGGAGGGATTATCAGCATCACCATCAAGTCGGGATAGAACATGGCGGTAGCAACAATAACGCCAAAGATTGCTCCGCTGGCGCCTATGCATGGGATCGGACTGTTCCAGTTGAAGATCAGCCAGAGTCCGGCGCCGCACAGACCGCTTATGAAATAAAGATTGAAGAATCTTGCAGCGCCTATCCTGTCCTCGAGGATCATCCCGAACATGTAAAGCGCCCACATGTTGAAGAAAATATGCATGAAGCTTCCATGAAGGAACATGTAGGATACGAGCCGCCATATCTCCCCGTGCCGGACCCCGATCTGCACCCCATTGTAATTATCTGAGGCTATGAGCCCAAGGGAATCCACGACCCTGTCGGCGACAACCATGCCGTCCAAGTTCCGCTGCTCGGTCATTATCTGCACCATGAAAACGACGATGTTCGCGATCAGCAATATCATGACCGCGCTCACCGACGAATGGTGTTCGCGAAGCGGATTCCTCATGTAATATCTGTCACCCATTTCCCAACCTCAATCATGTACCTCCGGCAGAGCCGTAGGCCTGAATTTGTGAACGGCATAAAACGGCGCACCGCACTTATAGTCCATGATAAATTCCAAGTTCCAATTGTCAAAATCCAAACAATTTTCAACCTTCAAATTCCAAACAAGATTCTTTAAATTCATGAATTTCCCATGTTTGTTGGTGTTTGTTTGATATTTTCTTTTTTTTCCACTTGTTTGGAGCTTGGAGGTTTGGAGCTTGGAATTTTTTACCCCAATTGCCAAACTATGACCAAGCCACTATTTACGAAAAAGTCAAACTTTGCCAGTCTTCCGGGTTTACCGTTCAATTAATTGTACGGAAAGAAAAAGATTACTGCAAAAACCATATCTTTCAACCTTTGGCACGTCATGATTTTGGCAAGTTTTGCTTTTTAGGTTCCAACAGGATAAGTTATACGAAAAATCATAGGGGCATTACAATGAACTGCATATCCAGAAATTTTCTTCTACTGCTGATCCTCGCAACCGGCCTTTTCGCATCAACAGCCATCTTCGCCCAGAATTCAAAACTTACCGTCACGATCCTCGATGATTCTGGCAAACCTGTTACTGGTGCAAAGATATCCCTGAAAGGACCTGACAAGCGGGATTCCACCGAAAGCACCGACGACAGCGGCATCATCATCTTCAGCAAACTGGCCGATGGCAGCTATACCATATCCGTCAGTGCCGATGGATATGAGCCCAGGACCGGCAAGATCGCCGTGGAAGCTTCCGAAAAGACCGACTACAAGGCCCCGTTCAAGCTGAAAGGATCGCCTAAACCGGAGCCGAAGGTGGAGGAAAAGCCGAAGACTGACACGACAAAGATAATCTACTATGACAAGACACCTGAAGCAGGCAAGCCCGATGAAGTGCTTCCTCCGGCCGAAACCATGAAAGCACAAGCGAAGGAGAACATCATTAAGGCACCACCGCTTCCAGAACCCGAATTCAAGACAAAGCCGGTTGTCGTTTCCGAAGAACCGGAAAAAGAAGTAATGCCGCAGGAAGAAAATAAATCCACCAAGCTGAAAATTATCCTCGTCTCCGGAATTGTGATCACCGGTATTGTTGCATTCGTCTTCCTGACACTGCTCGCAATGATGTGGAAAAAATCAGGCAAAGGAGGGAAAATAGTTCTTGCGCTTGGAACACTCGGTTGCGGCTGTCTCTGCATAATCCTGATAATAATAGCCGTGGTGCTTTTATTCGTCGCAAGAAAGGCTTATGATATTTCCAAGCCATTGCCACCCACAACAACGGAATCCACACCCTGAACTGAATTCAGATATGCCACATCAACATTCTTGCAAATGCGGAATTAAGCCGCAATTACAGCTCCGATGGCAATGTATTGAATAATTAAAATTCCTTATTATGCGAAGTTTCGCATAACATGGATAATAACCTGCAAAAGCGAATTTTTCGCCATCACCATTTACCACTTTCAGTCGGATTTAACAGATTCCAAGCTACTTAGGCGCATTGTATTGTATCGAAAAAAGTGCTATTTTATGTAAAAGCGAATGTTCGTATAACAATAGTTCGGCAATCTTAACATAAACCTTAAGAATATATATGAAGAATGCACTAGCAAGAAGAGTGATAAAATTGTATTCTGTATCACCTATGCCAAGCGATAAATTGCTTAACAGACCCATGCTTGTAGATACTCTTCTTGCTTTATTTCAAAAGT
>CAZRKP010000061.1:0-24332 GCA_964600895.1 uncultured Victivallis sp.
CAAGAGGCGTGGCTCCCCAGGTTGCGAAGTTCGCAAGGCACAAGGTGCCGGCCAGCATGAAGAATAACTCTATGAACTTGATTATTACGATCACATTCCTCTTCGAGAAGCGGTCTGCGAAGTAGCCTGCCGGGGACGGGAAGAGGATGAAGGGAAGGGCGTAGACCATCGTGATGATCGAGATGAAGGCGGCGTTCTCCGATGAACTTGATTCGGCCCCCACGACAGTGAATATCGCCACCGCCCTGAAGGCGTGGTCGTTGAACACGCCGAAGAACTGGGCTACGGCAAGAGGGAAGAACCTTTTCCAGATACCGGATTCCTGAGACATCAACTAACCCCAAGTTTTGAGAAAAAATTTGAATAACATAATACAGGAATCAGATTATGGTAATCAAAAAAGGATGATTGGCATGATAAACGCATATTTTAGGATTCTTCTGCTTGTCCTGGTGGCATTCCTGGCCGGTTCGGGCTGCGCCAGCTATGTTGAGAGCTATCCCCCGACCCCCTGGGGAACTGTCGAGGTGAAGGAGATACCTGCAGGTAGGATCATAAAGGCCGAGGCCAAAGGTGATTATTTCCTGACCAAGGGCTATGAATCCATGTTCACGGCACTTTCCGAATTCAAGAGGAAACGCAAGCTGGCTGTGACATTGCCGGTGGAGGCTGAGATTACCCCCAAGCGCAGCGCCATGTGGGTCTATATCGCTCCTGCCGACAAGGACAGGGTTCTGGTGGAAACAGACAAGGTGAAAGTGATGAACGCTGAAAAGAAAACCGTGGTCTCAATTGGTGCCCGTGGAGCATATACGGTGGAGAACCTGAGCAAGACCATAGTGGAACTGAATCGGTGGTTCGATGAAAATCCCGATTATATAAGGAAAAACAAGCCTTACGTGGTGTTCTGGGATTCCCTTTTCACCCCTTGGATACTGAAGAAATACGAGATCCATGTGGATGTGGAAAAGGCTCCCCCTGAGGAAGAGAGATAATGACTTGAAATCCAGTCCTCGGAAGTGTATCTTATATATTGAAATAATTGTTCCATAATCGAGGTTGGATAATGAAAGTTTCAGTTCTCGGAATGATACTTGCCGGAGGAGAAGGTTCAAGGCTCCATCCGCTTACCATAGAAAGGGCAAAACCGGCGGTACCCTTTGGAGGCAAATACAGGATCATTGACTTTGTCCTCAGCAACTTCATCAACAGCGGCATAAGCAGCATATTCGTGCTCACCCAGTTCCGTTCACAGAGCCTAATGGAACACATCATCAACGGTTGGAACATAGCCGGAGCGCACGGCAAGGGGCGTTTCATAATCCCGGTGCCGGCACAGATGAGAACCGCCAAGAAGACATGGTTCATCGGAACGGCCGACGCCATTTACCAGAGCATCCATCTCATTGAAGACTTTGCGCCGGACCTCGTCGCAGTGTTCGGAGGTGATCATATCTATAGGATGGACATCAGCCAGATGGTGGATTTCCACTGCAATTCCAATGCGATAGCAACGATTTCAGCAATACCGGTTCCGATCGAGGAAGCCTCGAGCTTTGGTGTCATGCAGGTCGACAAGGACTGGAGGATCATCGGATTCCAGGAGAAACCCAAGGATCCTACTCCCATCCCAGGAGATCCGAAAATGGCCCTCGTGTCCATGGGCAACTATCTCTTCAACTCCAGGGATCTTCTCGGACTTCTCAGGAACGATGCCAAGAACGATAAGAGCAGTCACGACTTTGGCAAGGATATTCTTCCATCGCTTGTGAGTAGCGGACGCCTATTTGCGTACAACTTCTATCTGAATGAGGTGCCCGGACAGAAGGATGCAGCCCACTACTGGAGGGATGTTGGAACGCTCCAGTCTTACTTCCATGCAAACATGGATCTGAGGATGCCTGAACCCCAGCTGGATCTTTATAACAAGAAATGGCCGATATTCAACTACCATCTGAGCCTGCCTCCTGCAAAGTTCGTCCATAACGAGGAAGTCAGCCCGACAGGGCTCCCGAGGATCGGAAAGGCCGTCAATTCACTTGTCTGCGATGGTTGCATCGTCTCAGGAAGCACCGTAAGCAACTCGGTCCTCTTCAACATGGTTCACGTCCACAGCTACGCTACTGTACATAACAGCATCCTTCTAAACGACGTAGAGATCGGCGAAAGATGCCTGGTAAGGAACGCGATAATTGACAAGCATGTCGTCCTGCCTCCCGGTGCTACTGTCGGATACGACAGGAAAGAGGATGAGAGCAAGTATTTCGTAACGGATCTCGACCCGCAGAAGGGGACCTGGCTGACCGTAATACAAAAGCAGCGCAGCGTCGAAAAGCTTCCTCCTATAGGACTTTGAAGAACGAACCGGAGAACCCGCCTTCGTTGAGAAACTACGGCGTGGCAGGCCGGTGTTTAGGTGAGCCGGAGAATCAAATCCTCCAAATCATCTTCAAATCGGCGATTGTCAATCAAAAATCATAAATTGAAAATCAAAAATGAACTGAGGTAATTATGTCCGGACACAGCAAATGGGCAAATATCAAGCACAGGAAAGGTGCGGCAGACATCAAGAAGGGCAAGGTCTTTTCCAGGATCGGCAAGGAAATAATGATTGCCGTCAAGCACGGAGGAAAGGATGTTGATTCCAATTCAAGGCTGAGGACTGCTCTTACCGCTGCCAGGAACGCCAACATGCCCAAGGACAATGTCGAAAGGGCTATCAAGAAGGGCGCCGGCGAAGGTGGAGAATCCGTGAACTATGAGAGCATCGTCTATGAAGGGCTCATACATGGGATTTCCATACTCGCGGAATGTCTTACTGAAAACAAGAACCGTACAGCCAGCGATGTCAGGATGCTCTTTGATAGGGGCACGGGCAAGCTTGCTGGCGGAGGTTCGGTTATGCGCCTATTTCACCGCAAGTCCCATTTTGTCATAAAAGGCGATAATGCCGACGAGGACAAGCTGATGAACGTTGTTCTTGATGCCGGAGCCGAGGATATCGAGGTTGATTCGGGAGTGGCTGAGATCTGGGGGCCTCCGGACGCATATGATGCTATTTCCAAGGCTCTTGAAAATGCGAAGATCGCAACAGAAGAGTCCGGCATCGTACAGAAGCCCGACTCACTCATACCTGTAACCGACCCGGAAGTCGCAAAGAAGGTTCTCAGTCTCATTGAATCGCTTGAGGAGTACGACGACATCCAGGCTGTATATTCCAATGTCGACATCCCGAACGAGGTGCTGGAGAAGCTTGCTGCGGAACAGAAGTAAAGATGTAACGGAGTTTCGGCGTGACGGCGTATCGGAGAACCGGCGAACTTGCTATTTGAAATTCGAAGTTGGAAATTTGCGAATGGATTCGATATTCATTATTCGGTGTTCAACCTTCAATCAACTGTGGCAGGAAATTCGGACTATTCGGCTTTTTCAATGGAATCTATGCGCATATGAAGGTCGAATATCCAGTTTATCCTGACTTTATCGCCTACGCTGAAGGTTGAGATTTTCTCCATCATGTCCTTATCTAAATCAACACCATGCTTTGTTGCATTTTCCGCCTGCTTGACATAGAAGCAAACGGTCTTCTTTTCTCCCTTGACCGTAACTTTTCCATTGTCTATCCTTGTTATCGCCCCTGAAAATGTCCCCTTGTCGCCTTTCTTGAACTGCTCTGTTCCCTGGACGGTGATCTCCTTTGGCAGCTGTGTTTGCGCGTAAGCGGAGATACAGACGAGAAAGAAGCAGGACAGTGAGATTTGCAGGATCTTCAACATGGCATTTATTTCCTTTTCCTCATTTCATTTTCAGCCCATTTGGCATATCTGCTGTCAGGAGGGGCGTTTTCAAAGATCTCCTTGAGGATATTTTCGGCTTCTGCAGGAGATTCGTTCATTATGGCTTCATATCGAGTGTATAGGGTTGCGCACTTCTTGTTCAGGCCCTTTGTTATCTTCTCAATTTTATCGTATATGGCTTCATTGTTGAATTCCGCCCTAAGTGGTGAAACAGTCAGAAGCAGGCTCTCGGCCTGATTGCATTTCTTCAGGGCCTCAGGCGTGATGTCCTCGGGCAGATTAGCGATGTTTTCACTTATGAATTTCCTGATCTCACGTACAACATGGTCTATCGTCGGGGGAGTCTTCCCTTCGGGATTGTCCTTGGGATTCATTGAAGAAAGGGATTTTACGAGATGTTCGAGCGCAGCGATGTTCCCGGGATCTTTCTTCCAGGATATGAAATCATCACGGACCTTCCCTGCCAGGTTGATCGTTTCTTTGGTTTTTTGGAGGAATTCATCAAGATCGCTGGCCGTATCAGGATCATATTTTGCAATTGTGGAAATATTCTCATTAAGGCTAGACAACCTCGTCAAATAGTTTTCGGAGGATGACTTTTCGATGAAATCCGTGACAGCAACCTGATCTTCAATCTCGTCTATCTTCTGGGATGTTTCAACTACCATGAGCAGTTCGTCGCATTTGACCAGTAGGGAATCCAGCTTGTTCTTCTTGAAAGATTCCCTTAAGTCGTTCAGTATTTCAATTGCCTTCTCCCATTCCTCGTTCCCGCAGGCCTTGTTGAGTGAAATTGATTTTTCAAAAAGGTCCTGGAATATCTTGATCTTTTCCATGGTTGAAGGAGCCCTCTTCAGGAACATGGAGCTGCTCTTAATGTCTAACTGCCTGCATTCGTATTTGCTTGTTTTTGCAATGGCATCTTCGATCTCGCTTCTTGCAGCGGACAGGTAAAGTGAATAGAGCTTGAGGTTCGAAACGGGATCTGGAATTGCAGAATCGGGCAGGGGATCGATAAGAAAGGTTCCAATCGCATTCAACTTCCTTTCATGGAAGTCGAGGAGTTCGGAGAAGTTAAGTTCAAGGGCAAGGGCCTCATGCAGTTCCTTGTAATAGGAACTGTCAGATTTAGAAATAGGGGCGATGGACTTCATGGCAAGCAGGATCTCTCCTTTCTGCATGTTGTCAGAGGCCTGTTTCACAAGTTCCTGTGGGGATGGGGGGGCAGGGGGGGGCGATGCCTTACTCATCCTTCCTCCGGTGAAAAGCGTACCAATCAATATGAGGTTCACGATCAGCATGATGACGATGAAGAAACCAATGATCCCGGATTTGAGCCTTTCGATGCCAGGAGGATTTTGGACTGAAGCACCTGACTTGAGGATTTCGAATTCAAGATCCCTGAAGATATATCTCTCATAGGAGTCGGCAAGGCTTTTCCGGGTCAGTTTCTTGTGGGTGCTGGTCTCAATCTCATCGCAAAGCGGAACGATTACAGGAATGTCACCGTCAGTATTCACTGATAGTATTTTGATCTTGTCGGAAACGCCCTCAGGCCTAATTTCGGAATCATCCGTTGTACCGATAAGATTGTCTCCATTGCAGAGACTGAACACCTGGGGTGGGGTGTGCTTCGATGAGAAGGAAATGCTGTAGGGGGATGACGACCTTTGTGTCCTGAATTCCATGCAGCAATTGCCGAAAAATATCTTCATCCCGTGGGATAGCCTAAGAGCAGATATAGGATTTCCAGAAATATCCTTCAGTTCTCCCTCATCATTGGGATTGATGGCTACCCATGAGTTCTCTTTCCTAACGATTGCAAGGTGTGTGTCTTTGACATTCTGTAGATCGTTCTTGAATTCGGAAAGAGAGATATTGCAGTACTCCGAGGTTCCGACGGTGTATGAGTCAATCGAACCATCCAGGATATGCCTGCCCAGGAATATATCAGGATTCCTGTAGATGATGCATTCTATCTGGTTCTGTTCTGCCACGTTAGACTACTCCCCGCTTTTTTTTAGGTTGCCCATTGTCTTGAGAGCCCATTCTTTCAAGGATATTTCATTGTCAAGGGAAGCGGATGAAAGCATGTCATTTAGGAGCTGCCTTGCCATATCCGTGTTGTTCAGCTTGATGTACTGGGTGATCTGGCTCTTCATCTTGACAAAGCCTTCCATCCGTACCTTCTGGACGGTCTTGTAGTCGTCGAGCAATTGTTGCCTCTTGCCGTAGATGAGGCCTCCGGTATTTGTCTTGCAGAGCTCCTCCATGGCTATTTGGAATGCCTTGATGGAGTTGAGGATATTGTTTTGATTGTCCTTTGAATTCTGCCACAACTGGAGCGCCTGCGCATAGTTGATGTCCGTATTTTTGATGAGGCTGGCGTGTTCTGAATAATTCTGGCTGTCAATGAACGGCTTTTGATACAGGGGGGTGGTCCATGGTTCTTTTATTTCAATATAGTTTTTCATAAGAGTGCATATGCGTGTCGGCCTTGAGTCACCAGGGGTCATGCTGGTTGCCGCATAAACGAACCTCTGTTCGTTCGAGAAGAATATCATCCCGGTGCCATTCTTTGCGTTTGGAATTGTCTCGTAGTCGAAGTTGATGCAGTATAGTCCCGCGAACTTGCCCTGTCCAACACCGAGGATTTTGAGATTTTTTGAATCCCTTCCATATTTCAGGAATATGCTTTCAAGCAGCATTTTGATCTGTGTCTGGTTGAGGTCGAGGGGGGAGAATATGTTCTTTTCATGCTCCCAGATGTCAAAAATGACTGATGAACCATCAGAATAAGTGAAGAGATATGAGTTATCAATCTGATCATAATCCCAGGCGGCCGGGCATATGATGTCACACATGGTGCCCGAAATCCTCTGGGCACCGGAAGTAGATTGTTTGTTCATTTCCAGATTGTTCTTGTATAAAAGAATTGCGGCCGTGGAAAGAATGAGGATGATCAGCACCGTCATCCTGAGGAAGAGGCCTTTCTTTTTCGGGGATGATATTATGTTCAAGGGTGCAGCCATATGTTCAGAATCCTGCAAATGCGTTCATCATTGGTTTTACGATCGGGGCGAAAAGAACTATGAATATTCCCGGAAGGATGAGAAGAAGGAGCGGGAAAGTAATCATTATCACCGTCTTCTGGGCCTCCGTCTCCGCGGAGAGAAGCCTCTTCTTCCTCATGTCGGAGATTGTTTCACCGAGCATCTCCGAGATACTGGTTCCCATTTCAATCGACTGTGCGAGTGAAACGAACACAGTGGAAGCTTCGGGTACATTCATTCTGCTTGAAATGTTCATGAGTGCGTCCACGGTCGGTATACCAAGTCTCATCTCCCTTTGGAAGATCTTCATCTCCTCCTTCAGGGGGCCGGGGATATAGATGGAAACCAGGTAATTGATGGAAGAATGGAAGTCAAGGCCTGCATCGGCGGCGATCTTCAATATGTCGAGTCCTCCCGGCAGTTCCTTCATGAAAAGCTTCTGTCTTGTTTCAGCACGGTTTTTGAGCATGGAATCAGGATAGAAGAACAGCATGGCGGCGAAAAGGATTATCACCAGTGCTGTAAGATCGGCTTCGACTCCGAGCATTATTAAAAGAGGGAATGATGCTGCTGTAAAAATGAATGGGATGACGAATTTGAGGGAATATGCCTCATAGACGCTGAGTCCGTAGAATCCTCCTGCAGTTGTAAACAATTTCCTGTATTGGACCAGTCCGGAGGCGATGAACGAGTCGGTATTCTGCTGAGAGCTAACAAATGAGGAAACCGGGCTGAGCATTTCCTTGAGCAGCATTATCGATTTAGTACCCTCGGACTCGAAATCCCTGAACTCCGAGGTTGTCTTCATAAGGTAGGCCCTGATGAGCCAGAACGACAGGATGAATACGGAAAGTCCTCCCGCCGAAACAAAAATAATCAGATTTGTGTCCTGGTTCATATGTCTATGTTCACTATCTTGTTTATCCATATATAAGCTATGACCTGCATCACAAAAACAAGCAGAACCGATGAGATGCCTATCGGTGATGCAAGGAATTCAAGCATTTCACCTCTGCGGATCAGGGTCATCAGCACGATTATCGCGAAAGGAAGGATTGTCATTATCACTGCCTGCATCTTGCCTTCCGTTGTCAGTGCATTGACCTCCTTGTGGAAAATATCGCGTTCCCTTATCAGCTTTGAAAGGTTGTGGTATGTTTCCGCGAGGTTGCCTCCATGTTTCAGGGCAAGCTCCGAGGCTATTGCTATCAGTTTGACGTCCATGAGCCCGGTCCTGGCGGCGAAGTTATCCATTGCCTCAGTAAGGCTTTTCCCAAGTCTGCATTCATAGAGGACTATGTTGAATTCCTGGGCCGACATCTGAGGCATTCTTTCTATGTTCCTGGTTATAGCCTGCTGGAGGGTGAGTCCTGCCCTGAGGGAACTTCCAAGAATTTCAAGGGTCCCAGGCAGTTCCTCATTGAGCTTTTCAAGGCGCTTCCTGATCAGGTATGATGTCACCATGTGTGGAATGAAGAGCCCGAATGCGCTCATCGAGAGCCCGAGGATTATGCCTGCAACAACATTTGTATCTGCCAGCAGGAATCCGACCAGGAATAGCACGGATGAGAGTATTATCGTCAGGCTGATTATATTCTCCGGAGGGACGAAAGCGTAGATCTGTGAAAGATCCTTCTGCAGCTTATCGGCGGCGAGCTGCTCATATGAGACCTTTGATGTCAGCAGTCTGGTGGAATAGAATGTGAGCGCCGATACGGATATGAAGACAAGCACTAGCAGGAGAGGTACGCTCATGTAGACTTCTCCTTTCTGGGTGGAGCAAACATTTCCGAGGGGAGATCAATCCCTTTGCTCTTGAACTCTTCGAGGAAAGTAGGGGGATTCACCAGCACATGGTGTCCAATCACCTTTCCCGTTTTTTTGTCTATGCCTTCCTGTTTGAACGTATAGATCTCGTTAATCTCCGGTTCACCGTTCCGGATCCCGGTTATCTCTGAAATGCTGATGACTTTCCTTGAGCCGTCGGATAGCCTGGAGGTCTGCACTATCAGGTTGATCGCAGAACATATCTGGTTCCTCACGGCGCTTAGGGGAAGATCCATTCCCGCCATCAGAACAAGGGTTTCAAGCCTCGAAATTGTATCCTTAGGCGAATTCGCGTGGACGGTGGTCAGAGAACCATCATGGCCCGTATTCATCGCCTGGAGCATGTCAAGCGCCTCACCGCCACGGCACTCTCCTATGACTATCCTGTCCGGCCTCATTCGAAGGGAGTTCTTGACGAGGGAACGGATCGAAACCTCCCCTTTCCCCTCTGCGTTTGGAGGTCTTGCCTCCATTCGGACAACATGTTTCTGCTGGAGTTTGAGTTCCAGGGAATCTTCTATGGTTATTATCCTTTCATCTTCTGGAAGGAAGTTGGACAGTGCGTTGAGCAGGCTGGTCTTACCGCTTCCCGTGCCTCCGCTGACAACTATGTTCTTCCTTATCTTTATGCATGCGTCGATGAATTTTCCCATGTCGGAAATCATGCTGCCGTAGGAGACCAGTTTCTCCACTGTGAATACAGCCTTGCCGAATTTCCTGATCGTCAGGCATGCCCCGTCAGGAGTTATCGGGGGGATGACTGCATTGACACGGGAACCATCGGTGAGCCTGGCGTCGACAAGAGGTGATGATTCGTCGATCCTCCTTCCTATCGGAGTGACGATCCTTTCGATCACCGTCTGTAGATGTTCGGGATTCCTGAAAGTCCTCCTGCTCAGACACAGCTTCCCGTTCTTCTCTATATATATCGTCTTATAATCGATAACCATTATTTCCGTGATGGAATCGTCGGCTATCAGGGGTTCAAGGGTGCCGAGATGGAGGATGTCCTGGACGATCTCATCCTTCATGGTCTCGATCAGGGATTGTTCCAGGCTTGCTTCCTGGGTGGAAACACCCGATTTCACCAGCTGGGATGTCAGCATCTCAACCCTTTTCCTGAGATCCGAGTCTGAAATATTCCTGCTTGAGGCGGCCTCGCTCTTCATGTGAGAGACTACATCGTCGTATATCCTGTCCTTGAGAATATCGATTTCAGTCTTCTGTTCCTCATCCTCACCGGATATTATCAGTTGGAATACCTCATCTCCGGCCTGGAGATTTGTTTCCTTGAGAAGCGGTGTCAGGTTGAACCTTTTGCCGGATATCGTAAATGTCGGCTGTGAACCGCAGTCCCTGAGCCACCAGTGCTCCGATGAATAGAAGACTTTCAGATCTATGGACATGTCCTTCCGGGTGGCGATGTAGATGTCGCTGGTCTTTGTTCCGCCTATAGAATAGTCCTTGCCGGTGCCGGATTTCAGCACTCCAATGCTCTGTCCATTGTAGATGATCTGTAATGTGCTGCTCATTCGATCTTGTTTTCTATTTTCTCTTCAATTTTTTCTGCCTTGTCCTCTGCCTTGTCGGATACCTTGTCAGCCAGTTTTTCAAAGAGGGTGAAGTCGACATGGTTCTTATCCTCCTTCATCCTTGTATAGGTCGCTTCTTCTTTCTTGCCTTCCTGGGCAACCTGCTTAGTATCGGATATGGATATGCGTATCAGCAGGAGGATATTGGCGTTGTCGTCGCTTTTCTTGTCATTGTCGAAGAGGTATCCCACGAGGGGGATGTTCGAAAGGTATGGAACACCCTGTTTCGACTGCTTGTCGTTGACAGCGTTCATCTTGTTTACGAGTATTATCTCCCCAGGGGTTATCGCATATTTTGCGATGAGGGAATATTTGGAGATCTTCAATGTAGGAAGTTCCCTTTCAACATTGCTGACCTGGACATTGACATCGGCAGATACTGAATCCTTGCTTATAATGGTCGGAACTATGTCGACGATGAATCCGAAATCAATGGGATCAACCTGGGTGACCTCGACACCGGTGGTCTGCAGATATATCGTTCCACCTTTCTGCACATTGAGCTTTTCCCCGCTCATAGTCGACATTCTGGACTCATACAGCACCTTCAAGGAGTTCCTGATCTTCTGCATCTTCAATGAGCCCTCATTTGAGAGGTTGCCCTGGAGATTCCATGATGTCTGCTCGTTTCTGGCGGTTGTGCGGGCGCCATTGGTTTCCCCATGCTGCCACAGTTCTGCCTGCGCAGGATTCCAGGTCAGGCCGTATTTTACTTCTTGCATAACAAGGCCCATGTCATTGTCGTTGCCGTTTGAGATCGAAACAAACTTGACCTCGACGATCAGGGGTGAGCTTCCGGCGTTGAGCCCTGCCGTATTGAGAGTGCATCCATATCCTGCGGCATATGTCTTCAGGACGGACAGCAAGTCCTCCTGTTTCTTCTTGTCCAATATCATTCCCGTCACGAATACAGTATTATCCTGAACCTTTGCTGTAACTTCCTTGAAATCAGATTCCTTCAGATATCTGTTTATCTTGCCGAGAAGATCATCCCGCGAGAACGTAACATTGTTTATGATCCTGTTCTTGTCCAGGGCGGTAGCAGTCTCGATCTTCTTGAGGGTGTCCTGCTTCACAATTTCACCGCCCAGAATCAGATGATCCGTAGTTATCGTCATTTCAATGTTTGGGGTGTCTGCAAAGAGCTGCTGGAGAGTATCCCAGTAGGTTGGAACCACAGTCACTTCAATCGATGTCTGTCCACCGTCGGTGTTCTGGCAGAAGACCCTGGCTTTGCCCATCTTGATCCCGAGAATGATAAGCTCGTTGACCTGTTCAGTCCTGGCGACGGTCGCTGTCGCCGGGTCCATTGCGAGGAATGTTGATATCGGATCTATCTTTACGACCGTCCTTCCACCCTCAGTTACCTGCACTGCCTTTTTCCTGGGAACGACGTCAGCTGAAAAAAGGACGAAGGAAAGAAGGAACAGCGCAAGTGCTGGGAGAAAAGTTCTGCTTCCCATAATACCTCCTTGGTATAAATATCTATTTCTGCCCCTGGACTGCAGGAGCTTCGGTTTTTGATTTCTCATCAGCCTTCAGGGATTCAGCCCTTTTCCTGTCAAGTTCGGGAGCAATCTTTGCCTTGATGCTGTCACAGTCGACCTCGAAAAGCTTGTCGGCGGAGAGCCTGTCCGTTCCAGTCGGAGAGCGGAGTATGAGAGACAGATTGGCATTGCTCCTGGCATGGGTGAGCATTATGGCCTCCTGCACGGAAACTTCAAAGGTCACATTGGTGTATGTCGAGTTGATCGCGCGGGAGGTGATGAAACTGTTGTAGTTCTGCCCCACTGCAAGCACCAGGACATCCTGCATCAGTATGAAGGTCTTTGATTTCTCCACCTTTTCCTGCAGCTGTGCAAGAGCTTTCGGATTCTGTACGGAAGCATCAAGCATGTCCTTGACGGCTGCCGGACTCATGGTTAGGGCGTTCAACCCTCCACCGCAGCCAGGATCCTTGGTGGCGAGAATGTCAACCTTGTCTCCGGGATATATGTTGAATCCGACACTTGACAGGGCGTCGACGGCAATGGTCACGGCTCTCTTGTCCTTGCCGATTATGTCGGCGAGCGTCTTGGCCTCGGCCTCCTTCAGATCGGACCATAATATCGGTGCACCTGCGGAAATGGATCTCTTGGCTTGGCGGCCGGCTATCATCGTCTTGAGGACGTTTATTTCGTTTCCTGTCTTTGAGGGATCTCCCGACATCGGAACAATGATGTTGATGTCGGAGGACGCACTTTCCTGTATTTCCCTGGTGTCCAGCTGGTCAAGACTGATGATCTGCAACTCATCTATCTGCTGTGATGCGACGATGATCCTGACTTTCTTCTCCTGGGTGACGGTCGTCTTGGAACTTATATAGCGGTTTATCGCGATGACTGAGATGATACCGAGTACGATTGCGGCTGCAACTGGAAGCACGTTCTTTATACCTTTGTTCATTTTTACTCCTGTATATGATTGTTCAGTAAGTTATCTGGGGTGGCCTGGTCTTGGAAAAACGATATGTGACAACCATTCTTCCGGATTCGTTGTTCAGCATGATGTGGCACATTATGTTGTTCTTCTTTCCAACAAGCAGATTGTCATTCTTTCCTGTTCCGAGTTCAGGATTTTTCAATATATCATTCCAGTTTTCGGTCTGCCAGTTGTTGTTTGAAAGTCTCCTTCTGATTTCCTCAATCACGGTGTTCTTGTCGGTACCGGAGGTAAAGCAGCTGTAGATATCCGAACTGTTATCCCCGACACCCCTTATATGGAAGTCCGGAAGTACGGGCATTATCTGGAGATGCTCAGCTGGGATATCCTGCTCGGGTACTGTGCCATACGGCTTTGTAGATGCGACCTCCTTGATATCCGTTTCGAGTGATGTTATGGCGGTACCTCCAGCAGTCGCATCCAGGACATAGCCCCGGACCTTGTTCTGCGGTGTCACGAAACAGATGAAATCGAACACCTTCTCCTTCGTAAATGTGGAAGGTATCCTGTCTCTTTTTGTGTCAACGGGACTGTATCCTTCGAGCTTGTTCCTTCTTGTCAGCTGTTCCTTTGCGGCGTCAACAGGAAGCTCGAGGAATTCCCTCTTGATGTCATAGGAGACTCCCTTGACGTTGAGAATGCCGCTACCTGAGAAATCACGGGGGATCTTCTCGATCGGGACATCCGAAGCCGTGATGACAGGGGCTTTCGGCGCCGTTTTCCTGTATAGGGAGTAATGGTAGGAGCCGCAGGCGAAAATGAAGCCTGACAGGATGGCAATAATTATGAATCTTGTGATTTTCTCCATGAAATTTCCTTATCCGAACACCCTGTGTATCCAATCACACATTTTTGATATGAATGTTTCCCCGGTATATTTGCATGAGTTGCAACTTGGCATGTAGCAGGCATAACCGGTACCGAAATCTGACGGCGGCAGATCGTCTCCTGCAAATGCGTTGTATGCTATAGCTGGCAGAAGGGTAGGGGCATTTGCAGTTACCTCTCCTGAATAGAAGACGTCCTTGTTGAATACATTGAGGAAATAAGGTTCGAGACTGCCGCCGGAAATAATATTGACCAGGAATTCAAGCACTCCTGTGAGGAATTTCCCGAGGAAGTCCTTGAGCCAGTCCTGGATCGTGTTTAATGCGCTGTTCATGATGGAGCCCTTGTCATTGTATGGCTTTATGGTTATTTTCACCCCGTTTCCAGCACCATCGTCAAAAAAAGTCTTCTGCAGGAAAGCAGTATCTACGGTCAGAGTTCCTTCGTTCCTCGCCCTTATTTCCGAAACAAGCCGCTGGGCGCCGTCAAGCCTCTGCTTTATCATCAGTATGCGCGGAATGTCGATGCACATGCAGAGCAGCACCAGATAGATCGGCATGACAAGCGCGGTCTCCAGGAAGATGGCCCCCCTGCCGCTCCTCATACGATTCCTGCATTTTTTTTCTTCCATCATGCCGTTACCTCAGTGCAATAGGAACTTGTCGAAATATTCCCTGATGTTGAAATGTATCTTGATGCCACCCTTTTCCATGTCCTCTTTGAATCTCAGGTTGTCCACAGAAATGAGGAACGCGTCAGCCCCCACGCCGTAGTGGGTCGGGCGGAATTCATGATCGTAGGCGGAAGTCATCGTCACATTTCCGCCCTGCGCCTGTCCGACAGCATAGGCAAGGACAGGCGGATTCATGTAGCTTGAGTCATCCCCTCCAAGGAAGTATTTGGAGATGTAGCTGACATCATTCTTTTTCCAGACACCCCATATCATTGGAGGCATTTTCATTTCCACCCCTTCCTTCGAGCGGTAAGGTTTGTCCACATATACAAGCTTGGTGGATATGTCTGCCAGAGAAGCATTAAGGAGGAGTGTTGTAATTAGAACCCTGTAAGCAATGCCCCCGGCCCCTTCGGGATCCTTTATGTTGATGGGCATGCTCTTGGCATCCCCTTCTTCAACAGGGATCTTCAGGATCACATCGGTGGATGTGGGGATGCCGATGGCTACAAAGCCAGATGTAAGCTTGTTGATGGCATTTACGATAAACTCCAATATCTTGCTGAAGATGTCTCCTCCGCCTCCCCCGCCCGGTGAGGGAATTGGCGGTATGATCTGATCTGCTCCGTTGGCTGAAGCCACATTGTTTGCGGCAATGTAGCCCATGACCATGGTTCCATTTACATAGACCAGACGAAGGTTCTTCAGGAAAACGTCGACAACCAGATTGTGGACTAAGTATCCGACGCGTGCGAGTGCCGCCGCCGCCTGTTCGACAATTACCCCGATGGGAGCGAGGAAGACCGATGCTTCGAGACCTTTGGCTATTATGGTCATGCCTCCGGCTATTCCGTAGATTACGCATATGACAGTGTCGGTCTGATATATCTCGCTGTTAATGTTCTGTACGATATTCATTCCCCTGCACTGCCATACCGCCATCTCAAGCGCCGCCGCGTCCGCCGCGTTCTGCGCCTGGATCTTCTTCCGGGAGACGGCTGAGACATCGAAGATCACGGTGAGGATGGAGAGAATGAAGAACGTGATGAAGGCAGTGTAATAAAAGGCGACCCCTCTGTCGCTACTGATTCGCTTCAAACAGGTTTTTCCAAGTGCTCTCATCATGACAATGTTTCCTTCATGGTTGGTCGCATATGTATTGAGTTGGGCAATCATGGGAATATGATCGGCTAGGATATGCAGTTCCCATAGGTACATATTTAGGGAATACACTACCGTCGCCAAGCATACCATGCGCCTTTGCGAACTTCGCAATCCTGCCCGCCACCTTGCCGCAGTAATCTATTTCCTTTGAATGTGATTCAGCCCTTGCGCAGGTTATGAAGTCCGTAGGATTTCTGCATCCCCAGTTCCAGCACTTGAAAATATAGAGCTTGCAATACGCCGACTCATCGCTCTTGTCGCCGCAGAGGCCTACCTGTGTTTTAGGACTCGCCGCGAGGATCGTCATGTAGTCATTGCATTTGGTCTGGATCTTTGACCATAGCTCGGTTTCATTTTTGACGGCCAGTACGTAGTCGGTTTTTCCTGCAGCCTTATCCCTGCCACCGTAACTGTCCTCTATCTTCTCCCTGGCCAAAACGGCCGCCACCCATTGATCAATCAGGTCGGATGCTTCAGCTATGATCTTCTTCGCCTTTTCACGTGCCCTCCTTTTCATTTCTTCAGGATCCAAATTTGAGGAGCCATCGTCATTTGCGGAATAAAATTTAATTTCCCTCTTAGGTTCTACCAGCATGGCGAAGCGTCCATTGGCAGTCACGGTGTCATCGGTCCTGTCGTTTGCAACTGACCAGAACATGAATGCGCTGTAGAGCCAGCCACCCTTGTGTAACGGGTAGTTGATTGAAACCTTTACGTATTCGGGTTTCTTGCAGGCGTTGTCGGAGTAATTGTCTGACGGAAACCTGAGATAGCCTCCTGGCAAAGTGAGCTTCTCGGTCACTATCACTTTCGGATCGGACGTCCTCTGGAGCGCCATGTTGAACCGTTCGTTCATCTTGTCGGAATACTTTCCGAAAATCCTGTCGAGGAGCTTTGTCAGCTGGCTGTTCAGGAAATCCCTCATTTTCTGTTCAACCGGCTTTATTACGGCATTGAGTATCTGCACAAGTATCTTCTGGAATAAATTGGGATCATCCCCGGTCGTGATTTCGAACAGGGGCTTGCTTATGGTGAAGTAATCCTTGAAATTCACATTTTTATCGGATCCCTGCTCGTTCATCCATGCATAGGTGGAGCTCATCAGGAAGAAGGAGGTCACCACCTTGTCGGCAGAATAGGTTGAGCCCCCGATCTGCACGTCAGGATAAAAGTCTTTGCCGTCTTCATCGCTGGAGTTGCTCTGGTAGCAGTGGACCTTTGCGATCCTCGCAAGTGTGAATGCGGCATGGTTCGCCATGACCGCCGTATCCCAGAACATGCATATCTCTACGATGAAGAGGGAGATCCCTATGAGCAGGGGGAATGCGAATGCGAATTCAAGGTAGACAGATGCGCCTTCGCCGGCGACCCTCGAACAGATCCTTCCAAAAATCCTTTTCTCCCGCCCGTTCCTGAAGAAGAAGGAATTTTGAAGGTGTCTCATGGTCACGATCCGACTGTTGAGATTATTACTGCCCAGAGCGTTCCAGCGGCGATTGCGAGGCCATATGGTATGGTTGGCTGTTTCTTGAGACCTGGCGATTCCTCATTTTTCCTCCTGCCGGTGATCATCCTGAAGAAATTGGCACACGTTGAAAGGAGTCGTCCACTCCAGATGGCATACATTATCGCGATTATCCCGCCGGAGATCACGGTATAATAGAGGACCCACCATATGTGTGGCGTGCCGACAAGGGCTCCGACTGCGGCCATGAGCTTGAAATCACCTCCGCCAAGCACCCCGGCAAGGCAGAAAGGCAGGAAAATTCCCCCGCCAATCGCAAGCCCGATCAGCGAATTGTATAACATGTTCACTCCTCCGACGGCGAAGGATGCAGCCAGCGCACAGATAATGGCCCCAATTGTGAGCCAGTTCGGGATCATCCTGTTCTTTATTTCAGTATATGTGGCGGCTATCAGCAGGGGTGGAAGCAGTATTAGTAATGATTCTCTCATGTTATGAATAGACTCCAGTCCTAGTCAGAACAACGGCATTGAAATAAGGAATACCCTGAGCATAAGTTCGCTCCTCATGAATTCATAGGCGGGACCTCCGGGCATGAGCGGCGCGCAGGCCAGAATGGCGACAAAGGCGAAAAGCATTGAATACTCGAGATATATTGCTGCACGCTCTCCGGTAAGCCTCTGAAGATATTTGACTTTCTTGCCGGGCGTGTTCTCCATGTCATTTCCCCTTCATCTGGGAGTTGACATCCTTGACTTTCCCGGTCATCGTATTGAAAAGTTCCTTGAGCTGTGAACCGAAGGCGGCTACGCCGATCGCCACTGCTATGCCTACCAGTGCGCAGAGCATGGCATATTCAAGAAATGTTGCCCCGAATTCCCCAGGGAGCATCCTAGAATATCTCCGGAATTTCTTCATTGAAATGCCTTTTGATTATTTTCCGGCTGGACTGAAGTCTCCGTCAATTTGGGCCTTTTTGACGTTATCAGATACCTTTCCCGACTGATCTGCCGCTCCGGAGAATATACTCTTGATGTTTTTACCAAAAAGAGCTGCCGCAATTGCCACGACTATTGCAACAAGTCCTGCGAGCATTGCATATTCTATGAAGGTGGCCATCGATCTTTTCATCTTTCTACGTTTCATGTCAATCCTCCTGTTAATTTTATTTGGTCTTACAGATTATTTCTTTTCCTCTTTTTCCTTGATAAGCTTTTCAATGTTCTCATTCACTTTTTTGATCTCATTGAAGATGTGATCAAGCTTGTAATAGAGGAAGACCACGCAGAATGCGATAAGCCCCACAAGCATTAGTTCGCCTTCGACATCCTGAAGATGGGAAAAATTCATAAGAAGCCTCCTTTTTGAGCCTTTCCTGACGATTTAATTGGCACTCAATATCCGAAATCTTTGAGGATTCGCCCCAAAATAACTTATAAGGCTAGTTTTATCAAGAGGAGCAACGAATTTTTCAATCATTTTCACGGTCGTTTTTTTGTATAACCGCATGAATTTGTTCAGCATTCAATGCTCTGCTATGGTGAACCTGTAATTGGAAATTCGAAATTGGAAATTTTTGATCGGATTTAAATTTTTTCTTTCCAATATAAATAGTCTATATGAAGTCTGTGGCTAAACGCTTCTCAAAATATGTCTCGGTGAGTTAGACCTCCTGAATTCCCCCGGCGACGTCTGGAACTTCTTCCTGAACGCCCGGCAGAATGTCTCGACGTTCAGGAAACCGCAGTCGGAACTTACCTTCTTCACCTCGTCGTTCGTCGTCGCCAGCTGCTGTCTTGCCTCGTGCAGGCGCCGGTCCAGCAGGATCGTATGTGGACTCGTCATGAGATGCCTCCTGGTGATGGCATGCAGGTGCGGCACGCTTATGCCAGCCTGCTTCGCGAGATCCTCGATCGTCAGGTCCTCCGAATAGTTCTCCTCGATGAAGTCAATGAGCCTTGAAAGTGATTGTGGAATATCCTGGACGGGTTTCCTTCTCATGTATGCCGTAGCCTCCCACGCCACCTTCGAATAGGCATACTGTGAGATCAGTTGCCGGTCCATGCTCTCGTCATGGAATGACTTCACCATCTTGTCAGAAAAACTCAGGGCCTCCTCGCAGTTCTCCCAGACTGTCAGTCTTGGAAATGTCCTGCCGATCTTTTCTTCCGGTCTCTTGAACCTGATGCAGAGGCATTCATACGGGAAATCAGGGAGATACTTGTGGATGGTCATGTCGCCGGGAATATGCCAGAACATTGCCCCATATTCAAAGATCTGTTCCTTTGAATCATACTCGAAAAGAAGCTTCCCGCCGGTAAGCAGTTCGATGTATTCGAATCCCGGCTGGATAGTGTGCGGGTTTATCCTGTGGTTCCTCGGCGCCCTGAAATAACTTATGTTTGTGAGTTCAAGCATGAAAAGTCCTTGGATGATTGGATGGCTGGATGATTGGGTATGAATTAATTTCCCTTGATCAGTTTCCCATCCATCCATCCACCTTTTTTTGACTTCGGGTCAAAAAAATATTCTACATCAATATATCATACTTTATGTCAATTGCCAGTGGAGCATCATATAGATAAATTCTATGGCAACCAAGATATTTGGTCAAAACTGTAAATCAAAAGAAAAAGGAGAAGCAATAGTGAAGCCAATTTCAGTGCAGCTGTATTCGCTCAGGGAAGAGTCCAAGAAGGATTTTACCGCCGTCCTCAAGAGGGTCGCGCAGATCGGATACAAGGGAGTTGAACCAGCAGGATTCTACAACTACAAGCCAGTTGAATTCAGGAAAGTCGTCGAGGACCTCGGAATGAAGGTCTCCTCAAGCCACGGCCCCTGGGCCAATCCGACCAACCTCGCCGAAGCCGAAGACACCGCCAAGACCCTCGGTCTTGACATCGTTTCCACCGGCTATGGTCCGAACGAGTTCAAGGACATGGACGCCATCAAGAAGACCGCCGAGACAGTGAACGGAATGATCTCTGTTCTCAAGAAAGCAGGGCTTTCCCTGTTCCTTCATAACCACTACTGGGAATTCGAGAAGATCGAAGGCAAGCTCAAATACGATTATTTCGCGGAAATGTGTCCGGACGCCCTCTTCGAGATAGACACTTACTGGGCTGCGAACTTCGGAGCCAACGATCCGGCCGAACAGGTCGCAAAGTTCAAGATGCGCACACCGCTACTCCACATCAAGGATGGCCCGCTCGAGAAGGACAAGGCAATGGTCGCCGTCGGAAAAGGCAAGATGGACTTCAAGAAGGTCATTGCAGCAGCTGATCCGAAAATCCTCCGCTGGCTCGTTGTCGAACTCGACAAGTGCGACACCGACATGTTCCAGGCAGTTGAAGACAGCTACAAATATCTCGTAGCAAGCAAGCTCGGGGAGGGCAACAAGTAACCATGTCCGACAAGATGAAAATTGGTATTATCGGATGCGGCAACATAAGCAAGGCGTATCTTGGCAATGGACCGACTTTCCATGACATCGAGATCGTGGCCTGTGCCGACATCAACATGGCAGCCGCCGAGGCGAAGGCCGCAGAATTCAAGATCAAGGCGATGACCGTCGACGAACTCCTGAAGGATCCGGAGATCGAGCTGGTCGTGAACCTCACGATCCCCGCCGCACACGCCGAGATCAATCTCAAGGCTCTCAACGCCGGAAAACATGTCCATTGCGAGAAGCCACTTGCGATCACTCTCGCGGACGGCAAGAAGATCATCGATCTCGCGAAGAAGAAGAAGCTCAGGGTCGGTTGTGCTCCTGACACCTTCCTCGGTGCCGGACTCCAGACCTCGAGGAAAGTGATTGACGACGGATGGATCGGCAAGCCTGTCGCTGGAACCGCCTTCATGATGGGGCGCGGACCTGAAGCCTGGCACCCGAACCCGTTCTTCTTCTACCAGACCGGTGCGGGACCGATGTTCGATCTCGGTCCATACTACATGACCGCACTCGTGCATCTGCTTGGCCCCGTGAAGGCCGTTTCCGCATGCACTCAGGCGTCGTTCCCTGTCAGGATCGCCGGCTGCAAGGAGCATTTCGGCGCGAAGATCAAGGTTGAAGTTCCTACGCACTGTTCCGGAACCCTCGAGTTCCATAACGGCGCGATGATCACCGTCGTGATGAGCTGGGAATGCTGGAAGCACCAGCACAGCCCGATCGAGATCTACGGTTCCGAAGGAAGCATCGCGGTTCCGGATCCGAACACGTTCGGCGGACCCGTCAAGGTGTACCGTCCCGGAAACGAGAACTGGTCCGAGACCGTGCTCACCCACAAGTATGCTAAGAACTCGCGCATCATCGGTGCTGCGGACATCGCGGCCGCCGAGAAGAAGGGCAGGGCCCACAGGGCTTCCGGTGACCTCGCGTACCATGTGCTCGAGATCATGCACGCGTTCGAACTTTCAGCGAAGAGCAGGAAGCATTACGAGCTGAAGAGCAAATGCGCTCAGCCGGCTCCGCTTCCGACTAACCTGATGGAAGGCATGCTCGACTGACAGCAGGCGTGTGAATTTTGATCCGTGGTCTTTCCAAAAGAGGGGCCACGGATTTTTATTTCAAAGTTGTTGCCGGAGCTGTACGCCTGTCCGATTATGACGTATTGCCGACACTTCAGAAGAACGTCCCATGATGACCGGGCCGGCGGTTCAGCAGTTCGGTCTATATGCATTGTTCTGCTATTTTGTCTTTTCTTTCACTACTAATCCAGACTCTCTAATCCCAATTCTCGTTCCTGCGCAAGTGGAACGTTTTAACCATAATATAATTTCATCTTTGTCGTCATCGTTTGGCTTTATGTATATAATATCATCTTCACCTTTTGGTGTATAATGGTAATAGGTGTTTAGCTCGTTCAGATCCTTTGGATAGGTACCTTTAGCCTTGACGAAGTCTTGAACACTTATCCATTCACCCTTTATTCCTTCAGACATGCAAAGCTCTTGAAATCCAGGCAGCACATAAATACGTAGAAGCACTATGCCTCCGATAATGATGATTAAAAAAACACCTATCGTATAAAATAATACCTTTTTAGTATGTTTTTTCATATGATGCAGAACTATGATTATACGAACTTTCGCTTTTTTGTAAAATAGCACTTTTTTCGATGTGATACAAAGCGCGCAAGCTGCTTGGGGGTCGCAGAAGTATGTCGGCTTTCAACCGACATGCTTTTAATGTCATCTCACTCCGCCGGAATGGTTGACTAAGGTTTTTAGCTTGGTATTGGTAGTGACAGGTTTTCCCGCGAGCACGTCCTCCTCGGTAAATGATGCCATGAGGATGTCGCCTTGTTTGTAACGCTGGTAATCGTAGATGATTCGGATCACTCCGTTCTTATTTTGGACGCCGTCCGGATACGAGACACCTTCCCGTTCATCGAGAAGAAGTCCGCCCTTCCAGGTTTTGCCGTCATTGTCGGAAATGAAAGCAGTGAGATGTGAGCGAGGTCGCCAGTTTTTTCCCTGCTTGCATAGGTCACGTGCAACAGAGGCAGGGGTGTCGGTATGATTGATCAGCAGAAGGTTCCCTGAATTTAGACGCCTTATGAAGAACCTTGAGTTTGGACCGCCAAGATTTGAATCTTCGCCTGGACTCCATGTCTTTCCCTTGTCTTTTGAGAAGCTCTGTCCGATCCCGTAATGCGTCCGAACGAGCATCCAGAGCCGTCCATCCTTCAATTCAACGATCATGTGTTCGTCAAAACAACGTTCTGGCACGTCCGCGCTTCCACGGAGCTGGAAGGATTTTCCATTGTCGGAAGAGACAGTGATATTCGAGAAACGAACGTGTTTCATTTCCTCGAGTTTCGGCTCCTGGCATTCCCAGACCGCTGTCGGCATCGCCCATTCGCCGTTGGAAAAGACAGTTGGCTTGTTCATCATTACGCCATCAGCGATACGGACTGGCTCGGTGAATTTAGGATTGGCTGAACCGGAATCCTTTGTCCAAGCACCCCATACTCCTGCGCGTCCGTCATGAATCTTTCCATCCTTACTAAGCGACTGTGCCCAGAACAACCACATCCGCCCCTGCGGATCGTGCCATAGCACGGGATCGTATGCGCGGACGTTACCCGACGGATCAACGACTGCGACGGGCTCCGACCAAGTCTTGCCGTCATCGTCGCTGGTGACCAATAGGACGAAGTTGTCCGGACCTTCAGTGACACCACCTGAATACCATGTCGCCCAGAGACGCCCGTTTGGGGCAATTTCGATTCCTGGTATCCCCTGGAACTGCCTGGCAGGCGTGAAGTGCTTGTCCTTATTTGGTGCAGATATCTGTACCGCTGACATTGAATCCGGGATTTGATCTTTCATGATGAAGCTTTTGCCGTCCTTCCTGCTTGATTAGGATGCTTTACAATATATTATATGGTTTATAAAGCAAACGTTATCTGGCGACAGGTAAAATTTGTCTCTTAAAATGTCAAAATGGAGAAATAATATGAAGACATTTCTTTTCGTTGTGTGTGCAGTTCTCTTGAACGCTTCCCAGATCCTGGCCGCTGATTCACTCGTCAAGGACGGCGACCGCGTCGTTTTCGTCGGCGACAGCATCACAGGGCAGGGGTTCGGTGGCAGCGGATTCATCAAGTTGTTCAAGGAAGGGATGGATGCCGCAAGGCCCGGCAGCAATGTCACAGTTATCCCGCTTGGTGGCAGTGGTCATTCCGTCGGAAGTTGGACCGGGGTTGAGAAGCAGAGCCGCGAGAAGGATGTCTTTCTCGATGTGAAGACCTTCAACGTCAAGGAGAATCTTGACGCTCAGGCGGGTGTTCTCATAATCATGCTTGGAATGAACGACAATCTGGCTCCATACATTAAGGACGACGAGAAAAGCCTGGATGACTGGGCTAAGAAATATAAGGAACTTATCACCACCCTGAAGGAAAGGACAAAGGCCCGTGTGGTGGCTCTGGGCACGATAGCGCCGGACACGGAGGATCCGAAGTCACCTAAGAATCTTGTGATGGCAGGGATGAACAGGCGCGTTGCGGATATTGCAAAGGAGCTCGGATGCGTGCTCCTGCCCGTCAATGAGACGCTCTTTGATGTTCTTAACAAAGGAAGGACATACAAGCCGGACTTCCATATCAGCGGTGACTTCGTGCATCCGAACGGACCCGGGCATGCAGCAATCGCGATCGCGATGCTCAAGGGGCTCGGAGAGGATGCCGCCGCTGAAAAGCTTTCATCGAAGTACATTGAGAAGTTTTACAATGACGCGGCAGGCAAGCTTCCGGCGCTCTCATATTCAATTGCACCACCAAACCTGCCATTGGATTCCGATGAAGCTTCTTTCGAAATAACCTATCATTGGACGCCGTCTGCATCCGACAAGAAAGATGCCAAGGCGACATTGTCGGTGCCGGCCGGCTGGAAAGTTGAACCTGCGGAACTCGCAGGGATTTCCGGGACGTTCAAGGTTTCCGGAAA
>CAZRKP010000062.1:0-23967 GCA_964600895.1 uncultured Victivallis sp.
TCGCATGTCACTCCCTTGTTGGGAGGATCCATTTCGAATGTCTTTACGCCGTAGTTCTTGTTTCCCGAACCATCCTCCTTTGTTTCTCCGCTCTGAACCTCGTTCCCGCACCAGAACGCCCTTGCTCCCCCGCCTGTATAGTTGAACTCCTTCAATTTTCCGAGACCGGTATAATGGGTCGGCCATGATTCAGGACCTATCCCATTCCATGAAGGAACGGTATATGCTGTCGCAAAAAGCTGCTTTCCCTTCAAATCATTGTACGCAAGGAAGCCATCCCAGTCGGCAGTATAGCTCATGACCCCGATCCCCATTTGCCTTTGCTGGCTTGCACACAATGCATCCTTCGCCCTTTCCTTTGCATGCTTGAGTGCAGGCAGGAGCAGGGCAATTAGGACTGCAATGATGGCAATTACGATCAGCAGTTCGATGATAGTAAACATTGTTCTGATATTATTCTTCATTTCAATATAAGTCGTCAAAATAAAAGGATGCTGTCACAGATGCCTCTGGTCGGAAGATCGGCCCGAATCCATTGCTTCTTGGCTCGCCTGTTACCAGGAACCAGGCTCCCCTCGGGCTGTCGGGTATGTGCATGCCGCTACCATCAAGGAAGACGGCATTCAATTGATTTACATGGATCTGTTTTTTGAGGGGATAATAGTATCTGTCCGTAGCCATGCATGCCCCGGGGGTTTTCCAGGTTTTTTCCCAGATGGGAGAGCCAGTTCTGAAGATCCTGCGCCAGCTCAGGCCGCATTCACCCCAGTCAGTATGGGTTGATGCTACCGGGAGTTCATTTGTAAAACTAGGGCATATCGGATAGGAAAGACTATTAAAATATCCAAGCACAAATAGTTTGGCATATCCAAAACACCAAGTAACCTTTGTCCCGCTCGCATACGGACGGAAATGGTAGGTGTGACTGTTTTCCGTTGCGTTCTGAGGGGCGAATCCATCATAGTCTGACGCATAGCTGTTAGTCATGACACCAGTCTGCTTCATAAGGTTGAGGCAGAGTGCACTTCTTGCGCTATCCTTTGCCATATTAAGCGCAGGTAGGAGCAGGGCCGCAAGAATTGCTATGATCGCAATTACCACCAGCAGTTCAATCAATGTAAATGCTCCTTTAATTTTCATATGCTCCCCCCTGAGGAATCATCTCCTGATGTTTTTCAAGTGTTTCCCGATCACATTCATGTTCCTGTCCGGATCCTTCAGACTTCTCGGATAGTAGTAATATATCAGATGTTCAACATCCATCGAAAGTATTTCCGGAAGTCGTTTATCCATTGCTGGGACATCCTCCTCTTTCAAGGCATGGTTCTCCACCAGCCAGAGAGGCCCTTTGCCTCCGCTTCTTGCGATCTTCGCAAAGTATGGACCGTCTTCGCAGAGGAATTTGGATTCCTTCTCCGATTTGGCCCTTTCCGCACCAATGTCAGCTTTGCCGAAAGGTCTGCCGTCGCATCCGAAATAGTGCAGGTTCCTTATTTTCGCAGTGCGTTCAACCATGTATCCGCGGAGATGCCCGAAAAGGAACATGGATATCTTCAGGTCGGGCTTAAGCTTAAGCGCTTCAGCTCCTACGGCATCGAAGAAATCCGCTGTGGCGTCGATGTGTACCGACAAATCATCCATATTCTTGCCCTTAAGAGCTTTCTTTGCCTCTTCGGAAAAATCCTTCTCCGAAAGGTTTTTTACCTCATCCCAGATTATACCTGAAATGGGAAGAATATCCAAGAGTTTCCTTATTGAAGAGCAGAAGAACTCAAAGGTGGCCGGATGATGGACGCTTGCTTTCGTTCCTAACCAGTCGATCAGTGGGGTGCCGTCTGAATTTTTAGCCACGGTTTCGGGATGGCATGCGCAGAAAATACTCGGTACCTTCGGACAACCGGCTACAAGGCCGCCCCAACGGCTGGGAGTGGCGAATGCCTTCATCCCCACGCGTTCAGCCTCCCTGCAGATGAGCTGGTAGTTTTCCACCGCCGCATGAAGATCCTGCTCGAGCACAGCAAGAGCGATCGCATTGGTACCGTGATCGGCCATCCATTCCATGTCCTCTCTCACATGACGTGGGACTATGGTATAGCTGTGTGCACCAAAATAGTATGCTGTAACGAACATTTCATTTCTCCAGTTTCAGTAGTGGCCACTCCATCGGCTTTTCCGGACATTTCATGGCAACATAGTTAGCCTTGCCATTACCGTCGCTGTCGTATATTCTCGAATAGTATGATATTTCATAACCGGCTGATGGATTGAGACCTTTGAAAAGGGCGACCGGGATCGCCGCTTCAGCGATCCATCCACCTTCAACGGGAACCGCCGTCCATCTGATTCCGGACTTGTCGTCCTCAGCAGGATTAATTATAGGTTCATCTAAGTTTATGTTCGTCATCTTGAATACGGGTTTCAAATTGCCCGACACGGGAGTAATTACGATCTCATAATCATAGAGGGTGCCATAATCTCCGATGCTTGGCTGGCGGAGAGGACGCGAACCGATCTTCAACGAGATGGCGTCGCCATCAGTGATATTTTTCCCTTTTACAGCAGGATCGAAGTTGTTTGCGATCTTGTCGTCCATCACCTTTGCAGCCACATAAATATTCTTTTCATCCCAGCCCATGAAGATCACAGCAGAAGCATTGTCAGGGCGGATCTTGTCGCTTGTAATATCGATCAGCTTCAGGTCATTCCATTCATCAAGCTTGCCATCGATTTGCGGAACAGTTTTAACATGGTGGAGAGGAGATGGTGCCGTCCTCTTGCTCCAGGGATCAATAAGTTCCTTGTCAGGTCCGACAGCCTGTTTGGCAAGAGCAGGGGAGACGCCGAGGATATAGGTCATGTCCCCGCTTGCCTTAACAGAAACTTTTCCTCCTGTCGTCTTAACCTTCTTCTCGCCACCCATCAGATCAACGAGTGTCACTTCATCTGCGCCGACATCGATCTGCAGGTTTTTTCCTGAGCCAAGCGCCTCATCAAGAGTCCATACGGCCAAAGTATATTTGCCACCTTTCTCAAAGAGCATTCCTCCAACTCCAAGACCAAGCCAGATATCGCCAATAAACTTGCTTGAATCGATCATCCTCGCTGAAACGGCATGGGCGACAAGGACTGGCTTCGGCTGGCGGTTGAGACGGAACAGCCCGAACCAGTGCTCGCGTTCCTTCGGATCCTGTTCCCTGTCGGCGATCCAGTGAGGGATAAGCGCCTTGCAGTCTTCTGCATAGAGCATCAGGGATTCCCTGACGGTAAGCTGCGCCTGCTGCCGTTCTGTCTTTCCATATTTCTCGTTCTGGGGTGCAGTTGACCATCCGTATTCAGTTACATATATTGGAAGATCCTTCCCGAGACGTCCCTTGATGAAATCATGATAGTTGCGGAGCCAGCCGCGGACGCGATGTTCTGGCAGTGGGGTAAAGCTGTAAGGATGAGAGGCCATCATAGTCATTCCTTCGTATCCGCCAGCCTTAATCACTTTAAGTTCCCACTCGAACGGGCCCATTGCGCTGTTTGGCCCCACGATTGCATTTGGCCTGACTTCTTTCAGGGCCTGAACGACCATTTTGCATATCTCGGCGAAATCCTCTGGCTTCATCTTGTCCCAGGGCTCGTTCCAAATCTCAAAGACGTTCTGGCTCTCAGGTATCTTCGAAATTTCCTCCTTCAGCCATTTGATGTAGGGTTCCTTCATGGGGACCGTGCTCCTCGACCATTGCTTCTTCGCCTTTACCCAATCCTCAAGAGGTCCATACTTCTGGGCATCGAAACATGATTCTGGAAAACCTTCAACCTTGAGGACAACGTTCATCGGGTACTTGTTTATGAGATCCAATGTGCTGATCTTGCCTGCTTCATCAGGATCCGGACCCTGGTTGAAAATATGCCTGTTCCACTGAAGTCCCAGCTTGCATTGGGCATCCACGAATTCAGCAACATCATATACGAGAGGCCTGCGCCACCAGACGCCGGGTTTACCGATCTGGAACAGCTTGATTCCGAAACGCGAGCCCTCCTTCAGCGCCTGTTCCGCAGTCCTGTTCATGAAGTAGACAGTTCCGAAACTCATCATTTCCGTGGAGACAACAGAAGATTTTCCATTTGCATCCTTGATTTGAACCGTAACCTTAAGCTCATAATATCCTGGAGTCATCTTTCCCATGTCCAGAGGAAGTTCAGTTGCTTTTCCCTCCTCGACCTTTACCGGGAATTTGAATTCCTTCTTTTCCCCGAAATAATTTGCGACATTCGCAACCGCCTCATAGTCTCCCGCAGGAAAACCTGCGAATTTCGCATTAAGTACTACCCACTCGTCCACGGAGAAGAGATTGCACGGCTTGTGCCCTTCAAGGGAGATCTCAGGCTTGGCAAAGGCGGACGCGGCAAGGAGAAGACCAGACATGACAACCATGTAAATTTTTAACATCCTGCTTTTCCTTTTAAGTATGTCGGATTTCAATCCGACGTTTGTTTTTATTCTAAAAACTGTTGACGGTTTTATACCCGTCCTACTTGCTAATATCCTTACAACTTTCAACCGAAATCAGTTCTCTTCCATCCTTGCCTCCGCTATCGACGCGGAAGTCACGGACAACTATATTCTCCGCATCCCTCAGATACAATCCATATGCCGGCAGACCATCTCCACAGTCCTGTCTTCCACCTTCCTGACTGCCGAACATGAAAGGATTCGGATACTGCTGTGCACATGCGGGTACCGGGACTGGAAACGGTTCCTTACGGAATTCCGAGGTCTTTCGGATATCAACGTTTGAAATGAAGACGTTTCGTATCGGCTGATCCGGATGCCCTACTATGAACGAAGTGTATTTCGTCCCGTCCGCCATCAGATTGCTTATGGAGATCCGCTCCATCCTTCCGGCCTGCGGTTTGCGGAATGCCTCCTGGAACTTCGTCCTGCACATGCTCACAAGGTAGAACGCGCTTTCGGCATTCCTTGTAATCACATTGCTTATGTTCACGTTCCTTACAAGACCGCCGTCGCAGGAGCACAGGTTGATCCCGCCTTCAGCGCCCTTCAGATCATCGTCAGGATTGTGTACGACGATGTTGTTGAAGGTCACATCTTCCACAAGTCCTGTCGTCTCGGTCCCGATCTTGATACCGTTGCACCATGTGCGGATTACACAGTTGCTGACAGCCACATTCCTAACAACGCCAGTTCCTCTTGCCCTATCATTCTTCAGGCAGATGCCGTCGTCGGTAACGTGCAGATCACAGTCGGATATCTTCACGTTCTCAGTGTCGACGATGTCTATTCCGTCCGCATTTATCACATCGAAATGGCGCATCGTTATCCCGCGGACTCGGACATTGCTGCAACTATCGAAGACAAGTGTCCAGTTCGGAGAGTTATAGATGCGGATTCCATCAACAAGTATCCGCCGGCAGTTGCGGAACACGATCAGCTTTCCCGGCCTTCTGCTGTTGAGGGAACCCCAGTCCTTGGGCCCTTCGTTCATCCATGGTATCACCCAGTTCTGCGACTGGCCGTGTATCTCGCCGGCTCCAGTTATCGAAAAATCCTCAGCGTCTTCTGCGGAAAACAGGTTCTCATTTTCCGAATAATCCTTCAATATCGGACTGGCGAAAAGCCTTGCGCCCGGTTCGAGATGGAGATTGACGCGGCTTTTCATCACGAGCGGCGCTATCAGATAATCTCCCGCAGGCACGATCACCGTTCCTCCTCCAGCGGAATTCGCAGAGTCGATCGCCTTCTGGATCCCGATGGAATCATATTCCTTCCCAGGCGCAGGGTGGTAGACTTCATATTTAGTGCCCTTAGGATATCTTATCCATTTGTATTGCAGGTTCGTGAGCTCCAAAATCTCCTTCGGAACTGCGATCCCAACTGCACCATGTTTGCTTGCATCAATCATTTCATTTCTTCCCATTCAGTTCAGCCGTCCATGCTTCCGGTTGGTTGAGCAGGGAGACCGCTCGCACATTACATCTGAGCGATTTGCCTGCACTATCCCCATCTTCGGTGAATGTTGCACCTGTCGCACCAACGACCGGCTCGCCATTCTTATACCAGCGGTATTCGATCTGAGAGGCCTTTACGTTCGGAGTACAGGTAATCGTCTTGCCTGCTCCGCGCTCACCAGATAGAACTGGTCTGGAGTTGAAGCCTGCCGGAACAACTGCGAGATCACGTTCACGCTGCTGGACCTCTATCCAGTCGATCGTCATATCATATGTCTTGCCGATCACTGGCGCGCGTTCCTTTGCACGCAACGCCCAGTCAACAAGTATGTATTTCTTGACAAGGATCCAGCTTTCAGTGGGGACACGGACAACTTCCTTGTCGTCGATGATCATGTAGCTGAAATCATTCTCGATACGGAATTCCCAGACATGGAATTCGCCGTCGTAGATGTCGATCGTAGGAGTGAAGTTGTTCTTGGCGTTCAGCTCCCTGCCGGCTATCTTGTAGCTGACGTCGGGAGACTTGCGGATCTCAGGACTATCAAATGGTATTATCGCCTTTGCATGGACATGCTGCGTGGTGTTGATCCATGCGCCGTTGCGGCCGTCGTATTCAAAATAATCAAGTTCGACACGGTTGCGCGTGCGCCAGAAAAGATGCTGTGTGCCATATGACCAGAACGCCGGGAAGAAACCAGGACGCGGAGATTGCATCTTTGGGAACTTGCAGCGTATCCGGAAACGTCCCTTGTCCCATGAACGTCCCTGTCCCTCATGATTGACCGATGTGAATGCACCGCTCCTCCATCGGCCGTTTACGTCCAGCATCCTCAGCGCCAGTGTGCCTGTACCACTCGGATCATGGATGTATGTAGATGGTTTTGAGGATTTCTTCTGAGCTGTTGCGTCTGCATCAATGATATTTCCCATGTGCGACGGGCAATACCATATTGCGCTGGGATCGCCTGTAAGATCGTCAACAACGGTGTCGGTCTTGAAATCATCGAAGAATACAACGGCATAGTCGTTGCCTTTGCCGTCATCCAAGTTTGGTGGTGTCATCCCGAGTGTTGCCTTCTTGGTTGCCAAGCAGGTCTCTGTCCATTTGTCCCAGGCCGCCTGATCAAATATGAAACGGGAAGGATTGTCATTGGCGTCCAGTCCTCTCGGAGGAACATTCTTGTAAGGATGATCCTTGGGCAGCAGATCCTGTCGTCCGGCGCGCCAATGCGCCCATCCGACCAACTTATCCACCTGGGCATCGTTCAATTCGCTCTGTCCGACGATCACGCAGTCGATAGCCATGTCTGCAGACATCGTCTTTTCAGCGTCATTGGCACCAAGGTAGCTGTTGCTCGAGTCACGGCACGCTTCCATTCCAGTAAAGGCTACCGGCACCTGTTTCACACCGTTGATCCAGGCATGATATTGGTTACCGCGCCGGAATCCGACGGCAATGTTCCAGTCGGTCGTCGATTTAAGGCAATCGCCTTCCTGGACCACTGGACCGGAACCGTTGCTCAGGCTGGATTGCAGCTTGCCCTTGCCTGCCACGAACTTGACATAAGGCTGCCTGTGTATCGTTCCTCCACCTGAACCGTGAATTGTCAGGACAGGGACATCCTTATCTGTACTGCCTGCATCTGCGCGAGCGATTACCACCCACCAACGATGGAGCCATGGAGCCTGGTTGTCGGTCTGCCATAAGAGCTGCTGTGTAGTGCCCTTGGCGAACTGGACGCCGGCTTTATTGGCGAGTTTGGTCGCGGTTCCTGCCGCAGCCCTGGGTTTTACTCCGCGAGATTTCCATTCGGTAACTGGACCTTCAGCAAGATCTTCCTGACGGAAATCCATCACAACCATTTCAGGAACTAGATCAGGTGTCCAGAGCGGCAGATTTGCAGTAGATGGAGGAAGGGGCTGGGAGGGAGGCGTTGATGAGGCTGGAGTCGTGGATGGAGACTGTGACAGGGAAGTCGATGGAGAGTCAGGAGGAGCGACAGTCGCCTGATTTTCAGTAGTCTTCGTACAGGAAAACAGCAGGAACGCCAATCCTGCTATAATTGTCATTTTCCATAGTTGCCTGTTCATATGGATCCTTTCTCTCAATGTACTGTGTCGCCGGGTTGTTCGGCGGCATATGTGTTGTCGGTTGAAAATCTCATCTTCTGCCTGTGCGCAACAAGCGTCTCATATCCTTGCATCCAGGTCACGTGTCCATCGCAGTAGAACATGTTTCCACCGCTTCTAGAACCGAGAACTATCCTGTCAAGGCCACGGTGGTTCCATGGCCACTTCTCATAGATGATCTTTGGGGAAGGGGAGGAGTCGTTGCCGAACCGCATGGAATCCGCTATTACCGTCGACCACTCCGGTTTCTGGACCTGCTGGACCATCGCATAACCGCTCCGGTGGTTTCGGTTCTGGACCACTTCATCGGATCCATAATAATAACAGTAGCCGGTGGAAGAGGGATAATTTGCAGACGGCGATGTGTTGCTCCACCTTTTGTAGCTTTCGAAGATGTCATGCGAAGGATCCGAACGATAGGCATCCAAGGCCCCATCACAGAATGCAATATCCGGATTTGACGACGACTTGATTGCGTAGTCCGCATGGAAGTTGGTCCATTTGCGTCCCCATATTGAATATGCATACGGCCAGCTGTCATCGGCATTCCTGTGTATCGGGAAATTACCGTTGTTGTCCTCCGCATACGAAAGGATTAGGACTCCCATCTGCCTGAGGTTCGATGAACAGCTCAATCTCCTGGCGGCATCCCTGGCCTCCTTAAGTGCCGGTAGAAGTAGTGCTACCAGGATCGCGATGATGGCGATCACTATCAACAGTTCGATCAAGGTAAAATGCGATTCTTGATGCCGGCCGTGCCCGAGCCGGAATTCAGTTCGGCCAGGGATACTGGATACTGGATTTGAAGATCCTGCATCCCGGATCCTGCATCTTGGATCGTCTTTTTTCATATCGTCAATCCCATGTTTTATTCCGTGTTTTCAAGAATTATTGATCCTCATATGGCTTTTCAGGCAGATAGGCGGAGACGTTTCTGACAGTCATGTCAATCGGCAGGACTGTCTGCTCCTTGACATGTCGGGTATCACTGGATACCAGCATGAAGAGCGGAGTCTTGAATTCAGGCATCGTCGGGAACCGGCCCAGTTCCTTGCGGTCGAAATACATGATGACCCATTCCGGCGTGATCTCGCAGCCATAGGAATGGAAACCTTTGACTACTCCGTTGACCTTCAGCTTCTTGAAAAGATCCGGTGCCACCTTCTGTTTATATCCTGAAGAAAAAATGTGCTTGGTAATCGTGGCATCTGGCGCAAGTTTTGCCGCTGGCCAGAGATGAACGGAGGGATGGTAGCCGTCGTCGCCGTAGAATTCATTGGCGTCGATCTCGGTGCGGGTCGTGGTTCCGTTGTTGAAGTAATCACACTGCGACTTGAGCCAGAAGCCGGCCCAAATCCCCTCACCAGTGTAGTCGTACTGGGCCGTCATTTCGAAATAACCGTATTGCTGGGCGAAGCCCTGGCCTTTGGTATTCACGGACGTCATGCAGGCACCAAGCACCTTGTTGCCGACCTTCTCGAGACGGAGTCGAACTCCGTCTTCCACCAGCTTGAAAGGGCCGTCCGCCCTGAGCGGGGCGATGGCCTTGAAGGCCCCGTGGCCCGGGGAGAACCATACCGCCCCGGGGCCGGGATCTCTGTCGTCCTTGACAATGTCCATAGTCTTGAAATCATCATTGAATGTCCGCTTATACTGGCTTAGGTCAATTTCACGTCCCTGCTGGCTGACGTCCCATTTGAGTGACTGAAAGTGTTCCATGTTGGTAGTGGGCTGCTTCGTCGGTCCCGAGGCACAGCTCATTGTCATGGCGGCAATCAGAGTTGCAAGATAAGCGACAGTTATTTTCATGATGTTCCCTTTAGTGTTTATTTCGCATTTTCCAGAGTCAGAAGAGACCAAGCGGTCGGATCTTCAGTGTTAAGCTTTGATATGTCGGTCGGATCAAGCTTCCAGCGCTCGTGCGATGTGTCGGCGTCGTTGACACGAAGGTCAAACGCCAGTTTCGCCCCGGGGCCGGGCTTGAAGCCCGCGAAGGTCTCCCATGGGATTGCGACTTCTGCAGTCCAGCCCTTGTTTGCCTTGCCGCAGAAGAATTTCGAACCCTTGACATCCACCATTACGCCTGAGGATCTTTCGGTTAGCTTGGCGAAGATAGGCTTGCCTTCCCCTGATGTTGGCGTAATAAAGAACTGGTAGTCGTTCGGGCCGTAGCCGGGATTGGTGTCCCTCGGTTCGGCACTTATGAAAAGCTCCACGCTGTCATGCTGGTAGAGCTTTGCGCGCGGCTTGTTGTTCAGGACTTCGTTGTCCCTGACGTCAACTGAGACATAAAGGAACTTGTCGTCCCAGGCAATCCATCCCATTGCGCTCGCATCGTCGCCATTCACCTTCGGATTGAGTATGGCAAGCTGTGTCATCCCCTTCCAGTCTTCGATCTTGCCGTCCATTTCAGGTGCGGAATTGAACTTCAGCGCAGTCCGGCTTGTACGTTTTGGCTTCTCAGGTTCAGGGAAACGGTCCGGTCGCAGTTCCGTGCTTGCGAGTTTCACGGAATCCTCCCCAAGTCCGACAACATATTGGACTTCAGGTCCGACCTTGAGCTTGAGCTTTCCGCCTTCAGGATTCGTCTGCTTCTCAGTTCCGAACATGTCGACAAGGAGAAGTTCCTTCGAAGCTGTCTCAATCTCGATCTCCTTTTCGCTTTCCGGACACCAGACAGCGAGGATATTCTTTCCACCCTTCTGGAAGAGCGAAGCCCCGACTCCGGTACCGAACCAGAGATCACCGAGATATTTGCCGCTGTCGATGAGCCTTGCGAGATTCGCAAGCGCCACCAGCGCAGGCTTTGCCTCCTGGTTCCTCCTGATGAATCCGAACCAGTCTTCGAGATATGTCGGGTTCTTCTCGCTCTGTCCCACCCAGTGAGGGATCAACGCCTTGACGTCCTCCGCGTAAAGCGCGAGAGACTGCGTGACCACCCTGCGCGCCTGTTCGAGCTCGGATCTCTTCGCCGGACCTTCCGGAGTGGAATGAGAGCCGTATTCAGTTACATATATGGACATTGGAACTCCGGTCTTCTCGGAGATCCATTTGCGATAGGCCCTCATCCATTCACGGTTTTCCGAGCCCCCATACGGGTGCAGGCAGACCATCTTCATTCCCTTCATTCCGCCGGCCTTGATGACTTTTGCATCATATTCATACTCGCTCATGTCCCCGCGCAAATTGGATCCGATGATCGCGTCGGGACGGTCCTTGAGTATGACTTCGACGATCCACTGGCTGATAGTGGCGAAATCCTCCGGCGACATCTTGTCCCAAGGCTCATTCCAGATCTCAAATACTTTCTGATCTTTCGGGATCTGGGCGATACCTTCTGAGAGCCATTTCTGATAAGCTTCCTTTTTCGGTAGCGTCTTCAGCGTCCATGCGCCTCTGCCATATTTCTTTTCCCATTCATCCATCGGGCCGTATTTCTGCTCGTCGTAGAGTTCCTTCGGGAAACGTTCGACCTTTGTTACGACAAGAAGGTTTGGAGCATCCTTGAGCATTTGCGGTACTCCGGAATGGATCTCACGCGTCCACTGCAGCCCGAGTTTCTGCATCATGTCCAGGGTCTCGGGCTTGTCGACTACGCCGCCCCACCACTTCATGCCGAAACGATAGTCCTTCCCAACAACTTCCGCTCCGGTGCGGTTCGAAAATTCCATCACGCCAAGAGTTGACTTGCCGGAAAAATCAGGAGTCTTTGTGTCGCCTGACTGTACCGATGCCGTGTATTTCAGCTCATAATATCCGCGCGGGACTTTCCCGAAATCCATTTTCAGCTTTGTCTGTTTACCCGACTCATGCTCGAAAGGGAAATCCTTTGCCATTGCGGATTTTCCAAAGCCGTCCACAAGTTCCGCTTTCACTGTTCCCTTGCCGGAAGCAGCGCCTTTTACCGTGGCTTCAAAGCTGACATTCTGATCGGGAGTGAAAAGATTGCAGGGCCTGTGTCTTTCCACTGATACTGTTACGGTTTTCTCAGAGGGTTTTGCCTTGTCGGAGGAGCTTGCCTTTTCAGGGGCTGCTGCGGGTGCAACTTTCACAGGCTCTGCCGTGGAAAAGACTAGGCTGGGCCATTTGTCTGGAGTTGCTTTCTGGCTTGAGCTCTCACTGCGCTTGTGCCATTCCTTCCATTCATCCTTCTCAGTGCTGTCCCTGTCCCAGACTATGAGCACGAATTGCATCTTTGTGTCAGGCTGAGGAGTGATACCAAGCAATGAAAAAGGTATTTCGGCTTCCACAGACCATGAAGCATTATCCTTTGCAAGCGCCCATTTGAGTCCGGACTTGTCGGTGTTCTCGGTCGTCGAAACAATCTGCTTCGAATCCTTGGAATTCAGCGGCTTGCTGGAGATTGCGAATGCAGGCTTGCCATCCTTCGATGAGGGAGCGGCTGAGATCTTGAAGACAGTTTCTCCATTTGCTGTTTTTGCAGAAAGTCTCAGTTCCACGGAATCGGCGTTGGTGAGGGCTTCAGGAGAGTTGTCATTGACTATTTTTCCATCCATCACCTTGACGGCAAGGTAGAGGTTCTTGTCATCCCATGCGAGGTTTGCAGTTTCCACCTTCAGATCGTCGACCTGTGGCTCTGACATCTTCACTGTCTGGAAATTCCATTCGTTAAGTTTTCCGTCGATTGACGGAGCCTGTTTCATCTTCGGAATGGCGATATCCGAACTTGCCTGTTGCGCGGATGCTCCGGTCATGAATCCCAAAGCTGCGAGGATCGCAAGGAACTTTCTGGATGCTCTCATTTTCATCTCCTGTTTTTTATACAACTGTTGCATTTCAAGTTCAAAAAATATTATTGGGAAAGTGGTACAGGCGTCTCGCCTGTAATTCTGACCACAGCCGAGACGGCTGTTCCACATTCTTATGTTTCGGATTTTCCTTACTCATGGTATATCACCCGGCTGTTCGGCGCAGTATAGCTTGTTCGGATCTCCTCTCATCTTCTGCCGGTGTGCCAGAAGATTGGCGCGTCCTGATAACCAGGCAGCGTGTCCATCTGCATAAAACAGGTTGCCTCCGGCCCTGTTGAGAGGTTTCGGATTCAGTCCTGAGTAACCTGTGTGATTCCATGTGCTGACTGGCTCATATGGGGAGTTTTGGTTGAATCTCATCAGATCGGCCAGGATCGTACTGCGTGACGGCTCAGTAACTTCACGCATGTTCGCCTTGCCGCGGCGTGTGTTGCCGCCCTTTTCATTGCGGCCGAAGAAGTAACAGTACGAGATGCTTGTTGCCCAGTTAAGAGTTCCGTCCGGCTTTGTCCATCGGTTTGGAAATGACTTATATGATTCTGTAAAGTCCGGGGAAGGGTAGGTCGACAAACCTTCCATGCAGAAATAGACATCACGCGACTTGGGGGCATATTCCGATTCGTAGAATGCCGAGTAATTGCGCCAGTAGCCTTTCGGACCGCCCCAGTCGTGGAAAAGGAAAGGATAGGCACTGTCAAAGACTTGGGCACCGGAGGAACTCCCTAAATCTTCCTCCCTATGTGCGGGATATTCCCCGTCGAAGCCTTCCGCATAGAGCTGTATGCCGATGCCAAGCTGGCGGACATTGGAACAGCAAATTACCCTGTGCGCCTGCATCTTGGCGTTGCTCAATACAGGAAGAAGGAGGCAGACGAGGATTGCGATGATCGCAATAACGACTAAAAGCTCTATGAGGGTAAATTTATTTTTAATCCCGGAAAAGGGATTAAGAATAAATTTTCCAACATTCAAATTTGGTATCCTGCTTTTCATAGGTCTTCCTGCTGTCCGGCGACATGTCCATCGACATTGTCCGGAACAATACATTTACGAATCATATTCTGTTCAACTGTTGCATTTCAAGTTCAAAAAAAATATGTTGAGAAAGTGGTACAGGCGTCTCGCCTGTAATTCTGACCACAGCCGAGACGGCTGTTCCACATTCTTTTGTTTCGGATTTCGAATTTTCTTCATGGCGGATCCCCAGGCTGTTCGGCGCAGTAGCCTCTGCCATTTCCCTTGATCATAACCTGGCGGTGCTTGACTAGTTCATAAAAACCTGAAATCCAGCTGACATGACCGTCAACATAGAACATATTCCCGCCGCTGCGTGCATTGAGAGCGATTGAACTACCCGATGGAATTGAATTATATCCGGGATGGTTCCACGTGGAAGTGATCTCGAAGGGGGCGGCAGGATTGAACTTCATGGTGTCGGCAAGGATCGTTGTCTTGGAAGAATCTGTGACCTTGTTCAGTGACATTGGTCCGCGCCTGAGGTTTTGGCCGTTTATGTCTATGCCGGCGAAATAGGTATATGAGGTGTCGACACACCAGAGAGAGGCGGCTTTCTGGGGGAACACGGAATATGAAACCGCAGCCTCGCCGGTTGGCATCACGTTCAGGCCTTCCGTGCAGAAGAATGCGTCCTTGTTCGGATGGTAGTAGTCGGCATAGAAGTTCGTTCCCTTTCCACAGGAAGTCTGGTTGCTGAGGCCCCAGTCGCTGAATATGTACGGCCAACCATAACATGAAACCACATCATGGATGGGAAAATTCTCATCATTGTCGCCGGTGTAACTCATGACTGCAAGCCCGAGCTGACGCAGGTTCGAGCCGCAGATCACCCGGTGCGCCTGTCTTTTGGCATTACTGAGGACAGGAAGCAGCATGCAGACGAGGATCGCGATGATCGCAATTACGACCAGTAATTCGATAAGCGTGAATAGATTTCGAATTTCGAGTTTCGAATTTCGAGCTTTCATAGGTCTCCCTGTTGTTCTGCGCAATATGATTTCGTATCATTTGCCTTCATCTTCTGCCTGTGCCTGAGCATTTCATCAACTCCGCTCATCCAGGCTACATGTCCATCTGCGTAATACATATTCCCTCCGGCCTTGTTTATAGGGACAGTTCCTCCCAAGGGAATCGATAATCCTGTATGGTTCCATGAGGATACAAGGGTATAGGTAGTTCCTCCGAAACGCATCAGGTCGGCGATGATAGTGCACTTTGATGGGGACTCGGCTCCCATGATTGTCTTTACTCCCATCCTGGAGTTTATTTTGCTGGTAGTGTTTGTTTCGCATCCGCCAGCGAAATAGCAATATGAAATAGCGACTGTCCATTCGGGAGCAGCCCAGTTTGGAAATGTCTTGTAGCTGTTGTGCCAATCGCTGTTGGGATCATCGGCTGGCAGCGTCTCCATCCCTTCCGGACAGAAATAAGTGTCTCTTGCCTTGCCAGCATAATATGGATAGAATTGGTATGTATAGTCTATGAGTCCCGAACCTCCGATCCCGCTCCAGTCTCCAAAGATATAAGGCCAACTGCTGCAGCTGCCGTTGTTGTGTATCGGGAACTGATCGTTGTAGTCTCCGGCATAATTGAGGGTTCCGATACCTATCTGCTTGAGGTTCGAAGCACATGAACTGCGCTTGGCGACCCGTTTTGCGTTCGTAAGCGCCGGAAGCAGCATTGCCGCGAGTATGGCGATGATCGCGATTACGACCAACAGCTCGATGAGTGTGAACATAATTTTTCTATTGAAGCCGGTTCCGGCTTCAAAAGGAAAATTTGTATTATAGAGGTCCATAAAATCCTCCAAAAACTATGACACCATCGAAATACTTTTTTTCACAAGTCTTCCCGGGGCGATGCCTACGCTCTCACGCCATACGATCTTCCCGTCAACGAACAGATCTTTCGCAGTCTGAGGTCCGTTCTCTATCTGGGCCATCACAAGTTCTATGGCCTTCCTGACGATCTCCATCTCGTCACGGTATATGCTGGTCAATGTCGGTTCTAGCTCATCGCAGAACTGCAGGTTGTCGTGTCCGGCAACGCTGATATCTTCCGGTATCTTGATGCCGTTCCGCTGGAGTTCCTGAATGACACCGAGGGCCATCCAGTCGTTGCAGCAGAGAATTGCACTCGGGAGAGCTCCATGTTTCATGAGCCTGCGAACACCTTCTACGCCCCCGTCGATGCCGTCTGATAGTCCAATTATATCAAATTTCTTGTCGAGGTCAATCCCGAGGCTTCTGAGAGTGTCAATGAACGTCTGGTGCCTTGCGCGGACAGTGGGATAGTTGAGGTCGGTATTGAGAAAGGCGAACTGCTCATGCCCCTTGGCGGCAAGTGTCGTTATCAGCTGGTGGATCGCCGGGGCTGGATTGGAGCTTACGCAGGGGACGCCAAGCCGTTCCGAACTGTCGTTTATGGCCGCAACAGGGATATTTGTACTGCGGATGTTGTCTACCATCTGCTGCGAGAAGAAGCCAGCGAGTATGACTCCATCGACGCGGTTCTGCCTGACAAGTTCAGGAAGATATCCAGCTTCACCGCCAAGCACGTTCTCGATGTTGACATGCAGTCCTGTCTCCCCGAGGACACGCTGTGCAAGCCATGCTATCCTCCTTAGGAAGTCCTCCTTGGGTACGTCCTGGCTTGTCGTCGAAATGAGGACTCCGATGGACTTTGTATATTTGGAGCGCAGGGGTCTTGGCCTGTAACCGACCTTCTCCGCGAGCTTCCTGATGGATTCGCCCCTTTCCTGGCTTATCCTCGGATCGTGGTTAAGGGCTCGTGACACCGTGCTGATGTCTGCGCCTGCGAGTTTCGCAAGCTCTCTCAGGGAATAGGTCTTCTTTCTTCTTATGGTATTTTCTTTCATGGATATCCTGCCTGTTGCATGTTTGTTGCAATTGTTTATCATATTATATGCAACACTTGCATAAGTGTCAAGGGCGAGACGACAGATTCCTGCAAATTATTTTCCAGCCTGGAAGGTGGACGCCGGCAACCCTTCGCCGTTGACAAGGTTGCATTCGGGATCGTCAGCCCATGCGTAACGGACCGATACGGGCTCCTTCACTTTTTCGCTCGACACGGAGACAATATCCCCTTTTATCTCAGCATCGGCCCAGAAATACTTGCCATCTGGGCCTGCTATTGCAAATCCTTTCAGCTTTCCTCCATCCTTCGCTGAAATTCCTCTCTTGGTGTGGGTAAATTTGATGTATGCTTTTCCATCCTTTGTTTCCATGGAATCAAAGAGAGGCCCGGAATATTCAAGATCCTTCTCCCCGTAGCAGATGTTCCGCGCAGAAAGCGAAAGCCTTCTGCCTATCTCCTGCTTGTTCAGGGGATGGATATTGTGCTTCTCTCCTATGTCGAGGGTCGTGATCATCGCTGTCTTCGGAAGGGACAGTACGCTCAGCTGTCCTTCACGGACAATTGCCCACGATGAATCGGAAGGTTCGGCGGGCCTGTCACCATGGTTCGGAAGCTGGACAATAAGGAATGCCATATCATCCTGCCCTCTTTTCCCGCGCCACGATTTGATGAGAGCTGAAAGCATTTTTCCGTAGACAGCGTCACCGGCATTTGACTCGCCCTGATACCAGAGCATACCGCGCAGAGAATAATTGTCCGTCGGTGCGATCATGGCATTGTAAAGCGCTGAAGGAATCTTCCTCGGATGCGGGATCTTCATAGGAAGTTCGGTGGCATCGTATTTCTGCTCTATCCTGTAGAACCATTTTCCGGAAAGACTGATCTTGCCGCTGTTTCCTGTCATGATCAGCTCATTGCCGTTCTTAGTTATCAATCCGCCGGGACCATAGGGATTGAAAAACCTCAGGATAAGGGAGTTCTTTCCGACCTTTACGAGTTTTGCAGGCACAGTGAACTTGGTCCTTCCATAATCCACAGTGAAGTCACGGGATCCAATCTTTTCCCCGTTAAAATATACGGTCATGGCGTCAAATGTGGCACCGAGTTCTACGACAAGGTCCTTGCCAGTCATCTTTTCTGGCATATCAATTGTTCTCGCGAGCCAGACGGCTCCGTCCATCTCGGCGCCTGCGATCTTCTCGATAGGCTGTGGAAGTGTGGTCTCTTTCCATCCGTCTTTGAATTCCGTCAGTTTTTCCCAACCTTCCTTCTCGCCCTGGTTGCCGGAATCGGCCTTTGAAATCTTTTTGATCTCATCCTTCTTGAACTCGGCATATGTCTTCAGATCCGCATATTTCTCATCAGGAACTTTAAAGTCGTTCGGGAAATCTGGGTTTGCCGACATTACCTCCTTCGGCAGCCATGGCTGGATCGTGCTTCCGCCCCAGGAGGAGTGGATGAGACCGACAGGAACCTTGTTGTTCTTATGGATGTCCCTGCCGAAGAAATATAGCGCCGCAGAAAAACCTTTGACCGTACCCGGCGAGCAGACTACCCACTTCCCGTCGAGATCATCCTTTGCCTTGCCAGATATGTCCTTTGTCACGGTGAAATGCCGGATGAGCGGATAATTCGCCTCCTTCGCCTCGGCATCCGGATTTGCGGAATTCGCAACGGTCATCTCCATGTTCGATTGGCCGGATCCGAGCCATACTTCGCCGACAACTACATTCTTCACTTCGATCTTGTTCTTTCCCTGCACGGTAAGGATTTTATTTTCAGAATCGGCCTTCATCGGATCAAGTTCTACCATCCATGAGCCATCCTTACCAGCAACAGTTTTTTTCTCCTGTCCTGAGAATGACACGGCAACCGTCTCTTCCGGGTCAGCCTTTCCCCATATTTTTACTTTCGTGTCCGCCTGTAGGACCATGTTGCCAGAAATTATCGCCGGAAGCTTCACATTGCCCAATGAAACAGAAGAGAAAAGCACCGACAAGGCCAATATTGAAAAATTCCTGAGAGCATGCTTTTTCATATGACTGGAAGATCCCCTTTATCTGTCAAATTTTTAAACAAGTATTTTTCATCCAAGATATACGTCAGCATTCTCAAGTTCAGCGCGGAGGGCTGAGTAATTTAACTTTCTTGGAACTAAATTGTCCTTGGCGCATAGTGAGGCAGCAATTCCGGCTGCCTGTCCGAGCGCCGTACAGCATGCAGTTGTCCTTGTCGAACCATGTCCATGCCGCGTTGCCGATATGCATCTGCCAGCGACAAGGAGGTTGTCGATCTTCCGTGGAACAAGACACCTATAGGGGATCTGGTAGAATTTCCCTTCCTCCGGATGCATGTCTGGAGATGATCCCTCCTCCGTGCCCAGGCCTTCCGGATTGTGCAGATCTATGTAATACGCATGGCACGCCACGGCATCTTCGAAGCTGCGGCATCCCATCACGTCCTCCGCGCCAAGCGTATACTCGCCTTCGATGCGTCGCGTTTCTCGGAGCCCGACGTGCGAACCCGTGGAAAGTATTCTGGCATTCTCATAGCCAGGAATATATTTTCGGTAGAAATCGAGCATCTGCCGGACCTGTTTCCGCCCCTCGATCTCCCCGCGTGTCAGATCCTCGACTTCAGTGGCGTCGACATTCAGGATGCGAGTTATGTTATGATAGGTGGCGTTCGGGATTATGGAAGGAAATCCCAACCACAGCTTCTGCGGAATGTCGACCTTCCCGGCGGCACGCGCCTCCTTCTCGCACTGTTCGAGATATCCCGGATTCGCCTTGAGATATCCATTCGCCTTGGTATAATCCACATTCATCAGGAAAAACGCCGTAGTCACCGGCTGCATCCGCCCGTCCTGCTCACGCCCCTTGAAGGTTGTGGCTCCGGCATGGAATGCGACATCCGCGTCACCGCTGCAGTCGATCGTCACTTTTGCTCGGATCTCCTGCCTTCCGCTCTTGCTCATGATCACGGCGCCCCTGACATTTCCATTTTCAACCAGCGTCCCCATGCAGAATGCGTGTAGGAGGGGCTTGGCTCCGCATTCGAGCAGCATCACATCAAGAAGCCATTTGAATCCCTCGGGATCAAAACCGACCCACCAGGCTCTCGGATTTGTCTTCAGCTTCTCCTCTGGATTTTCGGCATCGCCGTTCCTGTGGAGCCGGTTCAGGATCTCGAGCATGATCCCGCGGATGACGAATTTCCTGTGGTCATGCATGCATGTGACATGGTTCTGGAGCCCCTGGGTCCAGGTTCCCCCTAACATTCCGCCCTGTTCGACAATGATTGTCTTTGCGCCGGTTCTCGCGGCAGCCATTGCCGCCCCGATCCCCGCTGGCCCTCCACCTACCACCAGGACATCTGTCTCATATGACTTCATTCTCTCTCCTCATTTCGGAATTTCAGCGACATGAAGACGTGTCCACTTGCCGCTGCTGACATTGTAGTAGATTCTCCGGCTGTCCAGACTGAACACGGGATGCGGGTCAGGCTGACGCCACGATGTCGCGCCGCCCGTATTAATGAATCTGTCAATCATATCATATTCATCTTTGGAAGTTGAGGCCAGAAATATCGCGTTTTCACCAGGTTTTCCATACGACCTCCATCCGATGTTTGCATCAGTCACAAAAAATCTGCCGTCAGGACTGAATGAAGGATGGTCCGACGGTGACGCCGGGATTATCCTGATCTCTTCTCCTGTCTGCGGATCGGAAAGATAATTCTTGTTCTCCTTTGTCTTTGGATCGGGAATGACACCGAATATTCTTTTTGAATCGGGATGCCACGAAGGATGCCCCCATGTGTCATATCTCCTGATGAAGCAGGACTTCTCGAGATCAAAGATAATTTTTCCATTGCGGTGGCTGGCCTCGGGAGTCCTGAAATCATTCCCTCCGTTGCCGCATGCGATCTTGATCATGACCTTGCTGCCGTCATGGCTCAACACTGGAAAGAAGATGGAGATCCTACCGTTACCGAACTCCTTATTGAGCCATTCGGGATACTCGGCACAGACCTGCTCAGCAGTCAGTGGCGTTTTACTCTCTCCTGTTTCAACATTTATAAGCTCAAGGTCCCTGTGAGGACCGGGGTTCCAGTGACAGCCGTATACGGGAATCCATTTTCCGCCTGCATTGACGATGCCCAACTGCCGGTCTTCCACGAGAACTTTTTCCTTTTTTGAAGCGATGTCGATTGCCAGGACAATCCATTTGCCTTTTCTGAAGTCGTGATAGACAACGTGCTTTCCACCATTGCACCACTGCTGGCAGGCGACCCTGTGCGCATCTTCCGTCGTCAGGTTCCGCGCAAGTACCTTTTCCTTTCCATCAGCGCGTTCGAGGATCCTCACTTCCCCTTCATGGCCTTCCGGAGTTGAAGAAGCAAAATACAGGACATGTTTTCCATCCGGGCTTTCTGGAGAAATATTGAAATACGTATGGATGGTATGGCATTCAGCTCCAGGTACGACCTGTGAGATCTTCACCCCCGCAAGACACCGCGAAAATTGTTCTTTTTCTCGTTCCATAATAATCTATCAACCCTATATGTAAAGAGAATTTCAATCTTATGTCAGTAGCTCCGGACTGACTTTGGAGTGCTGAAGCGGTAGATTCAGCCTTGCTCCCTGCGAAGCATCGCTTCGCAGAAGAAAAGCGGTATCTCCGTTTCACTTCGCTACACGCACTCCAAAGTGATTCGTTCTCTTCTGGAGAACTCATCAATAAACCATTCAATTTCGAAACTTCATTTTCTTTGATTCAAATCGTTATCAAAACCCATTCATCCAGTCATCCACCCGTCCATTCATCCATGTTTTCAAATCTTCCATCCCGGCATCATTTTCTTCTGGTATGCAAGCATCTCATTGAACATCCTCCATGCCTTGTCCGTATGAATGTGGACGAGAGGATCGTTAAGAAGCGCTTGGAACGCCATGTTCTTGTCCTTTTCAAGAGCAGCTTTCATTGTGGCCGTCTGGACTTCCGAAACTCTTTTCACAAGACTTTCGACGACAGGATGGAGCCTTTTCGAGACCACGGGACGTATGCTGTCCCTGCTGAAATTGGCATAGCTCTCTACCACAGCACCCCTGGCAAGCGGGTCGATCTGGCCTTCGTTGGGAAGATTGACGTTTGTACAGAGATCCCTCATTCCGAGGAGTGCGATCATCTGTTCAGCTCCCTCCTCACCAGATTTGCAAAGGTGTTCCTCTGGTTTGTAGGAAGGAAGATGACTCGTCCTCTCAATCCTCCACTTTAGCGGAGTGAGTACGACTCCCCATCTGTGGATGTCCTTCTCGCTTGTAAGATACCATGGGACAAACTCGGCAAGATGCCTGTCACCTGCGGCCCCGAGTACTCCGAATCCAGCGAAGAAGTCAAATGCGATAAGCTTGTCGCTCTCGAACCATTGTCCTTTTCTCTTCCTCAGAAGTGCCTGCTTCGTAAGATCGGAAAAGAAACCCTTGGCAGAGACATGCTTCTGGAGCAGGGGGAATAGATCACGTCCATTCCAACGTGCGGACGATGCAAAAGTGAAATGGTTTACGCCCGCAATGTCGAGGACGATCTCTTTCCTGTCCGGTACCGGAACCTTGAACCATTTTGCGACAAGTTCCGCCAGCATCTTCTGCGTTCCGAAAACCTCGTGGCAGCAACCGAATGCCTTTATTCCGGGTGCTGCGGCATAAAGTGTCGCCGTACAGATCGTCATTGGATTCGTGTAATTGATCACCCAGGCCTTCGGACAGTATTCCATTATTTTCCTGGCGTAATCGACATAAATTGGTATTGTTCTCAGCGCGCGGCAGATTCCGCCGGGGCCGGTAGAATCTCCGACGGTCTGGATGATACCATACTTTGCCGGGATCTCGAGATCCGCATAACGAAGTCCGATCGGGCCAGGTTCGATCGACATCACGACGAAGTCTGCACCCTTCAGGGCTTCTTTTATTGTCTTGACTGCTTTGACATTGAATTTTGTCAGGGCTTCCTTGTGTCCGAATATGTCGGCACCGACTTTTTCATTTGCCTTAGCGGCGCGCATATCGATGTCATACAGGAGAAGTTCACCTGCGAGTTCAGGCGCAAGAGCCAGATCCATCATGAGGTGCTTCGCCCAGCCCCTGCTGCCACCCCCGATATATGCGATTTTTATTTCTATGTTTTCCTTCATTCCATTCCACTCCATATTTTTGATTATGTCTCAATTATTTTTTAATTAGTGGTTCTTTGCAAGAAATAATGACTTTATCTTTGAATGCTTGGATTCCTTCACGAAAAGAGGAAGTCCGCTCAGTTCGTAAAGAGGAGCATCAACTTTGATTTCAACAGGACCGGCATAAACTTTACTTGTCCACCAGTCGCGCCATTTCCCTGCCGGCAGATAGACTTTCCTTGAAGTAACACCTTCCTCGAAGACCGGTGCGGCGATGATATCCTCGCCGATGAAAAGCTGATCGTCGCAGTCAAGGCATCTCTGATCGTCCGGATGATGATACGCCATAGGTCGAAGGATCGGTTCTCCCGTGCGTGAGGACTGAACGGCACACTTGAAGATATAGGGCAGGAGGCGATATCTGAAATTCAGGGATTCACGATAAAGCTTCCGGGCCTTTGCAGAACAGCGCCACGGAAACTTCGCGACAGTAGCCCAGTTGTTATGTATCCTGGGGATCGGAAGTAGGATGATGCTCTGGCAGAGGCGGCGACAGATGTTCTCATCGTTCAAAGCTTCCTTGAGTTTCGCCTTTTCATTCGGATATGTGGAATAGTTTTCCGTGCGCAAGGTGAATCCGGCAAGATCCGCACTCGTATATGCGAATCCCGCAAGCCCGGCGTTTATGCAGAACCAGATGTCGTCCTTGAACGCATCGACTCCTACTCTGGTGTCTCCCGGCCAGGGCAGCCCGTAACGCTGCCCACCGATTCCGCTTCCGCGCGTAAGGCATGGACATCTGCCCTTACCGTGTTTCTCCATTATCCTGTAGATCAGTCGGTTCCAAAGGACACCAAAAAGGTTCCTTGAAGGAAGGCCGTTCTCCAGTTTTCCACTGACACGGTCCGCGTGATCAGTCCACCAGAGAGCAACTCCATCATCAATCCTGGGTTTCATTAGGGATTCATAATATTTTTCGGCCTTCCTGTTTCCGACATTCACCACGACCTCGCTGCCAACCTGGCGGAGA
>CAZRKP010000063.1:0-23491 GCA_964600895.1 uncultured Victivallis sp.
CAAGGACATAGACTCCGGCGAGAACAAGAATCCAAAATGCAATTCCGGAGTCTACAAGAGCGGAGACAAGGTCCTCGTGCTGAACAGACCATCGTCGGAGGATATCCAGGAATACATCGGCTCAACCGATCTCGATGATACGATGAAAGGGATCCCTTTTTCAACTCTGCATGAAAAAAGCGGACGTGACACGAACATCGCAACGGAAATATGGAAGGCCTTCCTGGTGCTGATGATGCTCTTCCTTGTCTCCGAGGCGTTCCTCTGCCTGCCGATTTCGCTAAGCCTTAGAAATAAGAAGAACTGAAAAGGAAAGAGATTTTTTCCCAAAGAACACACATATGACACAAAAAGACGTTAACCAAGAAATAAACAAGTGACACAAAGAAATAGATAATGCATCTGAGCCTTTCATACAGCTTGACGGTCGTAATCGTCGGGATTCTCATCCTGATGGCGTCGGCTTATTTCAGCTACCAGCAGTGGAAGTCCGTAAACCTCAGAAGACCGGTCATGTTCCTCGAGGTTCTCAGGTTCGTGATCATCGCGCTTATATTCTTCACCCTTCTCAGGCCGGAGATCGTAACCAAGCTCAGGCAGAAATCCGAACCTGAGATCGCGATCCTCTACGACCAGTCCGCAAGCATGGACACGATAGACGTCATAAGGGCGGGGCAACCGGACGCAGAATCGCGTATGGGATGCCTTGATAATCTTCTTTCAACAAAATTCTATGCCCCGCTCGAGAAGAAGTTCAAGGTCTCCCTGCAGGGATTCAGTCCGCCTCCAGATCCTGCGAAACTCGCAGGCGCAGGAGAAGTTGAAGGCACCGACATAGAGGATGCGATGAACAAGGCTCTGTCAACCTCCAAGAATCTCAGGGGTGTCATCCTGATGACCGATGGCAACTGGAACAAGGGAGGGTCCCCTGTCGGCGCTGCAGTGAAGCTCAGGGCGCGCCAGGCACCGGTATACTCAGTCGTATTCGGCGGGAAGACCTATCTGCCCGACATCGAACTGAGAAACATCAAGGCTCCTGCGTACTGCCTTCTGAACGAAAAGATTTCAATCCCCTTCCAGGTCGAGAACCATTTCCAACGCGACATCAAAACCAAGATCAAGCTTTATTCCGGTTCAGGAATAGAGACCGAAAAGGAGATCACTCTCCCTGCGGAAGGCTCATTCAGCGACTCGATAATATGGCAACCTCAGAAAGAGGGAAAAGTAAGTCTCAGGCTTGAACTCCCCGAAGAAAAGGATGAAGCGATCAAGCTGAACAATTCAAGGACCTTCGACATCGCTGTCCGCAAGGAAAGCCTGAAGGTGCTTATTGTCGAGAGCCTCCCGCGCTGGGAGTATAGATACCTGAGGAATGCAATCAGCCGCGATCCCGGCATGGAACTGAGCACTGTCCTCTATCTGCCAGACATAGGGATGGGCGGCGGCAAGAACTACCTTGACAAGTTCCCCCCGAAGAATGAACTCTCGAAATATGACGTCATCTTCATCGGTGACGTCGGCGTGAAACAGGGACAGCTCACCACCGAGGATGTAGAAAACATTAAGGGCCTTGTCAAGCACCAGGGCAGCGGACTTGTCTTCCTGCCTGGCCAAAAAGGGAATGAGCTCACCCTCATCGACAGCCCAATCGGCGAAATGATGCCAGTAGAACTCGACAAAAGCAAACCGGCCGGTTTCGCATCCCCAGTCGAATCCAAGCTCGTATTGACGACCGTAGGCAAGGATCATTTCCTGACAATGCTCGCCGATAATCCAACCCAGAACTCCTACTTATGGCGGGAGCTTCCCGGCTTCTTCTGGAATGCACCGGTGCTTTCGGCAAAGACTGGCTCAAGCATCCTCGCCGTGCACTCCGGACTCAAGACCTCCGGTGGCCGAATGCCCCTCCTTGTAATAAAGGAATATGGCAGTGGCAATGTCCTGTTCATGGGAACCGACAGCGCCTGGCGCTGGAGGAAAGGTGTCGAGGACAAATACCATTACAGGTTCTGGGGACAGGTCGTGAGATGGATGGCCCACAAGCGCCATCTGGCCCACGACGAAGGCGTCAGACTCTTCTATACTCCTGAGAATCCGAAGGCCGCACAGACAGTCTTCCTGAACGCAACTATCCATGACAGGACAGGTATGCCGGTCGAAGATGCAGAGATTATCGTGAACGTCAAGGACAAGGAAGGCAAATCGCTCCAGCGTCTGAAGATGTTCCCTGACAAGGGCGGATGGGGCACCTATAAGGGTGAGTTTGTTCCGGACAAGAGCGGGACTTACGTCCTGCAGATGGAGAACGAGAAGAACAACATTTCGCTCAAGACCGAGATAACCGTGACACGAGAAAGCCGCGAGAAGATCGGCGAGCCGGCGAACTGGAACATTCTCAAGGAAGTTTCACAGATAAGTGAAGGTGAACTCTCGACACCCGACGAGGTGGAGAAAGTTGTATCCAAAATAATGGCTCTTCCGAAGTACATCGACATCGAGAAACGTTTCCTTCTCTGGTGCCAGTGGTGGTGGGGCCTAATAATACTGCTCCTTATTTCGTCATATTGGGCAGGAAGGAAGATGGTGGGGTTGATTTGAGCGAAGTGATGCTTGATACTGGATGCTAGATACTGGATTAAAGAATTTTTGGGAGCGCCGGCGTCTCGCCGGCAATTGATTTATGAAAAATATTTATTTAACAACAAGCCTTTTATTCTTCTTGGCTTTCCTCCTGCGTGGCCAGGATAAAAAAACTTTGGACGAGATGAACGAGGCCGCAAAGAACAGTTCCGTAAAAATCATGGAAGAAGAATTACTGCAGAATGGATATTTTCCTGAGAGCAAAGACAAGAGTTCTCAGAATAGATGTTATTCCAAGAAGGGTGTATTGCTGAAGGATGTCTGTACTTTATTGAAATTCAAACCGGAAGAATTGATGGAGGTAGAAACAGGCCCGAGTTCAGGAATAATATCTGATGATGTTATCGGTGAAAAGCATTTTTATATACTAAAATACAATTATTCCTGTTCCGTGATATTCCCCAGATGGGATAAGAAAATTCAAAGAGAGAAACAGATTGACATGGAGTCCAAGGTTGACGTGAGCATGCTTTTAAATCCTGTTTTTATGCCTAGCCCCCCTCATAAAAGAAAGCTTTCATGGCAACATAATGCTGAAGACAACAAAAAGGAAGTTGAAAACCGGGCTCAGTCTCCAGTTGCTGATAAGAAATGAGGCTAGAGCCAGGAAGCGAGAGTTTTAAAACTCGTGCAGTATGCGGTTTGGATTAGCAAAATTCGAGAAAATGAACTATTGATATAGTATGACTGTATTTAATAATAGTCTTGAAATGGAATGGAGTTCCAAAATAAAGGAGGGCGGACTTTCCAGTCCGCCAACTCACGGGTTGGAAAATCCGCGCTCCGTTGATATCCAAATCAAAGACATACATAGAAGATTAGTAGTATTAGGAATATTACGAGAAAGTATATGGACAATCTAACATTACCAGAATCACTGAGCTCCCAGCTCAAAGGCTTCCAGAAGAAGCTGCGTGCCATAGAGGGCGTGACGGCAGCAGCAGCCGCGTTCTGCATGGTTGCCGGCGCACTGGTCTTCCTCTATCTTTCCGACAGGTTGTGGGAGACACCAGTCATACTCAGGCTTGCCCTGTTCCTCTGCGGGATAATCCCCCTGCTCTACCTTGTATTCTATACGGTGCACCATGTGTTCATGAGGAGCCGCGACTTCAAGACTCTATCGGTCCTTGTCCAGAAACACCATAAGAAACTCGGTGACAGCCTCCTCGGTGTGGTTGAACTCGCCGAAAACAAGGAGCTTTCCGAGAATGTATCCAAGGAACTGTGTTCCGCCGCAATTGCGAACATCGCTGAAAGATCAAAGACTATGGATTTCGGCGAGGCGATCAGCAGAAAGGGACTCAAGCGTTTCGCAGTATGGTCGATTGTAATTCTTGCTGTCGTGCTATGCCTCATTGTATTCACAAGATCCGCCTTCGGGAACACTCTCGTGAGATGGCTCAATCCGCTTTCAAACGTCGAGAGATTTACGTTCGTCAAGCTCGAGGGGATACCATCGAAGCTGAATGTCCCGCACGGAGAGGAATTCGAGATCAAATGCATACTTGACAACTCATCCACCATCAAGCCTGCCGATGTCAAGTTCAAGTGCGGCATGGAGCCGTCAAAGATGGTCAAGTTCGAGAATGGCAGTGCGCTCATGAAGATCTCAGGGCAGACAAAGCCGGTCGACCTGAAGATTTGGTCCGGAGACTTCCGCAAGACTGTGACAATAGTTCCGGTGCACCGTCCGGTGCTCCTGAGCCTTGAGGCAACCGTCAAGCTTCCCGAATACACCGGGAGGAAGGACGAAAAGGTGAAGCTTTCCGGAAAGACATTCTCACTTCTGGAGGGGAGCCAATACACCCTTGAAGGCAGGATCGATCGCGAGATCAAGATAGCTGAACTGGTGGATGCCTCGGGCAAGTCGGTATCTTTGAAGATCAAAGGGGACACATTCAGCTCTGAAAACCAGAAGGCATCCGCATCCGACAACAACGTGCTGACCTGGCTCGACTTCCTCGGGCTGCGTCCTTTGCATCCTTACGAATTCTCCGTCGTGCCGGAGAAGGATCAGGAGCCTTTCACGGAATGCCCCAAGCTTCCTCAATACTCCGCGATGCTCGCAGATGAGACCATAATGATCCAGGTAACGGCAGATGACGACTACGGTGTATCGGAACTTGGAGCGGCGTATACATCCACTGATCCAAAGAACGAGACAAAGATCTATGCCAGCGGAACAATGTCTCTTGCAAAGGGAGGCGTCGACAAGCAGAAGCTCGATGCGGAATTCATGTTCTGTCCCGCCCTGTTAAAGATCGAGGAGAAGACTCTTGTGACAATATGTTCTGCGGCGAAGGACTACTATCCCGGCAGGCAGTTTGCATACTCGAAGCCATATAAGATCTATATACTCAGCCTCCAGGAGCACGCGAAATTGGTTGAGGAGGAGCTTGAGTCGATAATGGCGAAGATAGAGGATCTTGTCTGGCGTGAGGAGGAGAACCTCGAGAAGAACAAGAACATCAGCAAGCTTCCGGAAGATGAGATGAAGAAGGAAGAAACCTCCGAGAAGATATCCGAACAGGAGAACGCCGAGAAGATGAACGCCGAGGATCTCGAGAAGCTTTCCGAAAAGGCCCTGAAGATGCTCGAGGAGGCGCTCCGCAACAAGGAGTTTCCCGCCAAGACGATCAAGGAATGGACAAAGATGCTCGATGCCCTGAACCAGGTCTCACAGAAGGACATGAAGAACGTCCAGAAATCCCTCAACGAGGCACAGAAGGAGAACAAGCGTGCCGATGAGATGAAGAAGGCCGTAGAGGAGCAGCAGAAGATGCTTGAGAAGCTCAAGGAGCTCATGAAGAAGATGGACGATTCAATGAACAACCTCACCATGGAGAATTTCGTGAGCAGGCTCAAGAAGGAGGCCGAAAACGAGAAGAACGTATCCACGAAGCTTGCCGAGATAATGAAGTCCTCCGTCGGGATGGACCAGAATTCACTGCCACAGAAGATCAAGGAGGAGGTCGCCGACCAGAAGGCGAAACAGGAGCAGATCAAGAAGACCGTCAAGAACATCCAGGATGACCTGCTTGGATTCTTCTCAAGGACACGCATAAAGAAATACCAGGATGTCTCCGAAGAGATGGAGAAGGAGAAGATCCAGAAGAAATTGGAGGACACAGTTGAAACCATCGCAAAGAACCAGACTGCAAAAGGAATATCCAATACCAAGGAGATAGCCGCCAAGCTTGAAAAGTGGGCTGACGATCTTGGGAAGAAAGGGAATGAGCAGGGAGGTGGCGAAGGCGAAGGTGGCGGGGAGATGAAGGAGATCGATCCTGAGATCCTCATCGGGCTCATGAGACTGCTCCAGCAGGAGCAGGAGTTGAGGGAGAAGACCAGGAACCTTGACGAGAACAGGGAGAAGATGAAGGACTATGGCGAGAAGTCGGTCGGGCTTTCCGAAAAGCAGATGAACATGCGCAACGATCTCAACGGTCTCAAGGAAAAGGCTGCGGAATTCCAGAAGCTGGTACAGCTCATGAACCAGACCGGCAAGGCGATGACCGACGCCGGTGCCCTGCTCTTCAAACCGCAGACCGACCAGCAGACGATCGGTGCGGAGACCGAGGTGATAGAACTGCTCGCGGCATCGATGCAGAGCGCTTCCGAGAGTTCCGGCCAGGGAGGAGAAGGCCAGGGTCAGATGATGGGCATGCTGATGCAGATGATGATGGGCGGCCAGGGTGGAAGAACCCCAGGAGGATTCAGGGGCTCAATGAAGAGCGATTCAGCAAACGTCAAGACCGGTGGGCCTGACTACAAGACGAATTTCCAGGAGAAGAACTCCGAGAGGACGGCGGGTACGGGCACTAAGGCCCTCCCCGAGGAATACAAGGATGCGATTGAGTCGTATTTCAACCGCATGAACTCCATCGACAGGAAAAACAGGAAATAGGTGCTGTCATGAAAAACGTTCTCAGGCTTGCGATAGCGGTATCTGTACTGAACCTTATATTCATTCCGGCCATTTACGCCCAGAAATTGTTCATAGGCAATGCGGAGGCGGTATCACCGGAACTTGAAGCGATGTATGCCAAAGGCCTTGCATATCTTCAGAAGACACAGACCCAGGATGGCGATTTCCAGGGGCAGTACGGCAATGATCCGGGTGTCATAGGTCTCTGCATAGTCGCGATGCTCGCAAGGGGTGATGATCCAAACAACGGCCCTTACAGCGACAACATCAAGAGGGGACTGAGCAAGATCCTAAGATCCGCCAATGCCAGCAACGGATACATTGGCAATTCGATGTACAGCCACGGATTTGCGACCCTCGCACTGGCAGAATCATACGGAGTGGTGAATGACGACAAGATCGGACCGGCCCTAAAGAAGGCTGTCGATCTCATACTCAGCGCGCAGACCAGGAATCCCCGTGGCGCCTGGCGATACGGGCCGGACAGCAGGGACGCCGACACCACAGTAAGCGGTGCAATAAGCGTCGCCCTTCTTGCATCGGCGAATGCAGGCATCAAGGTTCCGGACGAAGCGATCCAGAAGGCATTGAAGTTCTACGAGTCATGCGCATGCGGTGATGGAGGCTTCGGATATACCGGCAGGGATTCCGGGAATTATCCGAGGACCGCGATCGCCGCCCTCGTCTTTGCGCTTGCGAAGAAGAAGGACTCCAACATGTTCAAGGGTGCTATGAGCTATCTGCAGGGGCATAACGCCAGCGAGGCGGGTGGGCATTACTACCATTACGGGCTCTACTATGCCTCTCAGGCTTTCTTCCATACTGGTACCGAAGCATGGGACCAGTGGAACGAGGTGAACATCAAGTCGCTGAAGATAATGCAGACCGAAAGCGGTGCATGGAACGGACAGCAGGGACCGGCGTTCACTACGGCCGCAGCACTGCTTTCAATGGCGCTCAATTTCAGGTATCTGCCGATATATGAAAGATGAGACGGGGGGCTGGAAATTTGAAATTCGAAATTCGAGATTTGAAGTTAGGAACAAGATTCCTTTCTACTGCCCTGATACTGTGCATGGCATATGATGTTTTCTGCGCAGACGAGGCAAAACCTCAGCCCGGGGCATCTTCGACGATAATCTTCAAGAATGCTGACATGCTGCACGGTGAACCGGTCTCCGTGGGAAGTGACGGTAAGCTAATCTGGCAGCATCCTGACTCGAAACAGCCTTTTACGTTTCTCCTGAAAAATGTCAAGGAGTTGAATCTGCAGTCCCAGGAAGCCAGGAAGGCAGATGAACAGGAAACTTTCGCAGCTGTCCTCACCAACGGTGATATACTGAAAGGCACTGTGGTTTCGCTCGATTCCTCATTCCTTCTCTTCAAGACATGGTATGCAGGTGAACTCAAGATCGACAGGAGGATGATACGGGAAATGATAAATGTCGGCTCCTTCAAGCCAGTATACCGTGGTCCCGGCAATCTCGCCGAATGGAGGATACCCAGACAGAACAGGGACAATCTGGAGGATGAGACTGCGAGCAAGGTCGAGTTCAAGAACGGATCCCTCATCTTTTCAGGTTATGAGGCGTTTGCCGAGAAGAAGGACATCAAGCTTCCGGACATGGTACGGTTGGATTTCGATACCACCACCAACAACGAGGGCGTCGGCATCCTTTTCTTCACCGACAAGCAGATCAACCTGAAGGAAGGCGGCTCCTTAAGTTCTGAGATATACAGGCTCAGTGCCTATGGAGTCCGCGTGTCCAGGCATGAACTTACTGCAGGCAAGTGCAGGAACAATGAATGGCAGTCCGGAGGAAACGGAGGTCCCCGCGACGATGATGGCCGCCTGAGAAAATTACTGAACACCTCCAAAAAGATCAAGCTTACCATATATGCCAACAGGAAGACCGGCTCGATCAATGTATATGTCAATGGTTCTCCGGCTTTGAACTTCATCGACCAGGAAAAGGAATTCCCCAAGGGGAACGGCATGGCATTCGTCATGATCGACAATTCCGATGAAATCCCGGTTGAGCTGAGCAATATGAAAGTGGGTACCTGGGATGGGAAGCTCCCTCTGGAAGGGGCATCCTCAGATACAGTAGAAAAGGATACCCTCCTTTTCTCAAACAAGGACAAGACCAGCGGCACCTTGAAAGGAATATCGAAGGGCATGCTGCAGTTCGTGACGGAATTCGCCTCCCTGAACATACCTCTTGAACGCGTATCAAACATAATCACTTCCTCTGAGAACCGCAGGCAGGCGAAACGGGAACAGAACGACATCAGGGCTTATTTCGCATCCGAGGAACGGATCACCGTCAATATCTCCGAGATATCCGGGGGGAAGATCCGGGGCCGGAGCGAGAACTTCGGTGAAGCTGTTATCAACCTTGATGCGTTTGAAAAAATTTCCTTCAACATATATGATGAGGATAATGTAAACGAAGATGACAATAACATATCAAAATAAGGGAATGCAAACATGAGACACATCACAGGCAGAGGCATCGCGGCTATCTTAACGGCGGCATTCATCATTTCCACAACGGTTCCGGCAATCAAGGCGGAGATCCCGCTGCCCCCACAGAACACCGGAGGCGGAAAGACCACGACTGCCACATCGCCTGACGGTTCCGGAGGAGATGGCTCGCAGTCCGACACCCTCAAGTTCTTCGGAAAGGACGTCCTGAGCGGAAAACTCATATCCTTCACGCCTGAAAAGCTCCTGGTATGGACTCATCCCGACGCCGAGAAGCCTATCGAGTTCAAGACGGCAAACCTCAAGGAGATCGCTCTATCCGGCAAACAGCCTGCAGCTCCGGCAGGCACATCCACTGTCAGACTGACAAACGGTGACATACTAAAGGGCTCTATCGTCAAACTCGATGCTGAAAACCTGCTTCTGAAGACCTGGTATGCCGGGGATCTGAAGATCAGCAAGAAGATGTTGAAGGAGATACTCCCTGCCAGTGTAAGTTCTGCAATATATGAAGGACCCAACGACGTCAAGGAATGGACAATGGACAACCAGAGCGGCGGGCGCGGCGGAAAACTGGAGGTGAGCAACAAGACGCTTTCAATTCCCGGCAACTGCACGGTTGGACGTGACATGAAGCTCCCAGACATGGCCAAGATCGAGTTCGACATGGCCACCGGACAGAACTCCAATGTCAATGTCTTCCTGTATGCGGATCAGATGCAGCGCCATTCCGGCAATTCCTATATACTTAATATCTCGAACAACTACATCTACCTGCAGAGATATTCCAGGAATGAGGGAAGCGACTCGCTCGGACAGGGGGAATGCAGGAGGATGATGGACAAGAGCATGGCACACTTCACGATCCTCGTTAACAAGAAAACAAAATCATTCACGATCATGGTCAATGGAAATCTTGCCCAGCAGGCAACCGACAACCGTGGGGATTTCTGCGGCAAGGGAGGGATCATTTCCTTCTACAACTCCGGCGGATATAACAATACTCTCAAGCTCAAGAATATCAGCGTCTCCAAATGGGATGGCAGGATACCGAACGCCGCTCCGGAATCTGATGAAAGCACTAAGGATAACATCGTCTTCAGCAATGAGGATAAGGTGACGGGAAAGCTCAAATCGATAGAGAGTGGCCAGATAACTTTCGAAACAGAGTTTGCCTCACTCAACGTACCGATGGAACGTGCAAAGACCATCCGCTTCTCAAACGAAGGTTCCCAGGTCGCGAAAAGGAATGCAAACGATATCAAGGCATTCTTCAGCTCGGATGAATCGATGACCATGGACATACAGAAGATCGCCGATGGCAAGATGACTGGAAAAAGCGAAAACTTCGGGACAGCTGAATTTTCGTTGAACGCTTTCAAGAAGCTTGCATTGAACATCTACGCTGAAACATCAGACTCCGATGATGCGGCAGGCGGCGGGGATGACGAATAGTCCGTACCAGAAAACTGCAGTTCTTTAGATTTTTGCTTGTAGGAGCTCGTGTTCGAGCGTTCTTAACGGGATCTTAAAAATTCCTTAGGACGCGCAAACATGCGCCAATACGAGCAAATTCAAATTTCCGAGTCCTACAGGCTCCTATTCCGAAATATCCTTCATCAGGCGGAGCACGGCGAGCTCCTTGGCCTTTGCTTCCACGTCCAATGTGAAATCACATCCGAGTTTGCGCCAGTAGTCCGGAAAGTCAGCGGGATCTATGTAGTCGGAATGTGATCTTGGTTTGCGCGTCTTCCATCCGCCTTTCGGCGAAGAGATATGGAAATAAGGCTCCCTCCCGAGCCTTTTCCAGGAATTTAGGCACAGATCGGTAGCGGACTCGACAGGAAGACCGTCAGGATTGCACCTATGGTGGTGTACATCATAAACCATTGGCATGTCGAGTTCCCTGCAGACCCTGTCCAGATCCGATGGTGCATAGGAGATATCATCATTCTCAAGCGTCAATCTCTGTTTCAGGTTTGCCGGAAGCCTTTTGAAATTTTTCTTGAATCTCCTTATCGCTTCCTCCTTGCCGCCATGCCTGCCTCCAAGATGTATGTTTATGACATCGGCCCCAAGTATTTCCGCAAGAAGTCCATGGTATCTGAGTTCTTCTGCGGAATTCGCAGCAACATCGGCACGATGGGAGGAGAGTACGACAAACTGGTCCGGATGGAAGCTCAGCCTTATATTCCTATCGGCGGCAAAGCTGCCGGACTTGGACAGGGAATCCGTTATCCTGCCGGCATCAGGAAGTTCTTCAAGCATATAACCGGCTTCGGGATGAGTAAAGAGCGGCAGGAGCCCCGAAGAGATCCTGAATGCACCGATGCCGGAAGCGTCTACGAGTTCCAGCGCCAGCTGGAGGTTTTCAGCGTTGGACAGGCATATACCGCTGAGCTTCTGGAGCCTTTGCCTCCTGGGCATATGGAGAACGGATGATGCAGTAGCAGTCCTGAATCTTACAGGCTGATCAACAAAGAGACAGCAGAGTCCGAACCTTATCATCCTAATCACCGCAGTTGAAAATCTGGGAAAAAGATAGGGTATGTGGAAGCAGGAAAATAAGAAAAATTGCACTTTCATCATGCGGATAACTGAAAGAAAAACTCCAGATTTTCAATCCGGGAGGGTTGGCCGCATTTGTCATATCTGCTTCGTTGCCTACGGCTCGGAGTATGAATATACAGCTTCGCCTTGTTGCCTTGCAGATACGGCAAATGCAGCCAACTGCAGTAAATAGGTTCACTTCAGGCTCCCTTCACTTAGGAGCACCGACATACTTGTCGAGGATCTTGATGAGTACTTCCCTGGTGACAGGCTTTGCAATATGATCGTCCATGCCGGCGTCGAAGCACATCTCCTTGTCTCCGCGCATCGCATATGCGGTCATCGCCACGATCGGAATATGCTGCTTCGACTTCTCGTCGGCTTCCTTCTTCCTGATATTCCTGGTGGCCGTAAAACCGTCCATGACAGGCATCTCGCAGTCCATGAAGATCATGTCGTATTTGCCAACGCTCAGTTTCTTGAGGGCTTCCTCGCCATTGACCGCGGTATCTACGGACACTCCTACTTTCGACATAAGCTTGACGGCAACGTTCCTGTTCACAGGATCATCCTCAGCAACAAGTATCTTCTTCCCAGCGAAATTGTGGGCCTCGGGGATTCCGGCCTTCTTCATGATGTCCTCTTCCACCTTGTTGAGCTCGATAATCTCCAGCGGCAGGACTATCGTGAACACGGTCCCCTTCCCCTTCTCGCTCTCGACCTCAATCTTGCCACTCATACCCTCGGTCAGATGCCTGCATACTGAAAGGCCAAGGCTTACCGCGGCGAATTTCTTGGACTTCGAATATTCCTCGTGTGTGAAATCAAATATGTTCGGCAGTTTCTCAGCCGAAATGCCAAGTCCGGTATCGGCGATCTTGAAGGTTATCTTCACGTTCTTATCCTTCTTCTCAGAACATGAAATACCGATCTTGACACCGCCCTGATTTGTAAAGACTATGGCGTTCCTGCATAGGACCGTCAGGATCTGCTTGATCCTCTCCGGATCGCCCATCAGGTATTTCGGGGCGTCCTTTTCGATGTCGAGTTCCACCTTGATGTTCTTTTCAGAAGCCTGCTTGTTCACCATCAGGGTGACCTCCTCGGCGATGCCACGGAGATCGAACGGGGCCTTTTCAATTTCCAGGCCTCCGGATTCGAGGCTGGCAAAGTCGTCGATGTCGCCTATGAGTTCGACAAGCGAGTTGGCGGATATCTCGATGGCCTTCACATAATTCTTCTGCTCCTCTGTAAGCTTGGTATCAATGAGCAGCTGAGTCATTCCAACCACACCGTTCACAGGATTCCTGAACTGGTGGCTCATGCTGTTGAGATAGGCGGACTTGATCTGACTGCTCATTTCGGCCTTGATCGCGAGATCCTTGACCCTCTGGATGAGCTCCTTGATCTGAGTGACCATGGATGCCGCGGAGAATCCTATGAACCTGAATTCATCGAACTTGAAATCCTTGTCCGTAAGAACAATATGCTTCTTGAAGCATTCCTTGAAATAATTCACAAGGAAGTTTATCTCACCCTTGATGACCGAGGAGACCCCGAAGGAGAATATTATCGCGGCGGCCGTCACAAGAAGTGCAAGAACGAGCATGAAGATGATTTCGAGGGTCATGTCGACTGAGAGCCTGCCCTGGTTCTCGCCAAAGGCCTTCCTCATCTCATCCTCCCGGACCTTCGAGCAGACTATCCAGCCGAACTTTGCCTGCGGCTGCGCGTATACCCAGGTCTGGACGGGAACTGGTGCCGATGGCTCGCTGGAATTGAAGCTGACATATCTTCCGGCATTGTAAGAGGCGCCGGAGAGTATCCAGTCGAGAAGCCTGTCGCCTCCGGCCCCGATCGTCTTTGAAATGTTCTTCCCTTCGAGAGATGAGTCCGGATGCATCAGGATATTGCCCTTGGTGTCCAGGATGAACACGTCACCTGCAGGATTATGACCAAACTTTATCTTCCTAAGCCTTTCCAGGATCATCTTCCTTGCATCTGCATCCGAAGTTTCCTTCGGCATGAGGGACCTTTCACTTTCAATGTACTTTATCGCGTTGTCGACCTCGGACGCGATATTCTGCTTGCTGTAATACACAAAGCTCCGCTGAAGGCTTTCGGCTGACTTGTTGAAGTCATAGGATTTCTCATAGACAAAAAAGACTATGAAAAATCCGCTTACAAGCAGAATTGTAGCAAGCCAACTGATAAGATTGGCTTTGGAAATACTTTTAAAATCAAACATCCTCTCCCTCCCTGTATTAAAAATATAACAAGAAACTAAAAAATATTACTTGGACTTGCCTTTGCCACCTCCGGAACTCCCGCCGCCACCTGAACTGCCGCCACCGCCACCATGAGTATCGAGATCTGGGAACGGATCGAGGCTTCGCTCGATCCTGCCACGTTCATCCAGGGTCCAGTATTCTGAAACACCGATGTCAGTAGTATAGTGCACATCTGTTATATGGATGACGTTGAATCCGTTGAAATGGACCCTGTAATGCTTGTCGTAGAGCACTTTTTCCGTAGTCTTGGCATCAACAATCGCCTGGGTAATGGGGCTTGGATTGCTTATGTCGAAATCATAATCGTTGTTGCCATGCCCATTGTTTGCGTGCTTCTCAATATCGGTCGGAGTCTGACCGGAATAATAATCCGTACCACCACACAGATCCGCTTCCGAGGTGATCATGGGAGTGTCCGTGGCAGGACATATGAATACATCCAGCTTCCTCACATATGTATAGATATCCGAGAAATCATCAAGCCATCTCTTGGTATTGGGCATTTCGTTGTCATAATCGTGCATGTAGCACTTGAATCCGAGGGCAATCTGGCGGAGATCGTTCATGCAGACCATCTGGTAGGCGTGTTTCCTGACCCTGGTGAAGGTCGGGAGCAGGATGGTGAAGAGGATCCCAAGTATTGCTATGGTCACAAGAAGCTCTATGAATGTAAAACGCCTCTTCATGCTAGGAGTTCCTCCTGAAATATGCATGCCCTTGGCTGTAATATAGCATATATTATACCTGATATCACAAAAAAGGTGTTTAAGCGCCTACATTTTGAAGAACATTTTTTCATATGTCCTCTTTATCTGTTCAATGTTCTCAGGTGTGACCAGTATGTACCTTTGCTTGAAGACAGCCTCCGGATCGCTGGGAAGCGCCTTTTTCGTGGGCTTGAAGCCGGGTATATAATGCACTGAGGCAACAACGTATTTCCCCCTGATGGCGCTTTCCAGATATTTCGTGCTGCTGTTCATAAGGGCTATCTTGGGGCGCACATAATCCTCCTGGGCCCAAATCTTCATCTTCTCAACATCCTTCGGCATCCCAATTATGGACACCACGATCTCGCAGTTGTGGTGTTTGTCAATGACATAGTCAAAATCCTCGGCGGTCATTATCTCTTCTATATGAGGCGCCTTCCCCCTCTGATACCGGGAAAGGTCCACTGAAATCGGCTCTATCGCCTCGACAGTTATGCTGTCGCCGAATCCTGCGGTTATGCTGTCGACCAGTTGCTTCTGAGTAAATATATATTCATATTCCGGGGGAACTATCAGCAAGGCCTTCCTGTCCGGATATTTTTCTGCAAGATATTTCCCTAACACAAAACCTTTGCAGTAATTATATCTTGATTCATTCTTGATGAGGATACTGACCGTATAATTGCCCATCACATCCGTCCTGTAGAGTACTGTGGCGGTACAGAAGGCCATGAGCGTAAGGAGACCCAGGAGGGAATATATCTTGACACTCGTCTCCATTGCTTCCGAGCGAAAGACCTTGTAGACAAAATACATGGCCCCGAGCAATATGATCCCTATGCCCGTCAAAAGAGTCGAATTGCTAATTGAACCCAGTAAACCCATATTGTTAATTTAGCCTCTTTTTTTCACACTTCTATCAAAAATTCGAGTATAATTCTTCTTGTGTTAGGTTTTAGGTGTTAAGTTTTAAGTAGAAGATTTTACTTAAAACCTAAAACTTGTTACTAAAAACTCTTTTGGATTTCAGCCTATGATTGCAATATTTTCCACACCCTGAACAATTCTGTCACTCCCCATGCCTGGGCATCGCAGCCCCTTTGGCTATGGGGTGAATCCCCGTCCAGTATCTCGGGAATGTTATGGAGGCAACCGTCCTCCAGCACCATCTTCGAGGATGAAAGCAGTGATTTCGCGGTACGTTTCCCCGAATCCCCGAAAATCCTGTAATATGCCTCGCAGTATGAGGGGAAGGGCCATGTCCAGGCAGTTCCATTGTGGTACGCCGGTTTCCTCCTGAAGTCCTCGTCACCTTCATATCTGCCCCAGTATGGATTCATCGGATCGTTGATAAGGGCGGAGTTCTTCCCATATACCGGGAGCCCGTATGAAACAGGCCTGTCTGCGAGGCTGCGTATCGCCCCTGGAACAAGCAGCGAGGAAGTTGCGAGAAGCACTTCCCTGCCCACATTCACGTCGTCGACCAGGCCAAGAGTCAGTGCAAATATCTGGTTCGGCCTGAGCGCATCCCCCTTCTGGGCATTTGCCGGTGACTGCCCCGGCTCAGCATGCAGACAGTCCGCAAGCCATTTCTCCTTTTCGAGATAGAAATGCTTCATGAAGGAAATCTTGACCTTTTCAGCAAGCTGAGACCAGCTCTTCTTCCGGCCGTTCTCCGCAAGGAATTTCAGTGCCGCGTACCATAACGCCTGTATTTCCACCGGATATCCCTGCCGGGGAGTACCCGCTGGATAGTTGGTGTCCATCCAGGTAAAATGAGAAGGGCTGAAGACAAAACCGGTCTCATTATCCACCTTTATCCCGTTGGGCGTTCCGGATATGTAGTTCTCCGCTATGCTTTCAAGGACATCAAGCAGGGTCCCCCTGCCCGGAATCTTCGCACCGAGAAAATCCTTCTTCCCGGTCTTCATGCAATAATCAGAGCATGCTGTGAAGAGCCAGAGGGGCGCATCTGTTGTGTCCCTGTTCCCGACACTTGCTCCGTGAATTGTGTTTGGCAGGGTTCCCTTCTCCTCAAATTTAGCGAACAGAAGAAGTATCTCTGCGACATCATCGGTCCTGCCGGCCGCGATCAGCCCTCTTGCGCAGATCAGAGTGTCGCGTCCCCAGTCAAGGAACCACGGATACCCGGCTATCACGGTCTTGAGACCGTCACGCCTGACAATGAAATGCTCCATGGCCTCCAGCAGTGTATTTTCAAACGACTTGTCTGCCGGGCTTTCCCTGTGCATGGACGGTTTTATCGGGATCCTGTTCTTCTCCCATTGTGTCAATACCTGCCCCAGGAGCTGCTCCCCTTCCCCTCCGGAAAGGATTATCTCGAAGAATCCGGGGCTGAAAAGATCGCAGAAAGGATCAAGGCCTCGTGACGCCTCCTTTTCGTGGTAGACCGAGTATTGCCATTCCGGCGCCACCATGAATTTCCCCTTGTATCCGGTGATCACCAGGCTCCTGTCATGCGACGGTGCGAAAGTAAATGATTTCGTTGTCGCCTCAACCGATTTCGGGAAATGCTGTTCCGGTCCATACATCGCCTTGGTCTCCATGTGGAAATTGCGGTCCTCCACGTCAGGGCGGAGTATCAGCTTCACAGGCGTCTCATCGACAAGATAATCGCTGTCATTTCTCGCAGACCTCCTGTAGATGTCCATCTTGACAGCGTTCTCTCCCTTTATCATTGAAAGCGAAATGTCAATGTCCACAAAGAGACCGTTCCCTATCGGGACATGGAAGTTCCAGGTGCCGCTACCGTCGCTGTTCATGGTGAAGTCTTCTATGGTACCTATGTCGAGCACCTCACGCCTACCATGAAAGTCGATCCACACCCTGCAACGCCTCCACATGATGTGCCTGTCCTCGGGATAGTTCGGATTCAGGTTGGCGGCCAAAAACGCATCGTAGCGGCTTCTTAGCTCGGACCACTGGATGCATGGTCTCATCATTCCACCGCGACCGTTGGTGCAGAGAAGCACCATGGACGACGTTCGGATATCTGAATTGGCATAAACAGACCGTATGCTGGTGTCGTCCGTTGCAAGAAGGAGCAGGTCGGCCTCCTGTCTCTCAGACTTCTTCTCTGCATATACTGATATCTTTATCTTCAGCTTCCTGTGCCTGGAGGGAACCGGCAGAGGTGTAAACAAGGCAAAATGCACCCCGTAATAATCTTTCAGGCTGTCCCGTTGCATGATGATCCTGCCGTTATCGGTGATCCTTGCACGGAACCTGAACTTGGATTTCATGAGCAGATGGTGTCCCGGAGGGAGCATCACAGTCCTGCGGATGTCGGACGGCCATTCCCATACTGTCACCGGCACCTCGCCATCCTGTACATACTGCGAACACATGAATCCATATGCATCCTGCAGGAGGCTCAGCGCAAGTTCTCTGGGCTTCGGATCAAACACTATGTTGGAACGGTTCTTCTTGCATATCACATCGAGCGCAACAGCCTGCGAATTCTGCCAGACTATCTTGCCAGGCTTGCGGAACTCCTTTGTCTCGAACTCATGTATGTGGCGCAGATGGTCGATGTTGGAGGTCAGGCAAAGTACCTGCCCCGGCGCCATGAGAAGGGTCATTTTCCCATCAGCGGCTTCGGTCGGTATGAAATATTCTTCGCTGATAAGGTCCAGGAGGGACTTGGAATCGAAAGGCACATCCTTGGCAGCCCATGAGACGTTCGAAACATTCTCGCAGTCGAGGTTAACTATGATGAACAGCTTGCTGAGCCCCTCCGCATCCTTCCTGACGAAAGCGGTGGCATTCGGATTTCCGGAATCGATGAACTTTATCTTTGCATAGTTGTGGAAGGCGGCATTGCAGAAAAGTATCGAGTTGATCCTGCGGATGTGCGGAAGCTGGTTCTTCTCCGCCCCCCAGTTGAGTGCGTTCGCCTCATGGACATCTATCCTCTCGGTCGAAAACCATTCGACGCCGTTCGTGATGCCGAACGATCCGTTGCTCGAAGTCAGGGCGCAGAGCGCGGTCCGCATCTGAGCATAAACCGGTGACACCGTCGCAAGCCGTGGATTGTCGTGCGTCTCGGCATAATGCACCATCACGCCGTCGGTGAAACTTATCTCCTGTGCATATGGGACATATCCCTCTATCTGCTGCCTTGAATAGTTCTGGAAAAGCTCGGAATATGCCCAGTTCATGTTAGCCTTGTCGAGAAGGGTCCTTGTCACTGCAGGATCCCCACCGAGCCCCTCGAGCAGGAATATCGTGTCGGGATATTCGTTCCTCACCCGTGATATTATGAACTCCCACGCTTCGCCGGGGATCATGTATCCTGCATCGCAACGGAAGCCGTCAACACCCCTGCCGCACCAGAGCAGGAAGATGTCCGCGATATATTTCCAGAGATCAAGCCTCTTATGATCTAGTTCTGTAAGGTCCCCCCATACCACTCCCCAGGCCCCCGGACTGTGTATCGCACCACCAGCTTCCCTCACAAGCCATTCCGGATGCTCCTCATGTATCTTCGATGCCCAGCCAGTATGGTTTATTGCGATGTCGATGAATATCTTTCCGTTCCTGCGGTGCACGGCGTCGACAAGCTCAAGGAACTGATCGAGCGGTGTCGAGCGCTTGTCGAACTCCACCAGCGAAGGATCGATGGCGGTAAAGTCGAGGGAGGCATATGGACTTCCGAACCTGCCCATCCTCGCGAAGACAGTCGGTGTCGGATTGATAGGCAGAAGATGGATGATCCTGCATTTCAAGTTCCCGATTATTGTATCGAGCTCCTTGATCAGGTTGCGGAAGGTGCCCGACGGGGGAATCACGGCATAACCGTCGGAATCGAGCCTGTAGAACAGGGAGTTCATCTCCTCGCCGGTGGTGGCCTTCTTGTGCTTGTTGGGTCCGAACTGCCTGACGAATGCGCAGTATATGCTGTTTCCGCAGCAGTAGTCTGCCGGCTCCACGTTCAGGTGCAGGTTGCTCCCGGCAATCCAGATGGGCTCCTCCGAGGATTCCGGAAGATAAAAGCATTTCGCCTCGAAATGTCCAACCTCGAGCAGTGCGATGGAGACGGAATACGTTCCGTCCTCGATGTTCTCCATCGGCATGTCGTGCCAGTCCTGACCGCTCCTCTGTCGTTTCGTCTCCACCGCCTCGATGATCTCACGGCGGCGTATGAATGCGTTCCCGAGGTTGGTACGCAGAAAAGCCTTGCCCTTAATGGGTTTCTCAACCTTCAGCTTGAACGTCGCTATGTCTCCCCGGTAATAGAGAGCATGTGTTCCCGGAGGCGGATCCTGTATTAGTTTCATCAAAAAATACTTCCCGTCATGTCATGATGTTTCTCATAGCTATAATTTAACCCCCATGCCAATGCATCGCAACCCGAAAATTGAATATAGAAGAGAGAAGACAGGAGTCAGGAGACAGGAGTCAGAAGACAGAATGGGGAAAAGGAGCATGGTTAGGATTTTCAAGTTTTCAATTTCCGTCTTGAGGAATGATTACTGGTTACTTATTACTGAATCCTTATAAGGAGACTTGCAACTTCCATCTCCTGACTCCTGTCTTCCATATTCCCTCTTCCATTTTCCGTTTTTCATTTTATATTATTCCCATGACACACTACAAAATCCAGATAATCACGGCAAGGGATGTGTACAATCCCGGCACGAAAAAGCAGATCTCGGGCAATGAATATGTGCACTCGATCATAATCCATCTTTCCGAGGAGGACAGCTCCTGGCTGAGCTTCAACGACGCAAAAGCAGGCGCTCTCTCGTTCATCGAGAAGTTCTTCAACAACCATACCATGACCCTTGAAGAGACAAACAGGACCACCAGGAAGATGGAGCGCCTTGAAAAATTATCCGAAAGCAATTTCCTTTCGATGCTGAAACCAGGCCAAAAGCTCGTGACACTTTAGGAAACCTTTAAGGATATGCTTAATATCGAATGTCGAACATTGAATATCGAATTATGAATTGTTGTTCCAATTTCAAGTTACAAGTTACCAGTTACAAGAATCGTTTTTAATCATGAAACCCTTATACATACTAATTGAACTCATATTGCTCGCTCTTTTCACCGCGGAGGCAGTAAACACCTTCAAGGATAAGGACAAAGCCGCAAAACTCGTGATCTGGCTTGCAGCTTTTATGGTGACCTCAGGCGAACTCTTCAACAATTTCTTTTCAAAGGTGACCGTCTACAATCCCGGATATCTTCTCTGGGTTCCCGGAACTGACATACCGCTTTTCATAATCTGCAGCGGAATCCTCGTCTCTCTCATCATATACAAGGCCAGCTGCTCCTTCGGCGGGAAATTCCTGCAGAGGCTCATCCCATTCATCTTCATATGCTGCTTCTTCCCGCTTATTGAACTTGGAGGAATCAGGACAGGACTCTGGTCCTGGCCTTCAAATCCGGCTGTCAGCCCTGGCTGGCTTCTGGGCGTCTGGGAATTCTATTTCGTCGCCATGGGCATCCCAGCCCTTTCAGGAATAATATTGTCAAGCATATTGAAATGGCGTTCCCGCCGAGAGTCATCCAAAATGTAGAGTTTTCCGTCCCGGAAAAGGCTCTTCGCCGTGACGGCGAACCCTACATCTAAAATAGAAAACAGATTTGTGCCATTTCACATCATTATTAGAAAAATATTGGCAAGTTTTTTGCAAAGCAAAACCTTGCCAACTTTTTTTTTCGTGTCATTAGTGTGTTTCGTGGTTATTTTTATATCTGTGTAGTCTGTGGTTTCTGTGGTTGAAATTTTTCCTGCTTCTAATTACAAAAGATCAAAATGAACAATATCGCTGAATATTTCGACCAGGCATCTGACCTGCACAAGGACAGGACCGCGATCTTCCTCCAGAAGGATGGCTTCGCAACCACTTTTGCCCAGCTAAGGCAGATGTCCGATACCCTCGCCTGCGGATTTCGCAATTCCGGAATAGCCAGGAACACAAAGGTCCTGCTCATGCTCCGCCCCTGCCCCGAGTTCATCGCCACCGTCATAGCCCTGTTCAAAATAGGAGCCATCCCCGTATTCATCGATCCCGGCATGGGCCTGAAGAACCTCCTCAACTGCATCCGGAAGACAGCACCTGAAACCATGATCGGGATTTCAAAGGCATGCTGGCTGAAATATTTTTTTCCTGGCAAATTCGCTTCTGTAAAAATATCGATATGCCTGGGCTCCTTCACACCACCGTCTGCAACTAATTTCAGCTCCTTATTGTACCGACAGGAAAAAGATGCCCTGTTCAGGACCGAGGAGACAAAACTCGACGATACAGCCGCAATCGTGTTCACGACCGGCAGCACCGGCCCGCCAAAGGGCGTTGTCTACACTCACGGCATATACATCACCCAACTCGGTATAATCAGCAAGACCTACGGCGCAGGCCCGGAAGAAACAGACATGCCGGCATTCCCTCTCTTCGGGCTTTTCAGCCTTGCACTCGGCATGCCGATCGTAATTCCCGACATGGATCCGTCGCGCCCCGCCACGGCCGATCCGGAGAAGATCTTCGAGGCTCTGACGAAATACAATGTCACATTCTCATTCGGATCCCCTGCCCTCTGGAAGAACGTCTGCGAATACTGCATCGAGAAGAAACTCACGCTACCGAAGCTGAAAAGAGTCCTGATGGCAGGTGCACCTATAAATGCCGTGATGCATGAGAACCTGAAGAAAATAATTTCACCTGAAGGCGAAACACATGTCCCCTACGGCGCGACCGAGGCCCTGCCGATTGCGAATTTCGCAGGCTCAGAGATGCTCGCGGAGACCGCCGCCCTCACCGCCCAGGGCGCCGGATACTGCGTGGGACGCCCAATCGAACCCATGCAGATAAAAGTCATAAAGGCAACAGAAGGACCGATCACGAAATGGGATTCCTCGCTTGAAGTTCCGCAGGGAGAAAAAGGCGAAATTATCGTAAAGGGTCCAGTCGTGACCCCGTGCTATTTCAACGAGCCGCAACAAACTGAAAACGCGAAGATCGCAGATTCCGACGGCAAGGTCTGGCACCGCATGGGCGACATCGGCTATTATGATGAAAAAGGACGCCTCTGGTTCTGTGGAAGGAAGGCACATCGTGTCATTACAAAGGACGCCATACTCTACTCCGTCTGCTGCGAGGCGATATTCAACCAGAACCCCAATATTGCACGGAGCGCGCTTGTCGGCGTCGGACAACCAGGCAGTCAGACACCGGTGATGATAGTTGAGATGGAACCCGACAAGGTTCCTGTTAATCCGGCACAGTATGACAAGCTTATCGTCGATTTGAAGAAGATCGCCGATGGAAGTTCGCTTACTTCCGGGATCTCAAAGTTCCTCCTGCATTCCGAGTTCCCTGTCGACATCCGCCACAACGCGAAGATATTTCGGGAACAACTCGCCGTCTGGGCCGCAATCTTTGTCAAATGAAGTCGTCAGTCGTCGGTCGTCAGTTGCAGGCTTGCCTCCCTTTTAATACACCATTGCCTTCACTGTTTTATCGGTTATATTATAACTAAATATTTTAGTTATCATGAATTCCTGATAATATTGATAACTACCTGCAAAAGATGACATTTTCTGATATAAATTTGTAATTTAATGCAATCTCAAGCGTAGTTTTGTATTTTTAAACAAACAGCAACCCGGTCAAAAAGGCCGTTTTCCGTATAAACAGGAATTCCATATAAATACAGTTCGACAATCTTAACATAAACCTTAAGAATATATATGAAGAATGCACTATCAAGAAGAGTGATAAAATTGTATACTGTATCACCTATACCAAGCGATAAATTGCTTAACAGACCCATGCTTGTAGAAACTCTTCTTGCTTTATTTCAAAAGTGTTTTGGAGAACTACCTAAGCATTTTGATATACATGGTCCATATGGA
>CAZRKP010000064.1:0-23341 GCA_964600895.1 uncultured Victivallis sp.
TGAAAGGAGCATGACTATGCTGATGCTGTCGACAGAGAAGTTCAGGCTGAAGTTGGAGAACATGCCGGATGGCGTGGACATGTTCCAGAATGTGGCAGGCATCATGAATGAAAGGACGGACTGCGCCGCAACGAAGAGGAGCGCCACGGGGAAGGAAATATCCTTCATTCCCTTCAGCGGAAGGTTCATCACTATCACCGCGAACAGCGGTACAAGTACCAGTAAGCTTGACACGTCCGGAATTCCTTTTCTTTATTTCATCATATCAGGGCCATACCGAAATAGATCAGTATGAGTACAAGACCTATCAGAGACCATAATATATAAGTTGAATGTTTGCCGTTGTGCTGTTCCTTGATGACCGAGGTCATGTCGTATATGGATTCGACCGTCAGATTGTCATATAGCCAGTCGACCGCCCTGTCGATTCGCCAAAGGATGTCGGCGAGGAAGCCTGCGATGTTCATCCCGATGTTGTATGGATCAAGGAGTCCCTTCTCTGCCGCATCATAAACCTCGGAAAGCCCCGGAGCATGGTGTATGTGGTCGGAGGCGCCGATAGGCTTGCCAGATTTCTTCACGCCATACATGTGGTTAGCGAGAGCGGCGGCGAGAGCGACAAGAGTAAGTACGACAAGCAGAACGCTGTGTGGCAGCCCGGAATAATCATGGCCTTCCATCCTCTGCCCAAGTATCGGTTGGATGAGGTTCTGGAGAGGCAGGGCGTTCCAGAGGCCGAACAGGACGCAGAAACCGGCGATGACGAACATCGGGACCAGCATGGGCATCGGTGCTTCCTTGACGTTCTTCACTTCCGTTGATTCCTTTCCGAGGAAGGCGGAATGTCCGAGCTTCAGGAAGGATGCCGCAGTAAGGAATGAACCGAGGAGCGCAGCGGCATAGAATATCCAGTGCCTTTCAAGGGCTCCGTCATAGACCAGTTCCTTGGAGAAGAAACCGTTGAGCGGAGGAACGCCCGAGATCGCTGCGGCCGCGACTATGAAGCATACGAACGTGACCGGCATGTATTTGCCGATCCCACCGAGTTTGTTGAGGTCGGTTGTGCCTGTCTGCTTCTCAACAGAACCGCCTGTCAGGAAGAGGCAGCTCTTGTACATTGCATGGTTGATCATGTGGAATATGCCGCCGACGATTCCAACCGGGACGGCTGTGCCTATTCCGAGTATCATGTATCCGACCTGGCTGATGGCATGGTATGAGAGAAGTTTCTTGTAGTCCTTCTGGATGAGGGCCATCATGACCGCGAAAAGTATCGTAAGCGCTCCGACTGTCATCATGAGCGAACTGATCCAGGAGTCCTTTGTAAGCTGGAATATGTCGAGTGAGATCCTTGCGAGGAGATAGATTCCGAGAAGTTTTTCAAGTGCGGCAGGCAGGAATGCCATGAAGGGCAGGGGGGCGTCGACCGCGGCATCGGGTATCCAGCTGTGGAACGGCATTGAACCAGCCTTGGATATCGCGCCGATCATCATCAGGACAAATGCGGTACATGCGATGGTGGATGTCAGCGGGATGCTGAGATCTGACATCTTCATCGTTCCTGTGATGTAATAAACCATTCCTATTCCAAGCAGCAGGCAGAGGTCTGTTACACCCGAGATGATGAACGCCTTTATGGCTGTCTTGTATGCGCCCTTGTGACCTATGATTATCATTCCGAAGAGAGTGAGGATGAGGCCTTCCCAGAAGAAGAGCATCACTACGAGGTTGTCCGCAAGGGCCGCGCCGTTGACCATTGCAACCGTCAGGAGCAGGTATGAATAGAACTGGTTGAGGTGCTGCCTGTTGTCCATGAAGGTGGTTGAATACATGCAGATGAGGAAGCTGAATCCGGCGGAGGCAAGTATGATGAATGAGCTGAAATGATAGAGCCTCAGCGAGAAATCAAGGCCGGCTCCGGCCCAGGGCAGCGTGAACATGCATTCCTTGCCGAAGAGGGCGATCGCAAGGAAGAGGTTGAACACGGTAGCAACCATCCCGACAAATTCCCTGGCGCCACGCATCTTGGCAGGCGCGGTCAATGCCAGTATTCCCGCCACGGCGGGTACCAGGATCAGTGCAAACATCATTTTCTCAATCATCTTTTCCTATCTCCCGAGCATCTGATGGACCGTGCTCTCCACAGGTCCGGCTATGAATTTGATATAGATTCCCGCAACTATCGAAAGGACAGCGAGCATTCCGACGCTTGTCAGCATTATCGTGGACTTTTCGCCATGTGAGGCGGTCCTGGTCTCACCGAGGAACATCATCGTGAAAAGCCTGAAAAGGTAGAGGAGCGTGAGTACCGCACCGAAGACGAATGTGAAAGCCATGAAGAGCTGGCCTGTGTTGACCGCACCGGCTATCACCATGTATTTGCTGAAGAATCCTCCGAAGGGAGGGATGCCCATGACTGAGAACGCGCATATGATGAAGCAGACGGCGGTGATCGGCATCGTATGGATGAGTCCGCCCATCTTGGAGATGTCCTTGGTATGGGTGCTCTGCTCGACTATTCCAGCGCAGAGGAAGAGTCCGCCTTTGGCCAGGCCGTGCATCAGTATGTAGAGGAGTCCGCCTGTGATCGCAAGTTCTCCGCCGACCGACAGGCCGAGGAATATGAAGGCGATCTGGCTTACGGTCGAATATGCGATTATCCTCTTCATGTCTGTGTCAATGAGCGCTGCACCTGCTGATACAAGGGCGCTTACTGCGGCTATGAACGGGATTATCGTGTGCCAGGCCGGGGCTACGGTGAAAGTGGATATGAAAAGCCTTGCATAGACGTAGACACCGATCTTGACAAGCACCGCCACATGGAGGAGGGCAGTCACCGGCGAGGGCGCCACACCGGCGTCGGGAAGCCATGTGTGCAGCGGAAGTGTCGCCGATTTTGAAAGGATACCGAAGAGTATGAATATCACTGCTATGTTGGAAAGGGGGTTGCTTGCACTTAGGCTGGACCTTATGGTCTCGAGGTCGAAGGAGCCGGTCTGCTGGAATATCATCACGAATCCGACGAGCATCATGACCGCACCGAATACCGTCACGAGGAAGGACTTGTCGGCCTTGAGCACATGGTTCTTCTCCCTGAAGAATCCTATCAGTCTCCAGGAGGCCAGTGCCGTCAGCTCCCAGAATACATATAATAGTATGAGGTTTGCGGAGAAGACGATGCCCATCATCGAACCGAGGAAGAGGACGACCATCAGGTAGTATTCGTTCTGGTTCCCGTAATGGCTTATATAATCAAAGGAGTAGAAGACAATTATTCCGCCGATCAGCGATGAGACTATCGCCATGAATATTGCCAGCATGTCCGCCACAAGCACGAAGTTGAAGCCCATCGGAAGCGCGATCGAGATCTTCGAGCTCTCACCAGCAAGGACGGACGGCATCATGAGAGAGGCGCATACAAGTGAAGTGAGGACGAAGATGAGGGCGAGGAGGTTGCGGAGCCTGGTTGAGATCCAGCCTACTGCCGGTAAAATGAGCGAACCCAGCAGCGGAACAAATATTGCAAGTAAAATCAAACTATTGTTGTTCATTCAATCAGCTTTCGATTTTAAGGGAAATCCTTTTTCTGCCCTCCCCCTGGAACCGCTTCCATGATATTGTTGTAGATGCGGAGACCGTAGAGCAAAATAAAAACGCGCTTACTTTAAAATGATTTTCAGCTTTGTCAAGAAATATGCCTGAAAAATCAGAAAAAAATCATTGTTCTCCTATGAAAATAAATCAGAAAAATCTTTACGACATGCGTTGACTGTTATTTTTTTAACGGATGTACTTGTAATATGCTGAACATGTCCCTTCGCTGCTCACCATGCACGGTCCGAACGGATCCGAAGGAGTGCATTTCCTGGCGAAGAGCGGACACTCCGGAGGAGCTATCTTCCCCTTGAGCACGTCTCCGCAGCGGCATCCCTTGTTCTCTATCTTCCGCGAGATCCGCAGGGAGAAACGTTCCTCGGCATCCATGTCCTTGAATTCCCTCTTCAGAGAGAGTCCGCTCGAGGGTATCACCCCGAGTCCGCGCCAGCATGCATCGGACGGTTCAAGATATTTATGGATGAAGGAGACAGCATGCCGGTTTCCCTCGTGTTTCACCACCCTTGAATAGTTGTTCTCGACTTTCGCTTCGCCTTTTGCGATCTGCGCAAGGATCATCCTGATCCCCGACAATATGTCAAGCGGTTCGAATCCGGCGACAACGCATGGCTTGTGGAATTTCCTGACGAACGGCTCGTATGCCTTCGCGCCTATTATGGCACTCACATGAGCAGGACACAGGAACGAATCTATTCCGAGTTGCTTGTCAGCCGACAACGCTTCCATCGCCGGAGGAATGAGTTTGAAGGATGTGAGGAGGCTCACATTGTCGAGTTTCTTCGCTCGCGCCATGGGGACGATGCTGGCCACCGGTCCGATCGTTGTTTCGAACCCGACAGCGAGGAAGACAACTTCAGTTCCAGGATTCTTCAACGCGATCTCTATCGCCATCTCGGGTGAATAGCATGTCTCAACCCTTGCCCCTGATGAACGCGCCTTCGCAAGGCTCGATGAGGTGCCGGGAACGTTGATCATGTCGGCGAAGGTCACGATGATCTTCCCTGAAAGGGCAAGACCGATCGCTGCATCGATATATCCTGCAGGTGTTACGCATACGGGGCACCCAGGGCCGCTTACCAGGCGTATCTTTTCGGGGAGCAGGCTCCGGATTGCGAACTTCGCTATCGCCATCGTGTGAGTTCCACAGACCTCCATTATGGTGGTCCGCCCGGTAAGTCCTGCTGAGATATCATGGATCTGACGGCCAAGGGCAGCCGCGGTCTCCGAGTTCCTGAATTCGTCGATGTATTTCATTTGAGGAGTCGTCCGTCGTCAGTCTATTGCTGTCGAGAATTATTTCGATATTCGATATTCAAAATTCGATATTCAAAATTCGTTATTCGAAATTCAAGGCCTCTTTACTGCGGCCGCATCGGTTATCTCCTTGAACAGCTTGAGCTGTTCCTTGGCGGCCCGTTCATTGAACTTCTCTATCGCGAATCCGGCATGTATGATCACATAGTCTCCTACGCGCGGATTTTTTATAAGCATGAAATTGGCTTCGCGCTCAATGCCATCGAATTCCGCGGTGCCGGTCTGCTTGTCGGCGCTGACGGAAGTTATCTTCATTGGAACTGCAAGACACATCTGGATATTTCCGATTTTAGATTTTCAATTGACGATTTGATTAGCCTGGAAAATTAAAGAGGCCCAAGTGCGGATTTTAGCACCTGAGCCTCTAAAATCAAATCAATACGTATTATTTGTCCTCAGGTATCCTCATGCAGTAGAATGAGCGGTACACGAAGGTGAGGGCCACTATGAAAAGCACTCCACCGATCGCATATTTCACCGAGGTATTGGTCATTGAGACCGCGATCTCGACCGCGAGGAGCCCGAACAGGGTCGTGAACTTGATGATCGGGTTCATCGCCACGGAAGAGGTGTCCTTGAAGGGATCCCCGACGGTGTCGCCTATTACACAGGCAGCATGCAGATCCGTGCCCTTCTGACGGAGGTCGACCTCGACTATCTTCTTGGCGTTGTCCCATGCTCCGCCGGCGTTCGCCATGAATATGGCCTGGAACAGTCCGAAGAAGGCGATTGAGATCAGGTATCCAATGAAGAAGAACGGATTGAAGAATGCGAGCGAAAGGGCGAAGCAGAATATCGCGATGAAGATGTTGAACATCCCCTTCTGCGCGTAGATCGTGCAGATCTTCACGACTTCCTTGCTGTCCTTGATCGACGCCGTAGCGGCGTTCAGGTTCATGTTCTCCTTGATATATACGACTGCCCTGTAGGCGCCGGTGACTACCGCCTGTGTGGCGGCTCCGGTGAACCAGTAGATGACTGCGCCGCCCATGAGGAGCCCGAGGATTATTTCAGGCTGTACAAGGGAGAGTTTGCTCATCACTTCGTTGATTCCGGCTTTTAACGCCGTATCAGAGATTACGGCAACCTTTTCAGCTCCGGGGATCGCGGAAGTTACATTGCCGCCGTGATTTTCAGCAGCAAGTCGCGCAAGCATGATGATGATTCCGAATATCATTGTGGTGGCGCCGACAACCGCCGTTCCGATGAGAACCGGCTTGGCCGTGGCCTTGAAGGTGTTTCCAGCCCCGTCATTTCTTTCAAGATTGAGCTTTGCTCTCTCGAAATCAGGCTCGAATCCGAAATCCTTCTTGATCTCTTCCTTGATATTAGGTATGGCCTCGATACGGCTAAGCTCGTAGACGGACTGTGCATTGTCGGAGACCGGACCAAAGCTGTCTACAGCGATGGTGACAGGTCCCATTCCGAGGAATCCGAACGCAACAAGACCGAACGCAAAGATAGGTCCGGCGAATTCAAATCCTACCGGCATCATGTTGCCGACAGCAGGATTTGTTGCGAGCAGTGCCGCGATCAGCATCAGCACGAGCATTGTAAGTCCTTCCCAGAAGGCTGAGAAGTTTCCGGCGACGAATCCGGAAAGTATGTTGAGTGATGCGCCACCCTGCTTGGAAGCTGTGACAACTTCCTTCACATGTTTTGCATTCGTGCTTGTGAATACCTTCGTGAATTCAGGTATAAGAGCTCCGGCGATCGTGCCGCAGCTTATTATGGTGGAAAGAACCCACCAGAGGTTCGGCGATGCCGTGCCCCTGATCTCGATGTTACCGATCAGGACATAGCTTGCAAGGTATGTGACCAGTATCGAGATGATGGAGGTGAGCCAGACAAGGACTGTGAGAGGATGCTCAGGATCGAACTCCTTCAGGTCCTTCAGCTTCGATGAGAAGTATGCTTCGTTTATGAAATATGAGACCATCGATGTGATGATCATCAGGATGCGCATTACAAAGATCCAGACGATGAGCTGTGCGCAGAGGGTTGTTGTCCCGAGCACCAGCGCAAGGAAGGCGATGAGGGCCACACCTGTGACACCATAGGTTTCGAAACCGTCGGCGGTCGGTCCGACGCTGTCGCCGGCGTTGTCGCCTGTGCAGTCAGCCACGACTCCGGGGTTCTTCGGATCGTCTTCAGGAAGCTTGAACACGATCTTCATGAGGTCGGAACCGATGTCCGCGATCTTCGTGAAGATTCCACCGCATATACGGAGGGCGGATGCACCGAGGGATTCGCCGATCGCGAATCCGATGAAACACGCACCACGCAGATCGGAAGGGAGGAGTACGAGGATGCATATCATGAAGAATAGTTCGACTGTGATTAGGAGGAGTCCGACGCTCATTCCGGAACGCATCGGGATCGCGAGCGCCTGCCACGGTGTGCCGCGGAGGGCGGCGAATGCCGAACGGCTGTTCGCAAAGGTGTTGAGCCTCATTCCAAACCATGCCACGCCGTAGGAACCGAGGATTCCAAGGACGGATGCGGCGAGGATGATGATGACGTTGACTGCGACGGTGCCGCCGGACTTGCCTTCATGCGGCGTCAGGAAGCCAAAGTAGTAGACCATGCAGATGGCGATGAGGACCCAGAGGACCGCCAGGAATTTTCCCTGCTGCGCCAGATAGCTCTTGCAGGTTTCCCAGATGATGTTGGAAACGTCGCTCATGGATTTGTGGACCGGAAGATTGCGGGTCTGGACATACTGTACAAGCCCGAACACAAGGCCGATCGCACAGACAATTATGCCTATGAGCATAAGCTGTGTGCCAGTCACGCATCCGCCAAGGAACCTGACCTGGCTGAGGTCGGGAAGCTTAAGTTCCGCCTCGCTCGCAAAGGTTGCAGGTGTCGAACACATTGCCGCGGCGAGTAAGGCCGAGCATCCGAATAACGCCCTCTTCATTCTCATTTCCTATCTATCTCCTGTAGTTAAAATTTCCTGAAAGCTTTCAAAAAAATTGAGCACGGCAAACTATCTTGCTAAAGGTAATTTTCAAAGCAGTTAAATGAAAAAATCTATTTTTTTTTGTATAAGCGGTAACATCATTCCGATGTTCTGTGTATTGATAATTGATCTGATGGAATTACTGTTATCGGATGCGATACCGGTAAGTGGATCCGTTTAAGGACTGTAAAATAGCACGCAACAATAAATCAAGGAGAAGTTTCAAGATGAAAAAGATTTTATTTCTGTTAGCCCTCATCTGTTCACTGCAATGTCCTGTCTACGCCGCAGACAAGGAGGTCGATGCTGTCATGCAGGACAGGGATACGGCGATATCAAAGGCCAATGATGCTGCGATAAAGAAGCTTGAGGCGATACTTACGGCAAGGACAAAGAAGGGCGATCTCGACGGTGCCCTGGCAGTTAAGAGCGTAATACAGAAGATAAAGGGCGGCGACGCACCCGCAAATGCCGATATCGACATTGCCGGTGTTCCTGCTAATCCGGCCGGCAAGAGCGAGGTTGCAGTAAAAAAGGAGATCAGCTCGCGTTATGCGGCCTTCACGAATGCGCTGATAGAGGATAACTTTGATGCAGCTTACGAATTCATGGATCCGAAGATGAGGGAGAATGCGGCGCCGCAGCTGGTGAAAGGGATCCTCAAGGTATGGTCGGGAATGCTGAAGGTGGCCCAGGTCCCGAAGGATGGCGCGAAGATAACAAGCGTCAAGCTGGGAATGAAGGAGAATGATGCCAAGGTCACCCCGGCATTAAAGATAAGAGGCCTGAACTGGGAGGACCAGAAGGCCGCCTACTGGGTGCTTCGAAATGGCAAATGGTATCTGGGTGACGAGAAGGAGCTGGACAGTTTCAAATAAGACTGTTTTGCCACAGACCTGCACAGACTAAAATTGTAGACTCATATAACCGAAACTGGAAACAGATTGAGAAAAGAGGGAAATCGGCTTGCCAGAGTTTGAGCCGATTCAGTAAAGGATTGCTGCTTCGTATACTTCGTGCCTTGGCGTTTACTCTGCCAGTCTGCCTAAAGTCTGTGAGAGTCTGTGGCCAAAATCTTATTTAGCGTCCAGTATCCTGCGGAGCTCCTTGGCGATCACATTTATCCGGTGAGGCTTCGGCATGAACCCGGCCGCTCCCTGCTTGAGGATGTCGTTGACCTCCTCTTCTGATACATAACCGCTGGAAAGCAGTATCTTCGCCTTCGGATCCAGTCCCTTAATCTGGTAGAATGTGCTGTGCCCACCCATCTTCGGCATTATCATGTCAAGTATGACAAGGTCTATCTTGCCCGGATTGTTCTTGTAGATCTCAACGGCGTCAAGGCCGTTCTCGGCGAGAATGACGGAATATCCGAGGGTCTGGAGGGCCTCGATCATGAAGTCCCAGATCGCGTCCTGGTCGTCGACCAGAAGTATCGTCTCGGTTCCGCCCGGAAGTTTTTCCCTTGTGTTCGCCATGAATAAGCCCGTTATGAATTGTTGGATAGACAATACACTTCGGAGAATAATTTTCAAACTTTCGGGACAAATTAGATGATGTTGGATCCTTCCTGCGGGCTTTCCTGTGTATTCTTGACGATATCCCCAGTGCTCTTTTTTAAAGATGAAAAATATCAGGCAATATTTTATTTGTGTTTCTTGAATTCCCCATTTAACAACATAAATTGAGCGCCTGCTATTGTTGTTAATAATGTATAATATGTAGTTTATTGGGGGGATTGTGAAAACGCTTGCCATGTCTATTTCTGCTGTTTTGGGGTGCTCCGCTGTTCTGCCTTTAGGCATCAGGAAATTCCTGCTAACTTCGCTGGTGGTCTTTTTTTCTGCATTGTGCATGCACGCAGGGGATGTCGCCAGGACCATAAGGGACATCGCTCCTGGGAACCTCTATCCGCAAGTGACATTTGAGAGCGACGGAAAGGGGATATATACATTCACCATAACCATCAGGCAGGGATATGCACTGAAGGGAACAACTGAGTGCAGGTCTCCAAACAATGGCTGGCATTCGAACGGTGGACTTTCCGCATATTTCAAATTTCCGGATGATGCAAGGAACGGAAACCTGGCGGATTTCTTTTCGGTGCATATTTCCGGAACAATAATACCTGTAGGTCCAGGTGTCATTCCTCCTCCTGAATATCAGTTTGATGCATCAGGCTTACTCTCGGGCGGTTACTATATTAAACCACCATATATGCAGGTGGACCTGGATCAGAACAACCAGAGTTCGTCATTTGCGGGATGCAGGGAAGGAAGTGCTGAGACTGTCAGGAGCCTCTGGCTGGCTCAACTGGTTGAAAAGATCGTTGCCTCCTCGGGGACGGCATCCGACACGTTTTCATTCCAGGTTCCGGAACCTGGCAGATACAAGGTGACGGGTACATCCGTCCAGGATCCTCCAAAGGGCAATGATTCAGCCCAACTCGACGCCTACAAGCTTGACTTTGACTTCAATCCACCAGCAATTGCGATTGGCACTGAAAAGGAGATCGGTGTGCGCCTGCTGGCAGCAGCTGGCTTTGTGAAGAATTATACGTTTTCTGTCAACCCTCTTCTCAGGGCGAAGATAGCCGGAAATGCAACCCTTGCCCTCGACAATAATTGGAAGAAGCTGAAGCTCGCAGCAATGGCCCCATCTATCATTGAAGATGATACTGCGATAACAAACTTTGAGAATAACCGTAAGGTTCCATTCTCAATTATAAAAGTTGATAGCGTCTCTGTAAAATATCGGACCAAAATAGTTACTGGACAGCTTGGCAGGACTGGTGAAATCAAAATTCCTGTAAAGAGAGCGGCAACGTTCTTATGCGAGTCAAATATAAATAGAGAAGGCGGTGGATTTCTTTGGCCTGAGGGATGTCCTTTGTGGAAACTTGAGGAAAAGCCACAGGGAGCGTCGGATATAAATTGGCAAGGTGATGGGCAAAAGAATCCACTTGAATATAAATTTGATAAGCCGGGGCAATATATATTTAAGGTTATATGTGGCACAAGCGCTGAAAAAGTAAAAGTTATTGTTGGTGATTTCTACAATGTGGACCTGCAGCTTGTTGAACCTGATGTTCCGGAAGCATTGGAAGAAAGTGTGGGAGGCTTTGTGATGGTCAATGATGACGATGATAACGGCGATCTTAATGTTGACCGATATCGCGAATATGAAAAAGATGCTTTTGAAGATAAGGAATTGAGAAAAATTACTATTGAATGCGATGTTCCCGAGGTAAGTCTAAATTATCCTGTTCTTTTGCATTTAAATTCACTTGGTGGGATAAAGCTATGGAAAAATTCTTCGAGGAAAGGGGACCCTATAGGATTTGGATATCATAAATACACTTCAGAGCTCGATATTCCAAGTGAACTATTCATTGAAGGAGTAAATCCATCTGAAGCAGTTATTAGCCTCGCATATTCACATCCTGAACTTAAAGAACCGCTCAAAGATGCCGTTAAGATATCTGCTATTGAAAATAATATAATGCTAGATGGTCTTCAGGATGAAAAAACAGTTAGGGAAAATGGAAAAATCCTGAGAATTGAACCATATGAATACAGCTCTGGAGCTGTTTTGATAGCAAGTCCTGTGGAAGCGAATGACTGCATTTATACTCTTTGGATCAATAAACCAAAGGGGGGTGAACTGCCGAAGGATTCCGAAGTGATTCTTGAGTGGCCGTCAGAATATGTCAAGATTTACGATCCAGTGCTTGATGATGAAGAATGTAAGTCACCTTACAAGGTTAAGGTTTCAGAGTTGCAGAGCAGGACAGGACAGAGAAAACAATTACGTTTAGCATTAATCAAGCCTACAGAAAAAGATTCCCCCATTGTTGTTGATTCAAAATATACTGCGCCAGATGGCACGCTTTGTGAGGATAAGTTGAAAATTAGATCATATCTTTTTGATCTCGACATTGACAGTGGCAATATGATGGGAATAAAACCTCCGAAAGAGAGCAAGGAAGAGGATGACATGGAGGATAATGATGCTAATGAGTTCGGGAAATTTGTTTTCGTGAATCATAATGATGACAACAATAACGGGATTGTTGATTATGCGGATCTTACAAACAATGACAAGAGTTTCATCCCGCTTGTTATAACTATAAGTGATAATTTTGTTTTGAAGAACTTAAAACTCAAACTTTCATATCCGGGATTAAAGGAGATGCCGGACAAAACAAAGTTTGAAGGTAAAAAAGTCGTTTTTGATTATAAGGATTACAAGGATTATGCTGGTGTAAAGGAAGGCGTCTTGAGGGTTTGGTTGGCAGAAGACTTAAGCAAGGAACGGAAGTTGAATGATGTATTGGATGGAGGTAACTATATCACCCCCAACAAGGACTATATGGCTGAGAAGTTGTTCGGGAACAAGCGGAAAATAACACTTTATGTTGAAGGTGTGAATGTCACGAATAAGCCTGTGAAGTTGATATTGAACGGGGAATATGATGATAATGGGAATAAAATAGAATTCAAGGATACTGTCAGAGTAACTGTGGTCGAGGGCGATATTGGTGTTAATACCACAAATGATGTAACGTTCAATATAGATGATAAAGATGATATGATAGAAGATCAAAATGATGGATTTGTGTTTTGGAAATCCCGTGATGTGGATGAAAAAATTACAGAAATGGGTATAATAGATGTTTTTCCTGTAAAAGTAACTGTTCCGCAGGTGCTTTATAATGAAGGATGGGAATTTTATATTGCAGCAGAATCTGACTCTAAAGATGCAGCATATGATTTATATAAGAATTATTCTTCAGAAGAAAACAGGATTTTATATTTACAGGATTCTGAGTTTGCTAAATCACAATTATCGGCAGAAAGAATCTCGAAATTCAGTTCAAAGCCTCAGAGGCTAAGGGGGATAAATGACTGGACAATGTTGTCTCAGGAATATTTAATTAAAGCATTGGCTGAAGGCAAGTCGCGCCTTATTCTTTGTGCAAAAACACCAATGAGTGAGAATTATTTGGAATTAGATTCTATTAAACTTGCGATTAATAGTGATAAGTCTTTCTTCCATGCTGTTTCTACTAGGGGCATGCCTAATAATTTAATAAACTATCCTACTGAAGATGGCAGGCAGGTGAAAAATTATAATGTTTATCCTACGCCAATTGCCATGCCTGGATATGGGGGGATTGATAGTAAGAAAGAAAAAATATTTTTATTTATTCACGGATACAATGTAAGCAAGGATGGGGTTGAATCATATTGGCCAGAAATCTATAAGAGATTTTACTGGACTGGGTTTAGAAATAATTTAATTGTTTTGGCATGGGAAGGGGATGAATTCTCAATGCCTGTAATCCCAACCCCATACTTTGGTTCGAATATGGAAAATGCTTTGCAGACATCTTGGCCAGTTTCCGATTATATAAGAAACCTAAAGATTCAATATCCAAAACAGGAAATTGATGCATCTGCACATAGCCTTGGTAATCTAGTTCTTATGGATGCATTAAGGATTTTGCATGTTCAGTATAATAAAAAATATATTAATAATGTGTTACATACAGAACCTGCAGTTTGGAAAGAAACACTCGATCCAAGGTCTGGTTTTGTTGACAACGGATTTGCATATTCAGTTATTGATCAGCAAAAAATATCATGGAGGCATTGGCTTTTAAATTATAGTCAATCAGTTAGTGGAAATACATATAATTCTTATAATAGTGATGATTATGTTCTTAAGCTAATAATGAGGTTTTGGCAAGCAAAGCTTGCTCCAAGTAGAAACAATCTTTGGGAAAAAAATCGTTCTGAAAGGCTTGTCCAGTATAGAACCCCATATCTATTATGGCACGATATTCCAGGTTGGCCAATTAAGATGGAAGAGAGAGAGAGAGCTTTGCTTAAGCTTGAATATGATGAAATCCAAATACCTATGGGCGCAAATGGAAATGTAAAAAATACTGTGAATATTGACGCCTATTCACTAGGATGGAGATGGACAATGATGGATTTTGGACATTCTTCTTGGGAAGTATTGCCATATTATAATATTTATAAATGGTATAATGATGTTATGGTGGGTAAAATGAAAGTAACGGGGAACTGATATGAAAAAATATATACTCCTTTGTATTGTTGCAACTATGCTTTTATTATTGGCTCTATCGTTCTACTGGAAATATTATTATGGAAATAATAAAACCTGCAATGTGGAATCCTTGAATGATTTCAACCGAGTGCTGGCACAAAAGGAGATTAGTCTTTCAGGGAACATCGTTGATGAGCAGGGAATGCCTGTAAATGATGTGATGTTGGAAATAACAAAAGGGAAAATGACCGATCTCATAAAGATGCGTGGAGTGGAGGAGAAGGAGCAAATAAAAGTAAATTCTGTGTTTTCATTAAAGTTCGCAGGTTTTCATGTGATTTATTTCAAATTCAGTAAAGAGGGATATTATCCTGTTGAGGAAAAGCTAACGACAATATCAGCTTCACCCAAAGACAATCCTAACAAAAAGGAAAATCTAAAGATTGTCATGCGTAAAGCTGGAGAGTTCGTTCAGTTGAAACAGGGGTGGATGATGCCATCTCTGAAAACGGATGAAGATGGCAAGGTGCTCAAGAAGGGTTGGGTTTATAAAGCGAGAGAGAATGAAAAACATGGTGTCTTCGACAGGATGAACAATATCCCATATGATGATCCAACCGAAGTCGACGTTTATCTCGAAGAAGATAAAGATGGTAAGGGGCTTTGGCTTATTGCGAATGGCGAAAATGGATTCACAGAGCCGTTTGAGGCAGTGGATTTCACATATCTTCCGGAAGCTCCAGAGGATGGATATGCCAAAAGAATATTTCTGCCTTTTATCCCTTTGGAAGAAGGGGAGGAAGATTGTTCCAGGCGCAGCAAGCCAAAATATTGTTATTTCAAGCTGCAGGAAGGTGTTTATGGGAAAATGTCTGTAGAAGCAACTCAAAACAGTGATAAAACGAAGCGTGAGGTTTCTGGCTCCTATTATATTAATCCCAAAAGTTCACGAAATCTGAGATCGAAAAACAGTTATTAATCATTCAATCTATCGTGAGTAGCAGAAATATTTCAAGATAATTATTTCACAATTCCTTCCCAAATTATTATAAGTAGAGGTATTGATGTCGAAAAGCAGAAAAATACTAGGAATTGTGTTACTGATATTGTTCCTGATTGTTGGAACATTTGCCTTGTCCATTAAAATAGCAACTGTGATGCTTGGGAGGTTCCTGGGGAATGAAAGGATTGACTACTACGGTAAGGTGATAGATGAAGACGGGAAGGCGTTATCTGGTGCAAAAGTGACTTTTGTAATAAAGGCTGTTAATACTAATCCCCTTGCATTACTCGGTTCCTTTGTCGCGGCCGAAATGAATTATACGAAAAAGGAGAGGATTGTATTTAGTGATGACAAGGGAGATTTTAAGCTTAAAGGTGAAACTGGTGCATACCTGGATATTGATGTTGAAAAAGAAGGATATGTTCATGCTACAGAGGGGAAAAAGTTCTTGACGTATTCCCGTCGTCATGAGGATCATTACACTCCAAGTAAAGAAAAACCTGAGATATATAAGTTATGGAAGGAAGAAAAAACTGAATTATTAATAAAATATGACCGAAGCAAGCTATTTGATATGACCGATAATAGCGTCCTCATTAATTTAATATGTTTCAATAAGGCAAGTAGCATCAATGATTCAGATATTAAAATAACAATTACTTGCCCGGAGAATATATCAGGGAAAAATAAAAATTACGGATGGTCATCTTCTATTGAGGCCATTGACGGCGGGATTGTTGAAGCTGATAATGAGAATATATATCTTGCTCCTGAACAATCCTATGTGCCGATAATTAAGCATGACATAAAATTGCAGAATGAAGGGAAATGGGAGAGGGAGCTTGTCAAAAGGTATTATTTTAAAAGTAGAGGTGGAAGAATATATGGTTTTGTTGAGATTGAATATATATCTTTTTATAATAATGGGCCTGTGGCTTTTGTTAATAAAGTCATCCTAAATCCTAATGGCTCAAGAGTGCTTGTTTATAATTATAAAAAATTAATAAATAATCCGAGTGAATTTTATAAAAGTCAATTCAAGAAATAAATAAGGATGTGATTCCCCGGAAATTAAATTGTCTTCTTTGTGTTTGGCGCATAGGGCGGTATAGTTGCAGGTAAAATATGATGGGTATGCCAATGGAAGAAAACACAGGGAACAGACCGCCGGAAATGCAGCGTCCGCCGGATTCCTACAACAGGGACCTCAACTCCGCCGATTATAGGGCAGGGGAGGCGACACTCATGCAGCGGATCAAGAAGCTGTTCGTCCCCATTGTAGCTGTCTTCTTCATTATCCTCAAGTTCGGCGCGAAGCTGAAATTCCTCATCATCCCAGTCACCAAGTTCCTCCCCATGTTCCTCAAGACCGGACTCACAATGATCGCTTCAATATGGCTCTACGCCATGGAATGGGGATGGATGTTCGCCACCGGATTCGTCCTGCTCATACTCGTCCATGAATGCGGACACCTGCTCGCGGCAAAACGTGTCGGACTCAAGGTCGGTGCGCCCGTATTCATCCCTTTCATGGGGGCCTTCATTGCACTTAAGGACGCCCCGAAGAACGCATGGATAGAAGCGCAGGTCTCGATCGGAGGTCCTATCCTTGGAGGACTCGGTGCGCTTGCATGCTTCCTGATATTCAAGCTTACGGGAGATCCGCTCTTCAGCGCCCTGGCTTTTTTCGGATTCTTCCTCAACCTCTTCAACCTCGCACCGATCGGAATACTCGATGGCGGACGCGTAGCCTCAGCATTGTCACTGTGGCTCTGGGTGGTAGGTTTCGTGATACTGGTCCTGCTGATAATCGCACATCCAAATCCAATCCTCTTCCTGTTGATAATAATGTCACTGCCGTCCATGTGGATGAAATACAAGAACCGCAATTCGGAGTTCTTCAACCTGACACTCCTGCAACGGGCAAGCCTGGCAGTCGCTTATTTCGGGCTTATCGCCCTGCTGGCTGTCGGCATGACAGTCTCCCACGTCAGGATGTCAGGACAGGACAGCTACGAACAGGATAATACTGAGACAACAACTACGGATACGGGGATGTTTGAGTGAGAAGTGAAAAGTTAAAAAGGGACAAATGCACAGAGGCACAAAGGGGAAATAGAAGAGGCAGAAGACAGAAGTCAGAATAGAGCAGTAAGAAGTGAAAAGTGTAGGGTGAAGAGAATATAGAAGTCAGAAGACAGGAGTCAGGAGCCAGAAGTAATCAGTTATCAGTAATCAGCCTGCCCCTCGTAGCCCTTGGTGATCAGTAAGCAGTAAGAAGTGAGAAGTGAAGAGTGAAAAGTTAAGGGGGAAAGTAAAGAGAGGCGTCGGTCGTCAGTAGATGGCAAGTTTCAATCGATAATCTTCAATCACAAATTTCCAATTTCTAATTTCAAATTCCTGCTCACATATCGAAAAGCTTCACGTTGAATGAGCCGTAGCCGTTTGATTTGAGTATGATGAGCCTTGGACCGGGCTTGCTCCCGAGGTTCAAGGTGGCATTATCGAGGACTTCCCCGTCGTCACCGATAAGGCGCACTTTCAAAATTCCATCCTTCGGCCTCTTTATGAGACCACCCTGATATTCCTGGGGAAGCGTCTCCCAGCAGCGTGTGTCGGCGCGGTTCACGGCCTTCTTGAAAATGTTGGCTCCAATGAAGACCATCCACATGGCGGTCTCTCCCCCCAGTTGCTGCGCAACCATCTGCATCGTGATGCTCGTGGCCTCCTTGACCATCACAGAGACCATCGCGCGGGTCAGTATCAGCGGCATCTCGTTCGAGAGGTTGTTGGATACGATCTGGTTCATGTCGGCGAACTTCATCGTGTCACCCAGTTCGACGTCGCCGGTTCCGAAGAATTTCACATTCTTTATCTTGTCGGGATAATATTGGAGTACCGGATACGCAAACCCGACGTATCCGACAGGTGGCGGCAGGAAAAGTTCCACAAGGCGTTCTTCGCGTGCAGGCGACAGGCCGTTCTCAAAAAGTATGAATACGCTGTCATCCTGGAGCTTGAAGTCATATGGCTTCTCCTGTGCGAGCTCCTGCGGCGGATTGGAGCCGATCGCGTTTGCGCATGTTACGAGTCCGCGCCGGTAGAAGGGATTTGTGTTGTCGGCCTGGTAGAGCTTTCTGTAGTCGACCAGCGCTTCGCTGTAGTTCCCGTCCTTGAGATACAGTGCCGCCGACAGGAACGACACCGATGGTACCAGATACAGTCCGAGCTTGTCGTTGCAGTTCTTCGCCAGGATGTCCTTGTCAGACACCACGACCTCGGTTCCGATGATCTCGTTTCCGTTGAACTGCGAGTCGCCCGTACTGTAGTTCTGCTGGGTTATCTTGTAGATGTCCTCCTGGAACTCGCGTTCTACGTTCTTCTGCCTGTGTCTGAGCCTGCGCAGTTCGACTGCTGCGGCCTCGGGTTCCTCGAGGGCATAGTAGTTCAGTGCCTTATAATAGTTGATGAGCATCTTTTCGAAGAAGTTGCCTTCATAGGGCAGTGCATTGGCGTTCGTGTATGCCGCTCCGGTCTCCGCGACCGCCCACCTCAGATTGATGGTTGCACGGTTCTCATAATCCTCGGCAAGAGTTTCGGCCCTGGTGAAGAAGTCGAGGCTTTCCTTGTAGTGCTCGTATGAGAACGCGATCATCCCGCACTCGAGCAGCCACATCAGTTCGTCGCCGGTACCGCTGCGGCTCCCCATGTAGTCCGACGCTTCGTCGTATGCGCGGTCGTAATAGGCGCCATTGTACATCTTTATCATCTGCTGTTTCTGGTCGTGCGATCCATGGAACATGGAACATCCGGTCATTCCCGGCACCACCACCACAGCGATGAATATCACACTCAATATTTTGAAAAATTTTTTCATGTTATATTCGGTCGTCGGTCGTCAGTCTTCGGTCGTCGGTCGTCAGTCGTCGGTCGTCGGCCCGCTTTTCACACTTCACTCTTCACTTCTGACTCCTGAATCCTGTCTCCTGACTTCTGTACTCTATTTACCTTTCACTTTTCACTTCTTACTTCTAACTTCTATATTCTGACTTCTGACTTCTGACTTCTGACTTCTGACTACCCTGATTCCTGCTCACTTACTACTTCCCTTTGCCCCTTCCGCTTTCTCTATCGCGCTTTTGAGTTCTTCTGTGACAACCTTCTCTCCGGGCCATTTTGCATATTCGGCGCTGTATTCATTGAGTGACTGCAGGGCATTTGGGCCGCCGATCTGGCCGAGGGAGCGTATCGCCGCGACCTTGACCTGTATTGACGGATCGTTCCACATTGCCGCAGCGAGTTCCTGGTCGGGATATTTTGAACCGATCTTTCCGAGGGCAAGGGCAGAAGCAACCCTTATTGTCGGGCTCTCGTCCGTCTGCAGGCTTTGTGACAGCGCCAGGATAGATTCACCTTTCGGACCAGCAGGCAACGGCTCCGAACGCGGCGTCGCACATCCGGCAAACACACACGCCAATATCAAAAGCATTATGTATGTATAAATCTTCATCCTTAGTCTCCAGTCGTTTATACAGTCGTCAGTCGTCAGCCCACTTTTCACCCTTCACCATTCACTTTTTACTTTTCACTTCTTACTTCTATCTCCTATATTCTGACTCCTGCCTTTCCCCTCTGTCATCTCTCCCTCACGCCGATACTCCGACACACCGATACGCCGTTACAGTGATTCTGCCCTCTGTCTTCCGGCAACCGACGACTCTCTCCCTTCCTAGTATTTTAATTCCCCCAGCTGGTCTGCGGCGACCTTGCGCGTATACATGTCGCCCTCGTCAAGTGCCTTCACAAGTAACTTCACCGATGCAGGTCCATATGCTCTCAGATTCTCCGCGGCAGTTCTTTTGACTGCCGGATCCTTGTCGTTGAGCATAAGATCGGACAGGTACTGCATTGAATCCTTCGAACCTATTTTCCCGACACACTCGACGCATGCCACCCTTACATCCGACTCAGACTCGGACTTGATGATCTGAGCCAGTGCCGGGAGCGCGACTTCCTTCTGCTGGACGACCTTTTTCCAGTCGGACTGCGCGGCTGCGAGTTCCGCAACTTTCAATGGCGTGTCCGCCTTCCAGCCCTTCTTGACAAGTGTTGCCGCCGCGGCATTTCGCACGATCTGGCTGTTGTCGTAGAGGAGCTTCTCAAGCTGTGAAATATCCTTGAACGAATCGGTCGCGGCAATTGCGGACATCGCAGCCTTGCGGACCATCCAGTTACTGTCGTTTGCTGCGCTTGTAAGAATAGATATAGTCTTTGGATTGTTCTGTTCACCCAGCGAATCGACGATGCTTTTCCTGACAAGAGGCTCGGTCTCGGATGGGAACGCCTTGACCAGGATATCGATCGCCTCTTCGCTGCGGATTCCACCGAGCGTCGAGACCGCCTCCTTCCTGTTGCGCCAGTCCTTGTCGGAGACAAGATTTTTGAGAAGAGGTATGTCGCCGGCATTTGCCTTCTCGCGCAGGACGAGAGTCAGCGAGTTCCTCGCTTCGTTCCCGCCTTCGGCCATCTTCCTGAGCTGTACGGCGTCGAGGTCCTTTATTTGCGCTATGGTGTTCGCGGCAGACTTCCGCACCCAGGACGAATCATCGTTCAACGCGATCTGCAGGACGCCGAACGAATCCTTTCCGGCGTTCACAAGCCCGAGCCAGTCCTGTTCGGCAAGCATGAACTCGAGTTCCTCCTGGCGGATCTCCGGCTTCCAGCCTGTCGCCTTGAGGGCTGCTGCTGCACGTCGCCTAACCTGCCAGTTCTTGTCGCTGAGAAGTTTCTTCAATATGTTTTTGGATTCATCGCCGCGGTTGATAGCGAGTGCCCTCGCGGCTACAACTCTCACGACAAGCTCCTTGTCCTGGGAAAGACCTTTCAGCAGTTCCATCGCAGCCGGACTCTCTGTATGCCCGAGCGCCAGTGTGATTGTCTCGCGTTCGATAAATTCATCAGGGCCGAACACCTCAAGTCTCTTTTTAAGGATCGGGATCGCACGTTCACGGTAGTTGCCGACGGCGTCCGCAGCGGCCTCCCTTACGGGCAGGTCGTCGTCGGAGAAAATGTCGATCAGCGGTTCAAGCGCCTTATCGGATTTCAGCTTGCCAAGGATGCGGATGCTCCTTTCCTGTGTCTGCCAGTCAGGCGACTTCATCGCCGCGACCAGGGGAACTACGGACGGTTCACCTATCTTCTCGAGGATGGCGGAGAAGTTCGGTACCGCGGACTCGGTTATGTTCTGGAGCGCGTCAACGAGCGGCTGGACAGAGTCCGGTGAGAATTTGACAAGTGTGTCGGCTGCCTTCGACTGAAGATCCTTTTCGGGATCGCTGAGCATGGGGATGATGAAAGGGACGGCGTCGCGATCATTCTGTTCTGTTATCAGCATCAGGGCGTTCATGCGGGCGTTCTTGTTCCAACTGCCGGCGAGTCCGTTCCTAAGCGATGGGAACCCGTCGCTCTTGACTTTGCGGAACGCATTGACAGTTTCGTCGCGTACGGCGGTATTCTCGTCACCGAGTCCGGCGACCATCGCAGGGATTCCGTCCGAATCGCCGATGTCACCGAGGGCCTTGATCGCGAGTCTTCTCGTATCAGGATTCTCATACTTTGTGAGGTCGGTGAGCTCCCTGACAGAGTCGGAACCGTATTCAGTGAGCTTCTTGGCGGCGACGACCTTCTGTTCGGGGGTGCCGGTCTTGAGGATCTTGCTCTCGTTCATGATGTCCTCGGTGCTGACGCATGCGGACATGAGCACGAGCATGAAGGGCAGGAGCAGGCAGGAGAAAAGGAGGGACGGATTGATCCTGAAAAAAATGATTCCGCGAACTGCCATCTTCCACCCCGCCAGATGAATGATTATTCCATGGGCAAATAACAAAAGTAGTCAGAAATCAGAAGTCAGGATTCAGAATAAAACCTGTTTTGAGTTCAAATTCATTTCTGTCTTCTGTATTCAATTAAATTATATTGCCAGAGGCTTCTAATCAAGGTACTAAGAAATCTTTTGCCACAGACTTTCACAGACACGAGCACAGACAAGACATTTTCTCGCAGCGACACAGAGAGTTCTCACCACGAAGGACACGAAGCTCACGAAGAGTTCCAACCGCAGATTAACGCAGATATACGCAGCTTTGAATCGGCTCAGGCGAACGTATTCGCCCTGTGATGCGGAAATGGCATAAGAATAAAAACATGTTTTCATTCTCCTGCATCTTCCGCATATCTTCCCTCTGCATGCGCAGCGGGAAGCCGATTCCTTAAATAAGTTTCTTAATCCTGTAAAATCGCCACAGCGAATAAATCATGTTATCCTGTCAGAAAATTACTTAGTGCCTCTGTGTCTTGGTGGTTGGGTGGTATGAGTAAAGTCAGTGTAAGTCTGTGGCTAAAATATCCTTTTATGGCTATATTATTATATGAAAAGATTATTCCTCATATTCCTTGCGATATTCGCACTCGCCCTCTCGCACGGCTGCATGTCCGGAGGGGCAGGGGAGACAGGGCTTCCGAAGGGATTCGTATATGCCGATACGGTGGTGCCGGGAATAATCCTCGACATGCGTTACGCGACAAAGGAAAACTTCATCGGCGATCCGATCGACGGGTACGAGGCTCCGAAATGCATAATGACACAACAGGCCGCGGAAGCCTTGCGCAACGTCCAGGAGGAACTGAACAAGTTCTCGATGTCGGTGAAGATATTCGACGCCTACCGTCCGCAGAGGGCTGTAGACCATTTCGTCAGGTGGTCGCAGGATCTTTCTGACGACAGGAAGAAGAACGAGTATTATCCGGATATCTCGAAGGAACTTGTCTTCAAGGGCGGATTTGTCTGGTCGAAGTCGAACCACAGCAAGGGCAGTACCGTCGACCTTACGATCGTGCTACTGCCGTCAAGGACTGAACTCGACATGGGGTCACACTTCGACTATTTTGGTGCAGAGTCATGGACGGAGAACCCGACGCTCAACCCGGTGCAGAAAGTCAACAGGCTCCTCCTGAAATCGATCATGGAGAAATACGGATTTGTGAACTATGAGAAGGAATGGTGGCATTATACTCTCAGGAATGAGCCGTTCCCGGATACCTACTTCAATTTCCCGGTCAGATAGGACAAAGACTTTTGGATAACCACAGAGACACGGAGGCACAGAGAAATAATTCTCACCACGAAGGACACGAAGCTCACGAAGAGTTCCAACCGCAGATTAACGCAGATATACGCAGCTTTGAATCGGCTCAGGCGAACGTATTCGCCCTGTGATGCGGAAATGGCATAAGAATAAAAACATGTTTTCATTCTCCTGCATCTTCCGCATATCTCCCCTCTGCCTGCGCAGAGGAGAGCCGATTCA
>CAZRKP010000065.1:0-23270 GCA_964600895.1 uncultured Victivallis sp.
CATCTGCGCGGCCTTTTCGTAATAGGCTGAACAAACATGCCTCTCGGTGGCATTTCCCCCAGGAGTAAGAGGAATCACATCCTTGTCGAAGTCAACGGTGACAGTGATGAGATATTTATTGACCCTCTCTACGATGTCGCAGGTCCTGGCCAATGCGCTTGAACGTATCCTCTGGAGGAAGGGAATGGACTTCTTCGGTACAGCTGAACAAACGAATCCCATTCCGCAATGATACGCGATCCCGGGTTCACCGGGAGAATTAATTTCCTTGTCGGAAAGCTTTGGAATAAATACGCGAGTCTCGATTCCGGCGGATGCACGCAGGTTCAGGCTCCATGCCGCTTTCAGGAACTCATCTACGCCGTCGAGTACGTCGAAGTCGACCGTTGCAGCCGCGAAGAGGCCGGTCTTCCTCGCCCACCAGGCGATATATGTGGGTGAATATCCATAACCGTTATATGAGAAGAAGGTGTGGCAGTGGAGGTTTACCTCCCTTTTGTCGGGAGCAATAGATATTTCCCCGTCCTTAAGCATCAACCTGAGCGAATGAAGCGCCGATTCCCTCTCCTTCAGATTGAAACTGTTCAGCTTCTTTTCCAGCTCCGCAAGTCTTCCATTGTCAGCCATTGAAAATCCCTCGTGGATTTGATTCAGAACCGAGCTAATAAATTTATTGTTCGAATGCATATTTGCCAGTTGGTAAATAAAGATTATAGTTTTTAAATGAAAAATAAAGAATTCCTCAGCCTATTACAAAAGAAGATGCTCATACTCGACGGGGCTACCGGCACCGAACTGCAGAACGCAGGGCTCCCCCAAGGTGCCTGCCCGGAACTCTGGGTCCTCGACAATCCTGAAAAATTCATCTCAATACAGAAGAGATATTTCGATGCAGGCTCAGATGCCGTCTATACCTGCAGCTTCGGCGCGAACAAACTCAAGCTCAAGGAATTCGGAGCCGCGGAAAAGGTCGCAGATATTAACTGCAGGCTCGCACAGATCTCTAGGAAGGCCGCTGGGAAAAACAAGCTCGTGATCGGCGATATCGGCCCGACCGGAAGCTTTGTCGAACCTTTCGGAGATCTTCCCTTCGAAGATGCAGTTGGAATTTTCCGCGAACAGGCCAAGGGACTTTTCAAAGGTGGTGTAGATCTCTTTGTGATAGAGACTATGATGGACATCCAGGAGGCGCGTGCCGCCCTTATCGCAGTCAGGGAATTGTGCGATCTGCCGGTGATGGTCTCCATGACATTCACGGATCAGGGACAGACCCTTACCGGTACACCGCCCGAAACTGCACTTGTCACCTTGCAGAGCCTTGGCGCATCCGCCGTAGGATGCAACTGTTCCGTCGGTCCGCAGGCAATGCTTTCACTAGTGATGGCGATGAAACCTTTCGCAACAGTGCCGATCATCGCGAAACCCAATGCCGGTCTTCCGAAGCTTATTGATGGAAAAACTGTGTTCGACATGGGGCCCGACGAATTTGCAGCTTTTGGTCCTCAGCTTGTCAAAGCTGGCGTGAGCATCATCGGTGGTTGCTGCGGAACCAATCCTCAATACATTTCAAAGCTTAAGGAATCGATCAAGGGGCTGAAGCCCGTGAAACCGCTCCTGGGATCCATCAGTGCATTGAGCAGCCAGAGGAAGACAATCTTCATTTCCGAAGGACAGCCCCTGAAAATAATTGGGGAGCGCATCAATCCCACAGGTAAGAAACTCCTTCAGGAGGAGCTGAAGGCGTGCATCTTCAAGGAAGTCCGACGTTTTGCCGTTGAACAGAAGCAGAAGGGTGCTGACATCCTCGACGTGAACACTGGAATGCCAGGAATCGACGAGAAGGATACCCTCTTTACGGTTGTCAGGCTGCTCTCACATGTTTCGGACGTCCCCCTCTGCGTTGATTCATCCAAACCAGAAGCGATTGAGGCTGCTTTGAGGATCTATCCGGGACGTGCCCTTATAAATTCCATCTCATTTGAGAAGGAAAAAATTGAAAAGCTCCTTCCAATAGCCGCGAAATACGGAGCAATGTTCATTCTTCTTCCGCTCGGTGACAACAACATTCCCGAAACTGCGGAAGGCCGAACCACCTACGTGAAGAAGATCATGTCTGCTGCCGGGAAATATGGTTTCACTGAAAAGGATGTGGTGCTCGACGGACTTGTCATGACGGTCTCCGCGAACCAGCAGGCCGCGAAAGAGACGCTGAAGATGGTCGAGTGGGGCTCGCACAACGGATTCCATACCATCCTCGGACTCTCGAACGTCTCTTTCGGTCTTCCCGAGCGGAAATGGGTGAACTCGGCGTTCCTTGCGATGGCAGTTTCAAGAGGTCTGACCTTCGCGATCGCAAATCCTGATAGTGCCGAACTTATGTCAGTGAAATACGCATCGGATGTCCTGACCACCCGTGACAAGGGATGCCGCTTGTATATCGGGAAATTCCAGGCGCCAGCTGGAGGAGCATCTCCGGCTGAAAGGAAGTCTGACAAGGATATTTCTATAGTTGAACATGTCTATAATTCTGTTCTGCACGGTGACAGGGATCACATCTGCGGACATGTTGAGAAAGCGCTTGGAGAGGGAGTTCCCCCAAAGAAGATAATCGACGATCATCTTATCACCGCCATCAACAAGGTCGGGGAGCTTTTCGACAGGAGGGAATATTTCCTGCCGCAACTGATCATGAGCGCCGAGGCGATGAAAGCGGCATTTGATTTCCTTGAACCTCACCTGAAAAAGGATGAGAGTGCAGGCAATGCCGCCAAGAAACGCAAGATCATCCTTGCCACGGTCAAGGGAGACATTCACGACATCGGCAAGAACATCGTCGCCCTTATGCTCAAGAACTACGGCTTTGAGGTGATTGACCTGGGCAAGGATGTAGACGCTGAGACCATCATCCAATCTCTAAAGAAAAACAATGCCTGCATTGTCGGACTTTCTGCCCTCATGACCACCACTATGTCCCAGATGAAGCCGATCATCGAGAAATGCCGCTATGCCGGATTCAAAAAGACAAAGTACATCATCGGTGGGGCTGTCGTCACGCAGGATTACGCCGACGAGATCGGCGCCGACGGCTACGCTCCCGACTCCGTCGAGGCCGTCCGTCTCGTCCAGAAGCTCCTGAAGTAAAGCCATCAAGGAGATACCATATGCCTGGTGTTGAATCTGGGCGGCTTTTTCCGCCTGAAATATTGAAGAACTTCTCGGTTGCTGTTTTTGAAAAGGTCGGTGTGCCATCAGAAGAAGCGGCAATTGTAGCAGATGCGATGATTGATTCCAATCTTCGTGGTTTGGACACCCATGGGATAACTCGTCTTCTTCCAATATATGTGGCACGGATCAGGGCAGGGGTGATGGAGCCCAGGGCACGAGTGACAATTGAACGCGATCGCCCTGCTTGCCTTGTCATTGACGCGCACAACAGCATAGGCCAGGTCGTGGCCAGGCAGGCAATGGAACTTACCATCGAACGGGCACAGAAGATGGGGACGGCCTTGGTTGGTGCGCGAAACATGAACCACTACGGTGCATCCTCCTGCTGGACAACGATGGCTTTGAAGCACGATAAGATCGGTTTCTCGACATGCAACACTCCACCTTTCGTTCCACCAACTGGAGGACGGCGTGCCGTCCTCGGTACGAACCCTTTTTCATTTGCAATCCCCGGCGGAAAGGAAGGACCTGTTGTCGTGGACATGGCAACCACTACTGTCGCCCGAGGACGTATTGCCCTCTACGAAAAACAAGGGCTTCCTATTCCAGAAGGCTGGGGACTGGACCGTCAAGGACTTCCTACGACGCGTGCCGATGAGGCGATGAAAGGATTTCTCCAGTTCATGGCCGGATACAAGGGCTATGGAATTTCCCTAGTGGTCGACATCCTAAGCGGACTCTTAACTGGAGCCCAGTTCGGAATGCACGTCGGAGGTCCGATCGCGGAGGATATAAGCCGTCCCTCTGGATTCGGAGCCTTGTTTGGCGCCATTTCCATCGACGCGTTCATGGATACCGCGGAATTCACGGAGAAGATGGACATGGCGATCCGTGACATCCGCAACTCGGAACGCGCTCCTGGAGTAAACCGCATCTATGTACCGGGAGAACATTCCACCGAGGAGGCCGTCCGCAGACGGCAGGAAGGCATCCCATTGCCTGATGCAGTGATTGATGAACTTGTCCGATTAGGAAAGTCGGTAGGTGTATCCTTCCCTTCTTCTCCTTAACGGTAGAAAAAGGTTCATTTTATCTTCTTCACGAACTTCTCGATGCGGCGCATGGCCTCTTCGATGTCCTCGAAGGATGTAGCATAGGCGCAACGGACATAGCCTTCGCCGCAGGTGCCGAATGCCGTACCCGGAACCACAGCGACCTTCTCCTCCTGCAATAAACGGGTGGAGAATTCCTTCGAATTTAATCCGCTCGAAGTTATGTTCGGGAACACGTAGAATGCGCCTTTTGGCATGACGCACTTTAGTCCGATCTCATTAAGTCTTTTAACGATCATGTTTCTGCGCCTGCAGTATTCGGCTTTCATCTTCTCCATTTCTGTCCTGCCATTCTTGAGGGCTTCTATCGCCGCTTCCTGGGCTAGGATTGAAGCACAGAGCATTGAATACTGATGGATCTTCATCATCGCGTCTATCAGGTCCGCCGGACCGCAAGCATATCCCATGCGGAATCCGGTCATCGCATATGCCTTCGAGAATCCATGAAGGAAGATGGTCCTGTTCTTCATGCCCGGCATTGAAGCGATGGAGATGTGGTTGCCGTCATAAGTCAGCTCAGAATAAATTTCGTCGGTGATGACTATGAGGTCGTGCTTTACTGCGATCTTCGCAATGTCGTGCACGTTCTCAGGCGTCAGCGACGCCCCTGTAGGATTGCAGGGGAAGTTAAGGAGTATCGCCTTTGTCCTGGGCGTGATGGCCTTCTCGAAGTCCTTCGGATCAAGGGCGAACTTGTTCTTTTCTTTTGTTACAACTGCCACCGGGACGCCATGGGCCATCCTGATCTCGGGGGAATATGAGACGTAGCACGGTTCATGGTAGATGACTTCATCACCGGGTGTGATTATCGCGCGGAAGATGAGATCAAGAGCCTCGCTTACTCCTACTGTGATGATGCATTCATTGTCAGGATTGTATCTGACCTTGTAGAACTTGTCCACGTAACGGCAGATCTCCTTCCTCAAGGAGAGCAGTCCGAGGTTGGACGTGTAGCTCGTGTGGCCTTTCTCCATGGCGAATATCGTGGATTCGCGGATGTGCCAGGGTGTCACGAAGTCAGGTTCACCAATTCCAAGGGAAATGACCTCATTCCCCATCTTATTGACCAGTTCGAAAAAATCACGGATCCCACTCTTTGGCAGGCCCGCTATATGTTCTGCAACACGTGATTTTAATATTTTACTCATTGTCATTCCTTAAATTTGTAAAAGTAAGCTCCAAATTCCAAAATCCAAGTTCCAAACAAAATCCAAGTTCCAAACATTAAAATACAAACGAAATCAGGAACTTTTAGAAACAATTGAAGAAAATATCTTTATGAATTCAGAGGATTCCTGAATCAAAGATAATCTTTCATCTTCCTGATCTTTATCTGCAACCTCAAGAAGTTTTAACCACAATCTGGATTCTTTGGATTCCTTTCTGGATATTTTTATCCTCATTACAAAATCTTTTTTGCTCAACGATTCATTCGCCTCGATATAGTTTGCAGCAATAGAACCGGATGATCTGACCAATTGCCTTATGTCTTCAATATTTGCAATTGTCCTTGGGAGTCTTTTGACAAAACTCCTGATCCTTTGTGCAAATTTGAAAGTTCTCTCATCCAGACTCTCATAATTGCTACTGTCCATAGAGTTCGTTTGGAACTTTCTTAATTGAAATTTGTTTGGAGCTTGGATTTTGGAACTTGGAACTTAAGTAAGTCCGTCACGGGCTTACTTTCAGTCTCTCATAGTTCTCATCACTCTCCATGGTTTTTCCTGACACTTTGTACTTCTTGAGCAGGAAATGAGTCTCCGTGGAGATGATTCCGTCGATAGGAGCGAGTTTGCTCGAGACGAATGTGGCGACGTCCTGGAGTGTCTTGCCTTCGACTTCAAGGCTGAGATCGTATCCGCCCGACATCAGGTACAGCGAAGAAACCTCCGGAAATTTGCAGAGACGTTTCGCTATCCTGTCAAATCCACCTTCCCGTTCAGGTCTTACCTTGACCTGGATGACAGCCTTGACAGCCGTCTCCGGAAGAAGTGATTCATCGACAATGACCTGATACCCCTTGATCGTGCCATCCTTCTCGAGGCTCCTGATGGTATCTGAAACAAGTTTTTCTTTTTTGCCCATACGGGCAGCTATCGCCTTATCTGAAAGCCTGGCGTTTTCCCTCAAAATCCTGATGATGTCTTTTTTCATGTTTAAGTCCCTCAAAATGATTTAGTTCCCTGTAATTTGCCTTGGAATCCTAATAAGTCAAAAAGAAATTCGTTACGAATTCCTTTTCACATCGTGTTGACGGCATCGACGTCGACATAGCAGTCGATGTCCTTAGGGCGTTTGGCGTGGAGTGTTTGTTCGCGGAGTGCTTCGCGGAATCCCTTCATACGGTCACCGCGGAATAAAATCATATAGCGATACTTCCCCTTGATCCTGTTGACTGGTGAAGGCTGCGGCCCCGCAACCTTGATCTCCTTAGTCAAATGAGGCCTGAGCCTTTCGAGGAATTCGTCTGCGAACTTCGCAAGCTCCTTCTCATCAGGACCGCGGAAATGGACGATGATGAGATGTGAGAACGGCGGGAAGTTAAGCTTCTTCCTGAATTCCACCTGTTCATTGTAGAACTTGAGGTAATCGTGATTCTTCGAACACTGGATCGCGATGTTCTGTGACTTCGATGACTGTATCAGGACTTCGCCTGGAATATCTCCGCGTCCGGCACGTCCTGCAACCTGCGTGAGAAGCTGGAAGGTCCGTTCCTCGGCACGGAAATCAGGAATGTAGAGACTAAGATCGGCGTTGATTATCCCGACAAGGGTGACATTCGGGAAATCGAGTCCTTTTGCGATCATCTGTGTGCCGACAAGGATATCAATCTTCCTGTTACGAAACTCGCGTAAAACCTTCTCGTAGGAATCCTTGTATGTCATGGTGTCGTGATCCATCCTTGCGATCCTTGCGCGCGGGAAGAGATCTGCAGCGATAAGATCAACCCTTTCCGTACCAAGGCCCCTGAACCTGATTTCGGGATCTCCGCACTGCGGACAGCTTGACGGCGCCGGGATGACAGAACCACAGAGATGGCATGAAAGGCTTTGACGGTTCTTTGAATATGTATATGTCATCGTGCATTCAGAACATGACGCCACGTATCCGCACTTGGTACAGTTGAGTTTCGTGGCGAAACCTTTCCGGTTGAGGAAGATTATGGTCTGTTCACCCCTGTCGAGGCGTCCCCTGATCTCCTCGACAAGCTCCGTAGAGAAAACCTTGAATGGCCCCTTCATCCTCTCAATTTCCATGTCGACGATCCTGATCTTCGGCATGACGCAGTTGTCTATCCGTTTCGTAAGCTCCGCCATCGCGTATTTGCCAGTCTTTGCGTTGTGATACGATTCGAATGACGGAGTTGCCGAACCGAGGATGACAACTGCTTTCTCCATGTATCCGCGCATGACGGCGACGTCACGCGCGTGGTAACGCGGTGCCTCCTCCTGCTTGTAGGTGTTCTCGTGCTCTTCATCGACGATTATGAGACCGAGGTTCTTGAAAGGAGCGAAGAGGGCGGATCTCGCACCGACGGCGATCTTCACCTGTCCGCGATGTATCCTTGTCCATTCATCGAAACGCTCACCGTCGCTAAGGGAACTGTGGAGGACGCTTACCATGTCACCGAACCGCGAGCGGAATCTTTCGGTGGTCTGCGGAGTGAGTGAGATCTCCGGAACAAGTACTATGGAGTCCTTTCCCTGCTGCATGGCGATTGAGATTGCGCGAAGGTATACCTCAGTCTTGCCGCTCCCGGTCACGCCGTAGAGAAGGAGGGTGTGCGGCTTGGCCTCGGGTGATTCCATCATTACCTTTGTCTTTTCAACTGCGTCCTTCTGTTCGTCGGTAAGTTCCGGAGGCGCAGATTTCACATATTCGACGTTGGCGAACGGGTTGCGGTAGATCTCCTTGTCCTCCTCCTGGAGAATCTTCACCTTTACCATAGCGGAAAGGACGCCTTTCCCTGCCTCAGTCTCTTTCTTGATAAAATCTGCTGAGGCGCCGGGATGCTGGAGCAGGAGCTGGATGATCTTGATCCTTGCTGGAGATTTCTTGCCCTTGTCGAAAATATACTTCTGTGCTTCTTCAGGCGATGTGAGATAATAAAGCTTTATCTTCTTGCGCTTGATCTTTCCGCTGCGAACCGCACTCGGTAGGAGAGCCCTTACTGCCTGTTCCTGTGAACAGCAGTAGTAATCGGCGATCCATCGACCGAGTTTCAGGAGATTGTCGGGGATCTTGGGATGTACATCGCATACGCTGTCTATCTTTTTGAGCTTTTCTACGGGGTAGGAAGATTCCGTATTGACTCCTACGACATATCCGCGTCTCTGAGTCTTTCCAAAAGGGATATACACCTGCACTCCGGCGTGGACCTTGGATTCAAGTTCCGTCGGGATCAGGTAGTCGAAGGCCTTGTCCAAGGACAGGCCAAGTATGACTCTCGCTATTTTCATTGGTAAAGATTTTCCCGATTATGATAAACGGCAACCAAAAGAATTTTGACCACAGAACACACAGACTACACAGAAAATCAACAACCACGAAACACACTAAACACACGAAAAAAGCAATTGGCAAGGTTTTGCTTCGCAAAAACTTGCCAATATTCCTTTAAATAGTCATGCAAAAAGAACACGAAAATTAATAAAGAAAATGAAAGTAAGATATGCAGGAAAGAAGGATTAACAAATGAAATTCTCACTTGGCGGCTTTGTGACTTTGTGCGAGAGAGGTTCAAATTTCAACGATCTTTGCATCGGCGTACCCAAGGACACCGTCGGCCATCGAGATATGTCCGATCCTGTGCCAGTCGCGTCCTAGGACCTTTGTTCCGAAGGCGTCAGCGGCGACCGGATCATAAGAGGCGATGAGCATGTTCGGCGCCGGATCACAGTGCGCGCCCCAGAGATGGGCTTCAGCCATTCCGATCGTTGCATCTATCAGCGTGAAATCCGGTGTCCGGTAGCGGTTGAGATCGAAAATCGCCTCCTGAATCCTAGAATGGAACGCGGACTTCTTCCAACTTCCCGCATTGTAGTGCTTCGGTGGGGCAACCCCCATCATGTTCTTCATCGTCAGTGTGACATCAGAGAGTGAATGAGCTTTCAGCACCGGTACCGAGATCAGAAAGCTTTCCAGTACGATCTCTGGCAGATGCATTTCCGGCCAGCGCATGCATTCCTTCTTTGAAAGAGAGACAGTCTTTTCATAGTTTAGATCAATGAGCTTCACTTTCTGCTTGTAGGCCATGTCGACATACCCAAGCTGTTTGAACGGAACTGGCGTATCATAATCTATGGAACCGCAGCCTTCCCCGACAATAATCTCGAGTGATGGATTCTTGCTCCTGACATAGTCTATGAAGGAGGAGACAAGTTCGACTGGAGTCGTTATCGGCGGCGGGGCGGCTTCGACAAGATTGGGTTTGATGAGGACTTTCTTCTTCAATGAAACCAATGTTTTCTCAAGTCCGGTGGCATCAAGCAGCTTTGGCACGCTGTCCTGCCAGGAGTTGAAATTAACTTTGAAGACGGACTGTTTTATTAATTGGCCGGACATATATTATCCTTTCGATGCCATAAAATATCACACTAATGTCAAAGCTTCTATGAATTGGAATAATGAAAAAGTCTTAGTTACTGGCGGTGGCGGGTTCCTCGGAAGGAAGATCATCGGGGATCTTGCCGGGCTTGGCTGTGCATCGATACGTTCGATCGGGAGAAAGCCACAGCCGGAACTTGAGAAGATTGGCATTGAAGTCCTTTGCGGTGACATCCAGGATGCAGCGTTTGTAACGAAGGCCTGCGAATCCCGCACAATTGTTTTTCATACTGCGGCACTTGCCGGAATCTGGGGGAAATACAAGGATTTCTACGGGATAAATGTCATAGGTACTCAAAACATCATTGAAGCAAGCAAGAAAAAGGGTGCCTGCACCCTTGTTCATACGAGTTCCCCGAGCGTGGCGTATTCCGGGAACACCGAGAACGCCGATGAATCCGCACCGTATCCGGAAAAATATCTTGCATATTATCCTGAAACAAAAGCAATAGCAGAACGCATGGTGATGAAAGCGAATTCTGCGGATTTCGCAACAGTTGCGATACGTCCGCACCTGATATGGGGGCCGGGCGACCCGCATCTTCTGCCCCGGGTGATCGAACGTGCGAAACAAGGAAAGCTCGCTCAGGTCGGCGACGGCAGGAATCTCGTCGATATGACCTACATCGACAATGCCTCCCAAGCCCACGTCCTCGCGGCGGAAGCATTGCGAACTTCGCAGAAGGCGAACGGCAAGGTCTATTTCGTAAGCGACGGCCGTCCAGTCGTTTTATGGGAGTGGATAAATAATCTCCTGAGGGAACTTGGAATATCTCCGGTTGAAAAGAAGATATCCTACGGAACAGCCTATAAAATTGGGGCGGCCCTGGAATTTGTTTATAATATCCTGCCGATTTCCGGTGAACCTCCGATGACGAGATTTGTAGCCGGACAACTTGCATATTCTCATTACTTCAATATCAGCGCAGCGAAAAATGATCTTGGCTATGCTCCGAAAATAAGTCCGGGAGAGGCATTCAAAAGAACAGTCGAATGGTTGAAGAACGAAAAAGGTGCAGAATGACAAAGGCACAAAGTGTCAAAGTATAATTCACGGCAAGTAGAATAATTGAAGCCCAGAATATAGATTATATGATTCATTAATTGGAGCAGGACGTGAAACCTGAAAAAGCGCTGAGCGTTGTAATTCCAGTCTACAACGAATCCAAGACGATCTGCGAGATCCTTGACGAGGTCATCAAAAGGCCGGAGACGGGGGAGATAATCATTGTCGATGATGCCTCCAAGGACAATTCCCGCGAGATAATACAGGAATATTCCAAGAAGCATGAGGGCATGATCAGGCTTTTCTGCCAGGAGAGGAACAAAGGCAAGGGAGCCGCTATCCGCAGGGGATTCGACGAGGCGAAGCTTCCGATAGTTATAATCCAGGACGCCGACAAGGAGTACAGTCCGGACGATTACCCCGTGATGATAAATCCGATCGTTAATGGAAAGGCTGATGTCGTCTATGGTTCGAGGTTTCACGGTGGAACTGGAAGAGTGCTTTACTTCAAGCACCAGCTCGGGAACAAGGTCCTGACTTTCCTCTCAAATCTGCTCACCGACATCAACCTCACCGATATGGAGACCTGCTACAAGGCCTTTAAGAGGGAAGTGATCCAGAACATCAACCTCGACTCTGACCGTTTTGGCATCGAGGTGGAACTTACTGCGAAGTTCGCACATGCGAGGAAGCTCAGGATATATGAAGTGCCGATAAGCTATCACGGCCGCACCTATGAGGAAGGAAAGAAGATCACCTGGCGTGACGGTGTTGCCGCCATCTGGCATATGATCAAGTATAATATCCTCCAGCGCAAATCCAAGTTCTACAAGAAGCCCTGGAAGGAAGTGCTGGGATAAGACGTATCGGTGTGACGGCGAACCGAAGTATGGGCGCGTCAGAGGGAATGAACCGATTTATCAGAACTGAGATCTTACCCGAAAAGTTTTTTCTTCAGTCCCTTGGCATCAACTTTTGAAACACCGATATCTCCTTTTACAGCCTCTGCGGCCGCGAGCCCTGCTGCTTCCCCGATGGAAGCGACCACAGGCATCACGCGCAATGAAGAATGCGCTTCATGTGTAGAGCTTATCGCCCGGCATGCCATGAGAAGATTCTTGCTCCCAATGGGAACTATGCAGCGGTATGGTATCTCATAGAACGAGCCTTCAACATCCTTGAGGACGGTTCCAGTACCAGTCGGATTATGGATGTCGATGGGATATGAACTCCTGGCTATTCCATCATCAAAAGTCTTTGCCTTGACCACATCGTCGGCATCGAGGACGTAATCCCCGATCACGCGCCTTGTCTCGCGGACGCCGATCTGCGATGCGATCTTCAGGATGAATGCATTTTTGCAGAGGGGAGATTTTTGCTTGAAGACGTTGAAGAGCTCCCATACCTGCTTGCGCGCGATTACTTCGGCCTCGCCAAGTCCAGTCGATGTTGTCCCATCTTTCGCAATGACGCGAGTGGTGTTGAAATGAACGACGTCCGGACGGAGAGTCCTGAAGATGAGGACGTCTTCACGAGGATCGCTGATCGTGCCGTTTGCCTTTCCTTCCTTAAATATAGCATTCAGTTCCTTCCAGAGAGCGCCCCAGTCGTCGGCTTTGACTCCACCAAGCCTGAAGCAGAGTGTCATCGGCTGGCATGCTCCATCCTGCTTTCTTCCCTTTTCAGTCTTGAATCCTGCGAAATCCGCAAGATCGCCGTCGCCTGTCGCGTCAATGAAAACCTTGGCCTCGAATTCCTTTTCGCCGTCCTTGCATGCGACAGAGACCTTTGAAATCATTCCTTTGCGGGATTCGGCTCCAGTGACCAGCGAATGATACAGGATGTTGACCTTGGACTCGATGAGAAGCTTGTCCAGAAGTATCCTCAGGATCTCGTCATCGAAAATAAGTCCGCCTTTTTCCAGTGCATTATTCTCCGAAAGGGATTTGATGATCCCCATGAATATTGGGGTAGGCAGACAATGATTCTGATCCGTCTTGGAACGATAAGGCATGAAAGGATTGACCAAACCCGCAGTTGCCATGCCACCTGCGAAACCATAACGCTCGATCATCAGTACCGACATTCCGTTTTTGGCCGCTGAGACCGCAGCGGATACTCCGCCTGGTCCGCCGCCGACGACAATCACATCGTATTTCTTGTTCATTGTTACATTCTCTTATTTAATTTGATAATGTGGTACAGGCGTCCCGCCTGTAATTCTTTTCATTTAATTTACAGGCGAAACACCTGTATCACTTTCTTCTCATTTCTTGAAATTCGGGAGGAAAGCACCAATCCTCACAAGTTTGCCCTGGAGTTCCCTGATGTCAACCTGCCTTGTCTGAAGTCCCTTGTCGGATGCGATCGCTGCCGCCATTCCTGCAGCCTGGCCAGTGATGTAGCATCCGGGCATGACCCTGACCGAACCCTGTATGTAGCGGTCACAGCTGATGGAGCGTCCGACCACGAGGACATTTTTCAGTTTCTTCGGGATAAGGGATCTGTAAGGGATGCCATAGTTTTCACCACGTTCATAGCGTAGCTTCTTGAATATCTCCTCGAATTTCCTGAATGACCTGGCATTGGGTCTTGGGGGATGAAGATCTACAGGATAGGAGAAGCGGGCGATTTCATCGTCGAACTTTGCACGCTTCTTGAAATCTTCGAGATCCAATACGTAGTCGCCCATGATCCTCCTGGTCTCTCTTACACCAAGCAATGCGCCAGTTCCAAGCAGCTGCATCTTCTCGTAGCCCTTCAGATATTTCTTATAGAACTTCTCGTATTCCTTTACCAGCTGCCTGCCCCAGAGAAGGGCTTTCGTAAGCGACCTCTCGTCAGTGCCATCGACACCGAACGTATGACCAACATTTCCCCAGGCGGAATGCAATCCGACCGGGAGCATGCCCGGCAGATGCGGATCAGGTATCGTGAACACTTTGTCCTTGATGGCCTCTGGCAGATATTTGTCCTGCTGCCATACGCCGCAGTTCGACTTCATCGCCTTCTTCCAATCAATGTCGCACCAGAGGCTGCACAGTGTGCCAGGCTGCATGTAGCCATTTTCATCGCCCTTCTTGAAAGGAGCTCCTCCCTGTGCGCAGAGATCGCCGTCGCCTGTGGCGTCGATATATATTTTCGCCTTGACTGCAAATATGCCGCTCTTTGCGGAGCATATTGCGTGCTCTATATTCCCGTTTCTAGTGCTGACATCCATGAAGTTCGTATGGAAGGAGAAATCCATCTTGGACTTTTTAGCGAGATTGTCATATACGCGCTTCAGGATTTCACCGTTGAAACAGAAATTGCTATAAGGTTCACTTCTCTTCATGAAAGGAGAAGTTCCGCCCTCCTTCCATAGGCCCTCATAGACGTCTGTGCCGAATCCGGAGGAGGTCACATTGACACCGTCCGTCGGTGAACAGAAGAGGGGGAGCCCGGCGGATGTTCCCATTCCTCCGAAACAGGCAGTACCTTCGGCAAGGAAGACTTTCGCTCCCTGCCTTGCAGCAACGACTGCAGCGGCGATACCGGACGGCCCGCCGCCCGCAACAAAGACATCAACATTGTATTTGACCGGAATCTTCCTCGAAAAAGCAATCATGTTCATTATTTATATCTCCTGTTGATTCTTGTTTCATATGTTATTTAAAATTTCATTTGTTCGATTCTAAATAAAGGAGGGCGGACTTTCCAGTCCGCCATTTGAATTGGAATTCCGCGGGTAAGAAAACCCGCGCTCCTTTTTAAATCCATATTTTGAAATTGATTCATACGCATCCATCCAGTCATCCATCAATTCGCCATAGGCGAATAAATCCAATCAGCCATTCTTCCAGGCGTACTGCATGTTCCTTATGCCTTTTCCGGCGAAATAATCCCTCAGTGTCTCTACCGCATCATGACCACATTTGAAGAGCATTGCGGTATTGAAGCCGGCGATATGCGGCGTGATGAAAACGTTGTCCATTGTCCTGAAAGGATGATCGAGAGAGAGCGGTTCTGTCTCGAAGACATCGAGATAGGCAGAGATGCGTTTCTTCTGAAGTTCAGTGATCAGGGCCTTCTCGTCGTACAAGGCTGCCCTGGCAGAGTTGATGAATACGGCGCTGTTCTTAATAAGGGCAAAGTCCTTTGCGCCAAGCATGCCTTTTGTCTCAGGGGTGACCGGCAGGTGAATGGAGATTATGTCGGATTTTCTCAGGACTTCGTCCAGTGATACGAGGGTGGCACCGATCTGATCAGCCTTTTCTTTCGTCCAGTATTTGTCATAGGCGATGACCTTTGCTCCGAAGGTGTTGAAGAGTCTTGCGCAATATGAACCGATGCGTCCGAGTCCGATGAGTCCGACCGTGCTTCCGGATAGCATCCCGACGTTGAGCCTTGGTTCGCACCAGGGGGAATTGTTCTTGAGGGCAGCATCGAACTCACGCAGTTTCCGGATTCCCATCAATGCTGCGGCGAGAGTCCATTCAGCTACGGCAACAGTATTAGCATTTGATCCTTCAGTTACAGTTACACCTGCTTCCTTTGCGGCTCCTATAAGCTGTTCACACCAGTGGGCGATGCAGATCAGCTTGATCGTTCCGGCGGATTTCAGGACATCTCCTGTTATCTCATGCGAGCCTCCGCCGCCGAGGGAGAGAATTGCGGAACATCCTTTCATCCTGCCGACAAGCTCCTCAGGTGTCATTGGGGTTTCGCGTTTTCCGTCGGAAACAACTTCAGCGAAGGATTCCAGGAGGACTTCGCTTTCCCTGTTCATATAGAGATCGTACCATTTCCCCATCCTATGGACATATACTTTCGGCTTCGACATGGGCACACCTCCGTTTTGTAGGTTATAATTTTACTCACGAAACCTTTTTTGGCATATGGAAAATAATGCTATAATAGTGTAATATTCCATTATAAGTGAAATCTCTGCAAGATGAATGGATGGTTGGATTGATGGATGAATGGGTATTATTGAGTTAATGTAATTCATTATGATTTAACCAATCATCCAGTCATCCATGCATCCAATCACGCAGGATGTTAATACATGAACGACATCATAAAAGAATTTTCAGAACTTGCCGGGACATACGGACGCTTGTTCCGCTGCAACGTATGCTACCATGACTACAGCGGCGACATCTTCAAGGCCGCAGACATTTCGCTTTATACCCACATGAATCCGTTCTGCCAGAACGTGAAGGAGTCCAAGTACTGCGACAGACGCTGCCAGGACTTCGACTCTGTTAACATCAGGCATCTGCTTTCTTTCGGCAAGAAGGAGATCGTCAAGATATGCCATGCGGGAGCATTGGAGTTTGTCGTTCCAGTTTTTTCCGAGAGCCGGCTTTGCGGTGCGGTCTTCCTTGGTCCATTCAGGTCTTCGAAATCTGGCAGAAATGAGGGAATAGTAATTCAGAAGGCAGAAGAAAAGATTCCTGACGGGGCAAGCAGGCTTCTTAAGACATTGCCTGAAATAAGGAGTTCCGAGTTCGAAGATATGCTGTGCATGACCCGGCTTCTTGCGGAGAAGCTCAGCAGAACGATATCACTTTTCAACAGGGACTATATCATGGGGCAGGGATATCCGGCAAAGATCACATATTTCATAGACCGTGAATTCAAGAATCCGATCACGATTGCGAATCTCGCTGAATTCTTATCGTTGAGCGTCTCCAGGACAAGCCGTCTCGTCAAGCTGCATGCCGGCAGGAGCTTTCCTGACCTGCTTGCGGAACGGCGCATCGAACATGCCAGGTTCCTCATTGAAAATACCTTCTTCAACATGGAGTTGGTGGCAAGACAATGCGGCTTCAGCGACGCCTCGTATTTCTTCAGGACATTCAAACGTATCCAGAAGCACACCCCGGCAGAATATAGGGCGAAGAAAAAAAGAAAAGGACCGGCATCATTGGTTTAGCTGAATGTGGCTTTGAGATATCCTTCGGATAATTGAATATTAGTGATGTCTGCCGCACTCGAGACGTTTTCTTATGCCGATGATCCCGTCGATTGAGAAACGTGTGATGTGGTCGGCAAGGTCATCAATGCTCATCTTTTCGATCAAAGAATCGTATGCACCTCTTGCTCCGGCGAGACCACGACGCTTCCGGAAGCACTGTGACATTATGCTCATGCGGCAGAGCTGGACATCCCGTTCTGAAGCCTTTCCTCCAAGGAGTTCGCGCACGATGTATTCGATGCCGTCCCTTATCGGACGAAGGGACTTCTTTATGGTGTCGCCCAGTATTCCTGTAGGATTCGCATGTTCCTTGTTTATGATCTCGAAGACCATGTTGTCAGGGTCAGAGAATCGGCTCAATATGGAGAATATCATTCCCCGTAGGCGTTCCTCGGGAGAGGAGAGCGAAGACACTCCGCCGTCGGCCGGATGTTTTTGGAGAAGCTCCTCGAAGGAGGTCCGCCACGCCTCGGCATACAAAGTTTCCTTGTCGCGGAAATGGTAGTTTATGGCGGCGGCGTTGACCTTTGCCAGGCGGATGATCTGCGCGTGGGTAGTGCCGCGGTAACCCTTTTCGGCAAAAAGCCCGGCGGCAACCTTAAGTATCCGCTGCCTGGTGATCTCTCCGTCCTTCCTGAAGCGCATGGTCAAACCCCCACAGGATGCTAATTCAAGTAAATACTTTAATTATATGCTTGAAATGAAATAGTGCAAGGTTAGATTTTTAAGATAACACGAATATTTTCATGGTCTGAACATGGAAATAACATCCATAAATAAATAGGCGGAACATGATCAACAAGGACATATCCAATGAATATCCGGCCCTGTGTCGCATAATGCTTGTTTCCATCCTTTCTGCATCGGTCATCCTGGCCGGATGCGGTAAAAAAGAGGAAACGAAAAAAGGAGGACAGGGACCTGTCCCGGTTGCCGTTACCAAGGTGGAATCGAAAAACATACCATGGCTCTTTGATACCTACGGGGCAGTCGAATCTTTCTCATCTGTGGATGTCAAATCCATGGTGAGCGGTAAGATAATAAAGATAGCATTCATTCCCGGACAGAAGTTGAAGAAAGGGGATGTCCTGGCGCTCATAGACGCGAGGCCTTATGAAGCCAACCTGAAGCAGATAGAGGCCAACCTCGAAAGGGATACCGTGCTCAGTGCCGATTCAGAGCGCCAGGCAAGGGTCAAGGAGGAACTGCATAAGAAGAATGCCGTATCCGAGGACGAGATGTTCAAGACCAAAGCCATCTCAGAATCCCTGAAAAGGGCGGTTAAGATAGACGAGGCGAATATGGACAAGGCCAAGCTCGATGTTGAATACTGCACAATCCGTGCACCATTCGACGGAAAGGCCGGAGATATTCTCATCCATGAAGGTTCCATCATAAAAGCCAATGATGACAGCATAGTGAACATAGCGATGTCCGCCCCGGTTTATGTGACCTTTGCCCTGCCGGAACGACTGCTTCCCGTGGTCCAGAAGCTCATGTCCGGCGGAAAAAAGATCGAGGTTTCTGCAAAGATAGATTCAGGAAAGGAAGGGATTACCAGCAATGGTGAACTTTGTTTCATCGACAATACCGTGAACCAGAGTTCCGGTACTGTGAAAATGAAAGCGCTTTTCCCGAATTCAGATGAACTCCTGTGGCCAGGGCAGTTCGTTGAGGTTCTCATCGAGCTGTCCGCCGGTGAGCTCTATACGGCTGTTCCAAACGATGTGCTCCAGAATGGACAGCAGGGGCTTCAGGTCTTTGTGGTGAAGCCCGATTCGACAGTAGAGCTCCGTCATGTGGAAGTAGAGAGGAGTTCCGGAGGAATGACTGCCATAACCAATGGGATCCAGCCCGGAGAGACCGTGGTGCAGACAGGCCAGTTCAGGCTTGTTCCAGGCGCCAAGGTGTCCGTTGTCTCTCCTGAAAACGGGAAAAAGCCTGAAGCGGTGTCCGGCAAGAAATGAATATTTCAGCTCCATTCATAAAAAGGCCGGTGATGACGACGCTCGTGACGTCGGCGATACTGCTTTTCGGTATTCTAAGCTACCCGTTGATACCAGTGAGCGACCTTCCTAATGTGGATTATCCTGTCATACAGGTTTCTGCAAGCCTGCCAGGTGCGAGTCCCGAGACAATGGCGTCCGCCGTGGCCACTCCGCTGGAGAAGCAGTTCTCCACAATTTCCGGACTTGAGTCAATGACGTCCTCGAGCAGTCAGGGGAGCGTACAGATAACACTCCAGTTTGCACTGGAACGCGACATAGACAACGCCGCTCAGGATGTTCAGTCGTCCATAGCCAGGACAAGCAGGAGCCTGCCTTCGGACATGCCATCACCTCCATACTACAGGAAGATCAATCCTGCCGATACGCCGATCATGTTCATTGCCCTTGTCAGTCCTACACTGAGGATATCCGATATCGACCGAATCGCTCAGAATATAATTGTCCCGAAGATATCCATGACACCGGGTGTGGCGCAGGTCTCGATACACGGAACACAGAAGTATGCTGTCAGGATACAGATCAATCCGAAGAGCCTGGCAGCGATGGGCATAGGCCTTGACGAAGTTCAAAAGGCGATTGCCCTGGCAAACGTCAACATGCCTGGAGGGGTGTTAGACGGTAAGACAAGGACTTTTACGATACAGCCGAACGGGCAGCTGATGCAGGCGGAGGAATACAACAATATCATTATCGCCAAGCGCGGCAACGAACCGGTCAGGCTTCGCGATATCGGCATAGCCATTGACAGCGTGGAAAACGACAAGTCTTCTGCGTGGTACTGCACGAAAGATTCCCAGCAGTGTTCAATTGTGCTCGCAGTTGAGAAGCAACCGGGCGTGAACACTGTCAAGGTGGCGGAGGACGTAAAGGCTCTCCTGCCTGATCTGCAGTCTATAATTCCGTCATCCATATCTATAAATCTTCTTTTCGACCGTTCACTCACTATAAAGAATGCTTCAGATGAGGTGAAATTCACGATGAAGCTGACAATCGGGCTGGTGGTGCTGGTGATATTCATATTCCTGATGAACCTGCGAGCAACACTGATTCCCAGCTTGTCCCTTCCGCTTTCGCTTCTCGGTACCTTTTCGATCATGTATCTTTTGGGATACAGCTTCGACAATCTCTCGCTGATGGCGCTTACCCTCTCACTCGGGTTCGTCGTTGATGACGCCATCGTTGCGTTGGAGAACATATTCCGGCATTATGAGATGGGCAAGTCGCCGCTGCAAGCTGCGTTCGATGGCTCGGGGGAGATCGCCTTCACGATCATATCGATGACATTGTCTCTCTCGGCCGTGTTCATACCCGTATTGTTCATGGGGGGCGTTGTCGGCAGGCTTTTCAATGAATTCTCGATGACAATAGGAACCGCGGTACTTGTTTCCGGTGTTGTCGCGTTGAGTCTCATTCCGATGCTGGCTTCAAGATTCATGACCAGGCGCATAGCGCATGATATGGAGAAGACAGAGGAGGGACATAAGGGATTATGGAACCTTATCATAAGATTCTACAAGTCCACTCTTACCTGGAACGTGCATCATACATGGCTTACTTTCATAATATCTATAGCGGTAATAGCTTCGATGTTCTGGATATATTACATAATACCCAAGGGATTTGTTCCAAATGAGGACCAGAACAGGATCATGATAAATACCGAAGCCGAACAAGGTGTCGGATTTGCAGCCATGGTCGAACGGCAGAACATCATGATAGGGATCATTCAGAGGGAGGTGCCGGAACTCGAGGCTTTCATGGCACGCTGCAGCGGAGGCAATTCAGGTTTCATGATGATCACCCTGAAACCCAAGAAGGAAAGAAAAAGGGGAGTCGAGGCGATCATCGCCGACCTCAGGAAAAAACTTTCCGGAATTCCCGGATTGAAGGCCTTTATCCAGAATCCTCCTCCGATCAGGATAGGCGCTCGAGGTGGGAAAGCACAGTACCAGTATACGCTTTCCTGTCCTGATACGGACGTTCTTTACAAGTTCGCGACTGTCGCCGAAGCAAAGATGAACACCCTTCCAGAACTTATCGACATTTCAAGCGACCTGCAGATAACAAATCCCCAGGTGGACATCGATATTGAGAGGGATCAGGCATCGAAGCATGGAATCTCCATCGACCAGATCGAGAATGCGCTCTACAGCGCCTACGGCACCCGTCAGGTAAGTTCGATATTTGCTCCGGACGACCAGTATAAGGTTCTCATGGAGATCGAACCTTCAAAACGCGGAACACCGGAGGCATTGTCACTGATCCATATCAGGTCCGATACGGGACAGCTGGTCCCGCTTGATACGCTGGTTAAAAGAAAACTCGTCGCCGGACCGCTGTCGGTAAACCATACCGGACAACTTCCTTCGGTGACCATATCCTTCAATCTCAAGCCGGATGTTGCCCTTGGAGATGCAGTGAAGTCGATAGAGAAGAACATCAAACCAATGTTTCCGGCAGGCGTCTCCGGAATGTTCCAGGGAGTCGCCCAGGAATTCCAGAAATCAATGAAAGGGATGGACCTGTTGCTGATACTTACCGTCTTTATAATATATATGGTACTTGGGATCCTATATGAGAGCTTCATACATCCGCTGACAATCCTTACAGCGCTCCCGTTCGCCGGATTTGGGGCCCTTTTCGCGCTCTGGCTCCTGAATATAGATCTTTCCATCTATGCTTTCATCGGTCTAATAATGCTCGTGGGAATAGTAAAGAAGAACGGTATCATGATGGTGGATTTCGCCATCGAGGCCAGACGTAGGGGAATGTCTCCGGAGGAATCAATAATCCAGGCATCAGTCCTAAGGTTCAGGCCGATCATGATGACCTCTCTTACTGCTCTAATGGCTGGAATTCCCCTCGCAATCGGCACCGGGCTTGGTTGCGAGGCAAGACAGCCTCTCGGTGTAACTGTCGTCGGCGGAATCGTCTTTTCACAGATTCTCACATTGTATGCAACACCGGTCTTCTATGTCTGGATGGAGAAGCTGCAGACCATCCTCAAGTCTAAGGCACACCTCTAAAAATTCACAATCGGCGCGTTGCGGAAGATTTTTGAAAGCCCAAAGAGAATTTCCGACTGGCAGCATACCCAGGGCGGTATGCCAAAGAAGGAAGATTCTTCTTTGAGCCAAAAAGATCCGCAACCCGGAGGGCAACAAATTCTTATGGATATCAGCTTTGTCATAAAACTGCTCAAATACCGCCTTCGGGTATTCTCGCAATTTTCTTCCTTGCTGTCTATCCATAATTTATTGTTGCGCGCCATTTGTCAATTTTTAGAGGTGAGCTAAGATCAAGCAGGTCGAATGATTGAAATTGACCTGTCCGGACAGTATAATAATTATTGATAGAGTCGGGGAACAGCCCTTACGGGCTTAACTACGAACAAATTCCGGGGCATTTGAATATGTTTGTAGTCAATGCCATGAGGCATGTTCTTAATTTGTCCCCCAGGTTTTCAAGAGATTAAAGTTTGAGAAACCATGCTTATGATTTCGAACAGAATCTTCAACATCATGTTCACCGCCGGCATTCTCTGCATGGTGGCCTCATGTTCTCAGATTCCGATCAACTATGAGAAGGTCCTGAAGCTCAAGCCAGGCGAGAAGATTTATACCGCCCATAACATATGGGTTGAGAAGAACGACGATATAACACATATGAACTACCATACCGGGAAGATACTGACTTTTGGGACCGAGGTCCAGATTGTCGAGGCCCTTCGTGGAGAGATCAAATTCAAGGATGTGAATACCGAAGAGCAATATACGCTGAAAGTGTATAGGAAAACCTTTACCTTGAGACCTGAAGAACTTGTAAGCAGGATCTTTACCGCCAAGCCACCAGAGAAACTGACCGAAGGGATCAGGCCGGAAGTCCTCGACAAGATCAAAAAAGGTATTGTGGAGAAGGGCATGACCAGGAATGAAGTCATTCTTGCATATGGTTACCCGCCTGCCCACAGGACCCCTGTTCTCGATTCCCCAAGCTGGATCTATTACCAGAACACAGATGATGTTGAGAGGGTGATATTCAACAAGAAGGGAATAGTCGTTGACATAATGAAACCTGAAAAGCCGGAGGTGAGCAAGTGATTAGGAAAAACCAGACAATACTTATAACTGGCGGCGGGGGATTCCTCGGATCGCATCTCTGCGAAAGGCTCCTTGACGACGACCACGACGTGATCTGCCTCGACAATTTCTTTACCGGCTCGAAGGAGAACATCAGGCACCTTTTGAACCATTCAGGATTTGAGCTCATCCGCCACGACATCACCTGGCCGGTATATCTCGAGGTTGATGCCATCTACAACATGGCGTGTCCGGCATCACCAATCCATTACCAGTATGATCCCGTCCAGACGACCAAGACGTCCGTGCACGGCGCGATCAACATGCTGG
>CAZRKP010000066.1:0-23015 GCA_964600895.1 uncultured Victivallis sp.
GACGGCATCAACACTATCCCCGAACTTGTGTGGCGCCTTGCGCAGGAGCGTATCCACTTCCTCCACCCGCTTGGTATGCGGATAATATGAAGCCAGAAAATGTACGAAGTTCGTCTCCTTGAAAGCATCTGCAGGGATTACGCTGAGATCCCCTCCGGCCTTGAAAACATCGTAGCGTTTATATGAGGACAGGAACTCGTATTTCTTGTCCTTCTTCGCCAAAGCCGAAAGCCCCTTGTATAGGTTGAGTCCGAAGGAACGGCTCGCAAAGAGGATTTTCTTCGAGCGCAGCATTTCCATGTCCTTTTCCGTGATCTCTGAGAACCTCTCCTTGATCGCCTTCGAATCCACATATGGAGCGCCATCAGATTTCTTATCTGCACCGAAAGAGACCGCGGTAAAACAGAACGAGATGGCAATAGCCAATAAGATTTGGTTCTTCATATTAATTATCAGCTCCTCAATTATTTTTACCTGCTCAGATCGGGCCTTGCACGAATCTCGCCTGCATTGAATGACGCATTTGGATTTTTTACGTAGGCCGCATGTGCATCGGCAAAGCCATAGTTTACACCGCCTTTGTGCCTGTAGTCGCAGACATAGGAAGTGCTGCTACCTTCGATCCATGCACCTCCTACGGTTGCGTAGTTGCATATGTAGCTGAAAGCGGCATATGGACAGTCCTCAAACACTACCACCTTCTCGGGACTCTTGAATTCCGTAATACTTGGCCCATATTCATAAGCCTTTGCTGTATCTGCAAAATACCAGGAACTGTTCAGAGCTATCCAGGAACGTACCTCCTCGGCACCCTTCTGCACCGGAAGGGATGGACATCTGATGATACTGTCATAAGGGGGACACCAAACACCGTTTATCTTGTAGTATCGTGGCAAGTCCGCATTGAAATAAGAGCCAAGCAATGAGGCCTGATACCATTGGTCACCGACTCCATAGGCACCTCCATTGTTGCCAGGAGGGAAATGCATGCCTCCTTCCTCCAAGTACATCTGGGCAGCCAGGTTCAACTGCTTGATCTGGCTCAGACAAACAATTTTTTTCGCCTCCTCCTTCGCGCTTTTCAGCGCAGGAAGCAGCAGTGCCGCCAATATTGCGATGATCGCAATCACGACCAGAAGTTCAATAAGAGTGAATCTGTTTTCCCTGCCAGTATTCATTTTTCAGCTACTTCCCTGTTACTGTTACATCCCCAATGTCGGGAACGACCTGTATCAATGCATAGTTGCCACCGTTGTTTGTCACAAGCCTGCATTCCACATTCTTCGAATCCTGTATCGCCTCGACGTTTTTCCAAGACGCTTCTACCCGGACCTTGACTGTCAACGGATAATTGAATATCGAATCGTCCATGTCGTCGGTCAGGCCAAGTATGATTTTTTCCTTAGATGATTCTTTGACTGTAAGTTTTGCCGTATCCCTTTCCTGTCCATACAATGCAATGTCCCGGAATAGGCCAGCCCTCAACTCGCCTGATTTAATTTTTGACGCAAGAGTTTCGAGCGGTTTTTGGAGCTTTTCACGCTCCTCAGCCTTCACAAGGTGGAAATGGCAGCAGTACCACCCCCTGTAGAACTGCACTCTCTTCGCCCTGCCCTTCTCAAGCGCCGTCAGAAGATCCTGCGATTCGAACTGGGCATCGCCGATGTTCAGCGCTCCGATGCTGGTGATCTCAGCATAATTGATCATGTTGGCCTGGTTGATCGCTGCAGGACCGGAACGGCAGGCAATGTAATACTTCGCAGCAATGGACGGATTATTCAGCTTGGTGTTAGGTCCACCGGGATATGCGAGCACTTGCGCCTTGTGTCCCTTGATGTTCTCCTCGATATCCTTCTTCGAATCTGCATACTCCGTATCTATGTCCTTCCAGCCCTCCTCGTCGACATGGAGATGTTTGGAGGTATGTGAGCCGACATCGTTCCCGTCATCAATCAGCTTCTTGAATCCTTCCCAGGTCCCATTGAAAGGATTTGTCCCACTTATCCTGTCAGTAATGATAAACCAGGTGATCGGGAATCCATATTTCTTTCCTGTCTCCAGCCACCATTCATGGTCAGGAGCGCAGTTGTCATCGATTGTCAGGGAAAATGCGGCAATTGCATCATTCTTCCACAGGCAGATGGACGCTTCCCCTATTTTCTCCGGCCATTCAATATCCTTGACAGTGAACCGTGGTTTTTCAGGTTTGCCGGCAAGTATCTTCAGCTGATTTTTATTTTCAGCGGAAAAAAGAAGCGTTGAAAATATGAATATTAACATCACTGAAACTGATAATTTCATTGGGCCAACTTTATTTTGGGCTTGCAATATCGATATAGAATCTCGCCTTGGTATTGATCTCATCATATGGTCCAAGGCTCTCGGCGTGGCCGTCTATGAACAGGAAATTTCCGCTCGAGCCGCCATGTCGGAAGGAATACCATCCGGAATTTGCGGAATATGCAGGAAATGAGGAATCATCTGCAAGTGTTATAGTATAGGGGCTTTTACCAAAGATACCGTCACTTGACCTTTCAGTCTCAACCAGCAGAAACTGGGATGATGGCTTCGGGAAAAGACCTGTTTTAGCACCAAGATAGAATGAATCATATTTAGGAGCCACATACGGAGGTGGCGACTGGGAAGTATTGACATCCAACGGTTTCCCATAGGTGCCCCATTCCGGATAACTGCCCCAGTTGTAGCCGCCAGAGGCATCGATGTTGTAGCTCCAATAGCGACTGTATCCGGCACCGACAAAAGTCTTTGAAGGACACAGCAGATAGAATGTTGAATCATATGTAGTCTCCCCCTTTGAAGTGCAATATGGATCCGAAGGAGAGTAATATCCGACAACCCTTGGTTTGCCGTCATACATAAGTTCATTCAAAATAGTATACCAGACCGCACCACCTGAAGTCGGTATAACCTGATGGGCAGCCCCAGGGAACCTGTCATCAAAGTCCGTGGAGAAGTTCAGCATGGTCGTGTATACCTGCTTCTCATTGCTGATGCATAGTGCCTTCTTCGCCTGCTCCCTGGCTTTCTTGAGGGCGGGCAGTAGAAGTGCACATAGGATCGCGATGATCGCAATAACGACCAGCAGTTCGATCAATGTGAAAATTCTTCTTTTCATGCTGCTCTCCCAATGCGGCATCCTGCCTTCATTATATGAGACTTCGCAACCATTGTCAAGATTATCATCATGGCTATCAATTGGTTATGCATACAGTTGTTCAGCATCGCCGAACAGACAAATCATCCTCCACATTGCGTTGTAATCACCGATTCGATTCCAAGAAGATCCGCGATCTTCTTCAATGCGCTGGCTTTGTGTCCGATACCAAGGGCAAAGTGGTGTGTCGGACCTTCCGCAACCCAGCGTTTCAGGAACGTCTTCACGTCCGGTTTGAACTTGCCGTGCGTGTTCGTGTTTCCAGTCGGTGGTGTCGGTCCTTTCATTGATTCACCTTCTGCGATGATGAACTTGAACTTGCCATCCGCCTTCACACCGATGCTGAGCATAGTGATCGGGCCGGCCTTGATGCTGAACTCCACGCTCGCGCCCTTGCCTGGCTTTCCATGGTATTTCTTCAAACTGCGGAGCACGGGCTTGCCGTCCGCGATGTTCAGATGGTGAGGCCCGTCATGACCGACAAGCACTGAATCCCTTTCGAAGTCCACCGGATGGAACTCCGCAAAGCTTCCGCCAATCCCCATCCTGTCCATGATCATCATCGCGATGCAGGTTTTTATGTCGAACTCGCCGCACATCGGGAACCCGGCGCTCGTAAGAAGCGAATTTCCAACGATGAGGTTCGTAACCAGCTTTCTCATTTCGGATTCCGGTTCGGCCTCGTAGTAGTAGGCAAGACCGTCAAGCTTTTTCTCCTCTATGAACTTGTCGAGTGAAACTGCGACCTTCGCAGCTGTCAGAAGATCCTCGTCGGTCAGCTTGGAAGTGAGCGGATCCGACACCGGCTCAGGTGTATCGAAGAATCCGAGGATATCTTTCTTCTTCTTATCCACAAGCTTCATGTCGACATTTCGGTAGTGCTTCATGATGTCGTCTGGTTCCGCCTGCACAACATGGCATCCGAAGGTGGATGTGAGCGCAGTCGGATCAGTGTGCATATCGAGCATCGCTTCGAGGACGTGCCCCATGTGTCCGATGCGTGCCCGTTTCAGGTCATGAAGTGCGTGCGCTATCCCACACCACTCCCTGATCTCAGCGTCAACTTCCGGATCCTTCTCGAGGGTACCGATTATAACTTCCGGTGGTCTTCTGCCCATTCTTATTGCGACACCGGTGAACTCCGGCACGGAGCAGAAGTCGTCGTTGCAGAGCTGGACATAGGTAGAAGCCTTCCCATAGTTCATCGCCTTAAGCGGCTGAAGGGCAACCATCACCATCGGTACGTTCACCTCCCTGAAGATCGCTCCGATAGTCGAAGATGTCGCATACGTCACCATGTCGATGAAAATGAGATCGAGATCCGCTGCCTTGAGTTTCGGAATCAAGGCATATGCCGACTGTGCATTGTCTATTATACCGAAGTCGAAAACCTTCACATCGTTCTTTGCAACCTTGTCCTCGAAGATCTTCAGCTTCTTCTTCAGGTCATCAAGCAGTCCGTCGAACTGAGGCCAGTATACATGGTGCCCGACACCGAACACACCGACATTCGCAGTCAAGGCTTTCTTTCTGGAAATCTGCATCTTGCTCATATTCTCAACTCCTTAAATTAGTTTTATTTGTTTAGGATGATTGGATGGATGGATTACTGGATGGTTGCGTCCTATTGACCTTCACTTGAATTCAAACCCATTCATCCAACCATCCGGTCATCCATTTACCCAGTCCCTATCATCCAACCTTTCCTTCCTTCTTCAATCTGAGGAAATGCTCCTCATCGCGATACTTCAACACCTTTGCAGGATTCCCTCCGACAACCGCGTATTTCGGCACATCCTTGGTCACGACCGCCCCCATTGCGATAATCGCACCTTCGCCGACGGTGACACCGGGGATGATTGATACATTCATGCCGATCCAGACCAGATCCTCTATCACGACCTTCTTCTTGATATCCTGTTCGGGCGTGGCATATGGCAGGCGATCGCCATGGTAATTATGGTTGGTCGTGAAGATACAGAGGTTGCGCGCGAAATGGCAGTATGCCCCGATCTCAAGTCCGCCGACGGCATAGAGAAGCGTATTGGGTCCGACATGGATGATCGTCCTCTCCTTGATCTTCAGGTTCTCAATTCCGGCGATGGTTATCCTATATGGTCCCATTATCTGCGTCGAAGGATGCATGCCTGGTGATTTCCTGACCAGTTCCATGTTGTATTCGCGGTTTCTCTGCTCAATCCCCTGGTATGCCCAGTCCATTAATTTCCGTCTGATGATATTCATTGCCGTCTCCTTACCAGGTTATGTGAAGTTCTCCAGTATAATTCCTAAGTTCAAAACATTTTTCCTTTTCATTAAATTCCAGCTTCACCCTTTCCTGTTCCCAGAACCTGGAGAATACATCAAGGCGTCTTTTTGCTACCGCTGATTTCCCTGGGAATATCCTGATGTCGGCATTCTTGAATCCGTGGTACCCCGTCTGTCTCCTGAATCCAATCTGCGTCGGAGATTCCTTTGCATGGACTTTTCCTTCCTTCATCTTCACGAAAAGCCTGACCTCGTTGTAGAAAGTCTTGCCGAAAGTGTCAAGCGCACACTCTTCCTTGTCTATCACCGTCTCCGTCTCACTAAAGACTGGCGCGCCATGCGGGGTATTGATCTTGAAACGGACCGCAGCATCAGGCTTGTGACCAGCAAAATAGAATGCATTGTCAAAACGCTTTATGAACACATATGCATCCCTTTCATTGCCATCCGGCTTGATGTTCGATATCGTCCATCCCAGCTTTGAAAGCATTATCCTCATCCAGCTTCCTGGTGTCTGGTACTTTGAAGCGTTGTCGAACACGGGATTTGCGGGTTTCGCAGCCGGATCGAAACTGGCGGTACCCCTGATCCAGGAAATCGCTCCGCCTTTCCATGGTTTTCCAGAGACTGAAACCGCATATGCCCGCTTCTCGCCTTTCTGAGAAAGGGAGATTAGAACATTTGACCCAGATGAAATCTCTGAAATCCCGCCGCCGCTCGAAATGGCCCTATGGCACAAGGGACGAGTGTCACTTTTAGTATTAGGATAAACGTCGATCCCATCGACCTTCTCGACCTTGAAGTCGCCTTCAAGCTCCTTACCAAGTTTTATTCCAAGCATACCAAGAAGTTCAGCGGAAGCATTCTTCAGAGAACCATAGAGCAAAACCTTTCCCCCGGTCTTGACAAAACTGCACAGGATCTTCCCATAGCTCCAATCCTTCTCTGGGACCGGCATCACAAACACTGCCTCAGGGAGACACCCGTCTTTCTTCAGTTTGACGAATGTATCTGTGCTCATCACGGTATTAAGCGGCATTCCGCCGGTGATCGACTGGGTAAGATACCAGTCGTGTGCGAACGGGATTGCAAGAGAATCCTTCTTCTTCTCGAGAATGTCATGGTATTCGTCATATGGATAGACTAGAATTATCGGAGCCGGAATGTCCGGCATCTCGTTGAATGCCCTTACAAAATATCCTGTGACCTCCGCAGCTTCATCTTTGATCAGCTCTCCCCTTTCGGTGTCGATCGTAAGTATCGAGAAACTGTCCGGCACGGATATTTTTCCATCAGCGTTCACCCGGGAGATTGTCAACGGACAGAATATGTCATATGGATCGCGGCAGTAGCGGTCATACCATGGATTCGACATGAACCACGGATCGTTGAGATAATATCTGAAGAGGAACTTGTCTGCCCCGCTCTTGCAGTTCCTCGACATGAACACAGTCATTTCAAGGCCAACGGCCTCCGAAAGGTTGGGAAGGTTCGGAGGAAGAGTCGCGATCTTTCCCTTTTCCCTGACAAGCCTGTGCGAGGTTGCATCTGTGGAAATATCCATACCTACGGAATAGTTGGTTCCCCTGACCTCGATCCTGCATTCAGGAAACGCCTTCCTGAACTCGGTCCAGAACCTTGAGTGCTTTTTCAGTTGCCTGTCGGCCTCTGATCTGTCGAAAGTCTTTCCATCGAACACCTCGCCCCTGTCACACCATGGACTGTGCGAAAAACCGAATCCGTTCGAGAACCACACGTAGTCATATCCGAGATCCTTGAACGCATACTTGAGCTGTTTCCCGAGGAATTCACCCATTCCGATGCCTTCTGGGAGTCCTTTGGAAAATGCAGCATATCTGAATTTGTCCCCATGCATCACCGCCTGATGAGTCATGAACCTCATCGGGACCGGAAACTTCTTCCTCAGCTCTTTCGAGACCAGGCATTCTGGATGGCGTACCAGCTTGAAGTCTGCATTCGCAAATTCCGGTCCAGGATCGATTGTCGCACCGATCCAGATCCTTTTCCCGCTCCTGATGGAGAATGTCTTCCTGAGACAGCTTATTATGTTCTTCAGGTCGCTGTAGAGAAGCACAGGAATCTTTTCCTTATATGGAACCGCCTTCTGCATCCCGTATCCGACGACAGCGGGATCATATACCTCATGCAAGTTATAGTTGCTGAAACCGATGGTGCTTCCCCAGCTGACCTCGTCGCCATGGTCACCGCTCCACTCCAATATTTCATTTCCATCCCCGACCCACAGAAGCAGTCCGATCTCGTCAAAACGCCCGATCAAAGTCTCCCAGTTGGAATATATTTTCGAACAGGTCTCCATTATCCCGTCATGCGACAGGTCTGTAAATGGCTTCAGCGATAATTCAAGATTAATCTTTTTCACTTTTCATCCGACCTTTATGTTTGGATTGGGGGCCAGGAACGAATATTTTTCAAGATCCTTCGATATGTCGTCGGCATATTTCCCGACAATGTTTATGAGCATTTTCCTCTTAGCCTGCGTCAGGCGGATGTTCGGCATTGCCACGGCAAGAGAAAGATCATTCCTGCCAAGGAACCCCTTCACCGGATACGCAACTGCATAAACCCCCGAGTTCCGGTAGTTGTTCAATTCCGCATAACCTGATTTTCTGACAACGTCCAGCTTTTTGAGCAGTTCTTCAGGCCTTATTTCGTCTTTGCTCCTTTCAAGGGCGTTCTTCAGGTAATAATCAATATAGTTCTGGCTTGCATTGGCTATCAGGACAAGTCCGGATGCGGTGCCGTGCGGAAATGCCAGGAAGTTGCCAGCCCTGTGGTTCACTGCAACTTCATTCTCAGCGTTTACTGCATCCAGAACCACGACAAGATTTCCCAGAAGACCGTTGACAACAGCAGACTCTCCAGTCTCCTCGACCAGTTCCCTGACTTTCTCATCAACCACGACCCCAATCCTGCTGAACCATGCGGTTCCTGTACCGAAACCGAGTATTATCGCGCTCAGACCGAGTTTGTATTTTTTGCCCGCTTCGTCAAGCTCGAGATAATTCTTGGACTCAAGCGTCCGGGCCAGTGCATATGCAGTCGGAGTCTTCAAGCCGACATGCCTTGCGAGCTCCCTTATGCCGATGCCCTGCGGGAAAAGCGCCACATGGCTGAGTATCTCCATGGCCCTCTCGACCGACTGCACCTGATACCATTTCTGCTTTTTGGCTGTCTTCATATATAATCCTTTTAGACTCTTGAACCACAGAACACACGGAACACACAGAATTTTTCTTTCTTAATTTCCACTTTAATTCGCTTTCATTATCCTTCTGTGTGTTCTGTGGTTAAAATATTCTTTTGATTTCTATTCTGTTATCGTCACCACGCCGAAATGTTCAGGCGACCAGGCAGGGCGCATCCCGCCACCCCACTCCATGAACGCTTCACGTCCTGAACCGTCGTTGTCGTTCAACTGTATGCTCATTCCGAATTTCGTCCCGAACACAGGAACAATACCCGTCTCCGACCACGGTATCGCGATCTCATAGATTGTGACTCCGTCTGAGTGCCTTAGCTCCAGCTGATACACTGATGAATCCCTGGCGAGATGTCCCGCCTTGAATCCTCCGCTCTGCTTTTCCGGACGGTACAACGTGTATTTGCCACTGCCTCCACCGGGATTAGCAGCAGATATGTAGTAGCAGAACGCCTTGAAATCGCTTCCTGGCGTGCGGAATGCAGGCTGGAATGCTATCGTCAGTCCGTCGCTCTCAACGGCCTTTTCACCGGCTGCAGGAACAGAATGTACATTGTCACGGACCTCGGCGGAGAGATAGAGCTTCTCCTTGTCCCAGTTCAGATAGACGACACCGCAGAGGTTCTTAACCTCCCACTTGTATTCCGGTTTCACCTTCTGAAGCTGGTTCTCGCCGATCAGCGGTATCGGACAAGCCTTGCGCCACTCGTCAAGTTTTCCATCGATCGTCGGGGCCTTGTCGGTCTTCACGCATTCCGCAGTGTATTCGGAGCCGTCATACGAAGAGACTCGCAGATTATCAAACTGCACTTTCCCGTTGCCATTGACCACCGGTGCAAACGAACTGCTTGCAAGCATTGGATCAGCATTGTATTTCGTGAGGATAAGCTGCCAGCCGTTGGTCTGCGCCGCAGACTTGAAGACACGGACATCATGGAGATCCTTCTTTGTTCCATCGGTCAGTACTTGGTTTATATTGCTGCCCGCAGGAATCCCCTGCGCATTGATCCAGGCGCTGTAGATGTAGCTGGTGCCCTGCTCCACGTTCCTGTTCTGATATATGGTCTCATACTTCCCATTGGTGTTTGAAAACTCATATACGTAATTGCCAAGCCCAGGAACTGCATTCTGCGACTCTACCCTCTTCCCGTTCTTTCCGCTCCCGCTCCAATCTGCAGCCGAAGCTTCAGAATCACCCTTCTCCTCGAATCCGCTGTTCTTCAGCAGGTTTCCGACGGAATCGGGTGAGAGAACCGTCACCTTGAAAGGTTTCGTCACAGGAGGCAGATTCTCCTTTTCAAAGGATGTCTTCAATCCCATGTCAACTACACCGGGCTTGATGTCGCCGTTGAACACGAGTTCTACATCGAGCATCTTTTCCTTGCCTTTCTCGACCATAAATGACAGTTCAGGCTTTTTTGCAAGCCCATCCTTCGCCTCAACCTCTATCTTCCCCTTCAGATCATAGTCATAGAGGTTCCTGATAGTCACATAAAGCTTCGCAGGTGTACCTTTCAGGACCGACATCTGGGGAATATAGGAGATCTGTGTCGATTCAACCATGGATTTTCCACGGCCGGCCGCAGGAAGCTCACCATGAACCACAGGCACAATATACCTCTTAAGGACGTCAAGCTCCCCTCCTTCGACATAACAGCGCAGCTGCTTGAGTGCGAGTTTCGCAGTTTTGTTGCTTACAGGCACCTGAGTCTCATTGCCCTGGTAGTCCGTCATGGAGAGAGAACCATTTCCGCAGACGATGTCGATGTTCTCCCCCGCATCCTGATAGCTTGAAGAGACAAGCAGTGCCTTACCATCCTTCTCAAATATATGAAAGAGTCCCGATTCCCCCAGCATGAAAGCCCCAAGAGGTTTCGCGCCATACATCTTCGATATGAACACCGCAAGCGTTGCCGCGGAAGGACGTGGTGTACAGTCGTCATAGATGTAGGACCAGTCGCCTGTCGCGCTGGGAGCCCCGCCAAAATAGATTATCTTCTCCGTTCCGTTCACAAGTTCATCGGCAAAATTCATAAGCACCCAGTTGGACTGCTTGAGGTCTGTCAAATCCTCCACCGGCGGTTTCTTCCATGAGGAAATTCCAGAGGCTGTCTCGTCGTCCCAAATCTTCACCTTGTTCTCAAGTCCGTTCGCGGAAAGATCATTCTTTATCTCACGGATCGCACTGCCGTTAGAATAATGGACCGGTAGGACATCTATATATTGCCCGATTCCGGCCCTGAGCAGGCTCTGCCTGAAATCCTGTGGCCAGAGACCGCCGGCAAGAAGCGATTTCATGGAAGGATCCACGGATTTGGAAACCTCGTTCCCGATCTTACAGAACTTGAGATAATCCTCCACCGGATTCGCGCATATCTTCCCGGGAGTGATCTCATTCAGCCATTCGAAGCCGATGATCTTTCCCTTGTATCTCGTTGAAAGCTCCTTCACCGCATTGCGCCATCCGTCCTCCTCGAAAGGAAACGGGAAATATCCGATGTCCTGCGCAGGGGACGTCATAACCCACAACGGTGGCTGTACGATGCAGAGCCAAGGCTTCAGATTGTACTTGTTAAGGATATCAATGGTCTTGTCGCGTTCTTCAAATACCCATACGTCCCTAGCCGGTTGGATGCCCCTCCAGCTGAAGAAATACCTGCAAGTCGTAAATCCGAGCATTGATCCGATCTTCGCAGCTTCCTCACGGGTGCCGTCGTGCACGGTAAAACCAAACTGGGTCTCCTTCCCGCCGGTGATCTTCTGCAAATCGGGAATCACTGCGAAAGTCACAGATCTTTTCTCCCATCCCCCGACATCGGCCTCAAGTAGGAAGGTTCCTTTTGTCTTTATATTCGGCTTGATCTCGATCTCCTGTCCGTTCTTCTCGGCCTTGAATGAGATCTTGCCTTCATCTTCAACAGCACCCTTGGTGTTGTATATCTTGTAGTTCATCGTCTTGTCGGAATTGTCCACATTCTTCAGGACAGCCTTGAGCTGGATCGGCTCTCCATACTTGAAGAGATTGCCGGCCTTGTCCGATCCCAGTTCGAAGAAACCGTCCTTGCGAACGAACCAGGGTCCGCCAGATCTCACCTGCCACGGCCAGTTCTGTCCGTCAGCGCCTATGAAGAACGCTATGAGGAGAAGAGAATTCCTCTCCATCGCCTTTGGTATCTTCATCTTGAATGTGTAGCTCCCTTTTCCAGGAGTGATCTTGGTTTTTCCTCCCAGCCCGGGATATCTCTCATGACCTCGCTTCATCGTGTATTTGTTGTCCGGACAATCAATCCACGGACCGAGACACCACAGGTTCAGCTGCGTCCCGCCCCAGTCTTCTGAAGGATCAAGATAGTAATTTATCTTTACCTCCCAGTCATCTCCTTCCACATACTTCTTATTGTCATCTCCGGATGACTCGAAATAGAGCCAGCTCTTCTTGAATGTTACGCTTTCAGGAGCCTTCTTCTCCCCGGCGGCTTTCGCTTCGGCGCTCTGGGCCACCTTCATCTTCGGACCGTTCCCACTCTTCGTTTTCTTGTCCCAGGTCCCATCAGGTGAAAGGAATACGGCAACGATCCCCTCGCCTGCATCAGGTTTTGCCGCAAACTTGAATGAGAACTTGTGGGTTGAATCTCCGGCCGGAGCATCCACCGCCTTACCGACCTTCAGCATTCCTCCGAACTTTCCGTCGCTCTTTATGTACATGAGGTTCGCCTGCACCTTAGTCGCCGATTCAATGCCCTTGAGATCCACCTGGACATCGAACTGCCTTGAGTCGGAGATCTCGGCGGGACATGTCACCTTGCACCAGGTCTCGATGTCCCCGCTGACGGAGCCATTGGAGGAAGTGGTATTTGATGATTGCTCCTTCTTTGGTGCTTCAGCTTTCTTTTCGACCTTAGGCGCGTCGGCTTTTGCTGCGGTACCGGAAATTGCGAATTTCGCAGAATTGCCATTCTTCGTCTTATTGCCCCAAGTTCCATCGGGTGAAAGGTAGACGGTGAAAAGCGCTTCGCCCATGTCCGGCTTAGCAGCGAACTTATACGAGAACTTGTGGGTCGAATCTCCGGCCGGGGCGTCGGCAGCCTTGCCGATCTTTAGGTTGCCACCGTATTTGCCGTCAGTCTTGACGTATGCAAGATTTGCCATGACCTTTGTAGCGCTCTCAACACCCTTGAGCTCCACCTGTATCTCGAATGAAGCGTCAGGAACGATCTCCTTCGGGTGGGTCACCACGCACCAGTCGCCGATATTGTCCTTGACGATTTCCTGGGTGAAAGCTGCGGATGAAAGGAGGAGTGAAGAAGCCAATGACATGAACAGTCCCGTGAATTTCATTTCAGTATCTCCAGTTAGTTGCGAATTAGTGTTCAGCTATTCTGATTATAATATACTAATATGTCCATGTCAAGCATTGTGCTACAGTTATTTACAACTATTTTAATGTTCAGCATTACTGAACATTATTGACACAACAAGCGTGCACTGAAAAAGAATGGGGGCATGAGGCAAGATCAATCACCGGATTAGTCAATTCATTTGGAGGCCATATACGGCATCAGGGTCCGCTGGTGGTATTCTATGCCATCGCCGTATTTGATTATCACCGACCATTCACCCGGAATCCACGCCCTGGACTGGTTCTCGATATTCTGCCACCATCCGGATCCGTTGCAGAAATACTGGAGTTTGTCAATGGAAAACGGGATCCCGTAAGGACCGATCCATTCGGAACTGTCAACCTTGAGATACGGCTTCTCACCCTTGTAGCATATCCCGAAGGAACTGGTGAATGGAGTCATCTCCTTGGAATAATCTTTCCGAGTATACCAGCTCGTGGAGACATTGAACATTTCTTCTTTTTCACCAACGGCATTCATTGCATCCCTGCAATATTGTGCGTGATAACCTCCGGCATCAGCCCCGATCTTCCAGAGCTTCCTGGCTTCGTTGCCGTCTCCGCCAAACGCCAGCGATAGGCGCGCTGCCATGAACGCGGACAGGGACTTCAAATCCTTGTGGGTGACTGATTCTGCGAACTTCGCAAGAGCTGCGGCAAACTCCTTCCTCCTGGAAAAATACTTCTTTAATGAAAGGGCTTCGAGGAAACCCTTCAGATCGGCAGGATCCTCCTTGAATAGACGACGGATCATCAGGGCGTAATCAAGCATCTCCTTTGAACGCGCGTTGAGTACCGCTGTCTCAACAAGCAAGAGCGCCTCATCCTTGTTCCCGGATATCGCCTCGCTCCAGGCCCAGGCAAGACAGGAGTTCGAATATTCAAAGCGCCAATATACGTCAGGCACTGGAGCAATCTTGCGAAGTTCGCGTGCCTTTTCAACAAAGCCATTCTCATAGAGGAGCCCTATGAATCTGTTGAGTTCGATGTAACGGTTGTCCCTCTTCCCTCGCTGGAGAACCTTACCGACATTATCACCCATGACTCCCCTTGAAAGATCAATTATCAGCATCTGTCTCTCAATGTCTTCGCGCATGGAGTCCCTCATGAAAAATGAAGGATTTTTCATCAAAGAGTTAATCAACTTTTCATATCCATCTACATCTCCGTGCCGGAACGCCATTTCCGACTTCATACAGAGCATGACAGGATCTTCATTTCCTGCTTCTCCAGCATCAATCCCGAAACGGTTGATCAGATCAGGGATATGCTTCACAAATTGCCTCGCCTCATAATAACCGTCGGAAAACTGCAGCTTGGACGATAAGGCGCATATTTTCTCGAGCACCTTCTTCTTGTCAGGCGGATTCTTCCAGTTCATCCCGGACAAGGTATCGAATGCATCATATTCCTTAATCTCATCATACTTTGACAGGTCAGCCCCTTCGAGCCCGTATGAGAGACGGAAAAGCTGAGCCTTGAATGGCTTACCCTGGCCATCAAGTTTTTCTGCGAGCTTCGCAATGCCGGCCGTGCCCTCATTGATAAGTATGTAGTCCGGTCCCCAATCAAATGTCTGTGCTGAAGCAATGAAAATATCCGGGCAAAGGATCCAAGCGGCTTTTTTCAGCTGGGGCGGGCACATCTTCACTTCCTGTTCAGCTTCTCCATCCATCTGAAGCTTCATCCCCCTGACAATGGCCATCAACCTCTGCATCTTGTCCTTCATTTTCTCCAAGGCGGAGAAGTCACCGGATATCATCGAAAAATCGGCTAACAGGGCGATTGTTCCAATCTTGGCGCCGGGCTCCGCGGCCGCCGCCTCAAGTTTTTGGAGCAGTTCCTTGAGATCTCCTTTCGCCTTTGAGTCCTGCACGAGGAACCTTACAGCCTCTTCAGGATAGCTCCACCATTCGAATTCCGTATAATTGGAAAGCATCTTGATGATCTGTTCCCGGTCGATCGTTGCAAAACCAAAGGGGGCAAGCTCATCGACTATGAATTCCATGGCATCCTTCTGCTGGTAGTTCTGAGGAGCGGAAAGTATGTTCTTCATGAATAGCCCTCCCGCTTCGCAGAGATATTTTTTCAGGGAATCAGGATTCCCCTGCCCCATCAGCATTTTTCCCCGGAGGTTCCTGAGCAGATCGGCAAGTTCGGCCCAGTTATTTATCACATCCTGCGGAGAAGCAGCATTCAAGGCGCTCATTAGTTTTTCGAGAACCTCATCCTTCCCTGTCTGCCGGTATAGCATCAAGGAGGCGGTGATTGCCGTCTGCGGATATTTGCTGGAAGCAAGTTCTTCAAGAAGCTTCATTCCCGCTTCGGTGTCCACAAAAGGCCTGATCGCATTGAAGTATGAATTATGTATGGCAATCCGATCATCTGCGAATTTCTTTTCTATCCCTTTCAATATCTCTGGAGCAAACTTGCGGAATGCAGGAATCTCAAGCAGTTCGAAGCGGTTGAATGGGCAGTAGTAATAGCTATGCCCTCCTCCATTGACCACTCCTTTTTCAAGGGTCATGCTGGTCCATTCCAGATTTAGCAGTTTGATGAATTCCGGCAGGGCCTCCTTGTTTCCGGTCTTGACAAGCAGGGCCGCAACCGCTCCCTTGCGCTGTTCGTTGGATGTAAGCATCGGAAGCCAGCCCTTTAAATCGGTATCCTCCGGAATGCACCACAGCATCTCCTCGAATTCCCTGTTATTGAATGAGCCACCTTCGTTCTCAAGGGTCTTCCTGATGGATTCAAGCAGTTCTGGATTCCTCCATTCTTCCCCCTTGAGCTGGCGGAAGAACGATACGTTGATCATTTGTGCCCTATCAAGACAGGAGTTCATCCAAAAGACAACGGCTGCGATTCGTTCATCCTTCGGAAAATCATCAAGACTAATCCCCCTGCCAGCATCGTACATGAGCTGGTTCTTACTATTTTTCTGAGCAAGCTCCTGGAATTCGCGGTATGTCTTAAGCTTCGCCAGGCATGACGGACAGTTCAACCACATTTTAAGCCTTATCCTGAAATCCTGACCGGGATCCTTCTCCTTCCATGCGGCAATTATCTTCTTCGCACGACCTGAAACTTCCGGATCCTTGTTCTTCTCCATGAGGAACCGCAGGTATCCCGGCGCATTGTATTTCTCCATCAGCTCCTTCGTGGCGGATTCTCGGTCCTCGTATTTTTCAGCCCCGAGCCGCTCAAAGAGCTTTTTTACATCCGCTTCCTCTTTTTTATCTATGTATTGTTCATAGGGAAGCTTCAAGGCCTTTTCAAGGACATCCTCGGTGAATTCGCCGTTCGCGACCTTGCGGCTAACGAGCGCCTGCTGGCATTTTGCAATCGAATTCGAATCATCCTCTGCGATCATGGAAAGCGATAAAGCCATGCAGTAAACAAGCAGTAGAAAGGACAGTAACCGAGTTGATTTTTCTCGTGGAATCATGGACAGAGACCTCCCCGACATATTTTGAATCCATAAAGTTAGCATATTGCGGTATTTTTCCCACGTGCAATTTGAAAAACCCGCTTTTCGGCTTAAAATTAAAGAACCTCTAAAACAGCAACTTAAATAAACTTTTCAGTGAGGGTAATCGTCATGAAAAAAACAAATCTTTGTTTGTCATTAATGTTCGGAATCCTGTTCTTCACAGCCATATCTCTGATGGCCCAGGGCTCCGGCAGAAGTTCCCACGGTATGTCAGGACAGGGACAAGGTCAAGGTCAGGGAATGGGATTTGGTCAAGGACAGGGACAGGGCGGTCAGCAGCAGCAGCAGCAGACAAGGGATCTTACGGAAGAGGACGGCAAACAGATCGTCAAGGACTACAACGAACTTAGGAAAATGGATCAGGATTTCAAGAAGAAGATAAAGGAATTCATGCAGAAGTTTAATAAGATGCCAAGTCTTGGAATGGGACCCGGTGGTGGACAGGGAGGACAAGGCCAGGGCGGACAACAGGGTGGAATGGGTCAGGGACAAGGCCAGGGTCATCAGCAGGGTCAAGGACAGAATCAGAGCGCCAGTGAAGAAGAGACCAAGCAGACAAATGATCTGAAGAAAGCCCAGCAGGATTTCATGAAGAAGATGATGGAGTTCCAGCAGAAATATGGCATGCGTCCTATGGGAATGGGACCTGGCGGCGGACAACAGGGTGGAGGCATGGGACAGGGACAAGGCCAGGGAATGGGTGGTCATCAGCAGGGTGCTCAGGGTGGTGGACAGTGGGGCGGAGGGCAACAGGGAGGCCAGGGCCAAGGCGGACAGCCCGGTCAAGGTGGAAAACAGTCTAAATCTTCAGACGAAGGTGGAGATTTCCCTGTACCGACATTCTAAATGGCATAATAGATGAGAATTTTAAATATTTACGTTACAAAGGATTTTGTCGCCACCGCTGTCATGGCTGTTCTGATCATGACATTCGGAATGATGGGCACACACCTTATCAAGGTCCTGCAGGCGATGGCTCAGGGCATATCTCCAAAAGACGCCTTCCTATTCCTACTCTATATTGTGCCGGTCGCGCTTTCCCTGACAATTCCTTTCAGTGTCCTGGTCGCGACCATGCTGGTCTTTGGAAGGATGTCGGCCAACAATGAGATAACTGCGATGCGCGCATGCGGCATATCAATCCTCCAGATAATTTCCCCCATCATCATCCTTACTTTCCTGCTGACATGCGTCTGCATTTACCTTCAGCTGGACGTGGCACCATACTATTCAGGTTTGGCGAAGGATCTTCTGAAGGAGGCCGCCATTCAGAAGCCCTCCGTGCTCCTGGAGCCCGGCAAACCAGTCCAATATGAGAACTACAACATTTACATCGACGACAAGAACGACAATGACGAGATCTCCAACATCCAGGTCTATATCCTTTCAAAGAATCTGACACGCGTGGAGCAGGACATCACTGCGATAAGCGGCAAAATCACGGTCGACGAGAAGAGCAGGATAATGAAGATCATCCTCTATAACGCGATAATCAAGGCATATGAGAGCAGCGACAAGCCTCCTCGCAGGACTTCCAGCAAAGAGATGGAGTTCGCCATAGACTATGGACATAAGTTCAATGAGATAAAGGTCCAGGACAAGCCCAAGAACCTGACATCGTCTGAACTTTTCAGCAGAACGATGCTTTACAAGAAGAAGGGGATGGATGTCACCAAGCTCGAAGTCGAACTCAACCAGAGGATCGTGCTGGCGCTTTCACCGATAGCGTTCCTTCTTCTGGGAATGCCTCTTGCGATCAGGACATCAAGAAAGGAGACATCTGTAGGACTGTTCCTCAGCGTCATACTTGCAGGTGCCTATTTCATATCCATCATGATCCTGTCCGCACTCTCCAATAAGCCTGCCCTCCACCCCCAGATGCTCATATGGATCCCCAATTTATTGTACCAGATCGGTGGAGCCATCTTCATTTTCATCATTGCCAGAAGATAAAAAAAAACGGCGCCGTTTGCACCGGCGCCGAATTTTATCCACACTTCTGAAACCGTCAGTAGATGAAATTGAAAGCAAGATCCGCCTTGATCAGCTCCTTGATCTCCTTGACCATCTCCTCTGGAACGGGAACATTGGTCTTCATCACTGCAAGAGCCTTCTCACCGCTGACGCTCTGAGGAGCGCGCAGGTCGACGATGTTGATCTTGTTCTTGCCCAGATGGCTTGCTATCTTGCCAATCACCCCTGGCTGGTCCTTGTATTCCACGAACAGGTTGTTCCCGCTTGGTTCAAGATAGAGCTTGTCGAAGTCATTGATTCTCGATATCATCAGGTAGTTTTCTGCAATAGTACCGCGTACGCTGACCTTTCTGATCGTAGAAGTTCCCTCGAAAAGATCTATCGTCATTGATTCACCGTACTGCTTGGTGTCGTCGGGCTCCCTGTTCACGAAGACTATCCCTCTGTCCTTGAGGAAGGCTTCGGCATCAGAAGCATCCAGATACAGGTCGAATTCAGGCGCGATTCCCGCCACGATCGGACCCTGCATCCATTTTCCGAACTGCCTGAGTTTGCCGTAGAAGCTTGTCTCGACCTGGTGAGGAGCGGTCGTAGGCCCAAGATAGCAACGGGCAAGACGGGTGAGGACGAAAGCCAGTTCCTGGAATCTCTCGTCAAGACCGTCCGGAACGCCTTTGTTGACCACGAAGTTCGTTATGCCCTTTTCAAAATAGGCGATAGTCTGTTCGGCTGCGCGTTTTGCGGCGGTCGTGTTCGCTTCGACAGTACTTGCCCCGAGATGTGGAAGCATAAGATCCGCGATATCAGCGACAGTCTTGGCTCCCGCCTCATCCTTGGGATAAACATCGTTGCAGAATAGGATCTTCTTCTCCTTCTTGATCTCCCTGAGATCGTTCTCGTTGATGATTCCGGCCCTTGCGCAATTGATGAGGCATGCGCCGGGCTTCATCAGGCCGAGAAGCTTCTTGTTGACCATGCCCTTGGTCTCATTTGTCTGCGGGATATGCAGCGAGACATAGTCGGACTTGGAGAATATCTCTTCGACTGTGGCGATCTGCACGCCCATCTTCTCGGCCAGGTCTGCGGAAAGTATCGGATCATACACGAGGAACTTCATCTCGAAACCTTCGAGTCTTTTAGCAACAAGCCTTCCTATGTTCCCCATACCGAGGATTCCCACGGTCTTTCCGGTAAGTTCCGTGCCCATGAACTTGTTCTTCTCCCATTTTCCTTCGCGGGTAGTGATGTCCCCCTGGACGACATGCCTTGCGGCGGCAAGCATCATTGCAACAACTTCCTCCGCCACGGCGTTCGCGTTTGCGCCGGGGGTATTCATTACATCGACGTTCTTGCGCCGGGCATACTTGATGTCGATGGTGTCATAGCCGGCACCGGCCCTGACGACCAGCCTGAGACCTGGAAGCGCATCTATTATCTGGGGTGTGACCTTCTCGCTGCGGACGATCAGCACTTCGGTCTCAGGATATGTCTTTACAAGCTCCTCGAGGGGTTTTGCTTCCTGCACGACCTTGTAGTTCCTGGCGACAAGGATCTCCTTTGCCACGCTTTCAAGCTTTGTCGGTATGAGAACGTTCTTCATAAAATCCCTCGCCCTTTCCTGATAATTATATTTGTGTTTGTGTGTATCCTATCTGAAAACAAGCAGTGGTAAAATATCTCCATGCATGATTTAGTCAATTGCCTCCGGAAGAAAATATTCAGCAGTTCCATGAAACAGCAAATGAATTCATGCGTTCATGCCCCTGTGCAGATGGGAAAGTCCTGAAGACGACTGTACTTCCGTCCTGTATTTCTTCGGAGTCCTTCCATCATTCAGCTTGCGGAATATCCTGAAGAAGTATGCCGGATCCTTGAAACCGCATTCCGCAGCGACGGTAGACATCTTCAGATATGATTCCTTCAGCAGATGCCTTGCATGATCTATCCGCCTCTCCGTGAGAAGTTCGACAAAACTCCTCTTGAAGTCCTTCCTCAGGATCTGGCAGACGCGCGACTCGCTCAGGCCCAGGAACGAGGCCAGATCAGATATCTTCAGCTTCCTGCGGAACTCGCGGTCGATGAAATATTGGATCCGCTTGGCGGGATCAGTCTCCGCAAGGTCCATCCTTGATGAGACGATCTCATCCTCTATGTGCCTCGCAAGAAGTCCGCCAAGATTCAGAAGGTCTTGGAATTCGCTCGCGTAAAGTACAGGGAGCTTTCTTCTAAGCTCATCCGCTTCCTTTGAAAGGGCCGAAAAAGGCTCCTGTCGGATTATTGCCTTCATCTCCCTTGCCGGGATTTTTCCGCACTGGAACGGACCGACAAACATTGTTGCGGAGACACGCGTACCTGAAAACAGCGGAAATGCCGCTTCAAGCACGCCCATATGGCAGATCTTCAGGATCGGTTCCCTGGAAATGGTCAGCTTCGAGCGAATGCTCTTTGACTCCAGCTCCTTGCAGCATTCTGTCATTTTCCTGCTCTTCTTAACCAGATCGCAGAATGGATTTATGTGCATTCCAGGCAGTGAGGCATTGTGCCCGCGTATCTTCCTCTCATAGTCATGGAAACATACATGGCACGAGAACTTCTTCTCAAAGGAACCTATGATTTCAGTCAGTTTGGCCATGGTTCTTTTCCTTAAAACTTCCCTATCCATGCACGGCTTCGGGCAGGCTATCACCAGTTCAAACATGATTCAGGAAGCCAGAAGACAGTAGTCAGAATTCAGAATCAAATATCCATCTTTTTTGTATTTATTCTGGCTTCTGTCTCCTGACTACTGAATTCATAGTTACTTTAGACTTAAAACCCTCTTATTTTAGGTATTTATACATAATAATTGCTGGATAATACACTTTTAATATGTATTTTCAAGATTCTATTGGAGGTATGAAAAACAAAATCTATTTTGAAAGGAAGATATGAAAACCGATTTTCCGGCTTATGACGTTGTGGTGTGCGGTGGAGGATTTGCAGGACTCGGCGCTGCTTTCGCGCTTTCCAAGAAAAAACTGAAGGTGCTCGTGCTTGAACCTTCTCCCTCAATAGGCGGAGAAATCACACGTGCCTATAGTCTCAATATCGCATCCGGCATCTCCACGCTGGCCGACGAACTCTGCACAAGGATTGAAAAGGCTGGTGGAAAAAAAGGCAACCGCATAGATGCCGTTGTCGCTGAACTCTGCCTGCTGAAAATGGCAGAAGGCAAGTTCGACATATTGCTTTACTGCCAGCCTACAGGTATCATCAGGGACCGGGAGAAAACTCTTGGAATAGTCGTTTCAGGCAAGTCCGGACAGTTCCCCATCCAGGCCCGTGCGCTTGTGGATGCCACTGGCAGCTTCCTTCTCTTCAAATATGCAGGAATTGAAATTCCCGAAGCGAAAAATATCTCGCGCGTATACACCATATTCATGAATGGAATTGAGAACAGGGATTCTCTTCCCGCAAAGTTCACATGTGGAAAGAGCCAGATAGTAATCAAAAAAAGCATCTGGGACGGTGAATGTTCATTCGAATTCCTTTCAGACATCGACAAACCGCAGCATGCCCGTCTCATGATACCGAAGATACTTGAAACCGCAAGGAAAGAATTTCCGCAACTGAAGAACGCCTTGATGTCACATGCTGCAATATCCGAACTCCAGCTTTCCGACTTTGGTAAGGTAAAACTCCCTGAAGAAGCCTCCAGCATCTTTGCGGCAGGATTCGCTTCCGCTGAGAAGTTCAGTCTTGAGAACCGTGATGGACTCGTGCCAGAATTGATCCTTTCAGGTGAAAAGACGGCAAAGCTTCTGATAAGTAAAACAGATCTTAAGGCAAAACTCCCGAAAATTGACAATATCCCTGTCTCGACCGTCATTGTCCCTCCTTCGATCAAGAAGGACGTCGTCGTGTGCGGCGGGGGAACTGGAGGCGCTGTGGCTGCACTCACGTCCGCCCGCGAAGGAGCAAAGACACTTCTTATTGAGTCGTCATGCTGTCTCGGAGGAGCCGCCACCGGCGGAGCCATCAATTCATTCTATCATGGCGTAAAAGGCGGAATACAGGATGAGATTGACACCCGTATCGAAAAAATGAGCAGACTCTTCCTCGGTCCATGGACCATCTGGAAGAACGCCTTCCATCCGGACCTTAAGAAGATCGTGCTGCAGGAGATGCTGATCGAAGCCGGCGTCGAAATGATTTTCGAGAGTACTGCCTGCGGCGTGGAGACCGAGACTGTAAAGAGCCTTCTTCCTGCGAAGCGTGGATCAAAATCCGCGCGCAGGATCAAGTCAGCGGTAATTGCCGGACCGTCAGGATGCACGAATGTCGCAGCCGAAGTATTCATCGACTCAACCGGAGATGCCGATCTTGCCGCCATGGCAGGCGCGGACTTCATCTTCGGCCGCGTATCAGACGGGATGCCCCATGCCTATACGCAGTCATCATCCTCTATCAGAAGGGATGACAAGGGAAA
>CAZRKP010000067.1:0-22086 GCA_964600895.1 uncultured Victivallis sp.
GTATCTTCTGTCCGACATCAATTCCCTGGAACCCGCTGATGAGCCTGCCTTCAGCTGCGGGGTGCAGGATGCGAGCCCAGGTTCCCTTATCTGAAGCACCTGTGACGATCGCGTCGAAACGTTCACCGATCCTGTTCTCAAGGAGCATTGCCACTGCGGACTTCGCAACTTGGCGTTCGACTTTCTTCGCAGCGTTTTCCTTTTCCGTACAGCGCTTCGCCAGGAATTCCAGCTCTTCATTGCTGTATGGCAGTGGGCCGCCGGACAGGGAAGCTTTCAAAAGCCGGTGGGTGATGATGTCAGGATAACGACGATTCGGAGCCGTTGTGTGAGTGTAATCCTTAACTGCCAGGGCGAAATGCCCTTCGGTGGCTGAGCCCGGTATCTCAACGACATATTCCCCAGGCCCCAGAAGCTTTATGATGGTCAGGGACAGATCCGGGAAACGCAATGGATCTGCGGATTTCGCAGAAATCAGGAAGTTCTCCAAGGCCTTCGAATCAGGTTCTGCCGGCAGACGGCATCCTTTTTCAGATGCAAGTTCGACGATGCGTTCCCAGCGTTTCGGGGTGCGGACAACACGACGTATCGACGGGAGTTTCCTTGAAGCCAGAAATCTTGCGGAGCATCCGTTTGCGGCGATCATGAAATCCTCGATCAGATCTTTCGCCCTGTTCCTTTTTTCAGCTTCCATGTCATTTACTTTTCCATTTTCATATCGCGGGCGTATCTCTCCTGTCTCAAGGTCGAGGGCACCGAGTTCCTGTCGGAGGGATTTCATTTTCTGTGCGGCTCTGTCCTGGAGCCGGAGATTTTCCTCCAGACCTTTTACGTTCTCGATTCCGGCAGGCATTGGACCTTTTCCCTCGAACCAGGCGGCTACGCTGTTGTATGCGAGTTTCGCATGGTTCCGGACAAATGCCCTGTAGATCTCCGAGCTTCTGAGGACTCCTTCATCGCTCAGCGACATCTCTATGACAATTGAAACCCGGTCGGTATCCGGATTGAGTGAAGTCAGATCCGTGGAAAGGCGTTCCGGGAGCATCGGAAAGATTTCAGCAACTGTGTAAACCGAGGTTGTGTTGTGCTGGGCATGCAGGTCGATGGCAGAATTTTTCTTTACAATAACATCCACGTCTGCGATGGCGACGAAGATCTTCACACCCCCGCTGGGAATCTTCTCGGCATAAGTGAGTTGGTCAAGGTCGCGGGATGAATCGTTGTCGATGGAGCACCATATGAGAGTCCGCAGGTCGCGTACTGAAGAATCCGACGTGGCTGGCGAACGGATTGAATTAGCATCCCGCATCACCTGTGGCGGAAAATCCGGTTGCAGCCCTTTTTCAAGCATCACCCGGTGGGCGATTTCCTGAAGTATTGCAACTTGGCTTGATCCGATTTCTGTCATTTGAACTCCATCTTTACGTTAGACTGGTAAGATAGCGTTCCGGGAAGAAGATGCAAAAGGCCGGCTTATCTTGCCGGCCTTTTATGAGTCACATCGGATCTTTTGAGTTAACGTTTCTTTAGCATCTGAACCATTAATTTTGAATTCCATTGTCAATGCCGGAGGTATTCATCCTTGCCTTGTGCTCCTGGAGCTTCTCCTTAACCTTTTCCGGCAGTAAGTTCTTGAGAGCTTCCCTTGCAGCCTTTACCTTCTCATGTGCCGCCTTTGCGGCTTCCTTGTCCTTTGCCTGAATTGCCTTCTCCATCCCTTTGAGAGCGTCTTCAAGGTTCTGGATCGCCTTGACGATTTCCGTCTTGCCTGCGCTTGTGGCCTTGGCCTTGTGTTCATCGAGCTTCTTCAGGTGCTCATCGATCTTGCCCACGATCTGCTCGGGATTGAACTTCTTCTTCTCAGGATTCGCGGCACCCTCCTTGTTTCCAGTCGTTTCAGCCGCTGCCGGAAGTACATAACCCAGTGCGATGAGCCCGATCAGTGCGATTAGCTTTTTCATGTTCCTTCTCCTTATTTTATTATTTGTCTTTCTTTTATTCTTCTTTCTATCCAGTACTACCCGTGAGGGTGCACCAATCTTTCACATGAAATAAAAAATAATCAAATATTTATCTTGAGGATATTGCCAGTCATGATATTTTTCTTGCATGGAAGAAAAATCGATTTATAAGACACGTATTACCCTTCTCCAGAAGCTGAAAGACAGCCATGACGATGCCGCCTGGGCGGAATTTGCCTACTATTACAGGAATTACATCTACAACATCGCCCGGAGGATGAATCTCGGGCACGACGACGCCAACGAGATCGTGCAGCTTGTGACACTCAAGGCATGGAACAAGCTTGGTGAGTTCAACTACGATTCCGAGAAGGGACGCTTCAGGGGATGGCTGTGTAGGGTGGCTGGTAACGAGATCCGCAACTACTACCGCGACCAAAAGAAACGCTTTGTGTCCATGGAGGAATTCAAGACCGAGGATGGGCGCAATACCCTCGAGCAGTTCACAGAGCCTGAGATAGAGAAGATTGCCGACGAGGAATGGGAGAATTATGTCCCCAAGCTTGCATGGAAGAACATACAGGACAGTTTTGAGGAGAACGCCAGGCGGACTTATGAGCTTTTCCTGCAGGGTAAGTCCCCGGAGGAGATAGCACAGCAGCTCGGGATTTCGAAGAACAACGTGTACGTGCATAAGAACCGTATCAAGGAGAAACTGCTTCCGGAGATCAGACGGTTGAAGCAGGAACTGGGATGATTAAAAGAATATGATTTTCAGGTTTTGCCTATATGGGTTCCTCAAGAACCAGCGATATTTTGAGCCTTTCATGATGCTTTTCCTGCTTGGCAAGGGCAACTCCTTCGCCACGGTCGGGCTTCTTGTCGGATTCCGCGAGTTCTGCATAAACGCTACTAACATTCCTGCTGGTGCTATTGCGGATCTTTACGGGCGCCGGCGCTGCATGATCCTCTCGTTCCTCGCATATATGATTTCATTCGTATTCTTTGGATTTTTCGCCACCAATCTCCCGGCCCTGTTCGCCGCATTTTTCTTTTTTGGAATCGGCGAGGCCTTCCGGGAAGGCACCCACAAGTCAATGATATTTACATGGCTCCGTATCAATAACCGCATCGCGGAAAAGACAAAGATCTATGGGGTGACCCGTTCCTGGTCGAAGGTTGGTTCTGCCGTATCCATACCGATTGCAACCGCTATCGCCCTGTTCACGGACAATCTGAATGTCCTGTTCGTTGCGGCTCTGGTTCCTTACACCATAGGTTTCATATCCTTGTGCACATATCCAAAAGCTCTTGACGGCACGCCTGAGGGAGGTGGTAGCATCAAAGGTGTCTTCATCCACATGTGGCAGACAGTCAGGGATTCCATCAAACTCAAGGGGCTGCGGCGACTGATGATTGAATCGATGGGGTTCGAAGGTTTCTTCGATGTGGTCAAGGATTATGTGCAGCCGATGCTCAGGGCCATGGCGCTTGGTCTGCCAATCCTGCTGAGCATAAGCGACAAAAAACGAGGGATCATCCTTATCGGTATAGCATATATCTTCTTCCATCTTGGTTCCGCATGGTCCAGCCGCCAGGCTCACCAGCTCAGCGACAAACATGGAGGAGAGGATCATGCAAGCCGTTTTGTCTGGTGGTGCATGACAGGAATCTATCTGGCTATGCTGCCATGCCTGATATGGAAGTTCTACTATCCGGTAATAGTGATATTCTTCCTGCTTTACTTGATGCAGAGCCTTTGGCGACCGCTGATAATCAGCCGTTTCGACTCATATTCCCCGGATACACATGGAACCAGTGTCCTATCCGTGGAGAGCCAGGCGCAGACATTCGCCAAGATGGTCTTTGCTCCGCTTATAGGGCTTGCTGTCGATCTGCTTTCGAAGAACGGCGACGGGACCAAGGACAACTTCTGGCCGATTGCCGCAGTCGGAATTGCGATTTCCGCATATATGGCGTTCACCTCCAGCAAGCCTTCCAGGAAGACTAACTGAGAGTCTCATTCTTTCAGGAATGCAAGAATGTCACAGCTCAAGTCTTTTGCTTTCTTGTAATACAGAGAGCTGCTGTCATCGAGTGCTTTGTCGATTATCAAGGCAAGTTTCTCCGGGACCGACGGTTCAATGCTCCGTATCGGGATGGGATTGTTCTTCAGTATGGCGTTGAAGGGATTCTTTTCTGATTCACAGTCGCGGGGCGGTTGGGCTGTCAGCAGGAAATACAATACTGCCGCTGTGCTCCATACATCGACTTCAGGTTTGGAATATTTGTAATTGATCAGCTGTTGGCGGCTGATGAATGCGAGCGACCCACCGACCGAACCGGTCTGTGTGTATCCAGTCCTTCCTGCCATCGCATAGTTTTTCGCAAGCCCGAAGTCGGAGATTTTTATAATCAGGTCGTCAGTCGTCAGTCGTCGGTCGTCAGTATTAATTTCCAATTTCGAACTTCCAGTTGCATTTTTCTTGTTCGCCGATACGCCGATACGCCGGCACTCCGATACTTTGTTGAGTATTAATATATTCTCCGGCTTTATATCCCTGTGTATCAGGCCGACGCCTTTGCTGAAACTGCCATCGTTCATCTTGATCTCAGGGAGTTCCGCATTATGTGCGTATTCGAGACCGTCAAGTACCTTTAGGATGATATCGCATGCCATTGAGACGGACTTTATCCCGTCGCTGAGGACAAGATTCTCCAGGCTTCCACCCTTGCAGTATTCCATCGTGTAATACCATATGTCCTGTAGATTTCCATAATCGAGGAGCTTTACTATGTTCTGATGTTGCAGGGCCTGGCTGTTGGTGATTTCGCGTTTGAAGCGTTCGACTGCCCTGTGTGACGCAGTCATGTCCGGTAGGAGGATCTTGAGCGCCTCAAGATCACGGGTGGTCTCATTCCTGGCAAGATAGACGCTGCCGATGCCACCTTTTCCGATGAGCTTGATGATGGTGTGCTTCCCAAGGCGGGTGCCGCTCATGTCGAGATCTGATTTTGTAGCTTTCATGAATGTAACCGGAATTTGATAATTACGTAATATAATAGTTTGAACGGATATTGCGTATTATATTATGAGAAAAGAAATGACAGTAAATATTCGCATGGCGAATATTTGCAAAGGAATGTTATGTCGGAGATAAGATTCAGCTGCGGAAATTGCGGTTCAAAGATTGAAGCGGATGTCACGCTGGCCGGAAAGGTCATGCAGTGCCCGAAATGCCACAACGCCCTTAAGGTTCCAGAGGAACTCATGAAGCCGGGAATGTCCCTGGGCGGTTATACTCTGGAAGAACTTCTGGGTCAGGGGGGCATGGGCGAGGTCTGGCTTGCCACGCAGAGTTCCATTGGCAGGAAGGTTGCACTGAAGATACTCAGTCCATCCCTGTCCAGGGACAAGGAGTTCATAAACAGATTCAATAACGAAATGAAGTTGATCGGAAGGCTTGATCATCCGGGCATAGTCTCTGCCTATGCTGCGGGAAATTCGAACGGCTTTTATTTCCTCTCCACATATTTTGTTGACGGCAAGACGGTCGCATCAGAGCTTGAATCGGGAAAGGTTTTTGAGGAGAAGGAGGCATTGATTATCGCTAGGAAGGTAGCCGAGGCATTGAAATACGCGTGGGAGAAGCACCGTATCCTGCACAGGGATGTCAAGCCGGCAAACATCATGGTCGACAAGGGGGGCGAGGTCAAGCTGATGGACATGGGGATCTCGAAATGTCTTAACGAGGACACATCTATCACCATGACCGGAATCATAGTCGGAACGCCTTACTACATGAGTCCTGAACAGGCCAAGGCCGAAAAGGACATCGATTTCCGCGCGGACATATATTCCCTCGGTGCTACTCTCTACTATATGCTTACTGGACGTCTGCCATACGATGCCACGAGCGCAATGGCGATACTGGCCCGTGTTATCTCTGAACAGGCTACAGAGATAAGGAAGATCAACTCTAACGTCTCTCCAGGATGTGAGAAACTTATCTCGAAAATGATGGCGAAGAACAAGGATCAGCGATACGCTTCCTGGCAGGAAGTCATTGATGAAATCGATGAAATAATAGATGACAACGGGACTCCTGTCGCAGCTTTTACGGAGCCTCAAGAGGAATATCTGGGAAGATCAGACTGGCTTCTGAAAGCAGGAGTGATCCTGATCGCTGTTTGCTTCGTCGTCTTTAGCATCGCCCTTATCAGGAGGGCTGAACACAGAAAGATAGATACTACTGATGAAATTATGCCAGGAAGCAATGTTGATGACATTGCAAAAGATGATTCTTCCTCGAGCACCGGTGACAGAAGGGAGGAGAAAATCGCTAAAAAGGCTGAAATACATGTGTTGCCAAAGGCTGTTGTAAGGGAAACTTCTCAGCCCGTTCCAGCCACGGCAGCAAAACCTGATGAGAGACAAAGGACTTGTCCGACAACGACTGACGCTCAGAAGAAGTCTCCTGAAGCATTAAAAAAACCTGTTCCAGGGGCAGTTGAAACACCAGCCAGAAGATTTGAATTTGGGAAAAATTTGTTTTTGGATACTCTGGAGACGTCTAAACAGAAAGCCGGATTGACGGACAACGAGACGGAAAAACTAAGGCCGATCATTAAGAATTATTTCCAGCGGCTCAAGCAGGTTCATGATGAAAAACCATCAGGAGGATACACTTATGCCGAGTGGACGGGTAAATGCCAGGCCGTATATGCGGATACCAGGAAGGAAGTAGAAGCACAGCTCCCCAAGGATAAGGCCGAGAAGCTCCTGCAAATCCTTGAGGAAGGAAGAAAACAATTCCTTCGCAACATCATGCATGCCTCCACTGCTCCTCCACCAGCCACAACCCACAAATGAAATTTCGCCGGCTGCAAGACTGTTTCCTAATACAATGTTGCATTTGCACCTTTGCTGGCTATCTCACTACTTGTGAGCCATTCGACGTGACCATCACAATAGCCTATCACCGCACCCTTCATGTGCCTTATCCTGTAGAGTGCGTAGCATGTCGGCGGGGGTTGTGAGAACTCCCAGTATCCTTCAAGGGAATATCTCCTTGCATCTGCGATAAGAAGTTTCGTGCTGGGGGAGGTGACAAGTACCGAGTTGGGATAATTCCTGTATTGCACCACATAGTCGGGATCAACTGGAGGGATCATCCTCGACATTCCTATGCCAAGCTGGACATTGTTGCCCATGTCGTCCGCGTTCTGCCCCGCGATTGCGGAGGGACAGACAAATACAGTGTTCGTGAATTTTGCCGGTCGTATCCCCGGTGCCCATTGGTATCCCATATACGGACACAGTTGCATGAACCACTGTCCGGGCCATGGAAGCCTGCCGCTCCAGCTCGCATCGTCGGTCAGTGCAGGATAGAAATTGTTGTAGTCCTGCGCATACATCGAGAATGCGATGAGTATCTGCTTCTGCTGCGATGAACAGCTGGTCTGCTTCGACATCTCCTTTGTATGGGCAAGCGCCGGCAGGAGGAGCGAAGCGAGGATTGCGATGATCGCAATAACGACTAGGAGTTCAATCAATGTAAATCCCATCTTTCCATCAGGTTTCATCTGGCACCCCTGTTTTTTAAATATTGACAAGTAGATTTTCTTATTACAAGAGACGGCTGAAGCATCTTTGCGAAATGCCTGTCTTCCCCATTTCTTGAAGATTCAATCAGCATTTTTACCGCCTCATATGCCTGTTCTGGAAACGGCTGACGGATTGCCGTTGGCTGAAGGCTCAACATTTCCACCCATGGATAGTCGTCATACATAACGACTGAAATGTCCTCCGGAATCCCAAGTCCACTTTCTTTAACCGCCTCCATTGCGCCAACAGTGGCAAAATCACCATATACTATCATTGAGTCAAATTCCTTTTTGACATCAGACAAGGCCTTGAGGGCGGCTTTCCTCCCGGATTCCTTTGACCACGGAACGACCTTGTCCACATGACATGATTTTCTGTCGATCCCAAATTCGTCAACAGCCTCCATAAATCCGTTTCTCCTGGCAGTGCTGTAGTTGTTCAAGAGCAATATCCTTTTACGATCGAAAGCGGCCAGATGCCTTACCGCTTCATATGCTCCATGGAAATTGTCTATGTCGACGGAGGAGATATCAAGTCCTTGAGGTGCTTCACCTATGATGACTAACGAAGTCCCATCCCTTCTGAACTGGAGAATTTCATCGGAGGAGGGGGCGCAGCTTAGGAATATGATCCCGTCAAAGATAGTATCGGACTTTTCAGAGATTTTGCTTACGGGATCTTCGCCTGGAAGGATTTCAATGGATCTGAAGTTTGCGTTAAACTCGTTCAGGGCCCTGTGGAATCCGGATGAGAGATGATTGAAATAAGGATCCATGAGGATGTCCTTGCCTGGAACGTTGACGTAGGCGAAGCATATGCTGAAGGGAGTCCGGTTCCTTTCAAGTTTCCTCATTGCCGAATTGGAGACGAAGGTGCCAGATCCCTGATGCCGGTCAATGAGGCCTTTCTTTTCAAGGTTCTTCAGCGCCATCCTGACCGTGACCCGTGAATATCCGCTGTTTGCTGCGATGTTGCGTTCAGGTGGAAGCATGTCGCCTGGCAGGTATTCACCGTCGGATATCCTTGTTTCGATATCACGTTCCAGGGCGATATTCTTCAAGCATGTCACAATGCCTTTTTTCATTTTATAAACACTCTCCTGTTCATGATAATACCAATATAATACCATTTGCGGATTGTCAAGCGATTTTTCCAGAATTTTCACTTGGAGTTTCCCGGAAGACATTTAAGATAGGACAATTTACTTTTTCGCTCCGCGTGCTAAGTTTTATGGAGTAATAATATTCATGTCTGGGAGCCTGCCTTGAAGACAAACTGCGGTCGATTCATAGATAACGGGAATGCGTTCGAGATGAACACTCCGGATGCCCCCCGTGACTGGTACAACTACCTGTGGAATGAAAGATATGTCTCGCTTTGCTCCCAGACGGCCAAAGGTGAATCCCTCACTCAGGATTCCATGGGGCGCAGGATAGAGATTGTCTTTAACAGGATGTTCTTCCTCAGAGACCAGCGCACAGGAAAGTTCTGGTCCTTGAATGGTTTACCGGTCGATCAGTTCCGCACAGGCTACCGCTGTGTCCACGGACTCGGTTATTCCGAGATATTCCAGGAACATGAGGGGATACAGTCCTCCTTCCTGGTGTTCGTCCCTGAGAAGGAGGTCTGCGAGATCTGGACCGTCAGGTTGAAGAACACGGGCAAACGTGCCAGGAAGTTCAAGGTGTTCACATTCGCCAACACCATGTTCGATGGTTTCTTCAAGCCCCAGGCTTACTACGGCGGCAAAGGCCGTTTCGATCGGAGGCTGAATTCCATCGTTATAAGAAAACGCCATGAGTTCGATGGGGCCGAGGAAGTTAACCTGTATATGACCATGGACAGGGCCATACTCGGATTCGACTGCTCCATGAACGGCTTTGTAGGCCATGGCACGGAACAGCGCCCAGATGCTGTTGTCCGCGGACATTGCTCCAATACCGGATCAGAAATGGAGAAGAGCTGCTGTGCCCTCGGAACGAGCATCTCAATCCCGGCTGGAAAGGAGATTGCTCTCAACGTGATCATCGGTGCTGGAAAGGACGAAAAGGAAGTTCTCAAGCTTAGGAGGAAGTTCTTCAATGATGCTGTGATTGGGAAGGAACTTGCGAGGATCAGGACAAAGACAGTTTCGCTTCTCGGAAAAGATTCCATTTCAACTCCGGATCCGCTTCTCAACTATTTCATGAGCCCCTGGCTCAAACGCCAGATATCCCTCGGTATACAGTGGGCGCGCGTCAGGCACAACGGATTCCGCGATCAGATGCAGGACATCTGGGCATTTGCAATTATAAATCCTCGGGAAGCGGAAAGACAGCTGCACCGCGTTCTATCCTACCAATACAGCAGTGGTTATGCACCGCGTACCTGGCTCAATGGGAAGATCCAGGACAAGGACTTCTCAGACAACCACGTCTGGATCACTTATGCAGTCCATCAGCTCATCATGGAGACAGGAGATATTTCCCTGCTTGACAAGAAAGTTCCATTCAACGACGGAAGCAAGGCTTCGCTATACGAACATGTGAAACGAGCGATCAACTATTATTGGAAAGACCGAGGATTACATGGTTTGATGAGGATCAGGAGCGGAGACTGGAACGACTGTCTCCAGTATGTCGGACCGAAGGGAAGGGGGGTCAGCATCTGGCTCTCGATGGCGTGGTATCTCGCCAACAGGCAGTTTGCGGAACTCGCAAAAATCTCCGGACGCTATTCCGATGCTGTGAAGTCCGCAAAACGTGGGGAAGAGATCAAGAAGCGTATCAATAAGTATGGCTGGGACGGGCACTGGTATCTCAGGGCATTCAACGACGATGGCGAAACACTTGGTTCGAACAAGAACAGGGAAGGCAGACTTTTCCTGCTTCCACAGGCCTGGTCGATTATTTCTGGAATAGCAGAGGGCGACAGGGGACTTAAGGCGATGAAGGAATGCGACAAGCTTCTTGAGATCGATCTCGGTACAGTGAAGGTTCTAGATCCGTACACCCACTGGGACCCGAAGATAGGGGAGTCCTCAGTGAAGACTCCAGGCACCCACGAGAATGGTGGCGTCTATCTGCATGCCAGTACGTTCAAACTGATGGCCGACTGCATGCTCAAACGTCATGGCAAGGTCTCGATGGGGATCCACAAGATGCTACCATTTGATGGCAGGCGCTGGGAGAAGAATTGCGAACCTTATGTCTTCTGCAACAGTTATTTTGCCATCAGGAACAGCTACCGCTATGGAACTGTCGGACAGAGCTGGGGCACAGGTACTGCCGGATGGTTCTATGTCGTCATGATGAATAATGTTTTCGGGATCAGGCCCGAATCCGCCGGACTCCGTATCGATCCTTGTCTTCCTCCTGAATGGAAGAAGTGCTCTGTCATAAGGCATTTCAGGGGAGCTGAATATAGGATCTCGTTCGATCAGAAAGGTGGCTGCAGGAATATTTCTGAGATAACCGTCAACGGTACAAAGCTTGAGGGCACGCTTCTGCCGGTTGACAGGGGTGGAAAGTTCGATGTCATGGTGAAGATGGGGAAGTGAGGAGAATAGATGCTTGTTTTGATACCGATAACTGACCACCGGCGACTTTTAAAATGGACTGGATTACGATGAAAATGTGCCTGCTGATTTCATTAATATGTGTCTGCGCATCGGCCGGCGCTGTTAAAGTAAATGAGGTGAAGGCAATGCTTGACAAGATACCGGGGCACCCAAGGTTGTTTCTGCTCAAGGGTGAAGAAAAAAACATATCAGATAAGATTGCAAAGGATCCCCAGCTCAAGGCAGTATGGGAGCTCCTGAAGAACTCCGCAGAAAAACAACTGACCGCTCCAGCCCTTGAACGCAAGCTCGAAGGACGACGCCTGCTCGATGTGTCCCGTGAGTTTCTCAAGAGAATAATAAATCTTTCATTCATGTATCGCATGACCGGAGAAAAGAAATATGCCGACAGGGCGATAAAGGATATGATGGATGCAGCTTCCTTCGAAGACTGGAATCCGAAACATTTCCTTGATGTCGCGGAATTGACAGCTGCACTTGCAATAGGAACTGACTGGCTCCATGACTATATGGACGAAGCTACCAGAAAGGCCCTTCACAAGGCGATAATTGAAAAGGGACTTAAGGCATCCATCGGAAATGACTACTGGACCAAGGGGATCAACAACTGGAACCAGGTGTGCAACGGTGGAATGGTGCTCGGAGCGCTGGCGATAGCGGAAGATGATCCGGATCTCGCCCAGAAAATGATCATACGTGCGGTCGAAGGCGTGCCTAACGCGATGAAGGAGTATGAACCTGACGGAGCGTATCCCGAAGGACCGATGTACTGGGACTATGGCACCTCATATAACGTGGTGATGATAGATGCGCTTGAAAAGGCGCTTGGCACGGACTTCGGACTTTCCAAAATGAAGGGGTTCAGCCTCACTGCCAAGTATTATTTGCATGCTACCGGACCGATAGGGCTTTACTTCAATTATGCTGACTGTGCCCAGCGTGGACAGTTCAATCCCTCTGTTGCCATGACATGGTTCGCCAGCAGGCAGAAGACATCTGGCATCACTTGGAATGAGCGGCCAATGCTCAAGAATCTTGCAGATAATCCAGCCAAGATAAAGTCTGCCGGACGTTTCCTCCCGTTCCTGCTTATCTGGGCAGAACCTGTTTCAGGTCAGAGCAACGAACCGCCAGATAAATATTACTTTGCTTCTGGAGCCACTCCTGTAGCGATATTCCGGACAGGCTGGGACAGGGAAGCAACATTTGTGGGTATCAAAGGTGGCAAGGCTGCTAATCCTCATGGCCACATGGATGCCGGTACATTCGTGTTTGATGCCATTGGCGAACGCTGGGCCGAAGATCTGGGTATGCAAGGATACTACTCGATCGAGTCGCGCGGGATGAACCTCTGGGGACAGAAGGAAGGCGCGGAGCGATGGAAAATATTCAGGCTTGGTGCCTCGTCACACAACGTCCTGATGGTGGACGGAAAAGATCACAAGATCGATGGAGTTGCATCATTCACTGAACATACCGACCATTCGGCTACGCTTGACATGTCACCAGTCTTTGCTGGCCAGCTAAAGACAGCGATAAGGAAAATCGAGCTTAATCCTGACGGAACAGTAAAACTTTCAGATGAAGTTACGGCAGATGAGAATGATGCCACCGTACGGTGGGTAATGATGACGCGAGCAAAGGTTGAATTGACAGCTGATGGCGCAAAGCTCACCCGCAACGGCAAGACGATGTCAATGAAGGTCACTGGCATCAAGGATCTCAAGATGAAGACCTATGTCAGTGATCCGCCTCCGGCTGAATATGACGCCCGAAACGAAGGTACGATCATGGTCGGATTCGAGGTGAAGCTTGCCAAGGGAGAGAAACTGGCCTGGGATATTGAATTCCTTCCAAAAAGATAAGAGACAAGTGTTCTAGCTTTTATTTACTTCATCTAGTATCCTGCAAAGGCATTTTGATGCCGGTCCTTTGTGCATGATGATCAGCAGCCATGGCCAGATTACTCCCCAGAAGACAACCATTGGGATAATTACTGTCTTGATGGTTAACAGGGAAGGATAGCTTTCCTTTGAGAAAAGGTAAATGCCGAAGAGCGGTGTCATAAGAAAGAATCCAACAAGAAAGGCTATGGAGAAACATAGGATGAAGCTGAATTTCGCCCAGGTCCAATAGGAGACGGTGAACCGTATCTCATTGCTTTCCTTGTCTACCTGGATATTGACGTCATTTAGGCCGATTGTAATTCCGGTGAGGACATTTACAGAATGGAAGTGTATGGAATTTTCCGTCTGTTCCAGAATCTCATAACGATTGCGTTTGGGCAGGGCTATTTGGAGAAATCCCTGATTGATCCTTTCAGCTAATTTCTGTATAAAATCTTTCTGCAAGGATTCAGGTTTGTGGATTCCGCTGAATGCAGGCTGTAAGAATGAGCTCATGAATACCCCCTATTATATCGAACTGATTTAAGATAGCATTTCTTCCAGCACAATACAAAGCTTGCGGAACAATGGTAAGTAGCTGTTCAGCTTGTTCGCCGACCGTAGATTCGTCACTCTGAAACTCGACTGTTCCTATTCTTCCACCACCCAGACTTCGACTTTCTTGAAGGCGGGATCGTTTGCGATCTCGACACCTGTCGCCAGGACGGGTTCCTCGTCGGGGATCAGAGGATAGAGACACCAGCCGCCCCATCTCGGACCGGTTCCTGTCCACTTGTGGATACGTGCGACATCGAACTCTTTCTTTGTGCCGTCCTTCAAGACGAATGTTATCTTTGGCACATACCCATTTGCGAATCCTCCGGACTGCTGGAGCCTGACAGCAGCCACCTTCATAGGTTTGTCAAATTTTATTTGGGGTGCGAAGTTTCCTTCATATCCTATCTTTACCTTTGGTTTCGGAATCGGATTTGGTTTTCCAAGCACGGGAGTAGTTATCCATGCCTTGTCGCCCTGACGATAGACGATGCCGTCCTTGGGAGCGGTCAGCTTGGCGTTTTCCGGAACACCCTCCAGGCAGATTGTGAACTTTGATTCAAGAGCGTTCTCCGGAAGTGCAAGAAGGAGTTTCCCATTCTCGACGGAGACTTTTGCGGATTTCGCAGAAAGCACATAGCTGACGATAGCTTGTGTCGGTGCGCACCAGACATTGTCCGCACCTTTCGCACCATATTTTTCTGCGATTGCCTTCAGCCTCTCCTGCCAGGCCTTGTAGTTCGCAGAATCCTTGTTGGTGTCTATGCCATGAGAGAAGTCCAAATGGAAGAATCCATCCTTGATCTCCTTCGGGAAATCGCCCATGGGATCCTTGTTCTTGTCACCACCGAGTCCGTCCAGGTTGCTCCTGCATAGTTCGAGCGGGTCGAAGTTCGGATCGAATATTGATTTAGGACAGCTTCCGCTTACACGCGAACCGGCGAGAAGGTTGAATTTCTTGAGGAACAGTTTGTAGTTGTAGTCGCCAGAGGGATACACGAAAGTTAGAGGGGCTCTCTTGTCACCGTAGACGTAATGTGCAAAGACGGCCTGACTCCAGAAAAGTTCTCGCTTGAACTGGTCGGGAGAGAGGAGCTTTGACTTGTCCCAGTGGCAGCCGGTATGCCAATAGCTGTGGTTGGTGATGTCCCATCCCTTTGAGATGATATCCTTCACATCATCCCAGTTCAACACTGTTCCGTTTCCTCCGGCCATGTTGCAGACCATGACAGCCGCGTTTCCTACGAAAGGCATTTCTTTTCCACCTTTGATCCCAGGAGGTGCATCGGTGAACTTGTATTCGGCGAACAAAGGCTGTGCGATGTTCTTTACAAAGATTCCACCATCGTCGAACTCGACTGTATATGCCCAGGTCTTACCGTAGAGGAACGAGGAAAGAGATGCTTTGGGTTTCATGTCGCCGCCAAGCGGATACTCCCATTTTGTCTCCTGCGCCGAAGCTGCTAATGTCGCAAACGCCAGTGCAAAAATGCCGGTGAATGTCTTGATCATTGTTTACCTTTAATTTTATTGCCGGCGAGACGCCGGCGCTCCGTTTTTAATTCGAAGTTCAACGTTCGAAGTTGGATGTTCGATGTTCAATCTTTTACGATTGCAATCTTGATCTGCCATTCTTCCTTTCCATTTGCCGGAATGCTGCGTGCCTCGCCTGCAGCATACGCTTTTTCCAGGGATTCTTCCTGCGAAGTCGAAGGTTCCGGGGCGATGTGATTCTGCCCTCCGACATTTCCTTCACTGGTCCATACGGCGAGATAAGGGAACTTGTCGGCAGGCCAGGTCATTACGAGTTTCGATGAGTTCGCGTGTGCGAGAACGACTTCACCTTTGCTCAATTTACCAGTAAAGAATTTCCAGTATCTTCCACTGCTGCTTGTAAACATCTTTTCAATGAAGGTAGTACCATCTTCATTTTTGATATCGCCAAGCTTCCTGTTTTCCCCGGATTTCCCCATCCATCCTTTCATGGAATATGAAACCTTCACATTCATCTCGGCAGGCAGTTCCAGCTTTGAACCAGTACTTGCCGCGAGGATAGGATGGAATGTGTAGATGTAGGGGAGGGGTTGCGTGGAATTGTTTATGACACAGTAATCGAGGACAAGAAAGGTCTTGTCGAGCTTTGCGGTCCGTTTGAAAGTATACGGCAGATCGAATCCGGACGTCTCCATTGTCAGAATCCCGTTTTGCAGCGAATAATTCCATTTTTTTCTGTAGAGGTCGCCGTGCGGATGCAGTTTCATGCCTTTGAATTCTCCAGCGGGCATTTTGCATTCACTCATGGTCGGGAAGACCTCGTCAATGCCATCGAACTCGGTATCATTGTAGGTCATTTCCGGCAGACGAGGCTTGTATGGTTTGCTTCCGCGATCCAGATATTCCGTTCCTGCGGCATCCTTTATCGATATTATCTTGCCACCAAGTTCAGGAAGAAATTTTACGGTCATGGAATCATTCGATAATGCAATACATGGTGTTTCAGTCCCATCATCGAGCTTCATGGATGATACAGGCTGTGCCTGATTGCTGACACATGATGAGGAGAGCGCCGCAAGAGCAATGAATATGGCTGTCTTCTTCATGCATCCTCCATCACTTCAGGCTCAAGCTCCTCAGTTCTCCAGGATACATGGAAAGGATGATTTTCCCGTCCTTGACTGGGAGTGACTGTCCTGAGACATTGTCAATTACCTTGGTGCAAGATGGAAGACTTACAGTAACATCTTTCTTGTCCTTAAGACCGGTATTGACAATGCCGACGTAGGTTCCGTTCTTCGGAGTCTGGATTGTCCTGACAACGACTTCCGGATCAGTGGAGGCATTGTCGATTATCTTGCTGGGCAGGGCTGGCAGGGATAGGAATGCGGCATTGAATGCGCGGACATATTCCGGGAATCCCCTGTTGAAGCTGTTGCCTGCAAGATATCCGATGAAACGTGGATCGCCGTTTGCAAAGGCGCGCGCCTCTCCGAGCATGCAGTATGGACCGGTACGTTCGACATCTGCGACGAAATAACCGAGAATGGGGTCCTTGCCGTCGTTCATGTCGTTCTCATTGAGCCCATAGTGCCTGATTACCGCAAGGCCGGAAGGAGTCCTGAATTCATCGAAGGCCTTTTTCGAAGAGACCGTGTAAAGCCTGTTGAAAGAATAGCTCAGCATGATGCCGGGGTTGTCCTTGTAGTTCTGCGGATCGTTTTTCGGAGTTGCATGCTGCCATTCATAGTTACCCCATGTTCCACGTTGCGATAGAAGAGCCTGGAGGTACAAGTCTTCAGCCACGACCTTGTCATAATTGACTGCTTTGATGGCCTTGAAGAATTCCTTGTTTCCATCAAGATATTTATTCCATTTTTCCGTGGCGTCTGTGACCACTACCATCTTGCATTCACCAGGATTCTTTGAGACGATGGAGCCTGGAAGACCGATGCCCGGCTCGCTTGCGTCGGTGGTATAGAGGATGACAGCTTCGGGATTGACCTCTTTGCGCAGGTAATCTGCAAGCGAAAGGTTGAAGTCCCTGCGTTTCTTGAACCACCAGTCATAATATTTTTCAAGGAGGGCCTTGTCCTTCTGCAGATCCTCGCGTGTGACCTTTTTCACCTGCTTGGTTTCTGCATTGAAGATCTCAATGTCCTTTGCATTGAAGCTGATCGGATTGGCCTCCGGGCGCGGGCGGAACCAGGCGCCAATGAACTTCGCCTTGTCCTTATTGTCTACGATCGTTACTTCGAGGAGCTTCTTTGCATCCGCCAGGAAATCAGGATCAACGAGATCCGCATTTGTCTTGTGACACCAGGCGATATGTGTGTAGTCCTTTTCACCCTTAAGATTTTCACAGCGGCGCTGGTTCCCGATCGCAAAATTCTTGTCCTGCCCGATACTTCCAGCATATTCATAATAGGGGAACACGTAGAAGTCAGGATATTTCCCAAGCATCTGGAGGATGTCAGTCCAAAGCGTCGGGGTTGACGACTGGTTGTACCACGCGCTGCCACCACCGTATTTCGAACAATCCCAGCCCTGGTTGTGTCCGAATTCGAGGAGATCCTTCGTGAATGTGTTCATACCGAGGAATCTCATAAGCTTCACCTTGTATTCATACCAATCCACAGGATTAGTCACGCCGCGAAGTTCAGGCAGTCTTTCCTCAGGCTTGTGCCCCTGGGCTATAACGCCGTCGGCCATTTCCTCACGGAAGAAAAGATATCTGCGCGGAAGTTCGGCGGGAGGATAGTTTATCTTCTGGTCAAGTGCTGATGGATCGGTGATCTCGAAAAGGCGTATCTTTGATACAGCCGCTCCTGCTGACTCCAGATTGTTCTCAGCCTTGAGCTGGGCAATGATGACCCAGAACCCATCTGCTGGAAGCAAGGGGCGCTTTGCGCTGCCACGAGGATTTTTTATTTCAGGATAACGGTCATGTAGGAAGAACAGCTCCCGCCAGGTCTGGAGTTTTCCTGTGAGCGGGAAGTTGAGGGATTCGGGATTATGGTTCACATAAAGTGCTTTGATTGCGTCGCCGACGGCTGTCCCACTGTGGATTCCTCTTGAGGTTTCACAGCCCAGGTTGCGTATGAACATGTTTCTTGGCTTGTCGTCAGGGAATTCAACTGAGAGTACATATGCTGCTCCGGGTTTGAGGCCGAGACCTTTACCAACACGGTAGGCAAAGTATTTTGGACCGCCTTCAGTATTTGGAAGCACGCGGCAAGCGGTCCCAAGGATGGTTTCAACTTTGCTGACGCCTTTCGGATAATCAGTGAACATTGCTTCCTGGTTTTCCTTCGAGCAATCAATCTCCTGGATCAGGAGCTGTTTGCCGAAAGCAGGACCGGCATCGGCAGGTTCGGCAGCGGAAAGGCTGGATATCAAGGATGCAGAAAGAAGGAAAGCTGCGAGTGTGGCGAAAGTGTTCATTTGTTATTATTCCTTAATTTATAATTATTTCTTCTGTTCCTTGGCGCCGCCGGATTTTGTATGTTTCATCAGCCAGTCGTATACCTTGTCATTGTTGTAGGTCTCAGTCCATGCATCGTGCCCCGCATTGGGATAAACGGTATATTCGACTTCCTTTGCCTTGGCATCTTTCAGGGCCTTATACATCTCTTCGGACTTCTCAGGCTTGACAGTTGTGTCCTTTGCTCCGTGAAAAATCCATATGGGAAGGACCTTGAGCTTGTCAGCGTCCTTGGGATTTCCACCGCCGCATATGGGTACTATTGCAGCGAAGAGCTCCGGATTCCTTGCGGCAAACGCCCATGTGCCGAATCCTCCCATGCTCAGTCCCGTGAGATAGATCCGGTCCTTGTCCACATTATATTTTTTCATGACATCGTCGAGAAGGTTCTTGAGTTTGTCAATGTTCCACCATTCAGTGCCGGGACACTGCGGTGAGACGACGATGAAAGGGAACTTTTTCCCGGATTCGATCAGCTTGGGAGGGCCGTTCTTCTTTATGTCATCAAGGTTGTCACCACGTTCGCCCATCCCATGCAGGAAGAGCATAAGGGGAGTGGGTTTGCCGGTCTTCTTGTAGTCCTTGGGAAGATAAAGGAGATATTTAAGCTTTGCCGTCTCGGACGATTCCTCGGTCTGCTTCTTCGATTCGGCGAAAGCCGTCGTTGAAAGAAATGGGAGGATGACAAACATGGCTGAGAGAACTGCCAATAATATCTTCTTCATTTTTTCTTTTGCCTGTTTAGGGCAATCCTTTCATTGTTGATAAAATTTCCTTAGTGCCTGCAATTATCAGTATTCATCCACCCAGAAATCCCAGGCCTTGTGCGGAGGTCCTATTCCCCAGCTATTACCGCTTGCAAGTTCGAATGTGTTGTAAGGTCCGAGTGCAAGGCAGCCAAGCCCCGTCTCGACCCTATATTTCCATTCCTTAAGCGTGACGGCGTGTCCGTCGATGAAGACACATGGGCGTGATTTCGAGTGCCAGGATTCCGCCTGATATGGATTGCCATACCTGTAAGAACCGAATCCTTTTCTGTTGTCGTTCCTGTGTGTCGAACAGAATTGGTAAGGAACCTGAGCTGGTCGTGAGAAAGTCGAGATCTTATGTCCGAAAGGTAATATTCCCTGGGAGCTGTCACCGCCGGCACCGGTCTCATAATGCAGGTAGAGCCCTGAATATGCATTGTATTGTCCGCCATCGCCATAGTCTGATACATAGTAGGAGCCGATCCATCCAGACCAGTTGGTTCCGACCTTCAAAGGGGAACTCGGGCATATATAGATTCCACCAAGGGCCTGGCGGAACCTGTCAGCCCCAGGCGGTCCCTGGTATTTATGGCCAACATAATCATACAGGAGAATCTCCAGGCCGGTTCCTCTGGAACCTCTCTGAAATGGATCCGACCAGACATTTGGATCATAGTATAGCGGGAGACCGTTTTCATAATCGACGGCATATGTGTTCATGGCAATTGCGATCTGCTTGGTATTGGACAAACAGCTTATGGTGCGCGCAGTTTCCTTGGCGTTCTGGAGAGCTGGCAGGAGAAGCGCCATCAAGATTGCGATGATCGCAATTACCACGAGTAATTCGATGAGTGTAAATCCATTTTTGATTTCCGACCTGGCCTTCGTATCCATTGCCAAGGAATAGGATTTCTGATTTCTAATTTTTTTTAAATAAGGAAAGTTCATCTGTGATTTTGCAGGTGTTTTCATATGAATCCTCATCATGTCCCCCTCTGCTTTATTTACCGTCTCTATTATTGTAACCGCTCACGAAGTCAAAGCAAGCGAGTCAATGAAAAAAAATTCAAAGGTAAATCAGTATTCGTCGACCCAGAAGTCCCAGGCCTTGTGCTCCGGCTTGCCCCAGGCGTTGCCCGAACCCAGTTCATATGTGCTGTATGGACCAAGGGCAAGGCAGCCGGTGCCAGTATCTATCCTGTATACGAAAGAGGTCAGGTTCAAGGCGTGACCGTCAAGGAAGACCGTCGGACGCGCCTTGCTGTGCCATGATTCAGCCTGATATGGATTTGCATAACGGTAGCCGCCTGTTCCCTGCCTGTTGTCATTTCTGTGAGTAGAGTCCCACTGATATGGTACCTGGGCAGGTTTAGAAAAATAGTTTACCTTGTAGGAGAATGCCGGCTTGTCCGGAAGGCTTCCACTTACGGCGTCTCCGCCATAGTGTTCAAATAGGCCAGAATATGAATTGTATTGTCCGCCATCGCCGTATTCAGAAACATAGTATGAGCCTGTCCATCCGGACCAGTTGGTCTTGACGCTCATGGGTGCGCTTGCACAGAGGAATATGCCGCCGGTGGCCTGACGATCGAAGCTTGCGTCATCAGGTCCCTTGTATTTCTGTCCCGTATAATCACTCGTCAGATATTCGAGTCCTGTGCCTCTGGAGCCTTTTTGGAAATTATCGAATCCGACCGGATTGAAAGGCATGCAGAAATTGTAGTCGTTGGCATAAGTGTTCATGGCGAGGCCGATCTGCTTTAGATTCGACTGGCAGAGCGCCATCCTTGCTGTCTCCCTGGCATTCTGAAGAGCTGGCAGCAGAAGGGAGCAGAGGATTGCGATTATCGCAATTACAACCAGGAGTTCGATTAGAGTGAAATACTTTTGTTTCATGGTTCTAATCAATGCCTCAAAAAAAATAATTCCGGGAGGCCTTATCCCGTTCTCTTGCCTTAATGTAACCGCTCACGAGATAAAATCAAATCCCAATTATTGTAAAATTTAAAATTGCCTTTTTGCGCTCATCCATCAATTCCATAGTATCTAAGAAAAATCAATTTTCATCTATCCAGAAATCCCAGGGGGTATGCGGAGGGCTGCCACCGCCTGAGCCAAGGTTGAATGAACTGTATGGGCCGAGGATGATCTGTTGGTATCCATGAGCTATGTACTTGTAGGAGACAAGAGCGAAGACATGTCCGTCGGCGAAGGCGGTCGGACGCGGACCGTAAGCATTCTTCTTGTGCCAACTCGCTGCGCCAAGAGTGTTGTTTGTCACATTGCCATCGGTCTTTGCCAGATCCCATCCTCCCATCCTTCGTGAGCAGAACTGGAGTGGGGAACCTGCGGGATTGTGTTTGAAAGAGGACAGTTTGATCGCGGCCGGATCAGGTGTTAGGCAGTCAGAGTTCATTGGAGAGCTCTGATAATGGTAATAAAGTCCTTCGTAGCAGTTTGATGCGTAAGGGCCGAAGCTGCCATCGTGGTTGTATTTTCCACCTTGGTATGTCGGATCGAAAGATACGGGAGAACCTGCACATATCCAGACTGGATGACCGGTGGCGAGATGTGCTGCTGTTGGAAGCTTTGAATTGACATATGGTGCGAGGGCTACTTCCAATCCCCTGTGCATGTAGCCCCATGTTGCCCAGCTTGAATTTGTCGAGACCCTGTCGCAGGGCAGGAACATGTTGAAGTCGTCTGCATATGTGTGATAAGCAAGTCCGACCTGTTTAAGATTGTTGCAGCAGGAGATCTGCTTAGCCTGGTCCCTTGCCTTTTGCAGGG
>CAZRKP010000068.1:0-21273 GCA_964600895.1 uncultured Victivallis sp.
CTCGCCGGAGTCTATGTCCTTGATGTCGGTGCCGGTCGCTTCAGGGAGCCATCCGCCGTAGTCTGAGAAAACTGTCTTTGAGAGACGTGCTCCGCCTTCACTGAGCATTCTCTGGATCATCGGCACCAGCACCTGTCCTTCACCGAGGTTGGACCATTCAGGCAATGGGAGCGTGGTGCAGAAATACGCATTTCCGCCGTTGCTCTTGAGTCTTGCGAGGAATATTCTTCCTTCAGGACAGGAAGCGATCGGGTTTAAACCGTAGCCCTGAAGCTGCTGTATCTTCAATATCTTCAATTCATTCAATGCAATGCTTTCTCCGGATGCAGTGTCCTCCAACGGGCCTGAACGCCTGTCCCATTCCTTGACAGTGATAGGCTCGTTCTCCTTGCGTGTTTCGCATTTATCCCAGGTGATAGAGCCGAAAAGCTTGGCAGTGTCATCGGTCTCCGGCGGAAAGAATATCATGGAACCGCCATCGGATAAGAACTGCTTGAGTATCTTCTGTCCCTCCTCGTTCGGGAAAGGTGCGAGCCAGGCAATGAGCGCTGTCTCCTTGGTATCTATCAGATCCGCTGACGAGGGTTGGCTGAACTTTATGTTGCCCTGATTCTTTTCGTTGGGACAGGCGGCAATGCCAATAATCTCTGCGGCGACGGTGCGTTCCTGGGAGACAATGACAGCCTTCTTTTCCTGCTGGACAGGGAACGTGAAATATGCCCTGTTGTCGTTGATGTTGGAATCGGCGGGGAGTTCCAGATATCCACTGTTTTCAGTGACACCTTCACCTTTTGTTATCTTCTGCCTGAACTTGTTCGAAGTTCCGGTGAGCCTTACATTGATCTGTTTTATGTTTCCACCCTGCGAGAAGGTCACAGGTATTGTCGTGTCGTTACCGGGAGCCCTGCTGATTTCGAACACGAGTTCGGCTTCCTGGGGGTCGTTCGCCCTGGGAGGATTTATCCTGACAAGACGGACTGACATATTCTCCTCAGTTTTGGAATCGAGCGCGAGGATCCTGAGCCTGAGCGACTGCGGTACTGATTTTATCTTGGACTCTATCTCGCGCCATCTCGAGTTCTCGGGTTGCCAGTCGCTTATCTGCATGTCGGAAGCGATCCATATCTCGGTAACTCCGGTCTTATTTGCGATCACGTAGTTGACGGCCTCGTCGACCAGAGATGGAATGTCGCAGGCGGTCTGTGTCTGCGAGGTGTCTGAAAGATCTGATATGATCTCCGGCGATGCGAGATCACAGGGTTTGCGGTTTACATTTTCCAGAAGTACGAAGCGGGTTCCTATCAGCCCTTTTGATGCCGATCCCAGTATTGATTTCGCCTGCTTGAGCCTTGATGTGCGTGTTGAATATTCAGTTCCCATGCTCGCGGAACGGTCGAGAATGATTATTACAGTTTCAGGCGGACCGGAAAAAGTCCAACCGAGCCATCCTCCGGCGAGGGGCCTTGCGACGGCGAAGATGAGGACAAGGATGGCAAGTATCCTGAAGAGCAGTATCAGGAACTGCCTGAGACGCGCCATGCTTGTCGAGCTCCGGCTTGCCTTTATGAGGAACATGATGGCCGCCCAGTTTACTGTGCGGTATCTTATGCGGTTCATGAGATGTATGAGAATAGGGATGAGACAAAGAGGCAGTCCCCATAAGATTAACGGCTGTAAGAACGTCATTGTGTCTCCCCGGAAGTCATAAATTCCTGTTAATCTATCATGAATATTGGAAAAAACACCTCATTTTACTGAGAAATTTCACGAAGAAATTCAATCATGCTGGTACTGAAAACACCAGGTTGTGAGTTATGGAAAGGGGAGTAGATTATGCGTAAAGCCATGAGGGGATTCATGAAAAATATTTCTATGAAATGTCTGTGTCTGCTTGTTTTCAGCCTGATTCTTCCGATCATGATTGTTTCCGCTGAGACTCTTCCGGAAGCCAAATCTGTTCTCGCGGAAAAGGAGGCAATTCCCAATGAAGCGGCGATGAAGGAGAAGATCAAGGCTGAAGCACAGAATTGTGCAGATGCCTTTGTAAAGGGTGATTTTGAGAAGCTTTCGCTTTACACCCATCCAAAGATCATGCAGATGCTGGGAGGTCGTGAAAAGATGTCGGAGATCACCCGGCAGGTGATGAAGCAGATGGAGAAGCAGGGCATGTCGTTCATATCGGCAAAGATCGGCGAGCCACTGGACCTGAAGAAGATCGGCAGAGTCTATTGCTCATTCGTCCCACAGAACCTGCAGATCAAGACGGCAAAAGGAATGCTTCAGGTTGAAGGCTGGCTTCTGGGAGTTCTCGAGACCGACGGAAAGTGGTATTTCATCGACTGTGCCAACAGAGATGCCGTCAAGCAGTTATTCCCTGAGATAGCATCGGCTCTTCAGTTTCCGGAAAAGAAAGCACCGAAGCTTGTCAAGGAGAACTAAGGCTTGGGTGAATGGATGGCTGGATGATTGGATGAATGGGGGAGTCGTTCCCAAATCGTCAGTAGCCAGTAGTCGTCGGTTGAAAGATGAATATCAGCTCACGCGTGAAAAATAAAGCGACGTAGAATACTTGAAGGAAAAAGTTTTCAAATTTATTTTCATCGGTTCTATTGTTCTCTCGGTGATCATGGGGCTTGCTTCAGCCTGGTATTGTTCTTGCTATGTTTCCAGGCATGCAGTTTCTCGGGAAAATCGGGACAAGGAGATGGAGCAGATCAAAAACGAGACACAGGGCAATACGGAGGAATACCAAAGGAGGCTATATCTTAAGAGCCCCCAGTATTACCATGACAAGAGCAATATGTTCATATATCTAGCATTTGTGTTTTCCATCATCGGTACATTAATGAGCAGGAGAAAGGAACATGATGCCGTATGGTATGGATGTTGGATATGGAATTTCATTCTCTTGTTTTTCCTCGCTTATGTTTCATTAAGCTACTCATGAACTCAGAACAGGAGGTTTACATGAAAGCGTTATGGTCTTCAGGGAAATATATTCTTCTTGTTGCAATTGTCCTGCTTGTCTCCGCCGCCGGCCGGCCATCGATGCCGCAGATCACGAAACCCGTCATGTTCAACACTCCCGAGGCTGACAAGATCATGGCGGCCCTGCAGGTGTTTCCTCCTGACAATCCGTGGAATGAGGATATTTCGAAACTGCCAGTGCTCAAGAACTCCAAGGAGATCATCGCGAGCATCGGGGCCGACAAGACCATCGCATACAACCTTGATATGTGCTACATCATTGTCCCGGGCAACCAGAAGAAGGTTGATGTGAAAATTAAGATGTATCCGGACGAGTCCGACAAAGGTCCGTTTCCGATTCCCGACAATGCGCCGATCGAGAACTGGCCACTCGACAACAGGACGCTTGAGGCTGCACAGAAAGGGCAGGAGGATGCCGACAGGCATGTACTGGTGGTCGATCCGGTGAACATGAAGCTTTATGAGATGTGGCAGGGACACAGGACAAACGTTGGCTGGGAATGTTCATGTGCCGCAGCGTTTGACCTCTCATCGAACAAGTTGCGTCCTGATGGCTGGACCTCGGCCGATGCCGCAGGCCTTCCAATTTTTCCTGCGGCGATCAGATATGATGAGGTTGAAAAGGGGATGGTGGAGCATGCGATGCGGTTCACGGTAAGGAACAGTCGAAGGGCATATGTTTATCCTGCAACTCATTTCGCCAGCAGGAAGACCGATGTCAATCTCCCGCGCATGGGTGAAAGGTTACGTCTCAAGGCAGAATATGACATATCGAAGTTCTCCCCGCACGTGCAGGCGATCCTCAAGGGGCTCAAGAAATATGGCATGTTCGTGGCTGACAACGGCGGCGACTGGCGTATATCGGTTGCGCCGGACTCGCGTATCAAGGGGTTGGATGAACTTCGCAAGCTGAAGGGCTCTGACTTCGAAGTAGTCGAGACAACCGGTCCGAAAGAGGGACCGAGGAAAAAGTAAATTTAAAGATGCCATTTGTTTTTTCACAGACTTTTACGGACAAGACACCGACTTAACTTTAAAGCATGGAAATGAAATATATAGTTAGGGCATGAACGACAGGACATTAAAAATTTTATCATTATCCCTTATACTGTTCTTCCTGATGGTGGACATCTCATTTTCTGCCGATGGCGAACTTAAGAAGAGTGGTGGCAGGTACCAGCCTTCGGAGAACAAGGGCAGGACTGGATCATACGAGTGCCAGACAAAGAAGAAGGAATACAAGTATTGGGTATATGTTCCTTCATCGTATTCCGACAAGAATCCTGCGGGACTTTATATCTTCTTCCACGGTCAGGGCGGAGGTGGAGGTGCAAAATATTTTGGTTGCAGCAACTATCTTGAACAGCATAATCTAATCGGCATAAATATGGAATATACCGACGGTCAGAATCAGAATGATTCGACAGGCAAGGAGGATGCTGCGGAACAAGCCGTCCTGCAGACGATGGCTGACTATAAGATAATCCATGGGCGCGGATTCATATGCTCTTTCTCCGGGGGAGGCATAATACATCAGCTCTATTTCAACCAGCATGGGAAAGGAACTCTCAAGCGCCGCGACGCCGAATGGTCATTCTGCCATAATTCACTTTATGGAAGCAATTTCTGGGGTTCTGCGAAAGGCGGTATGCCTATGAGCTGGCTTGTCAGCCTTCATGAAAATGAAAGGAACATGGGCCAGCCGACCCTTGGAACGACCCAGCCGCAAAGGGCGGCGGAACTCCTCCCGGAATCGCTGCGCTCTGAAACCATCGATGTTGTATACCTGTATCTCAAAGGAGCTGGACATGGGATCACCGGACGCGATGTGGAAGTGTCGATGATGCAGTTCAGACGGTCGGATCTGGCACTTGCTCCATTCATTTATGCGCCCGATTATCCTGAGGGTGAACTGAAAGGGAGCGTTGAATCCATGAATTCCCTGGATTACGGAAAGGCTGAGACTTCCCTCAAGGCGCTGGCCGGGAACGCCCAGCTTGCAGCAGACCTCAGGAAGAAGGTCGAGGACCTACAGGCAAGGCTGAACAAAAGGATCGATGATGTCATCGCTCTTTCAAAGGAACTGGCACAGAATGATCCGATATTGTGTGAGGCTTATTCGAAATATTTCCTGAAGCAGATTGCTGGACATTCCCGCGCAGCGGATGTCAAGGCGTCACTCGATCCGGGAATACAGAAATTCAATGCCGGTGGGCTGAAGAAGATAAAGGATGATTTCATCAGGGATGCGGTCGACATGGTCGATATGCCTAGTGGCAAGGTAAAGGCGAAGAAGAAGGAATCCCTCGAAAAGACGATTAAGGCTGCCGGCGCCCAGTCACAATGCGGAATCATGGCGCAGGCATTCCTTGACTGCATTGAAGTTGGTCCTGCAGGCGCATCCGACAAGAAGAAATGACATGATAGGCTGTCCGCCGTTCCGATGAAGAATCCTGTCCGTGACGAACAAATCTACATCCCATTTCCATTCTTCCGCTCCAAATAAGATTCTCCGCATAATTTAGGGAGCCATTTATTATTGCTCGCATTTGTCAATTTGTGGAGCCCCCCTATATTATGGATTATGAAAAAATTACTTATATCCATCTTTTCCTTTGCCTTTTGCTTTGCGTCCTATTGCGCTGATCCTGTCGAGGGGACGATAAAGGCGAATGTTCTGAACGTCCGGGTGAAGCCCGGTGAGAAACATGCAATTGTTGCGCAACTCGGTAGGAACGACAAGGTCAAGATAGTCAATTTCGAGAAAGGATGGTATGAGATAGTCGCTCCGCCAAAGTGTTCGATCTGGATCTCATCATCTTTCGTCAGGGAAGGGGTTGTGACAAAGAAGGCATATATCCGTACAGGACCGAGTGTTGCATGCTCACCTTACGGGATCCTCCTGGAGCAGGGGACAAGGGTTGAGATACTTGATACCACCCAGGAAGGATGGTTGAAGATTTCTCCTGTCGATGGGCTGACGGCGTGGGTAAACGCAGACTATGTGGATGTCGATCCGGTACAGGCAGGTGCATTGAAGAAGGACAAGGTTGATGAAGCAGTTCCGATAAAACCTGATGAGAAGAAGGACAAGGAGCAGGAGAGGAAGAACAGCGAAGCTGACAAAATGTCCTTTTCGGGTATTTCTCCAAAGTCCGTCTCGTACGAAGGAGTACTGGTTGCTGTGAAGCCGGACATGGGGACGGGAGCTGTTTCATTTGCCCTTGCGGACAAAACTGCGGAGCATTACTTTCCCCTGTGCTATGTCTTCAGCCGGAGGATGAACCTGAAACTCTGGGAGGATAAGACAATTCAGGTAACCGGACAGGAAAGATGGGTCAGGGGTTGGAAAAAGCCTGTCGTAGAGGTCGAGATGGTCAATGCCGTTGGTTCTCTTTAATTTTTCTCCAGTTTATTAGGTATATCGTGCAATAATTCGATCGGAAGTTCGTTTTTCATAAAAGAAATACAAAAGGGAATGATATAGACATGCTCAGGAAAATATGTATTTTGATATGCCTGTCTTCAGCAATTCTTGCTTATGCGGAGACATTCAAGGCTGAGAACTATGCCCAGGTAGAGATTGCACGCCTTAAGGCGACTCCTGAGGAATACAAGATGAAGAGGATATGTTATGAATCTGAATACTGGGGATATGAGACCACGTTTCCTCCATATGTCGAAAAGTCAGGGTTCAAGGCGGGCAAGGATTTCTGCCTTCTGATAAAGCCGGTTAGCCTTCCTGTAATGGCTGAGAAGAGCAAGGAGATGAATGAACTTGTGCCGGCACTGAAAAACGGTTCCACTGTCAAGGTATATGGCAAGGTTAAGAAATTCATGAGCGAACCTGACGCAACAATGATGCCTCACTACTATCTTGAGCTTGAAAAGATAGAGGTCGTTGAAAAACCTGCACAGCAGCAGGAAGCCAAGAACGAGACCAGGCGTGAGAGAAGGGCTGAGAAAGCTGAAGGCAAAGAAGAGAACGCGAGCCCCTGGCGCAGGGATATTGGGCTTCCTCAGAATCCACAGAAGCGATAATATTCTTAATTCCCCGTAATCCCATATTGATTATATCTATTCTTTATACTTTCCTTTTTTGATTTTATATGAATTAATAGGTTACATTTATGTAACACGTCGTCAATAATCGATACAATTATGTAATAGATGTTTAATTATAACTTATATGGCAATATTTATATCTTGCTAATTACAATATTGTTATAATAATGAATTAAATTGTGGCATGCTCTCTGCTAAGGTGAATTTTCAAAATTAATATTTAACGCGGAGGGTTGCATGTTGAAGGTATTTCTGATGTCGTTACTGATGTCGGCGGGTTTCCTATGCCTTGGCGCCGATGATAATGTCACAAACAGGCTGAATTCATTCGAGAGTTCCGGGAACATGCTGTTCCTTTTCATAGGCGCCGTGATGGTCTTCAGCATGCATGCAGGATTTGCTTTCCTTGAGATAGGTACGGTCAGGAAGAAGAACCAGGTAAATGCACTGAACAAGATTCTCGTCGACTGGGCAGTCAGCACCGTCGTATATTTTCTCATAGGATACCCGATAGCCCGCGGTATAAGCTTCATGAGCAATGCCGAGATCCTCAACCAGGGGAACGGTGTAGAGTTGCTGAAGTTCTTCTTCTATCTGACATTCGCCGCCTGCATTCCCGCGATAATCAGCGGTGGCATAGCGGAGCGAGCGAAATTCTGGCCGGTGATCATCGTAAATGCGTTCCTGGTGGCGGTCGCATATCCTCTTTTTGAAGGAATCATGTGGGGGCAATTCGGGTATGACGCCTCCAACAGTCCAATCGGAATCCAGGCCTTGTTCTCCAAATACCTGGGTGGTGAGTTCATTGATTTCGCAGGTTCGGTTGTCGTGCATTCAATGGGCGGATGGATCGCTCTTCCGGCAATAATCCTGCTTGGTGCCAGAACAAGAAGATATTCAAATGGTGCACCGCTTATATCAAGCATACCTCTCCTTGGACTTGGAAGCTGGATTTTAGCCATAGGCTGGTTCGGGTTCAATGTCGGAAGTGCGGTTGCACTGAACGCTGCTTCAGGTCTTGTCGCAGTCAACAGCCTTATGGCAATGGTCGGTGGTATTCTGGCAAGTGTGCTTGTATCCAAGAACGATGCCGGCTTCACGCACAACGGAGCACTTGCCGGTCTTATCGCGATCTGTTCCGGAAGTGCGATCGTACATCCGGTTGCGGCATTTGTCATAGGCGCCGTAGGTGGACTTATCTTCTTCTTCATGTACCAGATTGAAACTGAGCGTTTCAAGTTCGACGATGTCCTTGGTGTATGGCCGCTCCACGGCATAGTCGGAAGTTGGGGAGGCATAGCCACAGGAATTTTCGGACACAAGGCCCTCTTCGGAGCCATGAAGGATGTCAGCATATTCTCCCAGCTTGCCGGTACATTCCTGGCGATACTTTTTGCCCTTTCAATGGGATTTCTAGCCTTCGGATTCATGAAGATCCTCACAGGCATCAGGTTGAACTCGCACGAAGAGTTCATAGGTTCGGACAGGTCGATCCACAATATTGAAGCGTATCCGGAGGAGGCGCTGTAATTTGGGAATGAACCGGAGAAATGAACATCGAACTTTGAATTGGGCATTTTTAGTGTGATTGTGATTTTGTGTGTTGAGCAATTAATGTTTTTCTGTGTAGTCTGTGGTTTGAAATAAAATTTGGAGAATGAATATGAAGCTAATTGAAGCGATAATACAGCCTGAGGCCCTGGAGAGGGTGAAGGAATGCCTTTTCGAGGAAGAAGTCCATAAGATGACGGTATACAGGGTGAGGGGCTGCGGTCAGCAGAGAGGATATTCCGAGTCGTACAGGGGCAAGATATACAAAGTCAATCTGCTTGAAAAAGTGAAGCTCGAGATAGCCGTGAATGACAATTTTGTGGAGCCCACGATCAACGCGATCATCAAGGGGGCGCGTTCCGGGAACATCGGCGATGGAAAGATCTTCGTGACCAACCTTGAACGCTGCGTCCGCATCCGTACCGGCGAAGAGGGTAGCGAAGCCATCGGATAAGAGAACATTCGACACGGACTTTCACAGGCTAAATAAGGACGAGTGATAATTTTTGCATGTGTAAGTCCGTACCCATAATTGAATAAAAATCCATTCCCGGACTTTGCAAATCCGATTCCTGTGTTAGTTTATGCGCCCGAATATGCCTGAATCGGCGAATGGGCGAAACGGTGAACCGGCGATATAAGAATTTATTCTTCATCTCCCTCGAATCCACGTTTGGCGGAATCCACGGGCAGGATGTTTACCCGCCTATGGCGGCGCCGTAGGCGACCAGGGCCTGTATTACATTAAAATCGAAAATCGACAATCAAAAACCGAAATTGAAATATGGCTGAAATACGGAACATTGCGATCATCGCGCACGTTGACCACGGAAAGACGACGCTTGTCGACCAGATCATCAAACAGGCGAAGCTTTTCCGCGACAACCAGTCCATGCACGAATGCTTCCTCGACAGCAACGATCTCGAACGTGAACGCGGCATAACCATTCTCGCAAAGAACATCAGCATCAACTACAAGGGGATCAAGATAAATATCATCGACACGCCCGGCCACAGCGATTTTGGCGGACAGGTCGAACGCGTGCTCAACATGGCCGATGGGGTCCTTCTCCTCGTCGATGCCGCGGAAGGCCCGCTCCCGCAGACAAGGTTTGTCCTTGACAAGGCACTCAAGCTCAAGCTCCATCCCATTGTCATAATAAACAAGATCGACAGGCCTGATGGACGTCCGAAGGAGGTGCTCGACAAGATATATGAGCTTTTCCTGGAGCTGAACGCACATGACCACCAGCTTGATTTTCCAATCCTCTACGCCAGCGGGAGAGAGGGCTGGGTGTCCTTTGAGCAGGATGGCGGAGAAAGAAATTCCATGCTTCCATTGATGGACACGATCATTGAGAAAATTCCAGCTCCGAAGACGATGGAAGGGCCTGTGCAGATGCAAGTCTCGACTCTCGACTATTCGGACTATGTCGGCCGTATAGGTATCGGTAGGGTATACCGCGGAAACCTGGACATAAGGAAACCGATTGTTGTCATCAAGAGAAATGGTGAACTGCAGCAGGCCCAGCTCAAGCAGCTTCTAACTTTCGAAGGAATTGAAAGGAAGGAGACTGATGTCGTCCAGTGCGGCGACCTCTGCGCAGTTGTCGGAATAGACAAGATAGACATCAGCGATACGGTGACCGATGCCCAGAATCCGGAAATCCTTCCGCCCATAACCATAGACGAGCCTACCCTCACCATGACCTTCCGCGTCAATGATTCTCCATTCTACGGCAAGGACGGCAAATATGTGAGCAGCCGTCATCTCCGCGAAAGGCTCTACAAGGAGGCTGAAAAAGATGTGGCTATGAGAATTGAGGAGACCGGCACTGATTCGTTCAAGGTCAGTGGGCGCGGTGTGCTCCACCTCGCTATCCTCATCGAAAACATGAGGCGTGAAGGCTATGAGATGTCGGTGTCGCAGCCGCAGGTCATCATCAAGACCGTAAATGGACAAAAGTGCGAGCCCATTGAAATACTGACAGTCGACGTGCCAACCGACCTTTCAGGAAAAGTCATAGAACTTGCCGGAATGCGCAAGGGGGAGATGTTCCTCATGGAACAGCATGGAGTTAGGGTGCTCCTTGAATTCTATATACCGACACGTGGAATAATAGGCCTGAGAAGCAAGCTGATGACAGCTACCGCAGGGCAGGCGATAATCTCGCATAGGTTCCATGAATATGCTCCTTTCAAGGGGGACCTGCCACGCCGGCTCAATGGTGTGCTGGTGAGCATGGACAAGGGGCGTGCAGTTCCTTTTGCGATTGACGGACTCCAGCTCCGCGGAATATTCTTCATTGATCCGGGAGAGATGACCTATGAGGGGATGATAGTTGGGGAACATTGCAAGGATGACGATCTTGTTGTGAACGTTCAGAAGGAAAAGAAGCTTACAAATATGCGCGCTGCCGGATCCGACAGGGCCATGAAGATCGCTCCAGCCCAGAAGATGACGCTCGAAGAGGCGCTTGAATACATATCCGACGATGAACTGGTCGAAGTCACCCCGAATTTCGTCAGGATGCGCAAACGCCATCTCACCGAAATTGCCAGACGCAAGATAAAACGGGCCGAAGCTGATGCCGAATAGTTGGAACGCCGGCGTCCCGCCGGCATTTAAATATAGGTGCAGTGATGAACAAGCTTTCCCAATGTTATCTCTGCGGAGCACCGATAATTGATAATTTCCTGACCGCATATGACCGCCAGTTCCCCAGGGTGGAGGATTATAACTATTCCAAATGCAGGAGCTGTGGGCTTGTTTTCATGAATCCCCTGCCGTTGCCTGAACATCTTGCCGGTTTTTATCCTGGCGAATATTCACCACATCAGGAAAAGCCCGGGGACATGAAGAGAAAGTCGAAGAGAAACATTTTCAGCCCCCACGGTTCCAACCGACTGCTTGAAGTCGGTTGCGGGATAGGATCATTGCTCCAGAGGCATAATGAAATTGGCTGGAAGGTCAAAGGAGTTGAAATAAATCCCGCTGCATGTGAAATCTGCCGTGCCAGGGGACTGGATGTGCATTGCGGGACACTGCTCGATGCGCCGCTCGGGGACGAGAAATTCGATGTGATCTTCTTCAACCATGTCATTGAGCACCTCCTTGATCCCGTGGCGATCTTTAAAAAGGCATCTGAACTTCTTGCTCCAGAAGGCAGAATCATACTTTTGACGCCAAACAGCGGATCAATGGGATTTGGCAGATACAGGTCGGCATGGTACCACCTTGATGCACCAAGGCATATATTCATCTATGGCGCAGGCAGTTTAAAGGGGCTTTGCGACAGGACGGGATTGAAGATTGCCGGCATCCGAACCCTTCCCAGTACAAGGATATGGTTGCAGAGCGAGAATATTGAGAGGATGCAAGGCCAGACGTTGGCAAATTCCCTGGAGGAGCGCAAGAAGCTTATCAGGTCATCCGCGGACACAAAGAAGAAATCCCATTTCTTCCGGTTGCTGATGTCGCCAGTCTGCGCCATTTCTGCCAGATTGGGTGCAGGTGAAAACCTCAGAGCTGAACTGGTCAAGACGAAGTAACTTGCGGACGCCTTATTTTTTCCCATCGACCTCGACCGCTTCCATAATCTTGGTGATACGCTTCTGCTTGGCAGTCGCACCCTCGGCCTTAACCTTGACGATGTCTACGACAAAGACCGATTTGCCAGCCTTGATGATGTCACCGGACTTTATAGGATATTCGGTGTCCTTTTCAATTTTCATCCCGTTCAGATATGTTCCATTTCTGCTGCCTATGTCCTTGAGCATTGCATCAGGGAACTCAAGTTTCAGGACACAATGCTGGCGTGACAGAAGAATATCATCCTCCCCTGGAATCAGTATGCTCGAGGCATCCTTCCTGCCGATGAGTATCGACATCGGCTCCTCGGCACCGAACCTCTTTCCTTTGAGCGGGCCGGCGACGGCCTTCAGGTACATCTTCCATTTGAAGGCAGTTTTCTTGCCATTTTCCTCGATGTCGAAGATCTTTTCTCCGCATTCAAGGCAGAACTTGGAAATGTCGGGAATCTCAGCGTCACAGTTTGGACAGTTCATGGGAACCTCCTTTATATGCAATCATTTTGACCCTAGGAGATTAACATCAAAGCCCGCATGATTCAAGCATGTGCGGGAACCTGGTTGACTGGCTCCCTTCTTCCTTCGTGCCCTTCAATGTTTCCCTCCAACAACCAATACGCAGCGATTGACCGGATTTTATGCATAATCATATTGGAAATTTTCACTTTCTCGGTTATCTTCTGAACTTGCATTTCCCTGTGGGAACATGTCTTAGGCGATTTCTAATTATCAGGATTCATCATGAAGGTTTCATACAATTGGCTTTCTCAATATGTTGATACGGCTTCCGATGACAGCGGACTGGTGGACAAACTCACCATGGCCGGGGTTGAGGTCGAAGATGTCATCAAATCATCCATCCCGGCAGGTGTGATCGTCGCCGAGATCCTGGAGAGAAAACCACATCCAAATGCGGACAAGCTTTCAGTCTGCCGGGTCAATACCGGCAAGGAGGAACTCCAGATCGTCTGCGGGGCTCCCAATTGTGATGCCGGACAGAAGGTCCCTCTCGCTACCATTGGAACTGTGTTCATGGAAAAAGAGACCGGCAAGGAGTTTCCGATAAAGAAGGCGAAGCTCCGCGGGGTCGAATCCTCCGGAATGATTTGCAGTGAAAGGGAACTGGGGCTTGGAGACCAGCATGCAGGTATCATGGTTCTGCCTGGTGACGCACCTCTTGGTGTTCCAATGAACGATTACCTTAAGGCCGATACGGCATATGATCTTGAGATAACTCCAAATCGTCCGGATCTGCTCTCCCATGTCGGGATAGCCAGGGAGATTGCCGCCCTTTGTGGTGGCAAGGTCAAATATCCGGTTGTGCAGGTCACTGCAAAAAACAGTATCGCGCCTGATGTTGTGGAAATAAAAGACGGCGAACTTTGTCCAAGATATACTGCCAGAATCATCCGCAACGTGAAGGTCAAGGAAAGCCCTGAATGGTTGAAGCAGAGGCTGAAAAGCGTCGGACTTCGTCCGATAAACAACATAGTCGACATCACTAATTTCGTGCTTCTCGAACTCGGTCAGCCGCTCCATGCCTTCGATCTGGCCCTGCTTGAGGGCGGGAAGATAATCGTAAGGCGTGGGGTTGACGGTGAAAAGATCATTGCACTTGACGGCAGGGAATATAAGCTCAACAGGAATAACCTGGTGATATGCGATGTCCGCAAGCCCGTCGCCCTTGCCGGCATAATGGGCGGTGAGCATAGCGGGGTTACTGAAAAGACAACTGATGTACTTCTTGAAAGCGCTTATTTCAAACCTTCCAACATACGTTCATCATCAAGGGAGCTTGCCATCTCCACGGATTCTTCCTACAGGTTCGAGAGAGGAGTAGATTTTGAAATGGTGCTGACGGCCAGCGACAGGGCCGCCTCGCTGATCCTCGAACTTGCCGGAGGAGAAGCCACCGAGATGCTAGATGTCTGCATCTCACGTCCGGAAATGAAACCTGTCGTATGCAGGTTCGACAAGATACGCAGGATCGTAGGTGTTTCGATCTCGAATGACGAGATAGTTGGGATCTTCAGGAAGCTTGAACTCGGTGTCACCGAAGTTTCCGACAGTTCATGCAAGGTGATACCTCCTTCGTTCAGGGGTGATATCAGGGAGGAAGCCGACCTCGCCGAGGAGGTTGCAAGGATACACGGTCTTGACAAGATCCCGCTTGTGCTTGTTTCCGCGGTGCCCGGCGGTTCATTCAAGAAGGATGCCTATGCCGATGTTGAGGAAGCAAGGAATCAGCTTATCTCACTCGGTCTTGACGAGGCCATGAACTACAGCTATGCAGACGAGAAGGCCGCTCTGCTGGACTCGAGATATGGAAAGGAACACCTGCTGGCGATGAGCAATCCGATAAGCCATGAATCAGCATATATGCGACCTTCGCTGCTTTCGGGGATGCTGCGCTCCATCGAGCACAATATATCCAGGAAGAATGCGGATCTCGCAATGTTCGAGATCGGCAAGGTCTACTGCGGAAACTCAAGTGAGGACGAGGAGAAGCTCGAATGCTGTATCGCCATGACCGGCAGGAAGCATCCTGAGCGTTTTTCCAGCGAGAAGAAGGAGCTATATGATTTCTTCGATCTCAAGGGGCTTCTTGAATCGCTTATGCGCGAGAGGAAGATGACAAACTGCGAAATTCGCAGATGTACTGAGGGCCAGCCGGGCAACTTCATTGAATCCGCCTGCGCAGAACTTCTCATCGGCGATCAAAGGATCGCAGTCTTCGGTGAGGTCTCCGACAGGTTGACTAAGGGTATGAGGATCCAGAGCCCTCTGTTCATCGCCCTGCTTGACATGGAGAAGCTGCTCTCAATTCCCGGAACCAAGATACAGTATTCGCCAATATCCCAGTTCCCGCCGGTGACGCGAGATGTTGCGATGCTTATGCCCGATGGGATTGAACACGCACAGATCATAAGATTCATCTACTCGCTCAAGATACCCAACCTTGAAAAGGTGGAGATATTCGACGAGTTCAGGGATGAACACATCGGCGGGGGGAAGAGGAGTCTGGCGTATACTCTTACATTCAGGAGCCAGGATAGGACGCTGACCGATGCCGAAGTGAACGCCTCGCACGAGAAGGTCCGTGAAAAGCTCAAGTCCGAACTCCATGCGGAACTGAGATAGGATGATTCACCACGAAGGACACGGAGTTCGCGAATTTATCGTATGTTTTTCTGAGACCTGTGGTCTGAAAAGGTTTTTATATGGATAGTAATTTAATAAGAAATTTTTCAATAATAGCCCATATCGACCATGGGAAGTCGACACTTGCCGACAGGCTTCTGGAAATCACAGGAACAATCCAGAAACGGGATTTGCAGGAGCAGGTCCTCGACGGCATGGACCTCGAGAGGGAGAGGGGCATCACTATCAAGTCACATCCGGTCAGGATGAACTACAAGGCCGATGACGGCAATACATATGAACTCAATCTGATTGACACTCCCGGACATGTCGATTTCACATACGAGGTTAGCAGGTCGCTTGCAGCCTGTGAAGGTGCGGTCCTCGTGATTGATGCGACACAGGGAGTGCAGGCCCAGACTGTGGCGAACGTCAATCTTGCACACAGGCAGAACCTTGTGATAATTCCGGTCATAAACAAGATCGATCTGCCTGCGTCTGATCCTGATTTGTGCAAGGAGCAGATGGAGGAGATACTCGCAATTCCCCGGGATGAGGTGCTGCTTGTTAGTGCCAAGGAGGGACTTGGAATAAAGGAACTGCTGGAACGTGTGGTGAAACAGGTTCCCCCGCCGAAGATTCCGACCGAGGATACTGTAAGCGCACTTATCTTCGATTCGACATATGACGCCTACAGAGGTGTTGTGAACTATGTCAGGGTAGTGACAGGTTCGCTTACACGCGGCCAGAAGATCCGTTTGTTCAGCACAGGCCTTGAAAGCGAGGTAAAGGAAGTTGGATGCTTTACACCGGTGATGAAACCGACTGAGACGCTTTCAGCAGGATCAGTAGGATATATTATCCCGAATATCAAGAGTCCGGCGGACACGAAGATCGGCGATACCATAACCGAGAACAGGAGACCGTGCCAGAAGGCCCTCCCTGGATTCAAGGAAATCCAGCCGATGGTGTTCAGCGGAATCTATCCGATCGATACCGCGGACTACGAGCAGTTGAAAGCGAGCATGGCGAAGCTGCAGCTCAACGATTCAGCATTCACATATCAGGCTGAAACATCAGCGGCACTAGGTTTTGGATTCCGATGCGGATTCCTCGGTCTGCTCCATATGGAAATCATCCAGGAACGTCTCCGCAGGGAATACGACATGGACATCATCGCCACTTATCCGAGCGTCATATATAATGTCTATCTGACGGACGGTACAATGAAGATGATCGACAATCCGGTCCATCTTCCGGATCCCAGCGTGATCGAAAGGATAGAAGAGCCGATCATTACAGCCAAGATAATGTCTCCGAATACCTATATCGGCGACATCATGGCGCTTATCATGAACAAGCGGGGGATATGTACCCGTACAGACTCTGTAGACTCGCGCCATGTGATCCAGACTGCCGAACTTCCAATGAACGAGATACTCGTCGATTTCCATGACAAGCTCAAGTCGATCACCCGTGGCTATGGCAGCATGGATTATGAACAGTCGGGTTACCGTCCGGACAGGCTGGTAAAACTCGACATGATGGTCAATGGAGAGATAGTTGATGCGTTCTCGACGATCGTGCATATGGATTCAGCCCATTTCAAGGGCAAGCAGCTTGCCGAGAAACTCAAGGAGGTTATCCCGCAGCAGATGTTCCAGATCGCGATACAGGCCGCTGTCGGTGGCAAGATCGTCGCCCGTGAAACGGTAAGACAGCTGCGGAAGAACGTCCTTGCCAAATGTTATGGCGGTGACATCACCCGCAAGCGCAAGCTCCTCGAGAAGCAGAAGGAAGGAAAGAAGCGCATGAAGCAGATCGGAGAGGTTCATATTCCACAGGAAGCATTTGTGGAGATCCTCAAGGCTGGAACATAAACAGTCTACAGGAATTAACATGATAGACAAGATAATACAATATTTAAGAAGGCGAAAAAGGACCAAGGCGATCCGTGAATTCCGCGGCCATCTTCTCCACATACTTCACATCAATGATGATATCCTTGTTGAATCCACCAAGGAAAAGGTAAGGGAGATCATTGAAGAGGCCGAAAAGATAAATCCCGACAATACTGAGGAAGCCGACAAGTTCATAGAACGTGCGCCTCTGCGAGTTGTCAAGATCCTTCCCCGTCAGCCATTCATGACGCTTAGGGAATATGCTGACATACTGGCCGTGGCATTCACAGTTGCATTCGGGGCAAGGGCCCTTTATCTCCAGCCCTTCAAGATCCCCACGAGCAGCATGCAGCCGACCCTTTTCGGGATTCATTACATCGAGGACAAGAATACCCTGCCACATCTGCCTCAACCGCTGCATTTCATGCTCTATTCCACCCAGAACGCGGAGCTTACTGTAAAACGTACCGGGTATCTGGATAATTCCAGCTTCAGTACTGACAACAAATACATCATATTCCCCTACACAAGGTTTACCATCGGCGGGATCTGGTATGAACTGCCCGGAGAACAGATTCATATCGACAGATATTGTTTCCCGGAAAATATCAAATCTGAGCTCCGGGAAGATGAGTTCCGTCCCCGGGAATTCAAGGAAGGGACGCAGTTGTGCCATGGCTGGCTTTCACTCGGCGATCATCTCTTTGTCGACCGCTATACATATCATTTCAGGGAACCAAAGCGTGGAGACATTGTCGTCTTCAACACTGAAGGACTTCAATGCAACGCAAGCGGATACTTCTATATCAAGCGCCTTATAGGAATGCCCGGTGATATCATCAAGATGATAAACAACAAGGTATATGTCAAAGAAAAAGGCTCGAACAAATTTAGGCCGATAACTGATTTTGGAATTGCAGGGATAAACAGGATTTATTCATATAAGGGCGGATATCATGGACACGAGCCTTATTGCAAGAATATATTCGGAAATCCTGCCACAAGCCAGTATAGTCTTGAAAAGGTCTATGATGAAATTGACAAGATCGAGAAACCGAAGGAAGTCTATGTTCCAAGGGACTGCTATTACATGATGGGTGACAACACTTCCAGCAGCTACGACAGCAGGGGCTGGGGATTTGTACCGAGAAGGAATATTGTCGGCAAGGCTCTCTTCATATTCTGGCCATTTACACGTCGCTGGGGTATTGCAGACCATGAGGATCCATTGCCGGTGGACAGCACCACTCATGAGAGCGTGGTCAAGGCCATGCAGCTGCAGTAAAAAAATCCCCGCGCAAGGCGGGGATTTTCATAACAGTTATTTGAAAGCGGTTACCTGTCGAACTGTCCGTCGAAGGCTATGTTCGAAGGAGGGAAATCGATCTTCTTTACGAACTGGCAGGCTTCAGCCGCACCATGGAACCTGTCCATGCCGGAATCCTCCCATTCGACCGAGAGAGGCCCCTGGTATCCGATCCTGTTGAGGGCACGGATGATTTCCTCGAAGTTGATCTTTCCATGACCGAGCGAACGGAAATCCCAGTAGCGTCTCTTGTCGCCAAAATCTATATGCCCTCCGAATACTCCCGCCTGTGTCGGCTTGCAGGACCAGCCGACATCCTTCATGTGGCTGTGGAATATCCTGTCGCTGAACTTGTAGATGAACTCGACATAATCCACACCCTGGTAGCCGAAATGGCTCGGATCGTAGTTGAACCCGAAGCAGGGATGGTTTTTGACAGCCGCGAGGGCGCGTTCGGCTGAAGCAATGTCAAAAGCGATCTCGGTAGGATGTACTTCAAGGGCGAATTTGACTCCGAGCTTCTTAAACTCGTTCAGGATCGGTATGAAGCGTTTCGCAAAATCCTTGTAGCCGTTGTCGATCATTTCCTTGGTTACCGGAGGGAATGAATAGACCAGATGCCAGATTGAGCTTCCGGTAAATCCGTTGACGATGTTTATCCCAAGGTTCTTCGCAGCCTTTGCGGTAAGAATGATTTCCTCAGCGGCTCTTTTCCTTACACCTTCCGGCTCTCCGTCGCCCCAGATGTGCTCAGGAAGTATGGACTTGTGGCGGATGTCGATGTTGTCACAGACCGCCTGTCCTACGAGATGCGCGCTGATCGCATAGAGCTTGAGACCATTTTGTTTAAGGATTTCCAGCTGAGCCTTGCAGTATTTGGGGTCGTTTGCGGCCTGCCTGACATCCATGTGGTCGCCCCAGCATGCGAGTTCGAGCCCGTCGTAGCCCATTGCCTTTGCCTTTTTCGCGAGTTCCTTAAGCGGAAGGTCGGCCCATTGGCCCGTGAACAGCGTTACTGGTCTCATGAATCAACTCCTATTTTAGATTTACGTTCGGGGTATAAAGATAAAATGGAAATTTGAAAAATCAAATACAGCATCTTAATCCTTTAATCCTGTCGATAAATGATGGTTTCCATGGTAACTTACCCGCATGAAAGTCTCATTGATATATCCTCATGTCTCAGTATCGGAGAGATATGGCGCCGACATTGGCGACATAGGAGGTCGCCAGGCTCCTCTCGGGATACTCTATCTTTCATCATACCTTAAGAAGAAAGGACACAATGTCCAGCTCATTGATGCGGAAGCTGAACGGTTGTCCGAGGAGTCAATCATTGAGCGATTAAAACTTTTCCATCCTGATTGCATTGGCATGTCAATAACAACAGTCGCCTGGCAGAATTCGATAAAGCTTGCATCATGCCTGCGGAGAAATTTAAATGATGCAGTATTGGTCGCCGGGGGACCGCACGTTACAGCCAATCCCCAGGATGCTGTTGCGGATTCCGCATTTGATTTTGGAATTGCAGGTGAGGGGGAGCTTGCTTTTGCCGAACTGCTTGAAAACCTCCCTGAGCCTGCGAAGTTCGCAGGAATACGAGGTCTTGTCTATAGGAATTCAGTAGGAAGGATATTTGTGAATGAGCGCCACGATCCAATAGGGAATCTCGATGAACTTCCTTTTCCCGACCGTGATGCCCTGCCCGACATCAGACTCTACCGCCCACCAGTGGGATGCTATCGAGAGGAATTCGTAGTGTCGCTCATCACATCGAGAGGTTGCCCCTACCAGTGTATTTTCTGCGACAATAACACATTTGGCAGGAAAATCAGATACTTCTCCCCGGAATATGTGGTCAGCGAGATTGAGAATGTTTTGAAAATGTATAATGCCAGGGAACTGACATTTGTGGATGACACCTTTCCTTCAAACAGGAAAAGGTTCAGGAGGATCCTTGAATTGATTAAGGAGAGGGAACTGCGCTTTTCCTGGACATGCATGGCGAACGTGAACGATCTTGACGATGAGGCTCTGAGGATGATGAAAGATGCCGGTTGCTGGCAGATTGCGGTTGGAATTGAGACAGGCGACGATGAGGTAATGAAGGTCATCAAAAAAGGAATAACGACCACCAAGGTAAAGAAGGTTGTGGATTCAGCTCATAATCTGGGGATCATGATGAAGGGTTTTTTCATCGTGGGACATCCGAGTGAGACGCATCAATCCTTGAGGATAACGAAGGAGTTTGCATTGTCTCTACCACTTACTGATGTTGTATGCACTATAAATACTCCGATAAAGGGGACTGAACTGTATGAAATGGCGGTTTCCGGGAAATATGGCAGTTTTGATTCAAAAGCGGAACCATCCAGGTTCAACTATTGGGAACCTGTATTTGTACCTGCAGGGCTGACGGAAGATGACCTGTATAATACGCAGCGTGACTTCTACAAGTCTTTCTATCTCAGACCGGTAATTTTCTTCAGGCAGCTGAAGAAAATTAAAAACATCAAGATATTGTTCAGGACACTGAATGTCCTGCTGAAAGTGATGCGGATGAAGGTTAAAGGCGGAGGGCGGAAATAAAACGGGGCCGGCTTTGACCGGCCCCGTGTAACAATAACTGATTCAGTCAGTTATTTGGCAGCGGCTTCTGCGATGCTGGCGATTTCGACAACCTTTACCATCTTCTTGCCTTCTTTTTCTTTTGTTATGCCTTTGCCCTTA
>CAZRKP010000069.1:0-20800 GCA_964600895.1 uncultured Victivallis sp.
AACATCGGGATCATAAAGATCTATCCGGAGATAATACTTGCCGACAGCGTGTCCGACGTGCTTGCGTTTGAGACTGCCGGAGCGAACAACGCCATCGGAATCAACTGTTCGGATATCTCGGAAAAGACAATAGGCCTGTTCCAGGAGCACGGCGTCAGGAAGATAAGCGTGGTCTCCACAGAGTCCGGCAGGATCATCGGGGTTTTGAAAAACGCCGGTATTGAAACAGTCGAAATAAAACTCCCGTCTGGACAATCGCCGCACAGATGCCTGCTGGAGCAAGGCCGTGATAAACTGCTTTCCATGCTTGCCCCGCCGGTGGAACCAAACACACCTCCCATTCCCGAGAAGGGAAAGGATTTTCCGGCGACCAGGACGCAGGGAGGGTTTTCCGTGAAGCTCGGGCTCAGGACATACGAGGTGCTGGGGCTTGAGAGGACCAAGAGGCGGATGAAGGCGACCGTGCGCGTCGAGAAGGCAGGACTGCTGCATGTGGACACGCTTGACTTCTACAGCTCGAAGCTGAGGAGGCAGTTCTGCACGGAGCTATGCATGAAGTTCGAGGAGGCTCCGGAGGACATTGAAAAGGAGATCGGCAGGCTTGTCGCGGTCTGTGAGGGTGCAGCACTGCTACCCGTGGAGCCTGAAGTGGTAAGCCCTCCTCCTTTAATGAACACGGTCGAGAAACAGGCGGCTGAGTCGTTCGGCAGAAGCCCCGATCTGATGGAGAGGATACTCGCCGACTTCGAAAGGTGCGGGCTTGTCGGGGAGGAGAACAACAAGCTTTTATGCTACCTTGCGATGACGAGCCGGAAGATGGATGAGCCGCTGAGCGTGATGATCCTTTCCAGTTCCGGCGCCGGGAAATCCGCATTGCAGGACGCGACGCTTGCGTTCTGCCCTCCTGAGGACCTGGTAAAGCTGACGAGCCTGTCGGCGAAGGCGCTGTTCTACAAGGAGCGGTCGAGTTTGAAGCACAAGGTGCTCGCCATCGAGGAAGGCACCGGTGCCGAGGAGGCGAACTACGCGATCAGGAACCTCATCAGCAGCGAGGGGCTCAGGAGCGAGGTTGCGGTGCGCGATCCCCAGAGCGGGAAGCTGACAACGCTTTCCAATACGGTGGAAGGTCCTTCGGCGGTATTCTGCACCACGACCGACCCCGAGGTGAACCAGGAGACGAGGAGCAGGTTTCTTGTGACGGGGATAGACGAGAGCCGCGAGCAGACGCGGAAGATACTCGAGCTGCAGAGGAAAAAACATTCGCTTGACGGGCTCCAGGAGGACTCAGGCTCCGAAAGCGTGCTTGCAGTCCATAGGAATTTCCAGAGGCTGCTGAAGCCGGTGAAGGTCGTCAACCCCCACGCTTCCATGCTGTCATACGAGGACGACCGCCTGCAGGGACGCCGGAGCCAGCCGCAATACCTGAACCTTATAAGCTCGATTGCGTTCCTGAACCAGATGCGCAAGGATATCAAGTCATATGCCGCATCCGGCGGGAATGTGGAATACATCGAGGTCGGCGATGAGGATGTGGCCCTCGGCAACAGGCTTGCGGCCGAGATCCTGGGCCGTAGCCTTGACGAAGTCAGCATTCCCGCGAGGAACCTGCTCTTCACCATCGAGGCCATGGCGGGCAGGATGGCCGGCAAGGATGGAACAGCGGTCGGCGAGGTCAGGTTCACGAGGCGAGACATCAGGGAATATTCCGGATGGACGCGGACGAGGACTCAGATCCATCTCAAGGAACTGATCGAGATGGAATATGTCGTGATCGACAGCAGGAGGAGCAGCGGCCTGCAGTTCTACAAACTCCTCTACTGCGGACAGGGGAAGGACGGGATAAGGTTCGTGCCAGGGCTCAGGCTCCCTGTGAAAAGCACAACTCCTCCTGCGGACCTGACCCGGTCATGTGCCGGTCAGGGGGAGGTCAGATCCGGAAAAAAAGCACAACATGTTGAGAACAAAGTTCAAATGAAAGGATGACATAAAATGAGCAGAAAATGCATTAGACGGGTTGATAGGGTTGCCAATGAGGCGGTCGCAGGTGGAGACGTATTTATAAGCGAGTTCATGGAGGACGCCAGAAGCAAAAAGTTCAGTCCCGACACGGTCGTATCCTACAAACGTGTGCTGGAAGGATTCTTGAGGTTCCTGGAATCACAGGGCATAGCCGACGTGAAGGATGTGACGCTGGACGACATCGGGAAGTTCAGCGTGTCGCTCCGTGACAGGAATCTTTCCGCGTGGAGCGTGTGCGGATACATCGGAGTCGTGAAGACCTTCTTCAGGTTCCTGGAAGGACGCGGGCACATCTTCATGAATCCCGCCGCCGGTTTCAGGATTAGGACTCCCGACAGGAGGATCAGGAACGTGCCGTCGGTCGAGGACATCGAAAGGCTCCTTGCCCAACCTGACATCTCGACTGTCATCGGCATCCGCAACCGGACGTTCCTTGAGACCGCATACAGTACCGGGGCGAGGCTTTCCGAGCTGACAGGCATGGATGTGAAGAGCATCAATCTTGAGAAGAATACCGCCCGCGTACTGGGCAAAGGCAAAATAGAGCGGATGCTGCCCCTGACAAAGCAGGCGTCCTGCTGGCTGGAAAAATACATATCCTCCGTCAGATGCGAGCTGCTCAGGAGCAACCTGAACGAGCCGGCGCTCTGGGTGGACTTCTACGGGCGCAGGATGTCGAAGTGGACTGTCGGTGTGTTCTGCAGGAACTATTCGCTGTCGGCTGGGCTTTCCAAAATAGTGCGGATACATGCGGTAAGGCGGGCATGCGCAACGCACATGCTCAGGAACGGGGCGCATCCGGTGCAGATACAGAACCTCCTCGGTCATTCGAGCTCCAAGACCATCTGCCACTACATCGACGCGGCCATGCCGGACATACGGGCGACTCATGCGGCCAGCGCTCCGGGGAAATAAGCAATGGCAACGCTTGCAGAACTTCTCGATGAATATGTGGGCCACATGCGCAGCATCGGCTATGGGAAGAGGACGGTAGAGGTCTACCGCGACGAGATTGTCCTTTTCCTGAGAAGGATCGAATCCGTCCATCAGGCAAGGCATCCGGACTCCCTGACCCGGTCGCACCTGATGCTCTGGCAGAGGCATATCGCCTCATGCAAAAACCATCAGGGCAGGCTGCTCGCCCCCAGGACCATCAACCGCAAGATCACCTCGGTCAAAGGCTTCCTGAAATACCTCTGCGAAAGAGGGTTCATCCTGCAGGGGACCGACGTCCTGAAATACGTGAAGGAGCCGCAGTTCCTGCCGAAGGGCGTTGTGCCGCACGCGAGGATAATGAAGACTTTTTCGGGCATGCGCCTTTCAAGTCCGTCCGACTACAGGAACAGGGCCATGCTCGAACTGCTCTACACCTCCGGACTCCGTGCTCGCGAACTGCTCGGGCTTGACATGGCCTCGCTCAACTTCGCCAACGCCACCGCCGCCGTCATGGGCAAGGGAAGGAAGGAGCGGATCGTCCCCATAGGCAGGACCGCGATGCGGCACCTGCAGAGCTACATCAAGGTGTTCAGGCCGATGCTGCTCATGGATCCGTCCGAACAGGCGCTCTTCATATCCCCGTGGGGAAGGAGACTGAGCTACAATACATTCCGGCGCATCGTCCACAGGCATTTCGACAGCGGAGCCGACACCAGCGTCACGCCGCATACCTTCAGGAGATCCTGCACCACCGAGCTCATCAGGGGCGGCGCGAACCTCTACCATGTCAAGGAGATCCTCGGGCATGCCACTCTCGACACCCTCAAGCATTATGTCAAGCTCGACATCTCCGACCTGCAGAAGACCCACAGGCTGTGTCATCCCAGAGAAAAGGATGAACAAAGATGATCCCGGCTCCCTAAGGATGTCGGGACCATCCGAGGGAGAAAGATTGAAATAATATTTTTTGTTGGATACGCCGGAAGAGCATGCTAAATTAAATTTCTCAAATCTGAAAGGATTCCAATCGTGAAGAAGGCGTTGCCGGTCAACATCGATGAACTGATCCATGGCAGGACCGTGGAATGGGAACGTCTCGAGTTCAAGAAAGGATGGAATCCCGAGGATGTAATGCATTCGATCTGCGCGTTTGCCAATGACATCAACAACCTTGGCGGCGGGTATATAATCATCGGGATAGAATCGGACAAGGGAGAGCCCGTCCTGCCCCCGTGCGGATTGAAAATCGGCCAGATAGATCTCTGCCAGCGTGAACTGCTCGGGCTCTGCCATAAGATAATACCGAATCATTTTCCCATTGCAGTTCCATATGTGTTCCAGGAGAGGAATATCCTGGTGCTATGGGTACCAGCGGGAGATTTCCGTCCCTATACCGCTCCGGTGTCTCCCGGAAGCAAGTCGGAACGCACGATGTATGTCAGGAGAATGTCTTCTACGGTCAAGGTGAAACCTTCCGAGGAGAGCCAGCTCTACCATCTGGCGGCCAAAATCCCGTTCGATGACCGAATCAACCACCATGCCTTTCCGGAGGATCTTGACCCCAGGCTGATAAAATCATTTCTCAAGGATGTCAGGAGTGAGCTTTACGCAAGCGCTGATGAGATGGAATTCCGGGAACTATGCGAGACCATGCAGATAATCCGCGGCCCTACCGAATATGTAAAACCTGTAAATGCAGGACTGCTTATGTTCAACGCTCATCCTGAGAAATTCTTTCCCAAGACACAGATTGACATCGTGGAATACCATGACGATGTAGGGGACAAGTTCTCGGAGAAGACAATTGCCGGACCAATACATGGGCAACTGACCTCGGCACTGGACTACATCCGGAACAATGTAATAAAAGAGGAAGTGAAGAAACTCCCCGGACAGATCAAGACCTCTAGGTATTTCAACTATCCGATCGAAGCGGTGAAAGAAGCTCTTTCCAACGCCGTTTACCATAAGAGCTACGAGATGAGAAATCCCATTGAGGTGAACATAAGGCTGGACCGGATCGAAATCCTCTCCTTTCCCGGACCTGTTCCACCGATTGATAATCAGATGCTGAAGAAAGGACATGTAATCGCCCGCGACTACCGCAACAGGAGAATTGGTGACTTCTTCAAGGAACTTCATCTTACAGAAGGTCGCGGAACTGGAATTCCCAAGATAAGACGGGCCATGAAGGACAATGGTTCACCTGAACCGGTGTTTGAAACAAACGAGGCCAGGGAGTACTTCCTGACGATCCTGCCAATCCACCCTGATGCCGCGAAGGGGATTAAGGGAGAAACTAAGGGAGAAACTAAGGGAGAAACTAAGGGAGAAATAATTCGGCTCCTTAAGCAAAATCCCAAAATCACTATACCTGAGATTGCCGAGGAGCTTGGACTTTCCGCCTCGGGAATAGAATACAACTTCCGCCAGCTGAAAAAGCAGGGTAAAATAAAAAGGGAGGGTTCCACCAAAGATGGAACTTGGAAGGTTCTGCCATGAGTTTCCTGCTTCGCCAGAAAAATTATCGTTAATGCCTTCCCTCTTGCTTCAGGGTTATCCGCTCTACAAATACGACTCCACTTTTAATCCTTCCCCCGTGGACATTTCCCCAATGAGATGTAAGGTATATTTGAACTCAAACGGGGGCTTTCATGGGATGTCCAAATCTACCTTTAGAATACTTCTTCAGCCTCATTCGTCCTGCACATTTTGAAAACCCGCTATCTGGTTTTTCAAACCGTTGCCAACGGGACCCGATTGGCAACAGAACCACTTCTACATCCACTGAAACCGGCACGTCTGTCACTAGGAATTACACCGCAAATAATCTGAACCAGTACACTGCCATAGACAATCCCGTCGCTGCTCCAACGTATGATTTCGATGGCAACATGCTCAGCGATGGCACATGGGCGTTCACGTGGGACGGTGAGAATAGGATGGCAACTGCGACCAATGGAAGCCAGACCTTGCAGTTTAAATATGATTATCTGAGCAGGAGGGTGGAGAAGACTGTCGTCAGCGGAAGCGATGAGAAGTTCGTGTATGACGGATATCTCCAGATAGAGAAACTCAATGCGCTCGATAGCAATGCAATCCTGAACAAGAGGATTTGGGGGGCCGATGGGAAGGTAATAGCTGATGTGAATTCATCAGGAACATCATTCTATGCTTTAGGCGATGCTAATAAGAACATTACTGAGTACGTGGATGGGGCTGGGACAATTCAGGGTCACTTTGAATTCTCTCCTTTTGGGAAAGTTACGATAGCTTCTGGGAGCAGTCCTGATTCATTTGATTTCAGATTCAGTTCAGAATACTTCGACGTGGAAACAGGGCTTGTCTATTATAATTTCCGCTATTACAGCCCAGAAATGGGGAGGTGGATGAGCAGGGATATGAGTGGGGAGCAAGAAGGTGTAAATCTTTATGTCATATGCCACAATAGACTAATAAACGGGTATGATAAATACGGATTAGAAGAAACATCGCCTATCATTGGATTCCTTAAAGCGGTAGCAACTTGGAAAGTTACCGAAGGAGGAGAAGGCGACTCGATAATTGATGCCCTTACCCCAGGAGAACCTTTTGCAGATTCTCTAAGGCGACAGAAACTTTTACCAGATGATAATAAAGATGCCAAAGGCAAGGTTGATAAAAATAAAGATAAAACGGTAACTGGAACAGAAACGTTTATTAGAGCAAGCTATTACACACTAGAAGAAGATATTAGAAAATATATTACCAAAGATAACTCTCTTAAATCAAATCTATATGGGCATTGTGTCGTAGCGTGTAAGACATCTATAGCAACAAACGATAAAAATATGATTCAAGTTCTTGGCGTGATTAATGAACTCTTTGATGAATATCTTAATAAAAAGGGAAGTGTAACAGGTTTTGACCGGGATCAGATTAAAGCCAATGCAGATGGAGCAATATGTGCAAGTGACCCCGAGGGTTGTGAATGTTGTTGTAAAAAAGCAACTAAATATAATCCTAATGGAGGTGATAAGTGAAAACCATACTTTTCATCATTTCCCTTTATTTTCCTCTTTTGATTATTGGTTGTCTGCAAGATGATTCCCCTAAGGGAAGGCTCGTAACAGAAATACGGAATGGGAATATCAATGGAATAGAATCTTTGTTGAAACAAGGAGTTGACATTAATTCTCGATATGAATGGGGCTTAACTCCATTGATAATTGCAGTAAAAAGGGGAAATATTGATGTTATAGACGTTCTGTTGAAACATGGGGCTTCTATTGAATTAGCTGACAATGATGGAACAACGCCACTAATGCATTCTGCTTCATGCAATGACACGAAAGTTATGGCTTTTCTTTTAAAACAAGGCGCAAATATCAGTGCTTGTGATAATGAAGGAGAGAACGCTTTTCTTCGTTCAGTACGATGGGGAAATGTCGAAAACATGAAGTTTTTAATAAAGCAAGGCGTCAATATTAATGCTTTCAACAAAGATGGGGAGACGGCTTTGTTTATTGCTGTTTATAAATTATTTCCAGAAAAGGTGTCATTATTAATATCTGAAGGGATAGATTCATCTATAAAAAATAAAAATGGACAGACTGCTTTGGATGTAGCTATACAAAACTCAAAAGGCAGAACACCTCCCTGCGATACATTGAATGAAATTATAAAGATACTTGAATCCACCAATGCGGCGAACAAGCCCGACCAGAAGAAGCAACCTGAATGATGCATAGAACTGAAATCAGTGCTATAGTTCCGAGGTTCACATACAAGATTTCATAAGTGAAGTCATATCGACAGCGGGGAAAGCCTTATGGGATGTCCAAACCTACCTTTGGAATACTTCTTCAGCCTCATCCGGCCTTTACATTTTGAAAACCCGCTATCTGGTTTTTCAAACCGTTGCCAACGGGACCCGATAGGCAACCGCAAGGCCGAGAAGCGCAACGGCGGCACCTTCGAGTACAAGGCCAACAATCTGAACCAGTACTCCCAGAGGACCGTGCCCGGCACTGTGAACATCACAGGAAGCGCCGAGGAGACCGCACAGGTAAGCATCCAGCAGAAATCAAATAGCAATATCTTCAAGCCCGACAGGCTTGGAAAATATTACAGCAGGTCGTTCAGCTTCGACAATTCTGCTAATCCTGTCGAGGAGACTTTCAAGGTATACGGCGTGAAATATGATTCCGTGCAGCAGAAGGACATCGTGGCTCAGGCATTGGAGAAGGTGTTCCTAGCGAAGACCCCGGAATTATTTTCTTATGACCCAGACGGCAACCTCCTCTCCGACGGCCGCTTCACCTACACCTGGGACGGCGAAAATAGGCTCGTGTCTTTAGAAAGTGGTACAGGCGTCTCGCCTGTAACTCGTATCAAGGTCGAATTCTCCTATGACTACATCGGAAGAAGAATCTCCAAAAAAGTCTACAACTGGGTCACTGATAACTGGTCACTGGTTACTGATTACAAATACACCTGGAACGGATGGTCCCTCATCGCAGTTCTGAATGCCAGCAACCAGCTCCAGAGAAGCTACTGCTGGGGCGAGGACGGACTGATATCCGACACCGATGCCGCCAGCGGCAAGACCTACCTTGCCGTGCGTGACGGCAACATGAACATCACCGGGTATGTGGATGCGGCTGACGGGAAGCTGGTGGCAAGCTATGAATACGACGCTTTTGGAAGGTGCATAGTTAAGGATGAGCGGATGGGCTTGTCCGCCTCTGGCGGATTCAACTTCAGGTTCAGCTCGTACCAGTTCGATTCGGAAAGCGGGCTGGTGTACTACGGCTACAGGTACTATAATCCGGAGACGGGGAGGTTCATGGGGAGGGATCCGATCGAAGAAGATGGTGGTGAGAACATATATGATTTCTGCCTCAATGACGGAGTAAATGGAATTGATTATCTCGGGCTCTATAATCCTACTGTGCATATCGCATTGTCAAAAGCAGCCTACGCAAAGAGGAAAAACGATGCCATATACAAGGGGAAGGTCGTAGGCATCATGGCGAAGATGTATTTCATAGAAACGTTGTCACGAGGTGCTGTAGCACCCGATGTTGTCTACATTGGAAGCGGATTTTCATCAATTCCCGCTATTTCCGTAACGAGCGGCACCTATTCCTTATACAAGGCAAATCAGCCTGTAATTGAAACTACCGTAAAAGTAACAAAGGATGCTGCCGAGTTGGCATTATTTCCACCTTTGTACTATCTAGACAAGGCTGCTTCTATGATGAAAAGCGGCGTTAAATGGGCTGCTAAGAAAGCAACCCCTGATGCGGTGGTATACTGGTGGCAGGATACAAGCTTTGTTCAGCCAGCGGTCAATTTCGCATCATGGGCCTACAAACCGGCCGGAGATGCCATCAAGAACATAGACATCTACAAGTCACATTATGGCAGCGATATGTGGATGCACGGGATGGGGACTAAAGGACAAAGTGCTCAAGCAATAAGAGACCAAATTGTAAACGATCAAGTGAGCCTGATCGAGGAATACAGGAAGAATCCATGCAACGGATTCCCACTCGGGAAGGCTTTGCATTATCTTCAGGATACAAGGACTCCTTCTCATACTTGGTGGAAAAATGGAAGTATTTATCGATTCCAAGATTATAATGCCCAGAGTCCATACTTGCACAAGCTTGCCGACCAGACACCGGTTAATAATATCAGCGGATTATCTGATGATTTCATTGGCATTGCCAATGATGTTAACTTGGCCAATGGAGCTTTGAAAATAAAAATTGAAGCACTATATCCATTGGCGCCAGATGCTGAAGGAGGCGACACGCATAATGATTATCTCCCTAGGCCTCGGAGATTTTTAGGCTTTAATCTCGGAGGTGGCAAGTGAAAATTATGAATTCCTATTTAGGGGTAATTTTAATAACTGGTGCAACAATGTTTTCATCATGCTCAGAAGAGCCATCTGAAAAAAATAAGGGGATTCTCGCCAAATTCCATGGGCGGGATGATGTTGAAATCTCCCCGGGTAAATTTATAACCATCGGGAATACTTCAAAGGACATAGATTACAAGCCTACGGGTTTCAAAGAAACAGTAGGGCTGATTGTTGACAGTGTCAAGAATGGGCCTGAATGGACACATATTGGTGTCCCATGGAATGGTAAGTTGCTTGAATGGAAAGGAGAGCCTATTCCCATATGCCTAAGAGAATTTGAAGGTAAATTATATATGGTTGTATATGACAGAACGGTTCCAAATAAATCAAGATTTCGATACTACAAGGAAGACAAGGAGACTTTAATTGAGATCAAGGCGTCAGATTTTCCCAAGAAGATAGCCATTCAGAATATGTGGCTAACAGAACAGTGGGGGTGGGGAGATGAAGGTGCTATAGATAGGATTCAGATACTAATAGACTTAAATCCTTCGCATAAATATTTTAGAAGTACGGGATTAACATCAAGCTTGTGGATTTGCTTAAGTACTGAAAAAGAATATTACGAGATTGATGGTTATAACGTCAAAATAACCTATGATGAGGAAAAAAAGATTCTGCTGGAATATGCTCAGAAATACGAACCCATAAAGTTGACCCAAATAGTGAAGGTCAAACAGCCTCCACCAGTTAAAAAAGACCTAAAAGGAAATCCAATAAAAACTGAAACCACCCCCTCTGTAGGTGTCCAAAGAGTTCAGCCTCCCGCCCCCGCCCCAGCGGACAAGCCCGCCCCGGGGAAGGACGGGAAGCCCACCGACTGACGGCGTGGCCGGGCGGCGCCTATGGGGCTTTCCCAGGGCTGCGGATGATCCAGTTCAAGGGTTGAAAACCACGTTGTAGGATGTATCTTCAGGGACTGAAACTGAACGGGGGGCATCGATGGGCTGTCCTGAACTTCCACTGGAATACTACTGCACTGCTGCACACCCGGAACCGTCTATAGCGGATTTCCGTATCGCAGGTGCAGGTGGTCAGCGAGTTCAGCAGCCTCAAACCGGGGCGGAAAAGTAAAGTTTTTAGGATTTCAGCAAGCCTGGCACTTTAGCTTTTGACTGAGCTGGAGCAGATTTTCTGGAATTTTCCGATGTCAGGACAGGCCGCCCCCGCAGCCGGCAAAGAAAACGGTGCCAGTCTGCTCATCTCATTGCACTGCTAATGGTTAACATTTAATTATGCAGGTGCTTATTTTTCATTTACCACGTAATTTCTTTAAGGATTCCTCTTAATCTTAATCGCTGGTCTTCCCTGCCTGACAGAATTCGGACGACCGTACATGCTTCTATAATTCAACCTGAAATCATCGTCTCCGATTATTGACCTATGAGAGTGGAAATTAGGAAACGGTGCCAGTCTGCTCATCTCATTGCACTGCTAATGGTTAACATTTAATTATGCAGGTGCTTATTTTTCATTTACCACGTAATTTCTTTAAGGATTCCTCTTAATCTTAATCGCTGGTCTTCCCTGCCTGACAGAATTCGGACGACCGTACATGCTTCTATAATTCAACCTGAAATCATCGTCTCCGATTATTGACCTATGAGAGTGGAAAAGTTCCTCGTCTCCCTTTTCTTTTCCTGAAATCATATTCCTGTAGAAAAGACTCCTCTCAGTGTCTGTAGAACCGAGTTGCTCCCAATACGGATGCTTCCTAACACACACAAGCTGGTCATCATCAATTGAGATATAGGCTCTCGCACTCGACCATGAATAGTCCCATGGCACTTCAATCCCCTTGATTTCAGCGGCAACCGGATTCCTCTCGATGTAACGGCCCAGCCTTAGCAGATATCCATCTTTCTGGACAAGTACACTTTTAAATCGTCCCTGCCAGAGGGTGCCGCATCCGCCTTTTCTGGAATGCCACCACTGGCTGTATAAAGAGCATACCTTACCTATGAAAAGTGAAACTTCCCTGATGTTCTTAGCTTCGACTGCAAGATGAAAATGGTTAGACATCAGAACCCAGTTATAGATGTTGATCTTGTATCTAAGCTTGTGCTTTGTTAGGAGTTCGAGAAACACCTTCTTCTCTTCATCGGAATCCAATATCCATGCCTGGTTGATTCCCCTGTTGATTACATGATAGACACCCTTGCCAAGCCTGCTGCGCGGAATCCGCCCCATAACTTTTCTCCTCTATTTTTTTAATCATTACAATACCCAGACATGAGGATAAAACAAGATTGCCCATGCTTAATTAATGCCCATCTTATTGTCTTTGTGCTTGTTATGCAGAGTGGCACCAAATAGAGATATTTAGAGATATTTAGAGATGTTCATCTTGGGGAAATGCACCTTGATATTTGCGATGACAGGATATAGTTTTCCCTCCTGAATCCTGATCTAAAACATAAGGACGGCCCAATATGGACACATCCACTGACAAGACTTGTCCCAGCAATGCCTGCAACCTGGTCGAGAAAGTCCCCGGGGCGTGCGTCCTGGTGATATTCGGAGCCTCAGGAGATCTTACAAGCAGGAAGCTGATCCCTTCGCTCTTCCGTCTTTTCGAAAGGGATCTCCTGCCGGAATATTTTTCGATCATTGGCTGCGCCAGGACCGCAATGGGCGACGAGGACTTCCGTAAAAAGGCCGAATCCGCGATCAAGGATTCGGTGAAAACTGAAATACCTAAGAAGATACTGGACATCTTCCTCCAGAATGTGCACTACATCTCCGGTCCATATGATTCAATAGAGACGCACAAGGCGCTTTCCACCAAGCTCTCCTCCATCGAAGTGAATTTCCCAGGCGGTCAATGCGGCAGAGTATTTTATCTGGCGACACCATCAACCATCTACGGCTCAATAGTCGAACTGCTGAACGAGGCTGGGCTTGTCAAGGAGGACGACGAGGGTTTCAGGTGGAGGCGCGTCATAATAGAGAAGCCTTTCGGGCGTGATCTCTCCAGCGCCAACGAACTTGAGAAGCAGCTGAAGAAACATTTAAAGGAAAAACAGATCTACCGCATCGACCATTACCTCGGCAAGGATACTGTGCAGAACATACTGATGCTGCGTTTCGCCAATGCGATATTTGAACCGCTCTGGAACAACAAATACGTTTCTCACGTGCAGATCACCGTCGCCGAATCGATCGGCGTCGAACACAGGGCCGGTTATTTCGATCAGTCAGGGCTTCTTAGGGACATGTTCCAGAACCACATGATGGAGATGCTCTCACTGGTCGCGATGGAACCCCCGGCGTCATTCGACGCTAACCGCGTCAGGGATGAAAAAGCCAAACTTCTCCGTTCAATACATCCGTTTCCGATCGATGCTCTCTGCAGCCATATGATCAGGGGACAGTATTCAAAGGGAAAGGTCAACGGCGAGGAAGTTCCCGGATACCTCGAGGAGGAAGGCGTGAGACCTGATTCCATGACTGAAACATTTGTCGCCGCCAGGCTTGCGATTAACAACTGGAGATGGAATGGCGTTCCCTTCTATCTGCGTGCAGGCAAGCGTCTGCCCAGAAGGGTTAGCGAGATAGCCATAACATTCAAGAAGATCCCCCATTCAATATTCTTACCCCTGCTGCCGGAGGACCTTAAGCAGAATGTCCTGCTGCTGAACGTACAGCCTGAAGAGGGATTCTCGCTTCATATCCAGGCGAAGAAACCGGGACCTAAGCTCTGCATGGGAAATCTTGTCATGGATTTCCTTTACAAGGACATTATCAAGGGTGAACCTCCCGAGGCATATGAACGACTGCTTCTCGACTGCATGCTGGGTGACTCGACGCTTTTCATCAGGAACGACACCATCGAGATCTCCTGGGCGCTACTCACCCCGGTGCTTGATGCCTGGGAGAATTCAAAGGATCTGGACAAGGCAGGACAGCTCTACAAATACGATGCCGGCTCATGGGGGCCGAAGGAAGCTTCAAACCTTATCCAGCCCGGTGCTGACTGGCGAAGGCCTTGACGTTCAGAAGAATGATATGAACCTTTCGGTGAGCTCTTCGTTGATGACCGCATGCTTGATGTAGATGTTTGGCTTCTCCCTCAGGTTCACTTTAACAGGTGGAATCTTCTCGCGGCCTTCGCTGTCAAGGACAATGGCAATGATCGGCCTCATTATGAAGTTCTCATTGATACCGACTATTTTTGCAGTGTCTCCCGAACTGAGCTTCACGAAGCTGCCAAGGGGATATATCGAGAGCTTGTTGAAGAAGAGCTTGATGATATCCTGATTGAAGTAGCTGTTCATCTCTCCCCGTATCTTCTTCATGGCGTCTATAGGGGTCATCACTTCGCCGAAACTGCCCTTGTGCGTGAGTTTGACAAATTCGCTGCAGAGGTGGATTATTATCGCATACTGGTACATTGACTCCTGCAGACTCGTCTTGCTCAGGATGTTCTTGTCGCTTTTGGCAAGGGTGTTCAGGAACTCGATGGATTCCACATGGAAGTCGTCTATCCTGATCTTCTTGACATATTTCTTTGCACTCATCTCATATTGGCCGGTGCTGCGTAATTTCTCAAGCTGCTCCTTGTTGTCGGAGCCTTCGGAATCAAGAAGACCAATGTTGTTGCACAGGGATGCGACCCCGATATACCCAAGATGATTATCGGCAACCCCGAATTCATGTGCTATCTTCAATGAGTAGATCATGACGTTGATTCCGTTCATGACGATCAGCTCGGAAACAGGAGTTCCGGCGTGATGCATGACATATGAATATGGTGCATTGGAAAGTCCCAGAAGCATCCTGTCGTCCTTCTTTATGATGGCGATCATGTTCTGGATGGAAGACATGACAGGATTGAAATCGACAGTCTCATCACTTTTAAGCTGTCCGCATTTCTCGCTGAAAAGACGCAGCAGGGAGAAATAGGCCTCATGGGACTCCTTGAACACGTCGCTGACCTCGAGTCCCTGACTCCTCTGGTTAAAGATACCTTGGTTTGCCACAACCATTATTTTCTCCGGATATTAGGAGCTCTCATGAAAATAATTAATATAACATATATCATGATAATTTGTACCAGAAACAAGGCAGATTCAATAATTTTTGTAGTTCTTAACGTCAAGGCGGAAATTGCCACGGTGATGCTCACAAGCCAGATGATCCTCACGGCGTTTACCTGGCAGAAGCCCATATCCATAAGTCTATGGCCTATATGGTCCTTCCCACAGTAGACTATCGATTCCTTTATTGACTTAGTTGTACCGTTCAACCTCCTTGCGATGATGACATAGCATAGATCGAAGATGGGAATGCTCAATACGGCGATTGGAATCACTACAGCCTTTATGGAATTGGAAGACCATCCTCCCATGATGCTCATGGCAGCAAGGCTGAACCCCAGGAAGAAGCTTCCGCTGTCACCCATGAATATCTTTGCCGGATGCCTGTTAAAGAAAAGAAATCCGAGAAGACTGCCGATCAGCGACAATGAAACAAGCCCCCATATCCATTGATCGGATATGATAGACACCGCGAGATAGGCTGTGGCTGCTATCACCGACACTCCTCCCGCAAGGGCGTCCATGTGGTCAAGGGCATTGATGGCGCTGCAAATGCCTGTCAACCAGAGCATGGTAATGACAAGGTTGATGAGGAGATCAATGTTCACATTCCTGGTAAGATGGAAATTTGTGACGATCCCGAAATGCCACATCAGGAGAGTAAGCCCGAACAGTGAGATCAGCTTGACGACAGCGGAGATCCTGTGGACATCGTCGATGGCTCCGATTACTAACGCTATCGCACCACCTATGATCAATCCTAGCTGCGCCTGATCAACATGAGCGCAGAAAATCAAGGGCATTGCAAAAGCGATATACATGCCGATGCCAGCCATACGCGGTACAGGCACAGTGTGGACTTTCCTTTCATCAGGAATGTCCATGACATTTATTTTCTTCATGACCCTTATTGACAGCCAAGTAAGGGCAAGGGAAATTAGCGTAGAAGCAAGAAGGATAAATCCGTAATGGCTCAACCATTCCTGCGGTATGGAAATATTAGGCATAAGGAAAACCTCCCTATGTCTTTATTGATAAAATGAATTGTCGTAGCGGTGTATTCTCGGGAAGCGGATCTGATCCCTGACGTTGTATGCCTTCAGGACGAGTTCTGCAAATGTGATGAGGTATCCGGCATAACGGGCGTATTCGCTCATACCGTGCTCAGGCACGAATACAATGTCTCCGCCATCAAGAAGGATGTTCTTGTCCTTGCCGGTACCGAGAAGAAGGGCCTCAAGATCAACCTTGACACACTTGACTTCGGAATCAGGAGATGCCTTTATGACAATGACTTCGGATTTCGTTCCCTTTTCGGTAAATCCTCCGCAGCGGGAGATCGCTTCGACAACAGTAATATCCCTGTTGTGCGGGATGATCTGGGGACTTGTGACTTCACCGAGAACAATAATCGCGTCTGTGTCAGCTTCACCGATATATATGAAATCCCCGGGTTCCACCTGAATGTTGAACCGCATGTCGCCCAGTCTCAGGAGCTTGTCAAAGTCCACATCCAGCTTCACACCGTTCCTCGAAATGTAGGACGCCTTCAGGTTGGCTATGGATCTGCCGCCCATGTAATCGTTGATGTAGAGAAGTCCTCCGGCCTGCGCCACGGCATCGGTAATGCGATCACCTTTTGTAAGCTTATATTTGCCAGGCCTGCTCAGTGCTCCCATTAATGAGATAAAGCCCGTCTCCTCAAGGACCTCCTCGTGTATCTTTGTCAGGATGACACTCACCCTGGGTTTCACGAAAAACTCCTTAAGCAAGGTTTCCAGTTCACCCCTGAGTTCCTTCAGGGTCTTTCCCTGGGCCTCGACTTCACCGACCAGAAGGTAGGTGACGGTCCCATCAGGTATCACTGTGACAGTGCGGGTCATCTCAGGTTCATCAAGCACTGAAATTTCCAGGACATCCCCCTTGAAGAGCTTGTATGGACCGGTATCCTTCTTGACAGTCTCCTTTTCAAGCGGGGGAAGTACAGAGTTCGGGGTCTCGAAAGCCTTCATCAACTCGTTGATCTTCTTGTTGCTGGCATCATCCTTCAGCTGATCCTGCGCTGCTGCGGCCTTGGCGGAATCCTTATTGGCAATCTGACATCCCGCATAAAGAACGGTGGCCAATGCGAACATGAAAATCAAATATAGTTTGAGCCTGCCCATGAACAATCCTTGAGTGGAACGACTACTTAATTATATCCAATATTATACAATAACACTAAAAAAAAGAAATAGCCGGAATTCATTTCTTTCTTAAATCACCAGATCTGCTTTTTCCAAACAGCCTCTCCTTAAGGCACTTGAGAAATGATCCTCCACCCTTGCCTGTCTTATTTTTTCCCGATACACATCCTTCCAGTACAAGAGCCACCTCTTCCATCGTATGGTAGCGGTTTTCCGGTTTTTTCTCAAGGAGCTTGCACAGCAGTGCACAGACCCCCTTATCAAGATTACTGTTGATCAGTGCCGGATTCACTATTTCACATTCCGACACTGTTTCGATCATTCCGGCTATATTTCCTGAAGCAGTCTTATATGGCAGCTTACCGGTCAGAAGCTCATACAGAAGGACTCCGAAACTGTAAATGTCACTGCTGGTTGTTATGAAAAGCCCCATCGCCTGTTCCGGCGACATATATCTCGGTGTACCCTGCGGGAGGATGTTCCTGCCCTTCTTCAGGGAGGAATAATAGAAGTCGGTCAGGTATGGCATATCATCGGCGTCGAGCATCACGTTCCCGGGCTTGATGTCGCCATGGATGATCCTCTTCGAATGGACGCATGCTATCGTCTGGGACAGCGAAAGGCCTATTAGCAACTTCTTGTGGATCGGATAATCGTTCTCCTCCAATATCCTTTCCAAAGTACCTCCCTGCATGAAATCCATCACGATGTAGTGGAAATCAGGGGTCCTGCCTGCCTTATGAACCCTGACTATCCTTGCACAATCTGAAATCTTCGAGGTGGAAAGCGCACCCTCTACGACAGAGTCGAGGACTGATTCGTCCAGGAAAGGATTGGTCTGCATTATCTTAATTGCAAAAGGCCTGCCTGAAGCATCAACCGCGTTGAAGACCGTGCCTATGCTGCCCTTGCCAATGATAGATCCTATCGTAAATCCATCGACAAGGATTCCTGATATTTCATTCATGTCAGGGGGATGAGTTCGGCGAGAACGCTGGTTTCAAGATATTCGAAATCGAAGGGTTTTGTGATGAAATCCTTTGCTCCGAGCTGCATGCATTTCCTTGCGGTCTCCATGTCGCCCATGCCAGTGATCATTATCACATGTGTCGAAGGAGTGATCTTCTGGATCTGCTGGAGGATGTCCACCCCGCTCACATCGGGCATGCATATGTCCACCAGGGCCAGCTTGATCTGCGAACTCCGCAATATTGTCATGGCCTCTTTGGCGGAAGAACTGGTCAACGTCTTCACACCCTTCTTTGAAAGATATGTTTCAAGAAGAGACAGTATGTGGGGATCGTCGTCTATGACCAGTATAGCAGGCTGACCTTGCTCTTCCTTCATATTCACGCTCCTCGAGAAATCAATTTAAATCTTATTAACTATAATTTAAACAACCGATCTTTCAAGTCGTAATATGGAAACTTTAGGGAACCTTTATATGAACTGCCAATATGCGTGGAAGGTTCCTCCGACAGTCTCCCTAGCGCTCCGTTATTGAATTGCCATTTTGAATAATTTCCCTGCTGGAAGGACCGCAGTTGAAGATGATGTCCAGCATCGAGAGGTTTGGCACGAACTCACCATGACACTGCGGATAAGCCGGTGATGAGAAATCCTGTATTCGGCTGGTTATGCCATTTGATCTGAGAAGCTCGAAATCCACATAGTCAAGGCTGTGCTTGCCATGAAGATATGCACCGGCACCTGTCTTCATGCAGATATCGAGGATGAGGTTCGTCGATGCACCGGAGATGCCTTCCGCAGACGCTATCTTCAGCGGAGTCCCGATCTTGAGCACTTCAAGGCACATCCTGATGAATGATATGTTGAAGTCCGCCAGCATGGTCCATTCCTTTTCGAGCATCCCGTTGATCATAGGATAGAAAAAATCAAAATACGCGGCCTTCTTATAATTAAGGAGAAGCGTCCTGGAATGAACATGCCGCCAATTCTTTGAATTGTCGATCTCAACGGCATTTATCGGCTGCTTGTAGCGTCCGGCATTCTTCACTGGAATGCTGAGCCACTGGACGGAACCGTCGGACATCTTGATCCGGTTGCGATTGTGGTATTCCTTCTTGACATACTGCGTGTTATCCACAATGACAAAGACATCCACGGAGGCGGCCTTGGCGAAAAAACCTCCATATGGATAAAGATTAGGCTGGTGGCCAGCAACGCAGATCATCCTTGCGCCTTTCCAGTAATTCCGCTATCCTTTCGACATGGGATTCTTCCATTCCGGGATAAATCGGGATCGAGACTATCTTCTCATGCGCCCATGCCGAGTTAGGAAACCTGCGGGCAGGTTCACCGAGATAGATATATACCGGTTTGAACACCGGTCTTTTCGCCTCTATGCCGGCCTTTTCAAACATCTTGATCACAGCACCGGCATCGCCTTTTGCTGGAACAACAAGGAATCTTGAGAATATGCTGTTTCCTGATTTCCGCTGCCCCAGTGCCTCAGCATACCTTGATGCAATCCTTCTCCTGTCGGAAATAAAACGGTCAAGCTTCTTGAGCTGGCTTATTCCGAGAGCGGCGTTTAGATCGGACATCCGGAAATGAAGGTGTGGCTCCCAATTGTCACGGTTATCGTGGTCGAAAAGATCCATCGCCTTCCTGTATAATCCTGTTTCATCCCCGGCGATCATTCCTCCATGTCCGGAAGTGACGAGTTTAGTTGCATAAAAGGAACATATCGAAAGGCGTCCCATGCTGCCGACAGTCCTTGCACCGGATTTCACACCAAGCGTCTGTGCACAGTCCTCTATTAGGTTGTCATTCCTTATCTCATGCAGAGGGGCTGGAATTCCAAAAAGATGTGCGGCGATCACCGCCTCCAAACCTTTCAGACAATTGACGAGTTCCGCGTCAACAGCCATCGTATTCCTGTCTATGTCCACTGGAACAGGCCTCAATCCGAGGAAAGCCAAGGCATCCAGCGGAGCACTGCAGATGTATGCGGGAACTGCAACCTTGGCCCCCTCTTTCAAGCCAAGTATTTTCAGCGCTGAGACAAGGGCATCGGTTCCACTTTGGACTGGAATCGCCCATTTTCTGCGAAGCAGTTGTGCTCCAACTTTCCCTAAAAATGCCGCTTTCCTTCCGCTTGAAATATATCTGTCATGAAGTACTTGTATAATTGAGTTCTCATCACCGGCATCGAAGAAAGGCCTGGAATGGTGAATAAGGTCGGTGTTCTTTTTCAGTTTTTTTACCATATGTTAATATAGTAATGGATTTTCAGATTTGCCAGAACCTTTTATGAGGTTTTGAAAAACACATCACCAAGGATTTTTTTCTGATGGAGAACAATTTTTCGGACAAAACCCTCAACATAGACATAACTGATTACTGGCTTATCATCCAGAAGAGGTTCTTCCAGATCCTACTTATTTTCCTGCTCATTGTCACACTGACCGTTGTCTATACACTGAAACAGCCCCCTGTATACCAGTCTGAATGCAAGATAAAGATTTCCGCAAGACAGCCCATGGCCACCATCGAAGGCGCCCAGATAACCTGGTACGGCGCCACAGGCAACGAAATGTCTTCGGAGATAGAACTCATCACCAGCAAGGATGCGATACTTGACATGGTCGCGAAAATCCTCCAGAACGACGCAGGCAAGGAAAAACCGAGTGTAATAACCAGTGATGAGAACAAGGATTATTTCACTAAATTTGAGCTGGACT
>CAZRKP010000070.1:0-20197 GCA_964600895.1 uncultured Victivallis sp.
TTGGTGGAAATCGGAGCGTCAGTGGAAACAGTAAGTTCACCGTTCGCGATCTTGGTGGTCACATGGGGCAGGATGTTGCTGTCAGTAGTAACCTTTATTCCAGCCTTGTCACCTTTCTGCAGGACAACTTCAAAATAGCCGTTCAGTGTCATCGAACTGAACTTTTCGAGATTCCTTGCTTCGGTCTTGATCTCGCCGTTGCCCTTGATGACGTTCTTGTTGTCACCGCCTCCAAGGTTGATACCTGTATTGACGTTCGAATTGACAGCGATGTTCGTGCTGTTGTCGTTGTTCACGATCGTGTTGCCGTCCTTGTCAGCCGCACATGCTGAGAATGCAAGAGCTGCAAGCGCAACAGTGAGCACATACCCCATGGATAAAATCCTTTTCATCGGAACCCCTCCTTTTGTTTTGCCGCTAAGATATACTGTATATGTGAAAATGCCATAAAATCCCGTACCTTCCGAAGGTACGGAAATCACCATCATTATCTTAGACAGCAGTTTTTCCAAAAAGTTCCAAATTAACGGAGGGCGGGTTTTCTTACCCGCCATAGATAGAGTGCCGCGTGTTGGAAAATCCTGGTCGTCTCCGGCGCCGCCTGAGGCGGGTAAACCCGCGCTCCGTTGAAGAGGAAAAACTTGAAACTATTATGCGAGGAAAAGTAATATCGCAATACGAGTTCTTGTTGCCCCTCAGCCTATTACAGCTTTCACCTTCATGCCGTTTTTGAGGAGGGAAAGAGGTATGATATTGCCTTTGATAGTTTTCCCCTCAACAAGCAGTTCCCTTACGCCCCGGCATCTGCCATCGGGATTTTCGATGGTGATGTGGATGTCCTTTCCACGGAAGTTGCGCGTGATCGTAAATCCCTGCCATGACTTCGGGATACATGGATCAATTCGAAGCCCCTCGAGTTCAGGCCTTATCCCGAGGATCCATTGTATGGCGCTGTGACATGCCCATGAAGCCGTCCCGCTCAACCAAGGGACTCGGGATTTCCCGCCGTTGCGGTTGCATGGGGCATACGTCGTCTGACAGTGCGCATATGGCTCGATCTCGCGCAAGTCAGCCCTTTCGTTGTACGCTGACGGCATGAATGCGCGGTAATATTCATAGGCCTGGTCGCCATTGCCGAGAATACATTCGGAGATCACCGCCCAGCCCTGGGTATGGCAGAATATCCCTGCGTTCTCCTTGATCCCATGATTGTAGATCACGCCTCCCATTACGGTCGGCGGAGTTTTTGTGAATGGCGGGGCGCTCAGCATGATCCCATACGGCGTCGCAAGTTTTTTCTTCAATGCGTCCATCGAACTGCGCCCCTGCACTGCAGAAGCGGCTCCGCTTATCACCGCCCAGACCTGTGTATTGATGTATATCTGACCTTCCTTTTCCAATCTTGAACCATATCGGTGTCCATCCGCACCTATGGCCCACAGAAACCATCTGCCATCCCATGCTGTCTTCTGGATCGCAGAATCAATCTTCCTGAGATTCTTCCTCGCCCAGGCAGACTCCGCAGGAATTTTGAGCCGGTCTGCGATCTTCGCATATACATCAAGCCCATATCTCAGCTGGAAGGCAACCATCACCGATTCACCGTTATATCCCATCTTCACACAGTCGTTCCAGTCCGCGGCAAGTCCGCACGGCAGACCATTCTTCCCGGAACGCTCAATATTGAACTCCAATGCCCGGCGAAGATGAGCAAGCACCGTCGCCTTTCCCTTGTCGGCATATGGCAGAACCTTCCTGTAAAAACCGATATCTCCGGTTTCCGCGACAAAATCAGGAACAGCGTTGAAGAACCATAGGCAGTCGTCGCTACGGTATTCCTCGATGTGCGGAGCTTTCATCTCTCCGGGCCTGTGATCCCACGGCTTGATGACAGGAATTGCCCCGCCATTGGAAAGCTGTCCTGTCAGCATTAGTTCAAGACGATCACGGATTCCATTCTTCAGCAGCGGCATCGCTCCGAGGAAGTCCTGGACGGTATCGCGGAAACCAAGTCCGTCGCGTTCACCATTGTAGATAAGCGAAGCATGGCGTGACCAGGAATATGTGATGAGCGAATTATAGGAGTTCCAGACGTTCACCATGTGGTCGAAGTCCGGATCCGGGGTGGCAATACTGACAGCGGCAATCTGGGAATGCCAATGATTCTTCAGCTTTTGCAATTCCAGTTCGCATCTCCTTGAATTCCCATATTTCCTGACCGTCCTGTAGCCGTGCGAATTTGGTGTGCCTATGCCCAGGAGCACGATAAGTTCGCGCGTCTGGCCAGGTGCGAGAGTGACATCCAGCTTGAAGGTTCCGCAACCATTGTCGCCTTCGGACAGGGAATTGGAGCAGTCTCCGCATTCAACGGCCTCTGGATTTGCATATGTTCTGTAGATGCCGCCAAGAAATCTCTCACGAACTGTGTCAAAACCAGCTACAGGTGCTCCGACCACCGACATCCAAAGCCTGTCTAATCCGACCTTCTTGTCCGGATCAAAGCCGGTGTAGGGATGCGAGGCCTGTCCCAGCATATTGCCTTTCACCTCAGACTTTATTATGAACTGCGAATACTGCAGGTTCATCAGGTCGTTGCCCATGTTCCAGCTCGATGCGAACTCGCAATATGTGAAAATGGACAGCCTGCGTTTTTTTCCGCCGGTATTCCTGAGCCTCAGCCGCCAGTATTCGAACGCCTGGCCCAGGGGAACGAAATATGTCGTCTCTGTTCCTATATCGTCATATAGGGAAGTGATGACGGTGTAAGCGGTACCATGCCGGCATGTGGAACTGTATTTTGAAAGTTTTTTCCCGACAGGCTGCCATGAGGACGACCAATAGTCTCCGTTGTCATTGTCACGGATATAAAAATATCGTCCGGGCTGATCCATGGGGACAGAGTTCGGGCGAAGCCGCAGGAAACGGTTGCCCATCGCACTGCGGTAGAAGCTGTAACCTCCGGCATTGTTCGTTATGATCGCCCCATACTCCGTCGAACCGAGATAGTTGCTCCACGGACGCGGGGTGTCGGGACGAGTGATCACATATTCCCGTGCATTGTCGTCGAAACTGCCGTATGTCTGGTATCTTGCTTTGCTCATATGATGGTGGATTTAGGGAAACTCCAGCTAGCGGCCCAGTGCCTTGCCTTCAATATACTTTCCCAAGTTGTTGCCCAGTTTCACCAGGCTGTCGAAGGGAAGTTCGAAATTGATGTTGTACTGCACATTCTGGAATTTGACGACATCGCCTTCATTCTTGTCTATCCTGCGGAAGCTGTCGCTGATGGCATCATAGGCGAACAGATCGGCGGGAACGCCGGAGAGCTGGAGCAGAAGATGCAGATCCGCGTCCTCGCTGTTTAACGACACCTTGGCCCATCTGTATTTGAAGTTCTTCAGCATGTCCAACGCAAAATCCTTCATCGGCACCCCCTGCTGTGCGGCAAACGCCGTCTGTATCATATCAGATTTTGCAAGATTGATGATGCCGTTTACACCGGGCGTTGAATAAAGGAAACCTTTCTCTATCTTTGTCTTCCCGGGACCGAGCGTGACCGGTATCCTGCCATTCATGTTTCCATCACCTACTGCATCTGCGGCCTTGAGCTGCTGGAGGAACTTGCCAAGATTTATATGATCACAATAGAGGATGAACTCGAGATCCTCTCCGGGTACGATGCGCATGGCATGCGAATAGACGTGCCCGCCGCACCATGAGAACCCGCTCTTCTCAACGAAATATTTCTTCGGAGACTCGATCTGGAATTCCACTTCACCGGATTCAAGCTGGAAGTTCCCAGCTGTCAGTTTGGAAAATCTGAGCGGTTGCTTGGGCAACGATTTCAGGGCCAGAAGATCCTGTATGGTGAGGAACATTTCGAGCCCCTCCACCTTCAAGTCCTTTCCCGGAATGGAAAGACTCGAGTTCGTCAGGCTTATCCCCGCACCAGTCTTTATCGTGCCGTCTTCGCTGGTCACCTTGCCCTTTGCCTGCAGGCTGCCCTCAAGCATGATCCCGGCAAATTCAGGATTCAACTTTTCAAAATCAAATGATGTCTTCGTTTTCCCGCCATCCGGGGTCTCAAAGTCAAGGTTATAGAAGATAATTCCGGACTTGTCCAGCCCCGCTTCACCTGAAAAGTCGATCTTGAACTTTTCAAAAACCGTATGGAGAACCCCACCGATGCTCCAAGCAAGATCTCCCGACTGGCTTATGCTTGCATCTATATATCCGAAGTTGGATTTCCCCGAGCTTATCATGCCGCTCTTGATGGTCCCCATGTTCTCATCGAATTCAGCTTCGCCTGGAACCAGCGGCCAGCGGAAAGGAAGCATCGCTTCGATCTTGCCGCAATTAATTGTGCCCATCGTCAACTTTTCCACCGCAACTATGGTATTCCCGGAAAGCATCGGCGCAGCTTTTGAATCAAACCTGAAATCTCCAGCCACCTGGAAATCCGGCACTACCATTGGTTCCCCGGACTTCCTGATCCATTTTATATCGGAGATCCTGACGACATAGCTCAACGCCCCTGAATGCGAGTTTCCATCCCCGGATACGGATAATATCATGGGACTGCATGTGATCTTCTGCGAGTCGTCTTCCATATCTACGGTCTGGCGTATGTCGTGGAGGGCGCTGAAATTCATGTGCCAGGTCGTGTCCTTTTTTAGATCCGCATCGAAGAGAAGCGTACAGTATTCCGACTCCTTCAGCTTCAGGCTCGAACTCCTTGTCCTGCTGTTGAAATAATCCTTGTCTATTGACGCCTTTATCTCCGTGGCGACGCTTATCCCGCTGTCGGTGATCTTGATCTCGCCCCCCGGATCATCCATGCTGAAATCAACAGGCAGCGGCGCCTGCATCCTGAAGGAATTGAACCTGAATGGAAGTGCGTCCCTCTTTATGCCCATCTGGATCACAAAAGGGATCTCCTTGCCGAAACGATCCGTCGCATTGATGAATTTCAATCCGCCATATTGCATGTCCAGATCGGACACCTGGACCTTGAATCCGATGTTCCCGGAAGTGTCGAATGCCGATTCGAAACCGATCGAGCCTGACAGCTTGAGCCCCTTCAACCGATCAGTAAGATCCTGGAACCTGGCAATGGTCATATCCTCGGTCTTCATGCCGCAGAACGCCCTGGTTCCCTTCTCGTCGAAACCTCCCCACATCCTGACCGGCTCACCGCGCGGATACAAGCAGAGGCTCATCTCGTAGTCGGACTTCTTCTTGTCCTGTGACGCACCGCGGCGGTAGTGCATCGCCATTTCGAACGGAATCCTTTGTGTCCTTCCGTCAAGCGAAATTTCCAGTTCGGAATTCCGGATGACGCAGTATCCAATGGTCACGGGGAAGAGGTTCCTTGGAGAACTCTTCTTTGCAGCCATCCCACCCTTGCCGAGACTTCCAATGTCGAGTCCGGGAATATAAATCCTGCCTGAGACAAATCCCGCCTGCAGTTCAAGTCCGGATATCGCGATCGATTCGAGATCCCTGAAGAGGAGCCCGATCAGTGAGTAGTTGATCCTCATCGAATCGATCTTGAGGAAAGGCTCCTTGATGTCCCCGACGCTTATGTCGGATATGTCAAGATGGGTTATCCCGAAGCTGCGGACCTCGCAGTGCACTGAGTTAACCTTCAGCTGGTCTGCGATCCTCGCACACAGGTTGTTCTCGATGTAGTATGGGACGAACAGGCGGACGGCCAGCAGGAAAATCAGAAGGACTACAAGTCCGGTGCCAAGCTTCTTCAGCATCGGAACTTTTTTCTTCTCTTTCTTGCCTTTGCCTTCCATCTGCAGTCCCTCACTTGTCCGTTTTTTCAAATTCTGCGAACTTCGCAAGCAGCTCGGAATATGTCTTTGCCGTCCCGGGATCCGGAGATATCACCTCGGAGGCCGCGGAAAACTTCTCATAATAGGAACTCATCCGTCCGGCACTGATGAAATGAGCGGCCCTGATGGCAGCCCCCAGCGTCGCGGAATCCGCGACCGATATCTTCTCAACCTTCGCCTGGAAGACATCCGCAAGGATCCGGCAGATCCCCGGACTCTTCGATGCACCACCGGTGACCCGTATGCATTTGAAATCCTCACCTATCCATTTCGAATGGAGCTTCATGCTCAGCATCTGCGATTCGACAACAGCGCGCACCTTAGACGAGGCCGGAACTTTTCCCTTGCAGAAGTCAGCCGTACCGGAATACCGGGCGCCCTCCTTGAGCACGAGAGGTGTCGTCTCCGGGACAAAATATGGGAGCATCATGTTGCCGTTGTTGCCTGACTTGCTTTCCGAAAGAGCCTTCTCAAACTGTTCCCAGTCGAGTCCGCATTCGTCCTTCACCTTCTCCCTCGCAAGCGAACCGTTCTTGAAACATATCAGGCTCATGAAACCGCCAGTCGGATTACCGAAGACATGTCCGTATCCCTGCGGATCAGTGCGAGATGATGTCATAGCGGCAAAGAATGTGTCGCTCGTGCCGAGGCTCACTACCGCTGTCCCCGGATCGCCGGCCCCGACGCCGATGAGACTGCAGGGATTGTCTCCGGACCACGCAAGCACCGGTATCCCCGGCTTGAAACCATATTTCTTGAAATAAGGAGAAAGCTTGCCGGCCAATGACGCTGAAGGAACTGCGGTCGGGAGCTTGCTGACAAGTCCTGGGGCCGTGGCTTCGCATATCTTGAAGTCCCATACGAGGGTTTTCAGGTTCAAGAGATTCATCCCTGCACCATCACCGTAGTCTATCGGGGCGCTCGCACCGGCAAGGACTGATGCCATGAACGAACTTACCAGATGGATGCAGTCGGTCTTCTCATAGTTCTCAGGTTCGGTCTTCCAGAACTTCCTTATCTGCGGGCCGGTAAACCTTTCGATCGCGGGTGACCCGGTAAGCTCCTGCAGCTTCTTCACTCCTACCGATTTTGCGATCTCCGCACATTCCGCGCTAGTTGAACTGTCCATCCAGATAGGCGATGTCTTTCTTGAAAGGGCCGGCCTGATCTGTTCCGCAAGAGGTTTCGCCGGGGCCAGCTCCGAAACGATGTCGTCGAACTTGTCGTTCAAATAAACTGAACCGTGCTGCTGGCCTGAACCGCTCAGCGCCAGAACCTTGTCCAAGGGCGCATCAGCAGCCTTGAGTTTTGAGAAAACCAGATCCAGCGCTTCGAGCCACATCAGAGGATCCGAATGTTTGACAAGGGGATCCTTGTTCGGCAGTACGCCGTTAGGGCATCCGTACTTGGGAAGCTCAGTTGAGAAATTCACACTTGCAGACACTGTAACCTTTCCGCTGTCAATATCTATGATCAGGGCCTTCAGGCTCTGTGTACTGCTGTCCAATCCTAGAAACAAACGCATGCCGTCCTCCGGAATATTTTACCATCAATCATATGATAATATTGAATATACACTCATATAATATATTTTCTAAGCTTAAACCAATATATGGGGGCAAAACATGTACAACTGGAAAATCATTCTTCTCACCGCTGTTGCTGCGGCATTCATAATCACCGGATGCGAAACTCTCGACAGGGAATTCGCCAAGCTGACCGGCGGTGCCCAGTCCGGTCTTGACACAAAGACAATTGTCTCAGGACTGAAGGAAGCCCTCTCGACGGGAACCGGCAACGCTGTAGCGCAGACTTCGAAACAGGGGGGCTACTGGCAAAATCCAAGATTGAAGATACCCCTCCCACAGGATCTGCAGGGATTTGCCGACAAACTCCGGAAGATCGGACTCGGCCAGCAGGTCGACTCCCTTGAACTGAAGATGAACGAAGGAGCTGAAGCGGCTGCGAAATCCGCAGGCCCAGTCTTCGTGAAGGCAATAACTGACATGAGCTTTTCCGATGCTAAAGCCATTCTCTCCGGAGGCGACACCGCCGCAACGGATTTCTTCAAATCAAAGACCTCAGCCCAGCTCAAGGCACAATATTCCCCAATAATTAAAAGTGCACTCGACCAGGTCGGGGTCGTGAAACTCTACGATGAACTCTACCAGAAATACAGCCTTATCCCGCTCGCACCGAAGATCTCAGCAAACCTTGAGGACTATGTGACCGACAAGGCGCTTGACGGCCTCTTCCTGGTTATCGCCGACGAGGAGAAGAAGATCCGACAGGATCCAGCGGCACGGACAACGGAACTCCTGAGGAAAGTATTCGGGAACTGAGCGTCAGGCGAATCTCCTGCGGAAACCGCATGTCTTGCAGAGCTGTTCCACGGCACGGCCTTCGGAGAATCCCTTTATTATTTTTTCAGCCCTATCACTTCCTATAATCTGATGTAGCGTTCGCCGTCCCGGCGAAGAGATTTCTTCTCCTTGTCCGAGACGGACAACTCTACATCCGCAAAACTTGCCATCGGATTCAAAAATATTTCCGAGTGGCACCGCTCCATCCTTGTCAAGACAGCACGGCACGACAGTTCCGTCTGCGAGTATCGCACAATGGTCCCGCAGCCCCCTGCAGAATATCTTTCCTTCAGGAAAAGTTTTACCATGGATATCCGGCCATCCAAATTCTTCTGCAAAATTCAGAAATACATTCGGTGCAAGCTCAAGCCCTTTTCTTCCTTTAAAGCACCTGTTCATAATCTTATAATCGCATTGTCTTTCTTTCTCTTCAACGGAGCGCGGGTTTTCCAACCCGCGTCTTGGCGGACAGGAATGTCCACCCTCCTTTGAATAAAAATCCCGTCCCATTGGAAGACAATCAGCAACTTCAACTTGTCCCGACATGGAAAAGAATTCCCCAATCCGCCTAACCATCTCGGAACTCACCTCTGAATCTGCTTTCATGTTCCAGAGCCTGAGAGCAAAATAGATTTGTGTCTTTTGCCTGCCCTCATCGATGAACTCAAGTATGTCGGCCAGATAGCTCGCAGGCAATTCCTTTTCCCTCTGGACGTCCAGGCAGTGTATTGAGAAGTTAACCTGCCTCACGGCTCCCGATGAAATGATTGAATCCCCATGTTTTTTTATGAGGACACCGTTCGTCGCAATATTCACCTTGATTTTGCGAGTTTCGCAAATTTTCAGGATTCCGGGAAAATCCGGATGCATCAGCGGTTCGCCCATCACATGAAGATAGATATGCCCGGCGAACGGCGTTATCTTCCTTAGGACTTCCTCAAATTCTGAGGTGGACATCACTCGATGACTACGTTTAGTTCCCGGACATATCGAACAGCTCAGGTTGCAGGCATTGGTGATCTCAACATATATCTTCTTGAAACGTTTCATATGAATACAATGGGGGATTGGATGGTTGGATGAATGGAGGATTGCAGGAAATTAAAAAAATTCCAGGATATGGATTCAATATCGGTTCAACCCAGCCATACTAACATCCATTCATCCAATCATCCCTCCTCTTACTTCTCCTTCGCAAAGAGGGCCCAGCGCTTTTCATCTATCATGAAGACTCCGATCGTCGAGAAGCCCGCATAATACCTGGATTTTATTTCGCCGGCGGCCTCGTCTTCGTTGACTGCGGGGAAAGGGGCAATGACATACTTTGTGCTGGTAACTTTTCTTATTTCCTCCACAGAAACCATCAATGTTTCGCCGATCTGGCAGATCCCTGCGACCTTCGCAGGAACCTTCCGTACGCAGGCCTTGCAGATCGCCGCGGAAACAGCATCCTGGTCGAGCAGGATTTCGTCGAAGGAGAATTTAATAATCTTAACCATAAAAAATCTTCTCGCCTTTTTCCGGAGCCTTGAAGGTATTTGCGGAAGCCGCAGCAGCAATGTCATCATCGTCGAGATATGAAAGCGGATCAAGTTCGATCACACAGTCCGGCGCACCCTTCGAATCACGGGGGATCTTAACTCCAGCCTTTTCAAGGCGTCGTGCATCCTTGTCGATCAGCATGGCGCGGCATGAAACGACGGAATCCACGCCTTCCGGATTCTTCACCGGTGAAAATTCATCCTCGCGCTTCGCCTCGAAGATCATGGCCTTCTTCGCGAATGGCAGAGCATCGAATATGAATGTCTCGAGCTTGACGGCATTCGGCTTTTCAGGTTTCACGGGATTTCCGCTGTCATCTATGCAAGGAACCTTCTTCTCAGCCCTGTGCCACGGGAGGTTGAGTCTTCCGCCCTCGGTAAGGCGTTCCACGAAATCAACGCTTATGATATGGATCGCCGGACTTCCGGAAATGAACTGTAGCCGCCCGTCGGGGTTGCGCAGTTCGGCAAGATCCTTCGGCATATCGCTGTATTCAATTATATTATGCCTGCCGTTGATGATGCAGAAGTTACCGAGCTTCTCGAACGGGCCTGTCTTCGCGAGCATCCTGCTGCTCACCTCGGACTTCTCCTGGAAATGAAGTCCGATGAAAAGGGGATCAGCGACGCTCACCAGTGGGTTGTCAACCTGGAAATAGGAAATGTATTCAATACCGAGCTGTCTCATCAGCGCAATAGAACCTGAAAGCTTCAGCGCAAGAAGCGTACCGCCATGACCGTTCGGCGAAAGGCACAGCGACTCCTTCGTCTCGAGCAGTACTTTTCCGTCCATCCCAATTGCCGGCATCGTGCCCTGGGAGAAGAAATGCACGAAGGAAGGCTTGATCCCAAAGAAATTGTTCTTCTGGAAAAATTCCCGCGTCTGGGAGTCGTTCGTCTGGCTGGTCATTATGAACCAATGCATCGGACAGTCGTACTTCTTTCCGGTCCGAATGATCTTTTCGGCAAAATACTGGAACAGGGTCTTGTCCTTCACCGGTGTTATCTTGAAAGTGCCCTTGGGGCCGTCGTATCCGAGCCTGGTCCCCTGGCCTCCCGCAACTGTCAGTGCGGCAACCTTTCCCTTGCTGAGCAGTTCGACTCCCCTCCTCTTTGCCGTCCTATACAGCTCCTTCATGTCATCGTTCGAAGGTTCAGAAGGGAAATATGGCGCAGGCTTGATGTCCGACGGGATCACAGTCTCGGGAACGCTTGTCACATAGCTGTGGATCAGCACATCGAGTTCCTGCCAGTCGATCTCCCTGAGCTGTGAGAGTATCTTCTCCTTCTGGCGCATGTTCATCTCGCCGAAAAATCTCAGCAGATGCTCCTGTCCATACTTCTTCAGGACATTGATCATTGAATCATCCATATATGCTCCGGTATTGTTTTGAGGGAACCTTGCTGTCCCTGTTTATTTCGGATTGGAAGCTTCGGCTATCGGCTGCCTTGAATAACGTTCGGCTATCGCCGATATCGGATTCATCTTGTCGCTTATCGCCCTCTGGTAGGAGACCTTTGCCTTTATCGGGACCTTGTCCTTCCTGTATCTCTCTGCGAGCATGAAATAGAAAAGCGTCTCATTGTCAGGATGGATCTTCTCAACATACTTCTTCGCGTCGTCCGCTGAAAGCTTCCCATTCCAGAGCGCGGCAATGATCCCGTAAGTGGCGTCATTCCTACCCTTGTTCTTGGCGATAAGCGCATCCATCAGATCCTGCCATCCTGACATATCGCTGCGCCACATGATGAAGATCTTCCAGAAATCCGGGAATTCGTCAGGAGGCACTGTCATCAGGAGCACATCGTTGGTCTTGCCTTTTGACAGCAGATAGTATTCATGATATATCCTGGCACCCTTTGGATACTCACCTGAGAAGTCGGATTCAGAGGCCTTTCCGTGGATCAGCTTGTACTTCAGGAACTGTACCTTGTATTCATTCGCATACTTTGAACTGTTCTTCAGAACATTCAGATATTTCTCCATGGGGGCCGATGAAGTCAGCATGGAAGCCAGATTTACAAGATCCATGGCCTTATCCTCTTCGGAGAGCCCAAGACCGGTAAGGAACTTGTCATATTCACTGATGGCCTCCTCGCCTTTTCCGTTCCTTATCTTCGCGATTGCCAGAAGCTGGTTCAGGTTCCTGTCCTTCGGCTTCAGCCTTACACAGTCGGCATAAGCCTTTTCGGACTTCGCCCAGTCACGCTTGAGCATGTAGAAATAACCGAGTTCATAGAGGGCTTCGAAGAAATCCGGATTCTTCTTTATAAGCTTGTTGTAGATCTCAATGACCTCGTCGGGCATCGCACCCAGTGACTTCGCGTAAAGGAAACCGGCGCATGAGTCCCCCTTGGACGACCACCAGTCGGAATATATCTCAAAGGCAAGCTTGTCCTGTCCGTTCTCGACAAGTGAATCGTATACAGCCTGATGCATCGCCTGATCCTTTGGGAAGAGTTCTATGGCTTTCTTGTATTCCGTCTTGAACTTCGTAAAATTCCCGCTGGCAACGAGCATCTTCAGGAAATCAACAACCTTCTCCTGCTTCAGGCTTCCGATGTTTATCTTGTCAAGCTGCTTCCCAGCCTCATCCTTCTTTCCTGTCTGCATGAGGAGCTCTGAGAGAAACATTATCGCCGAGCTCTTCTTGGACTCCTCCACGTTCGCCAGGGCCTGGTTCATGATATCGATCTTGTCCTGTGTTTTTTCTGAAAGCTCCGCGGCCGACATGAAGCAGTCGATATCCCGGAACTTCTTGGAACCATAGATGTACATCTCCCTTGCCTGGTCCTTTTCCTGCTTTTTCATCAGGATTGAGCAGTAGAACTTCAGCATGTCGAGAGGAAGGGTGGACTTTTCTATCTTCTTGAATTCCGCGGCCGCCTTGTCTATCTGGCCCATGTTGTAATATGCTTGGGCGAGCTGTATGCCCAATGGTGATTCCGTTGGGAAGAGTTCCCTGCCCTTCTCGAGATATTTGAGCGCCTCGGCGCCTTTTTCCTTCTTGAACAATATTTTCGCGGCCTTGGAATAAGGGGTGGAATTCTCCTTCCAGCCGCCATCTATGCATTTCATGTATCCCTTGATGGCATCGTCGTCCTGTTTAAGCCCGTCATAACATTCGGACTCCCCGAAGACAAGTGCGAGCTCCTTGTCCTTCCAGCTCTCAGTCTGCAGGAGCTGATATGCCTTGAGAGCTTCCTTGAACTTCCCATCCTTTAGCATTGTTGCAGCGTCTGCAAGCCTTTTCTCAAGTTCGGCGATCCTCCTGGCCTCCTCTTCCGCCTTGGGATCCTTCTTGCCAGGCTTGGCACCGCCTTGAGCCGTGCTTCCGCCGGAAGCTCCGGACTTGGACTTCATGGTCAGGAAAACAACACCGCCGACCACTACAAGAACTACGGCTCCGGCAATCATCATCATCTTCGGAGAGAAGTTGAACTTGAATGAGAACTTCTTCTTTATCGCTATCTTGTCCCACTTGGACCCGCCTGCGGAGCCCTCCGGCTGGCCTGCAGCTCCCGGAGGGGGCTGCTCCTTCAACGCATCATAGGGAATGGGTTGCTGGTCGGACTTCTTCTGCTCAAACGAGAAACCGCCCTTCTTGTCCTTTTCAGACTGGCCCAGGACGGGTATGTCTGAGAAATTGAATTCTTCCTGGGAGTCGCCGCCGATCTTCCCCGGAGTATTCTCAAAAGAAAAACCTGAATCTTTTTTCTCTTCGCCCATATTCCGCCGATTGCAAGGTTATTGTTTCAGCAAAGTTTACTTCTCATTTTATAAGTTAGCCTGTCCCAAGGCAATTTGCAAAAATTTATTCTAAGGGTATTGTAATTTTCTGATTTTGGAAAATAGTTACTAATTGTTGTTGACTATAAGTTTGTAATCATCTGTAACTTAAACCAATAAGTTTAAAATAAGGGAAGAGAAAATGACGAAAAGAGATTTTGTCGTAAGGATCGCACAGGAAACCGGACTCACCCAGAACCAGGTCGCAGCAGTTGTCCAGAAGACCCTCGACTACGTATCGGACGAACTTGCCGCCGCCCGCAACATCGAACTCAGGAACTTCGGTATTTTCGAAGTCAAGATCCGCAAGAGCCGCAAAGGCCGCAATCCCAACAAGCCTGAGAACGAAGTCATCATCCCTGAAAGAGTGGTCGTCAAATTCCGTCCCGGAAAAGAGCTCAAGGACCGCGTCGAACAGATCAAGCCTGCCAAGCTGAAAGAGTAATTTCAGCCTAAGCGGCAATCGACAGGGATTCATATGAGCAAGTTCTCGCCTCCACCAGGGACTTCGGATATTTTCCCCGAAGAGATATCCTATTGGCACAGGCTTGAGGACACCGCAAGAAGAATATTCCCGCTCTACGGCTACGCCGAGATGCGTACGCCTGTCTTCGAATACACCGAGGTATTCAAGAAGGGCATCGGCGACGAGACCGAGGTCGTACAGAAAGAGATGTATACCTTCGAGGACCGCGGTGGCAGAAGCCTCACTCTCCGCCCCGAAGGCACTGCAGGAATAATGCGTTCGCTCGCCGGAACCGACGTGATGAACGGAAATGAAAAAAGAGTTTATTACATCGGACCGATGTTCAGAGGTGAACGCCCGGCCGCCGGAAGACGCCGCCAGTTCCACCAGATCGGCGCTGAAGACGCAGGACGTGTCGCTCCAGAACTCGATGCGGAATCGATCGCGATGCTCCTCCACTACCTCGATGAGCTCGGGATCACCGGCTACAAACTCCTGCTCAACACACGCGCGTCCCGCGAAGACCGCAAGCCCGCCGAAGATTCGCTCCGTGCGTATTTCGCAAGTTCGATCTCGACAATGTGCCAGGACTGTAAGAACAGGCTCGAGAGAAATGTCTGGCGCATTCTCGACTGCAAGCAGGAACAGTGCCGCGATGCGATCTCAAAGACACCTGACATCGCAGCACTCTTCGCAGAACCCAGCAGAAAATATTTCGAGAAGGTTTGTTCAGCTCTTTCAGCGATGGGAGTTCCTTTCGAGATCGATTCAAGGCTCGTGAGGGGCCTCGACTATTATGTGCACACTGTCTTCGAAGTGACACATCCCGGACTCGGTGCGCAGAACGCCATTGCCGGAGGTGGACGCTACGAAATTATTGTTCCTGAAAGCGACAAGGCCATCGTTGGAGTCGGATTCGCCGCCGGACTCGAGCGCCTGATCATGGCACAGCAATCCTTAGGTATAAAACCCGGAGAAGGAATTTCCGCACCGCTCGTGTTCCTCATCGGACTCGGCGAGAAGGCGCGCAACGAAAATCTCAAGCTCGCATTCCAGCTCAGAAAGGCCGGAATTCCAGTTGGCGCAGAAGTCGAGGAGAAAAGTATGAAGGCGTGCATGCGCTCAGCAAACCGCCTGGCTGCGAAGTTCGCAATCATCCGCGGTGACAATGAACTTTCAAAAGGTGTCGTGGTCCTGAAGAACATGGCCGACGGCTCACAGTCCGAACTCCCCGCCGATTCCCTTATTGCCCATCTGCAGACCTTGGGTAAGTAACTCTTGCAATACTTGAGTAATTAGCTATCATCTTATTCTCTGTCAGTCAGTTCCACAGAATGGCACCAATGCCTTGTCGTCCGCAATGGCTTGGACAGGTCCAGGACTATTCCATCGAGCGTATGAAAAGCAGCCGTTGGAAAGCAATGCAATGAGCATTGAAAAGCAAAGCAATAAATATCTTCGTGCGTTCATTTGCCCCCCTCCGGCTTCTCCGCTGCTGGGGTGGGAGGCTTTTTCTCATCAACTGCTTTGTCAGAAGTCTTTTGCGTATCTACCACCTTGAAATAGAGATTTTGTACCCTTTTCTTTACACTGTCAGTAAATTCTATGCGTTCACCATGCCTGAATTGACCGCAACCCAGGAGTGTCCCATCTGATTTTGATTCAAAATATAACCCGTGATTTTTGTTAAATATATCTGTTGTCTGCATCCCTTTTAATACGCCATCATTATCAAAAACCATGCTTATTCCTGAAGGGGAGTCATTAAAAAGTGCTGTTGCGCTTGTTAGTACACCTTGTTCGTTGAATCGCATGTCAAAACCAGAGCCATTATAGATAACCGATCTCAAGTTCCCGACAGGATCGTAAATGTAACAACGTTGCGCATATCCAACATCATAGCCATACAGCTTCAATTTCCCGTTTTTATAATATTCCTTATGCTTGAAACCAATTGTCCAAGCCACAAGTCTGTGAACAGGAGTTTTAGGGTCAACGTTTATGCCATCTCCCAAATACCATTTAAGTGGAATCCCTATCTGCCTTACACCTAAGTATAATGATAATATTATTAGTGCAAGTATCACTTTTTTAGACTTCAGATATTTCATGGTTCCCTCACTTCCTCCCTTTCCGTCTTCCCCGACGCTGTGGGTGAAGTTTCAGATTTCTTGGGAACATTATGAATTCTTATATTCCCTTTTTCTCTAAGCTTTGAAATCTTTGCCTCTATCTCAGCTTTTCTTGGCAGATCTTCAGGCATAGGAATTTCATACTCGGGATGACTCAAGGCAAATTTCTGCAGCCATTCCGCATTTTTATCAAAAAACACGTCGCCTTTCCTGGATTCGTCGCCAGTTACCTGTAATATAAATATTCCTTCCCCCTTGTGGTTTGAAAGACGCTTGTCATACATTAAGGGATAATCAGGCGGTGTCCCCTTAAAACCAGAGGGCCAAAATATGTAGCAATATCCAAAGTCTTTCCTGGCTGCTGATTCCGCTGATTTCGGACAACATAGGAACTCCTCGATTATACAACTGTTCAGTGTCTGTAAATCAGTGGGTAACACCGTTCCATTAGCATATGACCATATAGTGCAATAGATTGCATTTCCAAGGAGATCCTGGCAACGATAATAATTACTGTTTATCTGGCGTTCTATTACAAAGATAAGAAAAGAGGTGAAAAGCAGAGAAAATATCGAAAATAACGCAATGAGGCCTGCTTTAATAAATTTTTCTTTTTTGTCATTCATTTGACCAGCCCCCAAAATGGACAAGACTGTAAGGCTCCAAGTAATATGCCCTCAACCCATGCCGTAAGATACAGGCTGGAAGCGGGAAAGGCAAGGAAGACGAGAAGGTGAACAATCGTTCACTTTTGATAAACGGAACAATGCATGGGCTAATATTCCCTAACTGCTGGCCTTCCTGACGATCCATCACCTTGTTTATCCTGACTATATTGAAGTGATGAATCGGCAAGGAATTGCTCTATCTTATCAATAAATCCTTTAGGGGTAGCTCCTGATGAGCCATTCCATTCATGTTTGAAGAAGTTGAAGACCGCCTTCCTCCCATCAGGATAAGTTACGTTCATTCTATATTTGGGATAACCTTCTGAAGAACCAGTTGGAATGAATTGTACCCAAACTGGTCTCAATAGACCCAGCACTTCATCAATCTGTCGGGAATCGGTCAATATGATTCCTGATCTGCTTTCGGAGGAATGTCATGTTTCTTAATCTGAATGCTCTGAGCATGTTTTTCCACTGGGAAGGATGGATATACCCCTAAAAGCAAATAGAGGATGAAGAGTATTGCTGATATTCGAATTATATGTTTTCTTTTCATTGTTCCTTATCTGCCCCCTTCCGGCTTGGTTGACAGCCCTGCCTTCAGCTCAACCCCAGTCTTTGCGCCATGGGACTTCAAAAGCTCCCTTATCTTATCATCACTTGCATGATCCAATGGGGTTTTACCATCCTTGTCAATTACATTGGCATCTGCCTTATGCTTCAACAGTATTTCAACTACCTCGTAATGGTCCATAGTTACAGCATAATTAAGTGCTGTCCGATCACTGGGATCTTTGAAATTAATTGTTGCTCCGTTCTCAACCAATAATTTAACTATCTCAACATGACCATGCCCGGAGGCGCATATAAGGGGTGTCATTGTTCTCGCCATTCCATCATCATTGATATCGACCCCTTTCTTTATCATTTTCTTGACTCTCGACACATCTCCCTTGATGCATGCAGTGCAAAATGAATATGTCTGGGAATACATCGGTAAAAATAAAAACGACAGGACTATATACGCCAGTGTAAGGAGAATCGAGAAGCGAAGCAAGCTCTTCCTCGTAGGAATGCGGGTGACTTTCCCAAGCTTGCTTGATTCCCCTGCTTGTCCTTCCTTGTCGTCCTTTGATTTATTATAATCCTTGTCCATCTGAAACAGGAAATAAGCAGGAATGCCTATGATGACGACAGTCACGCACAGCATTATCAGCATGTATTCAAGGAAATCAATCATTCTCACCCCCTTACTTCGTCTTGTCATCGGGGCACTTTGTTTTAAAATATAACACAGGAATCTTACCCGTGAAGGTGGCCTAATCGTATTTTTCTATTCCTTAGCTATGGCCTGCCTTAGTAGATCAACCGTCTTCTGAGCCTTTTTTGTCCTTTCTGCTGCATCCTCATCGGTATCGCATTGCTGAGGCTCACCAATATGGCTGAAAGAATCAAGAGCGAGTGCAAGGGCAGTTTTAAATTCGGCATTCCTATTATTCAAACTTTCACTGTGTTTTATAAGAAATGCCGTAATATTTGGTTTATCCAAAGAGATGGCAACTGAATGCAGGATTGTGTAGCCCTCATCGGCATTTTTCGGGGTGCCAGGCCAATCAATGGTATCGCCATGCTTTATAAGCAATTCTAATATTTTGGGATTGTCAGCCTCCCCTTCGCATACGGCATACTCAAGTGGCTTATATCCTTCTTTGTTGCGTATTTTGGGATCTGAGCCATGATCTAAAAGGTACTCTTCCACATCAATATGTCCATAATGAACAGCAGCATGCAGAGGTGTTCCAAAATATCCCCTCACCTCGTTGATTTTGTTGTCATATTTAAGAAGCAACTTGACTACATCAAGATGCCCCTCCCTGGCGGCAATATGCAAAGGCGGAGCCTGCATCCAGTTACTTGCCGTGCTTGTGCTGGCCCCATGATCTATGAGGAGCCGTGCGATTGATGCATTCCTTGCACAATGCAATGGAGTAAGCCCTTCAAATCCTGTAAGATTTACGTCAGCGCCTGCTTTGATAAGAATCGAAGCCATGTCTGCGCTTTTTACGAGATGAAGAGGAGTGTCTGCATGCCTCCTTGCTTCATTATAATCGGGTTTCTGGTTTGGATTGGCTCCATGCTTGAGAAGAATCTGTGCCAGCTTCAAATCATCACGATATGCAGCCCAGTGAAGGGAACTCCATCCGTTGTAGTGCGTTTCAAATCCCTTGTCGATATCCGGGGTAAGCGCATTAACTACATTCGGATGCAAGTCCAAAATGGCGGTGACATACTCCAAATCCCCTTCTCTTGCAAAAGAACGGTGCCAGTCTACGCATCTTACTGTTCCACAATATGTTAACAGCTAATTATGCAGCGGCATACTTACCAGTGTCACGTATGTTTTCAGTCGCTATGGAATCCTATCTTCTTTTTCGGAGGAGGTGGAGGCTGGCGGAGATGATCCCTGAGGGCCTGCATAATCGCCACCACGTTCTGGTCGTTCATGTCCATTCGCTTCTCAAGTTCCCTGAGCCGGGCGGACAATTTGGTATTGGACTCAAGCATGTACCTCATCTGCACAAAAGCGCGCATGATCTGTATGTTGATGGCAATTGCCCTTTTGCTTCTCAGAACGCTTGAAAGCATCGCCACGCCCTCTTGTGTAAAAACGTATGGAAGGTAACCACCCAGGCTCACCTTGGAAGGTATCACACTTTGTGATACCAATTGTCCGGCCTCCATGGTATCAAGTTGAAACATGAAATCCCTTGGGAACCTGTCTAGATTCCTTTTCACCTGTTGTCTGAGCGCAATAGGTCTTACGCCATACAGTTCGGCAATATCCCTGTCAAGAAGCACCTTCTGCCCACGAATGAGCAGTATTCTGCTTCCTATTCTTTCAACTGGTATTAGTGAATCGCCGATCTTCATTTGCATCCTCCTGATGTCAGATTCCCGAACATGCATCCTACAACGGGGATTTCAAACGGATTGAACGGCAATCAAAATCGGCAATGCTCCTCCGCAAGGACTACGGCGGACAAGTCGGAAATTGAAAATCCTCCTACGTTCTCCCCTGGAGAACAGCGGTGGTACGTCTATGGCTTTGATTGGCTGCCCGGCCTGGATTTGAACCAAGACAAACTGATCCAGAGTCAGTTGTGCTACCATTACACCACCGGGCAATTTTTGCAGGCCTATATTCTAAGCAATGATGCCTGATTAATCAAGTGGGAAAGGCAAAAAAAACAATGGATGACTGGATGAATGGATTATTGGATGGATGGATGGATGAATGGGGATAATGGCAAGAGAACGGGAACCAGAATGATGGTTATAGGCACAGACCGATTCCTCACCACGAAGAATACTGAAGGACACGAAGGGGAAATGC
>CAZRKP010000071.1:0-19895 GCA_964600895.1 uncultured Victivallis sp.
TGAAGATCGCGAAGAAGATCGGATATCCGGTCCTGATGCGCCCCTCGTTCGTTCTCGGTGGTAGGGCTATGGTGATAGTCTACAATGAGAAGTGGCTGAGGAAATACATGGATGAAGCCGTCGAAGTCTCGGAGAAAAGACCGATACTTATCGACAGGTATCTTGAAAATGCGGTAGAGCTCGATGTCGACTGCATCTCCGATGGCGAGACACATGTCATCGGCGCCATAATGGAACATATCGAACTCGCAGGCATCCATTCCGGTGACAGTGCCTGCTCGATCCCGGCGCTCAATCTGAAGGAGAGCATTCTCAACAAGATCCGTCAACACACATTTGCTCTCGCCAAGGAACTCCAGGTCTGTGGACTGATGAATGTTCAGTATGCAGTGCAGGACGATGAGGTCTACATTCTCGAGGTCAATCCGCGAGCATCCAGGACAGTCCCATTTGTCAGCAAGGCTATCGGAGTGCCGCTTGCGAAGATCGCAGCTCTGACAATGGTTGGGAAAAAGCTGAAGGATATCGGATTCACGAATGAAATAATTCCGAAGCATGTTTCTGTCAAGGAAGCGGTATTCCCTTTCAAGCGCTTCCCCGGAATAGACATCGTCCTTTCACCGGAAATGAAATCTACGGGAGAGGTCATGGGCATAGACTACATACCTGGCATGTCATATCTCAAATCTCAGATAGCGGCAGGCAGCATACTCCCGGAGACAGGCAACGTCTTCCTAAGTGTCAGGGATGAGGACAAAGACGCCGTGGTACCACTCGCCAAGACCCTAGTGGAGCTCGGATTTAAAATATATGCGACAAGGTCGACTGCTACCAAGCTGATGGACAATGGCATAAAATCCCTGGCGTTATTCAAGATATCCGATGGAAGGCCGAACGCGCTCGATCTCATCCAGAACCATGAACTCAGCTGGATCGTCAATACTCCTTCTTCCGGTCCCGCACCCAAAGTTGACGAGATACTGATGAGGGCTGAAGCCACCAGACGAGGGATCCCAATAACAACTACCATCAATGGCATGAGGGCTGCGATTGAGGGCTTGAAATCCCTGCGTGAAATCAGGATAATGGAGGTTTGCAGTCTGCAGGAGTATCATAGGCATTCGCTGAAGCTGAATGTGTGATCCTGTAAAGTTTAAAATGATATAATGCTTCAAATGGTTAAGCTTATGGTCATGAAGAGCAACATACTTAAGAAGCCAGGCATGCGGATAGGGTTGGTCATATCGACCCTCATGATAATCGTGGCAGTACTTGTCCTGGCGTTCTGGCTTATCCGCCAGTCACTCTTCTCAGGCAATGCGCATTTCATGCTCAGGAGGATCGACGTCAGGAGCAGTGGCTGGTGGAATGGCAAAGATTACGAGATATCCAAGATGCTAGGGATTAAGACCGGCTCCTCAAACCTCTTCGCCATAAACCTTGAAAGGACCTGTGAAAGACTTTCCTCACAGCCAAGCATCGAAAATGTCTCTGTCGCACGTGTCCTCCCCGATACATTGACTATAAATATCGTCGAGAGGATACCAAGGGCGTACCTGTACAACTCTAATTCATCACTGCTGGTGGATTCGAACGGCGTTGTCATGGATGCGCGATCATGCGTGAACCTTAGGCGGAACTTGCCCGTCCTTACAGGATTCAAGGCCGACAGCAGGCTGATGCCAGGTGACGAGATGCCTCAGCTGCGCCAGGCCCTTGATCTGATAATGCTTGTAGTCAAGAAATATCCTGAACTGAAAATACTCAGGGTCAACTTGAACATACCCCGGGAGATTCAAATGAGTTTCATGGTTCCTTCCTGCGATATCCCCTTGAACGCCATATTGCCGCGTACAAAGATCGAGGAGAAACTTGTTGTATTGAAGGAAACTCTTAGGCAGAGGCAGCTGACAAACAATCCTGCCACGACGATCGATCTCAGATATGAAGGACAGGTCATCCTCAGGCCTCCGGAGATCGAGGAATAATGTCCTCTAACAAAATGGAGGACATCATTTTTCAGAGATATAGCCGTCTATCTTGGGAATCATGTCGGTAATGCTGAATGGCTTCTCGAAGAAGTGGTCGAACAGCTTACGCTTGGAATCGTAGGGAACGCTGCCGGACATGCCGATCATCTTGGGTTTACCGAAAACGGTCGGATTCTTTTTAATCTCCTCGGCTATGTGCCAGCCTATGCCATCCGTTACATTATGGTCAAGGAATATGATGTCGAATTTAGTCGACCTGCACATGGAAAGGGCTTCGTTCATGGAGTCTGACTCGTAGATTTCACAGTCGCCCGTCCTCTGGATCATGGTCCGGAGAATGAGCCTCATCCCCTTCTCGTCATCAAGGATAAGCACTTTCTTTGCCATCAGAGACTCCCCACGTGAGATGTTGCATTATAAGGTATTTTTAAATGACAAGGATACAAAGGGAAAGCATTATAAATCAGTACCACAGGATACAGGAAGGGGATAGCCAGGGGCAAGCGATGGGTTTTGAATATTGCTCAGAGGAGTTTTTCAAGCAGTCTTTCGATGTCGGCATCGGACATCGGCCTTGGATTGCATTCCATGCTCCGGCTCCTGGAATTGGCTACAATGAATGAAAAATGCTCCCTCTTCAGTCCATATCCTGAAAGTCCTCGGGGAATCTGAAGTTTTGAGCAGAGCCGCATTATCCCATCAAGGAACTCAGCGGAACCTTTGAATCCGCAAGCCAGTGCAAGTTCATCATACTCTTTACTGCATGAAGGCATGTTCCATTCCAGGACAGGTACAAGCAGGATCGCACAGATGACACCATGTGGAATACCGAGAAGGGCCCCGGCAGGATGTGCTATGCCATGTACCGCTCCAAGTCCGCTCTGCGAAAATGCCATCGCTGAAAGGAGGCTTCCCTTGGCCATCTCTGTCCGGGCCTCCATGTCGTTCCCGTCCCGGTAGGATTTCTCAATCGCATTGCAGATCACCGATACTGCCTGGATCGCCAAAGCCTTTGTTGCGGTATTCGCATCGGCGGAGGTGAATGATTCTACCGCCTGTGTAAAGGCATCAAGACCGCTTGCTGCGGTCAGTTCCGGTGGAGCACTGACCGTAAGAAGTGGATCGACTATCGCGAGATCCGGAACCATGAAAGGACTCCTGATGGATTTCTTGATCTTTGTCTTAGGTTCCGTAAGGACGGAATTGACCGTGACCTCAGCACCTGTCCCCGATGTCGTTGGCAGGGCGGCAAAGAAAAGCCCCTTTGAATCCACTTTTCTTATCCCGTGGAAGTAATCTGCGCAGTTCCCTTCCTTGGGGATGAGCATTGCTGTGGCCTTCGCTGCATCTATAACGCTCCCGCCTCCCACTGCTATCACGGTGTTTACGCATTCTCTCCTGCCGATAACTGTCAGTTCATCAATCGCGGAGATGGGAGGTTCAGGGGGAATTCCACAAAATTCCGCGACCAGGTTTTTATCGAGAAGCTTCCTCAGCTCGTTAAGACTGCCTGAATCGCGAAGACTCCTGCCATATACAAGGAGAACACGGGAATTGGCGGGAATGTTGGATGGGAGCTCGGAAATTGAGCCGGTACCAAAAATAATCTTTGGCGGATATCTGAGTGTGAACGCTTGTTTCATGCCTACTTCGCCTTGTCCTCTAGGAACTTGAGCGCATTCTCTGCGGCGATGCCTTCCGCAGCCTTCCGGCTTGAAGCCGTACCGGAACCGGCAAGTTCGGAATTTATTGTCACCGAAACCTTGAAGGTCTTCTGGTGTTCAGGGCCGTTCACCTCGTCTATCTTATATTCCGGTTTGCACCCCCAGTTCTTCTGTGTAAGCTCCTGCAGATAACCCTTGGGATTCGCAATCTGGAGAAGAGATTCAGGGGAGGGGTAGAGGTCGTCTATGAGAGGGACGATGAAATTTCTTGCCGATTCCATCCCGCCATCAAGATAGATCGCGCCCGTCAGTGCCTCGAATGCATCACAGAGCGTGGAGTTCCTGTCGTGCCCCTTGGCCTTTGATTCACCCTTGCCAAGCTTGATGAAGTTCCCGAGGGATATGTTTTTTGCGAAGTTCGCAAGCGTACTCTGCTGGTTCAGCGCGGAACGCATCTTTGTGAGCTGTCCTTCGTCGTGGGATGGGTATCTGGCGAAAAGATATTCAGTGATGATTATCTGGATGACGGCATCACCAAGGAATTCGAGGCGCTGGTTGTCATAGGCAAACCCCTTCTCCACCGAAAGGGAACGGTGGGTAAGTGCTTCAAGAAGGAGCTCCTTCCTCTTGAAGTCATATCCTATCTCTTCGAATTTTGGAAGACCGTCCAGCATTTTCGATTTTTGATTTTCGATTGCCGATTTCAAATCTTATTTTAACCACAGAACACACAGAAAGAAATTACAATCAGGAGTGTCTTAGGATATTCTGGCCCAGTTTTCAGGAAATATCTTAATCGCCGGTTCTCCGTTTCGCCGACACTCCATTACGTATCTTAGCTTTCACTCTGGCACAGATCCAATATCTGAAGCTGCGGGATCGAGTCGCCCCTGAACTTGTTCAACTGCGGCGATGCGACGACATCCCACAATGACTGCGTGGGAAGACTTTCCACGTTCCTGTTGAAAGCTATGAACTGCAGGATGTTCTCCCTTCTATCCTTGAGGAAACCGCGACTGTGGAACGATGCGGCCTTGGCGACCTTGAAAGGCTCCAGGCCGTTTATCCTGAAAAGCGGCTGGGAGTTGCAGTATCCGAAAGGTTCGAGCTTCTCAAGCACTGAGAAGAAATCCTGGTTCAACTCCGACAGGTCGATCTCACCGTCGATGTCCAGCCGTGGAATGGAAAGTTTTCTCCCTGTGTATTTCTGGACCTCCGTCTCAAATCTGCTTTTGAATTCAGGAAGCTTGGATGTCCCCAGGCATAGTCCTGCCGCCATCGGATGACCACCGAACCTGTCCAGAAGATCCGAGCATTTCGCAAGGATGTCGAGGAGATTGATACCTTCTACGCTTCTTCCAGAGCCAAGGGCGGTATCTCCGTTTATGCTGAAAACAATGGAGGGCCTGTTATGCTCCTTGGCAAACCGTGAGGCCACGATTCCTATTACCCCCTGATGCCAGTCGGAGCCCGCAACAAGGATCGAACTGCATTCGCTGAGGTTCATCTTGTTCTTCAGATCGTCGTTTGCCTCGGTGATAATCGTCTCCTCCTTGCTCTGCCTCTTCCTGTTGAACTCCTCGAGCTGTTCGGCATGCCTGTATGCTTCGATGATGTTTCCTGTGTTGAGAAGGTCGAATGCGACCTTCGCGTTTCCAAGCCGTCCCGCCGCGTTGAGGCGAGGAGCAAGGCAGTATGTTATGTCGGAAGCCTTTATTTCAGCATTGAGTCCGGCGATCTCGCATAACGCACGGATGCCGGGCCTGACCTGCTTGCTCAGGACCTTCAATCCGTTCCGGACGAGGATCCTGTTCTCGCCTGTCAAGGGAACTATGTCCGCTACAGTGCCGAGTGCCACCAGATCGAGCCCTTCCTTCAGATCGAACTTGTCATCGAGGAAAAGGTTCTCGCGACCATATTTTATGAATGCATGGCACAGCTTGAAGGATATCCCGACTCCAGCCAGGATATGCAGATCATGCAAATGCGGATGTATCTTCGGGTTGATGACAGTGAATGCCTCGGGCAGGGTTTCCTTGGGCTCGTGATGGTCGGTGACAATAACATCTATCTTCTTTTCATTGGCGAGCTTTATCGTGTCAAGACTTGTTATTCCGCAGTCGACTGTGACTATCAGCTTGTAGTTGTTCTCCGCAAGCGCCTTTGCCAGGGAATCCACAGTGAAACCATATCCGTCGTCGAACCTGTCCGGAAGAAAGCATGAGACATCGGCGCCATTCTCGGAGAGCACCCAGTAGAGCAGGGCTGCGGCTGTAACACCGTCTGTATCGTAGTCGCCGTGTATGAGGATTTTTTCCCTAGAGCAGATGGCGTCCCATAACCTCTTGGCGGATTCCTTCATTCCTGGAATAATATAAGGGTCTCCAAGTCCCTGAAGAGGGGTCTGGAAGAACATGTCAGCGGAGCTGTGGTTAATTCCTCTTGCCGCAAAGAACAGTGCCAAAGGACGGGAACAGTGCAGTTTTGACATCAGTTCTCGGATTTTTTGTTCAGGAATATCAGCTAATTTCCATAAATATTTACCCATTACCTCGACCGTTCATATTGTTTTTTCAATAAAATAATCCCTGAAAGTGATTTTAAAATCTTAAATGCCAATAAAGATAAAAATAGGCATATCGCCTTGCCCTGCAACACAATACACGCCTGCCAATCCAGCATGGCTTATTTTACATCAATTGTATGCCTTGCATACAAGCTAAGTGTTTATTTTTGTTTGCAGGATTGTGCTTGCAAAAATCCGGATATGGAATAAAATAAGAGCCCTGAAGAAAAGGGAGAATGTGTTCTAGGACGCAGGATAATTGGATAAATGTCTTTCCCAATCATCCAACCATCCATTCACCCAATCTTGAGAACATGCCGACATGGCGGAATTGGCAGACGCGCTACGTTCAGGGCGTAGTCCCTTCACCGGGGTGTGGGTTCAAATCCCTCTGTCGGCACCATGCTTCGTTTGCCAGCGGAACTGGCTAAGCTACGCATGCCACAGCAAAATTTTATTCAAAGCAATAACTCTTTTCTTCCTTCTTTTCATGAAGTAATCAGTTCGTAACATTCCTACGAGCAGAGATAAAGCGAGAATTCGGCGAAGCGTGAAAAAACAGAAAAAGCGCTGGCTCTCCTAATGGTTTTTATCAATTTAGTATCTATTTCGAGCTGTCAGGATACTTTCTCACGCCTGACTGCCAGAGGGAAATCCTGTTCCAGGGATGTCCTGACATCTTGTCTGCCGCATCGCTGAACTCAGTATTGCCAGTCCCTTGTGCCGCAAGACTCAGCAGATATATCGCCAGTGGCTGATGAAATTCGTGTATCTGCTTGTGTACCCATTTCTTCTCACCGAGGTAATAAGGGATCATCCATCGTATCGCCGGAAGGATGGCGCGTCCGTCGGGAGACTTCCAGTTCCAAAGGTCGATGTCCAGCTTGCGGGCGAGTTGTGCAAGAATCGCAAAGGCGGCAAGATTGAAGGTGCAATATGACATTGACAAAGTCCTTGCAAGCTCGTGCGGCTGGCTGCCGTCAGGCTCGATCTGCGACTTTAACCTTGAGAAAGTGAAATTCTCAATCTGTCTCCGAGCAATTTCATCGTCTCCGCAGAACAAAGAGAAACATACGGCTTGGGTGTCATACCATGTGCCGTGGTTGTTGAACTCACTGCATTCTTTTTTTCCATGCGCGCTCTCAAGGAACCAATTGAGATATTCCCTCATCCATTTCCTGAATCCTTTAAGGTCGTCGCGTGTCCAGTCATCGTTGAACGGCAGGCGCATGATCGCATCAAGCAGCTGGCAGAAGATGCCGGTATCAATCAGTCCGATCCCGCGGCCTTCGCAGATTCCGGGAATATACTGTGCATATTCCAGATGCGGGTTCATCCTGGTCTCGGGATCAAGGAACCAGCAGCGCAGAAGCCGGCCGGCATGTCGCGCATGGATTTCAGAACCTGTGACATAAGACTGGAGCACAAGGCAGCTTACAGTATCATATAGCTTGACGATCCGTCCACGGTCAGTTTCATAATGTTCGGGATTTGTCTCGCCGTCTCTTCTGACATATGGAAGGCCGTCAGGCTTGTTCGGATCAGGCCACCAATAGGATGCCAGACTGCAATAGTCGTTCGGTGATCCTTTCCGTAGCCTGTCAGGTTTGTCGGCAACGCTGATGCGATCTGTCTTCAGGCACTTACCGCTTTCATCGGAGAGATATTGTCGGGCGGTAGCATCATTGAGGATTTCCTTTCTGAACTTCTCCCATGATACAACATCTGTTACGAATGAGTCAGTTTCTTTCATGCATCAATCCTTTTTTTCACTATCAGTTCTTCCAGTTCCTTCAATATGGTCCTTGCTTCAGGTTCGGGGAACAAACCGGCAATCACTGCCCTGCCATCCTCCATGATCAGTATGATTTCCATCATCGCCTGCTGGGGTTTTGTCCTGAAAAAGAAAGCTATTATGAAAAAGCTTATGCTGAAGCAGAACAAGAGCACGACCATGAATGAAAGCGTATCCGTGAAAAGCTCATTTCTGAAAGTTCCTGCGATCAGCATCGGGATGACTAGACCGAAGAACCACGCCGTTTTTCCGCCGAAATCCTCCCTCTTTATCCTTTCCGGTCCGCTACAATCTTTCAGAAATATTTCCTTGACCTTCCTGATGTCGAATGAGGAATCACCGAACTTCATGTTATAGGCGTCAATCATCTGATAAGGCTTCTGCATCTACAAATATATGTCCAGTGATAAAAGTTTCAATTTATGACTTTTTCTACCCTTGCATAATATCCATAGGCCGTTAAATTAATCGGACTTTTCAGGAAAAACCAAAAAATGGAGGATATAACATGGCAGCAAAAGTTGATGAAGGAAAGTGCACCGGCTGCGAGGCTTGCGTAAGCTCATGCCCGACCGAGGCTATCGTAATGAAGGATGGAAAGGCGAAGATCACCGACGCCTGTGTCGATTGCGGCGCCTGCGTTCAGGAGTGCCCTGTCGAAGCCATCAAGATGGAGTAATGCAAATTCCATGACAATCAGGAGCTGGAAGGTGACTTCCAGCTCTTTTTTTTGGAAACATAATCTTCCAGGTTCATACAGATGAAGACGGGAATAATAATTTCGGCTTCTCCGCAGAATAGTCCGGACATACTTTATGCGAGCGGATTCAACGCCCCAGATCCTTTCGTGTTCGTGGTCTGCGGCAGGGAACGCACCGCATATGTCTCCCCACTTGAACATTCCAGGGCAAAGAAGGAGATGAAACCGGGCATAAAGATTCATGAGTTCATAGACAATTCGATAAAGGCCACCCTGAAAAGCATCGTACAGTCCCATCCGGGAACTTCATGGACTGTTCCCCAGGAGTTCCCCTTCAATCTTGCCGAGGTCATCCGTGAGTGCGGTGCATCGTTATCCTGTCCCGAGTCACAGCTCTTTCCTGAACGTTCGGTGAAAAGCAGACAGGAACTCAAATGCCTGCAAAAGGCACTTAGGCTTTCCGAAAAGGCGATGTCAAAGGCCGCTGGAATGATTTCAGATTCCTCCGTCGACAGGAAGAAGAGGCTTGTCTACGAAAAGAAAATTCTCACTTCAGAGCATCTGCAGACGGTCATAGACATGGAAATCCTCTCTGGCGGTGGAACCACTGAAGGAACTATTGCCGCCTGCGGAAAACTGAGCGCGGAACCGCATAACAGGGGCAGGGGGGCCATCTATGCTGGACAACCGATAGTTCTGGACATATTCCCCCGGCTCAGGGACAGCGGATACTGGGGAGACATCACGCGGACCTTTGTGAAAGGCAAGGCGCAACAGATAGTCCGCAGGGCGTATCATGCCGTGAAGGATGCTCGGGATTTTTCAAAGACCATAATAAGGGAGGGTGTCCTCGCATCCGATGTCTATAATTCAGCGATGAAGATTTTGGAGAAGCATGGTTTCAGGACAGGCCGGAATGAGGCTGGCAACTACGGGTTCTTTCATTCCCTCGGACACGGCCTCGGGCTTGAGATACATGAGGAGCCCAGACTTTCCCCGAAGAATACAAAACCGCTCGAAACAGGAAATGTTATCACCGTCGAACCCGGCCTATATTATCCGGAATGGGGCGGGGTCAGGCTCGAGGACGCCGTAGTTGTAAGAAAAAAATCAGCTGAGACCCTGACACGGTTCCCGACGATGCTGGAGATTGAATAAAGCAAAAGCGGGGTTAATTTACTAAATGGAAATACTGATTCAAATAGGCACTGAACTTTTCGTGTTCCTGCTCCTCGCTGTGCTTGTGCTTGCAATGAGGAAGAGGCAGAAGTTCCAGCGGCACAAGGGGGTTGTATACGGCTCGCTTCTCTTCCTTCTTTTCGCTTCTATCTTCTCATTCCACAGGCACGAGATATATGCTTTCAACTCATGGCTCTTCGCATTGACAGGGGAAATACAGCAGATCAAGTTCGCTGAAGGCGGCAAGGATGATGACATCCCCGGTGCCCCTCAACCCGCCGGCAAGACAGACTCAAAGGATAAGAAGACCGGCGACAAGAAAACCACCGCCGCGGCAAAGAAAACAGATTCCACCTCCTCGTCGGCAGACAAGCCGGTAAGAAGCAACCTGCCGACTACCCCGGAACCAAAGATCCTTCAGGTCGCATCCTGTTCAATACAGGACATGGACGACAATAAGCTTCCACTTTTCCCGCCCCTGCGCATATACAACGGCACTGAATGGAAGAAGGAGAAGACGGATATTAGGATGGCCTGTGACGGGCAGACGCTTTATGCTTCATTCCTTTGCTATGATGCCGATCCTGCAAGCCTGGTTACGAAGTATTCCGAGACGGAAGGTACAAGCTCCGCATGGAAGGATGACAGCATAGAATTATTCCTGATGAATGGCAAGAAGGCCGACTGCTACTACCAGATTGTCTCTTCGGCCTCCGGCCTGAGCCATATATTTTATTTCAAAAACTCCGAAAACATCGCAGCAGGGATCAACCAGAGCGATTTCCCTCCATCATTCAAGAAACCGTTCATAACTTCGGAAAAATGCAAGGAGGGCTACAAGGTGACCATGGAGATAAATCTGAAGAGCCTTGACTTCCCGAAACTTGACAACGGCAAAGAAATACTTCTGCAGATTGTCAGGAATTACAGGGATGCTTCCAATCAAAATGCCGCTTCGCTGCAGCTCTTCCCGGTATTCATCTACGGTGACAACAGATATGGCAAGCAGAACCACGACCGCAGGGCGTTCATGCCGGCAAAGATCAGCAAATAATATTTCCTTTTCTGGAAAATCATTTCACCGCCATCCCGTATGTTATCCGGTAGACAGCCTCGATCTCTCCACCTCTTGCGAACTTCGCATTATGGGCCCTGATGATCCTCCTGAGATTTCCCGCAGAAAGCTTCATGTTGGTCGGATTGCCAGCGCCGATCCTGTTCAAATGCTTCAGGAATTCGGAGGTTGACTTGTAGGTGTCGCACCATGTCTCCGAGGAGAACCTGCATTCATTGAACATCGAAAAACATTTCTGGACCTCCGATTCCGCAAGAAGACGGGGACCTGGATATTTCAGCCCCTGCTCTTTGAACGTCTCCTTCAGTTCACGGAATGTCGGCTCTATGATCATCGAGAAGAACAGACGCCCACCTTCAGGCAGGATACGGTGGAGTTTTGAAGCAAGTGCTTCGAGATCGGATGACCACTGGAATGACATGCCGGAAACTACAGCGTCAAATCTGCCGCGCGGTATTTCCGAGTCAAAGTCGGTCAGGATGAACCTTCTTCTGCCACAGCCAAGTCTCGAAGCCTTGCCCTTGCATCTTGCAAGCATTTTCCTGGATATGTCGGTAACAGTGAAATCCGCAGCAGGATACATCGTGAAGAGTTTTTCCGTGAGGAATCCAGTTCCGCATCCGAGTTCCAGTACCTTTGCACCTCCAGGCAGGACAGGACATTCCTTGAACATCATGCAGGCAAGCCTCTTTGCGGCATGCATCTGACATCTCGCATTACGATCGTAGATATCAGCGCCTCTGGAAAAATTATCAGCAACCTTTTTAGTTGATATCATGCTTCCTCATGTATTCATCGATTACCGGTGCAGCTTCAGTCCAATGTGTGAAGGGAAGGGCATGTCCGGCATTTCCGAACAGATTCACCGATGAACACTTTATTCCCTTCGAAAGGACACCTGCCAGCTCCTTGTCGGCTATCTTATCCTCAGTTCCGTGAAGAATCAAAACGGGGATCGTGATTTCAGGAAGCTTTTTGCGGAAATCGCATTTGAGAAGGAGCTCGAGCCCCGCATCAAGGGCTGGAATATTCAATTTGCCGGGGATTCCGGCTGAAAGCTTCGCAGGTTGAAACATCCTCCTGTAAAAGCTTTTCAGGAGCCCCGATGGGTTTGCTTGAAGCTGCTCCCTCATCACCTCTATTGCTGCGGGGTCCTGCCCACATGGATTGTCCGATCCCCTTGCGAATTTCGCGAATCCGGACCAGATGACAAGCGCTTTCAGATGCGGGAGGCCAGCAATTGCTCCTATTGCGAGCATGGCACCGAGCGAGTGGGCGTGGATGATGCAAGGTGATGTGCAGAGTTCCCTTATTCCGGAACTGAAGCCGGAAACAGCGTCAGCTGAGGTTCCGCTGAAAAACTTGAAATCATAGATGACCGTATCATCGGACATCAGCGGTGAATAAAATTCCGCTTGGACGCTCCATCCGGGAATAATGACATTTTTAAGTTTTCCATTCATCTATATGAATAAATCCTTGGGTCAGCATTTATTTATAAGAATAGCACGTCGAACTCAAATTTTACAGGGTGTTAGAATTTGCTTCATCAGGCCAAGGTGTTATATTCAGTCAACCTCAAGGGGGTACCCATGAATATATCTTGCGGAAATTTGCTTGCGATTTTATTCTTTTCCTGCATCTTTCTTCTCTGCCAAACCATGTCTTTCGCCGACGATAAGACTGCAGGAGCAGGGGAGGTCGGGCAGTCCAAGGTGGATAATGGAGAAGCTAAGGAAAAAAACGATAACGCCGTCGATATTTCCAAAAGCATCAGGTTCACGATTATTTCAACCGGTCAGGAACACAAATCCCACAGCATCGATTCCGGAGATAAAAGTTTCAAGTTCCTTCTCAGCTCAGGGGCTGCGGGAGCAGTATTGCTCTCGCATTTCCATTTTTTCCTTAAGACCCAGCCAAAGGGATTGTCCCTTTCTATGGATCCTGAAAAACCCATGATATCCCCTACGTATGACGCTGAAAGTGGAAAGCTGAAGGTGATGTTCAACAAGACGAGCGTGATTGAAAAGATTGATATCGATCTGCCCGCCCAGGGGATCGTGCGCTTTTCAATGAGGCAGAGGGACCAGATGGGCTTCTATGTGCTGTCAGCCGACAGGAAGGAGCTGGTCCAGGTATGGCTAGGTTCTTTCGACTATATTCTTCAAGTTCCGGAATTCGGACAGTACAAGCTCTGCAAGGACCTGACATACGATCTCGGAAAGAAGGTATTGAAGCAGGATGATGTTGAGAACGGAATAAAAGTTGATGCTCTTGATGATTTTGAAACCATCACCGTGAAGGGTGTCAATCCGCTCGGTAAGGAATTCACACATAGATACAAGGTTGATAACGATGTACTGGAGACCAGGATGGAGGAATGCTTCAGGCATCTCTTCAGATACATGAATGGGAATACTTCTAAATGAGGACTGCGATCATAATTCTTATTGTATTCATCCTGGCAGTGCCATTCCTGACTGCCCAGGACAGTACACCTGCGGAACTTGTCAGGCAGCTCGGTAATCCGGCGTATGAGGAACGACAGAAGGCGATGGATGAGTTGAAGAAGATCGGTTTTGGCGCCAGGGAGGAAGTGAGAAAGGCGCTCTCATCAAACGATCCTGAAGTGAAGGAAAGGGCCCGTGAACTATGGAAAAGCCTACGCTGGATGCTATTTGAGAACTCCGGGCAGAACATAGGCCAGAAGGTCTCCATGCTTGGCAACCGGGATGCAGATGTTGAGATCTGGGGCGAGCTCTACAAGTCCTACGGCAGCGACATTATCTACATCATCGTCGAGATGAACAACGACAAGAAGCTTACGGCTTCAAGCCAGAGAGGGTTCGCATACCTGCTTGAGAAGTCCGATGCAAATGAGATGGCGGCAAAGATAAGCGGATGCAAGACGGAATCCGTCAAGCTTGAGCTGGTCGACTACATCAAATCGGTAATGCCTGAGAACATGAAGTCCGACATGTGCCTCAAGATGATGGATGTCCTGAAACAGCTCTGGCTCTACGAGGATGCCATCATCTTCGGCAAAGAGGCGTGGATCACATGGAAGAACGACAAGGTCATTTCGAGCATCGCCGATGCGGTTAAGCTTGGAATGATGTCAAATGAACTCTGGCCACGCGCGATACAGGAACTGAAGGATGAAAGCGACAAGAGCTCGCGCGAGGTTCTCGCGGCCTTCTACATCTCCCTTGCAGGAGAACTTGGTCGCCAGGACAAGGTGAAGACAATCGTTGATGCCATCGGGGGAAAGATTGAGGACAAGAGCACATTGCAAAGGGCCTGCGAGATACTCATGAAGAACGGGCAGGACGAGGAACTGCTGAAGCTGACAACAGATCGCAAGGAAGCCATCCTCAACTACATGAGGCTTACCGCACTGTCACGTAATGGAAAGGAAACGGAAGCCGAAGGGATATGGAAGAACCTGCTTGCAACAGTGAATTCGGAGGAGGAACTTTTCTCATTGGGTGAGTTCATTTCAGTGAAGGGCAGGGACAGGAGGTCGGAACAGATATGGTGGAAGATCATCGATCTCGGAAAGGGTAAGAAGGATAGTATCTACGTAATCAATGCGCTTCTCAGGGCCGCACCATATCAGGAGGAGAGGGGGGAATACGGGAAGGCCGCAGACATGCTTGAACGTGTCCTGAAAAGTTCCAAGGAAATTGGCGGATGCTTCTTCACCAGCAGGAACTCCAAGGAGGATCCCGAGAAGTCCATGAGGAAAAAGGTCGATGAGCTCAGGGAAAAAGAGCGTTCAAGAAAGTCCAAGGCCGATGACAATGATGCAACCCTTGAATCAACGATAGGCGAGTGACCTCGCCCATGTGCAAATTATTTTCACCCCAGGCGCGCAATCAGCTGCTGTTCATATTTGTCGAGGTCTGCAATGGGAGCCTTGGCCACTCCTGACCTCATCGCCGCTTCAGCGACATATTTCGCAACCCTCGGAACAACGCGAGGATCGAAAGGCTTCGGTATCACGAAAGTCTTCTTGAGCGGGCAGTCACCATCGAACATCCCTGCTGCTGCATCCTTCGGATATGCCTTCTTGAGTATCTCAAGGATGTGGGAAGGAACTTTTTCATTTACGATCTCGGCCAGCGCCTTCGATGCGGCGAACTTCATGTCCTCATTGATGTCGGTGGCACGGACATCAAGTGCTCCGCGGAATATGCCCGGAAAACCTAGGACGTTGTTTATCTGGTTCGGGAAATCGCTTCTTCCTGTTCCAACGACCGCAGCACCGGCGGCAAGGGCGATGTCGGGCATTATCTCAGGTGTCGGATTCGCCATGGGGAAGATTATTGGATCCTTCGCCATGGACTTCACCATTTCAGCTGTAACGCAGTTACCCTTTGAAAGTCCGATGAACAGATCAGCTCCTTTCATTGCATCTTCGAGCGTCCTGGCGTCAGTCTCAAGCGCAAATCTTTTTTTCTCAGCATTCATGCCTTCCGTGCGTCCCTTGTGTATGACACCCTTCGAGTCGCAGAGTATGAAGTTCTTTCGTTTTGCTCCCCCGGCACGGATGTAATATTCGGCGCATGCGATTCCCGCAGCACCCGCTCCATTGAGCACGAATCGGCATTTTTTGATGTCCTTGCCGACAAGCTTGATTGCATTCATCACTGCTGCAAGCGATATGATCGCCGTGCCGTGCTGGTCATCATGGAACACTGGGATAGGCATGATCTTCTTGAGGGTTTTTTCGATCTTGAAACACGCAGGGGCCGCAATGTCCTCAAGGTTGATTCCGCCAAATGTCGGTTCAAGACGTTTGACGGTCTCAATGACCTTTTTCGCGTTTGAATTTCCATTCTCATCGAAGACGTCGCAGATGCAGACCGGGAATGCATCGATGTCAGCGAATTTCTTGAAGAGCACGGCCTTGCCTTCCATGACGGGCATTCCAGCTCCTGGACCAATGTTACCGAGACCGAGGACTGCTGTGCCGTCGCTTACGACTGCGACAAGATTTCCTTTTGCAGTGTATTTGTAGATATCGTCAGGATTAGCCTGTATCTCGAGGCATGGTGCTGCGACTCCCGGAGTGTATGCCAAGGAAAGGTCCTGCTGTGTGTCGCAGGGCTTGGTTGTCTTCAGTGAGATTTTGCCTGGTTTGCTGCCGAGGTGGTAGTCGCACGCCGATTTCTTGAGAGCTTCATCAAGAGCCATTGTCTTCTGTCCTTATATTATTTTGTAAATGTTTTTCTTACGTTGATACCATTTGATGAAAGATATTCCTTCACCTGATCGACGGTATATGTCCCGAAATGGAAAATACTGGCGGCAAGAACGGCATCGGCCTTGCCATTGTCAAGAACCTGATGGAGATGCTCGAGCTTCCCTGCGCCACCCGAGGCTATTACTGGGACATCAACAGACTCGGATACTTTTCTGGTAAGTTCACAGTCATAACCATCCTTCGTGCCGTCTGTATCCATGCTCGTGAGAAGGATCTCGCCAGCACCGAGGGCGACGCCTTTCTTTGCCCATTCGACCGCATCAAGCTCCACAGGATGCCTTCCGCCATGGGTGTATACGATCCATCTATCCTTGTGCTTTGGATCCCTTTTTGCATCAATCGCAAGAACAATGCACTGGCTTCCGAACTTCTCGGCGCCTGCGCTGATAAGCTTGGGATCCTTGATGGCAGCGGTATTGATCGAGACCTTGTCGGCTCCGGAACTGAGCATGAGGCGCATATCGGTCACGGTCCTGATCCCTCCGCCGACGGTAAGCGGGATGAAGACCTGCTCCGCCGTCTTCTCCACGACATGAACCATTGTCTTGCGTTCGTCGCTGCTGGCGGTTATGTCGAGGAATACCAGTTCATCCGCACCCTGCTTGTCATACATGCGGGCTACTTCAACGGGATCGCCCGCGTCGATTAGATTGATGAAATTTACGCCTTTGACCACTCGTCCCGCAGTGACGTCCAGGCAGGGAATTATTCTTTTAGCTAGCATGGGAATCCCTTGGATAATTGGATGGATGGACGATTGGATGAATGGGGCTTGGAAAAGAGAAATATTTACCTGAGATTTCCATGTTATTCATTCTTGAGTTAAAGCATACATCCAACAATCCATTCACGCACTCTTCGCGGCTTTCCTGCCTTCTTTGAAAGCCCTTATGTTCATATCAATCACTTTATCCTTGCCGCAGAAATTATTTGTGATGGAATTGATGAAGGCTTTTTCGTCGATTGAGCCGATGATCTCGCAGAAGGCTCCGGCCATGATGGTGTTTGCGCACCTGACATCTCCGATCACGTCCTTGGCGATCAGGGATGCATTGACGGGATACACCTTGTATTTGACCGAGGCAGGCTTTTCAAATTTAATGTTGACTGAATCATATATCAATATTCCATCGTCGACCAGATCTGCACTGAACTTGTCCACTGACGGCTGGTTCATCGCAATCACCACATCGGCGATCTTCACAAGCGGTGACCCCACGGACTCCTTGTTCAGGACAACTGAGCAGTTCGCAGTTCCTCCGCGCATTTCAGGTCCGTATGATGGGAGCCAGCTGGCCTTGAGGTTCTGGAGATGTCCTGCTTCAGCAATTAGCATTCCAAGGCTCAATATGCCCTGCCCGCCGAATCCGGCGCACTTTATCCTCATCTCTTTCCTGAGATTCGGGACTGGAAGTTCGGATTCGTCGAACGGATGTATCTTTTCAGTCGCCAGAAGGGCATCTTTCACCTTCTCCTTGTCATATATTCCGACCGGAGCCTTCTTTGCCGGACGTTCCGCGGCTACGTCCTTGAAGCACTTCAGAGGGAAATAGGGTATCATGTGCTTCTCGATCCATTCGTCGGTGTCCTTTGTGCTCTTCTTCAGGTTGACGGGACAGCCGGTGAGGAATTCCACCAGGGAAAATCCTTTCTTTTCCTTCATATAGGTCAGCGCCTTGCGCAGAGCCGTCCTTGCGGCGCGTATGTTCTTTGGAGATGTGAGCGCGACACGTTCCACATATACAGGGGAATCCAGTGCGGCCACCATTTCCGAAACCTTGAGAGGATAGCCTTCATTGTCAATCGAACGGCCATAAGGTGAAGTGAGGGTCTTCTGTCCCGGAAGGGTTGTCGGAGCGAGCTGTCCGCCGGTCATGCCGTAGACTCCGTTGTTGACGAAGAACACAACCATGTTCTCGCCCCTGTTCGCAGCCTGTATGAACTCGTTGAAGCCGATTGCGCCCAGATCTCCGTCGCCCTGGTACGATATCACGAAGCTGTCCGGATTCGCCCTGACTATGCCCGTAGCTGCAGCTGGAGCGCGTCCGTGCGGAACTGAAATTGACCCCATGTCGAAATAGTAGTATCCGAAGACCGAACATCCGACCGGGCATATGAAAATAGTATTGTCCTGCATACCGAGGTCGGCCACTGATTCAGCTATCAGCTTATGCAATACACCATGTCCGCAGCCCGGGCAGTAGTGTGTACTGTTCTTGAGGTTGGGCCTTCTTTCATATGTATCAAAGAAGCCACGTGGTTTGCTATATAAGAGTTTCTTAGCCATTTTTACCACCATGGATTGAGAGATATTTGCTTATGATGTCCTGTTCAGTCGGGAGGTTGCCACCCATCCTTGAATAGAAGTGCAGTGGGATGTCCGACTTCATCGAGAGTCTTATGTCATCAAGCATCTGTCCGTTGCTGAGCTCAAGGCAGATGTAGGAGGATATCTTCTTTTCAAGGCGCCTGATCTCTTTCTCGGGGAACGGGAACAGCGTCATTGGACGGAGCAGTCCCGCCTTGTATCCCATTTCACGGAGCATGTTGACTGCGGATTTCGCAATACGGCTCACGATGCCGTAGCAGATGATGACAGTGTCAGCGTCTTCGGTCATGTATGATTCGCAGAGCTGCTCCTTGTCCTTTATCAGTGCATATTTCTCCTGAAGCTTGAAGTTGACCTTCTCAAGATCATCATAGTCGAGATATATGGAGGTGATGAAATTCTTCCTGTATTCTGCGGTGCCTGCGATCGCCCATTCGGGGATCGGCTTCTTGTCCTGCGGGTCCGGCAACTGCACCGATTCTATCATCTGTCCGATGAGAGCGTCGGACAGGACATATACGGGGATCCTGTAGTTGTCCGCGAGCTCAAAGGCCTTCATTGTAAGGGAGCACATCTCCTGCGGGGAATTCGGAGCGAGGACGATACATTTGTAGTTGCCATGTCCACCGCCTTTGACCACCTGGTTGTAGTCACCTTGTTCAGGCCCGAGGTTGCCAAGTCCGGGACCGCCGCGCATGATATCCACTATCACAGCCGGCAGCTCCATTGTGGCTATATATGATATGCCTTCCTGCTTGAGGCTTATGCCTAATCCGGATGAAGCGGTGATAGAGCGTCTGCCTGCTGCCGAAGCTCCTAGCACCATGTTGATTGCCGCGATCTCGGATTCAGCCTGCAGGAAAACCCTTCCAAGCATAGGGAACAATGCGGCTCCGGAATGAGCGATCTCGTTGGCAGGAGTTATTGGATAGCCGAAGAAGCAGTCGCATCCGGCGAGCAGGGCGCCATAGATGACGGCGTCGTTCCCGCGCAGCATTATCTTGTTCCTCTCACTCATCTGATACAACCCCCTCTGTATCTTCATATATGGAGACTGCACCGGGCTCGGGGCAGGTGTAGAAGCATGCGGCACATCCTATGCAGCCATCACCGGAATAAACGGCATAGCGGTATCCATAGGAGTTGAGCTTGTTCTCGATGCGGAGGACCTTTTTCGGGCAGGCATGCACGCATCTTTCACAACCCTTGCATTCGTCTACGGCTATGACCGGCGTGAACTTCCTTTTCTTCCTGTCCATCTAGAATTCCTCAAGTGAAAAAATTAACATAATATACATAAAAAAAGCAAAACTTTAAGGAAGACAAT
>CAZRKP010000072.1:0-19539 GCA_964600895.1 uncultured Victivallis sp.
CTTTTGCGGGGTTTTCTCCATGTTATACGTCATGTCGTAATACTTGATTAAGTCACTTGTAATATAACCGTTTTAACAGAAAGCTCAAGTAATAACAGGTAATTATTGTGTGTAGCGGATTGGGCGTTATACTGTCTGGGTGCCAATAAGTTATGCAGGGGCGCAGGGGCTGGTTCTATGTCAACTGGGTGGATAAATTTTCATATGGGCTCAATTACAGGAATGAGTAGGTAAATCAGGATAGTTTTGTTAGTTCTATCAATTTGCTACAAAAGGATAAACTGTATCCTGACTATAAGTGAAACAGTCAGGATGCCTGTGTTACATTGCTGGAAAAAGATTTTGCATTTTACTCTTCGCCGGGACTCCGTCACGCCGATACGCCGTCACTTCTTCATATGCAGCTGGATGAACTGCTGGGGATTGACCCACTTCGTTCCCTTGTTGAATTCCCCGGATGCAGTATAGGTCGGCCAGTCGGATGCGGTGTCGAAGGCGCCATTGTAGATCGCAAAATAGAGATGGGCCCCGCAGCCACCGTTCTCCCAGGTGAAATGCCTGCCTGTAGCTCCTATCTTTTCCCCTTTTGAGACGATGTCCCCCTTCCTGACATGGACGAACGGGGAGAGATGTGTGTAGTATGAGCAGAATTTTTTGCCGTCTGCACCTGTGTGTTCGATAATTACAGTATATCCGCGCTTTTGTATGAATTCAGACATCTTCACTTCGCCGTTGCCGATAGAGACGACCGTCAGGTATGTCTGCCTCAGCCCTACGGTGTCGCCTAAGCGTATAAAGTCATGGGGCGGAGAGATCTTGATACCGTAAGCCTTCCTGGTCGGATCAATATAGTTCCTGACTGGGGCGCAGAGGGAGTCGGCGACAGCGGGTTTTTCCGAGGCTTTTCCTGCATCTATAGAAAATAGAGGCATGTCGAAGGCAAGGCCGGCGAGTTTCATCCTGTCCTCTCTTTTCCTTATGAAGGCTTCATCCTGTTCCCGGCCCTGGATATACATTGGTTCAAAGGCTTCAGCCTCCGACAGGACTTTCACGGCATCGGCCATGTTCGCGAGGGTATGTTCCTTTTCAAGAGCTTTTGCAGCTTCATCGTATGAACGTGGAAGAGATTTGGCGTCGCCCGGTTTTTCCGAAGCCCTACGCTTGATCGCCTTCAGTGCCGCCGTCAGGGAAGCTGCACTGTAAATATCGGTTTCCTTCTTGAGGGCAGTCTCAATAACTGGTATCTCTTCCGAGGTGCCGTGCCATGCCAGATACTCAGCTGAAATGTCCCTTACTGCAGGATCATATGACTTGAAGAGTTCGCAGACATATTTCCGGATTTCTGCGGAGTTCGCATTCTGGGAGATCAGTCCGATGATTGCCGATATCTTCTCGTTGGTCTGCTTTGCCGATTTGACCATTGCAAGAGTTTTTTGTGTGAGGATGGGTGAATAGTATCGTGGCAGGTAGATCTCCAAAAATTTCCAGGAACCCTGCTTGTCGAGAAGAGCGAGAATCCTGTTCTCGTCCGGCCCCTGCAGTTCGAGCTGTTCAAATGCGACGCCTGCGATCTCGGGATTCTGGTCCTTGACGAGTTCAGGGAGCAGCGTTTTGAGAGTGTCCGGTGAATTCTTGTTCAGTGCAGCGAACGCCATCAGGCGTGCGTCCCTGTTCGCATCCTTTTTCAGGATGTTGGAGAGAGCGGCAACGGCTTCGTCGGACCAGGCGAACTGGAGGAGGAATATCGCCATCATCCGTTTCGGATTGGGGGATTTGGATTCCCGGGAGAAAGTTTCGCCAGGACCTCCAAGGTTTGCGCTCTGTTTCTGTGTGACAAACTCGGTGTTGGCATGGTAGAGCAGGCGAGGGACTGCGGATTTGCCCATCTTCTGGATCTCTGCGACAACGGCATTCTGCGAACCGCCACCGGCGCTCATCTTATTGAGAAGGGCATCAACGTCCTTGTCGGCCTGGGAAAGGGTTGTCTTGTCCGCGGCCGAAGAGATAAGGCATGATACAAGGAGTGCAATTGATAAAAATAGTCCACTGGCTTTCATCTGGCCTGCTCCGTTTTTTAATCGAAGGAACTTTGAAAACTGGCATTTTATATTACTGTATTAGGGCTAATTTACAATAGCGGCAAAGGAAGGCAGCCGCTCCGGTGATGCTGAAAATGGCGTCGCCGGGGAGGAAAGTCCGGACTCCGCAGTGCAGGAAGTCCTCCTTTGGAGGATGCCGCGGACCACATTCCGCGGAAAGGAAAGTGCCACAGAAAACATACCGCCTCCCGAAAGGGCGGCAAGGGTGAAAAGGCGGGGTAAGAGCCCGCCGGGCAGGTCCGAAAGGACAGGTCGCAGGGCAAACCCCTTCCGGAGCAAGACCAAATAGGGAATGATGCTGCTGCACGCAGCGCTTGAATTCCGGGTATTGGTCGCATAGACAGATGGTTGCCGTCCCTGGCGCGCAAGCGTCCGGGAAACAGAATCCGGCTTATTCCTTGCCGCACTTTTAACAAAAATGGGTGAATGGATGTTTGGATGCATGGATGAATGGGAATTAAAGAAACACATGGACACTTATTCCCATCCATAAAATCATCTATCCACCCGGGTATCCATAATTTCAGGAGGTTTTCATGAGCGTTGATTCGATCAAGGCCGCCATCAGGGACGTAAAGGATTTTCCTAAACAGGGGATAATTTTCAAGGATATTACGCCTGTACTGAAGTCGGAGAAGCTTTTCCGCGAGGTTGTAGACATAATCGCCAAACGTTATGAGAGTAAGAAGCCGGCGGCGTTTGCTGCCATCGAGTCCAGGGGATTCCTTTTTGCATCGGCGCTCGCATATAAACTCGGTTGCGGGCTTGTGCCTGTCAGGAAGAAGGGCAAGCTGCCCTACAAGGTGATAGAGGAATCATATGCGCTTGAGTATGGAACGGCAACCATAGAGATACACGAAGATGCGTTCAGCAAGGGCGACGAAGTGGTGATAATCGACGATCTCCTCGCCACCGGCGGCACTGCTGCAGCCGCTGCCAAGCTTGTCGAGAAGCTGGGGGCGAAGGTCACGGCGATTGAATTCGTGATAGAGCTGTCTTTCCTGAAAGGACGTGACAAGCTTTCGAAATACAAGGTCAACTCGATAATTGTGGTCTAAAACGGGTTTTTTGTCAGAAAAAACTTAAAAAAATGACTGTTTGAGTGTAAAGTAGTTTGTATTGAATTCTTATATCGTGTAAAATTTACTCCTTTTATTTGGGAATATGGTTTAATGAAATATGGAATAATCAGCGACATTCACGCCAACCTTGAGGCGCTGAGCAAGGTCATAGACCACTGCAAGGCGAACGGCGTTGAGAAATATATCTGCTTAGGCGACATCGTCGGATACAATGCAAATCCGAAGGAATGCCTCCAGTTGATCCGTTCCCTCGACATACTTGGCTGCGTCAAGGGCAATCATGACGAGTATGTGTCAAACAACGACGAGGAGATGCTCGGATTCAACCAGCATGCAAAGCAGGCGGTCCTCTGGACCAAGGCGCAGCTCAACGATGAGGAGAGGGACTGGCTTTCGAAGCTCCCCATGAAACAGACCGTGCGCGGCACGAACATAACCATCGTCCATGCCACCCTCGATTCACCGGCGTCATGGGGTTATATCTTCGACGTGCACCATGCGATGGACAATTTCTCATACCAGTTCACCCCGATATGCTTCTGCGGCCATTCACATGTGCCGATAGCCTTCTGCAAGAAATCCTTTACGGGCTCAAACAGTCTTCTCGTCGAGGAGATGCAGGAGTGGAAGGCGGAAGTGACCGATCCGGCGGCTGCGGCAGCGGCGCAGCCGGAATCTGATCCGGTGATCAACATCCAGAAGGGATGGAAATACCTGATCAATATCGGAAGCGTCGGTCAGCCCAGGAACAGGGATCCGCGCGCATCGTTCGCGATATACGACACCGAGGCCAATACGATCACACGCATAAGGCTTCCTTACGATATCGCCACCGCCCAGCGGAAGATCAAGGAGGCCGGACTTCCTGAAAGGCTCGCGCTCAGGCTCGAACGCGGCAACTGATGATGTCCGTCCAACCTGCGCCGGCTTCCGCAATATGACCATGGAAAGAATCTTAATCATAAAGATAAGCAGTCTTGGAGACGTATTGCATGCGTTTCCCGCAGTCTCGCTCATCAGGAAAAAGTTCCCCTCTGCCCGCATCGACTGGCTTGTGAATCCATCATTCTCTCCAATACTCGGATATAACAAGGATATTGCAGAGGTGATACCTTTCCCCAGGAAGGAACTCGCTTCACTTTTCTCATTTCCCGGAGCGTTCATGTCGCTTGTGTCCAGGATAAGGAAGGACAGATACGACATGGTCATCGATCTGCAGGGGCTCTTCAGGAGCGCATTCTTTGCGAAGTTCGCAAGGACATCCGTCATAGGCGGTTTCGCGGAACCGCGGGAGAAGATGTCGGCCATGCTCTACAGCGTCAAGGCCTCTCCGGAAACACAGTATGTGCATGCGGTCGAGAAGAACGCGCGTTTGATCTCGATGCTTCTGGACATCCCATATTCTGTTCCAGACACCGTCCTGCCGGAAGAAAAGGTGAATCGTGCAAAACTCGACACGCTGCTTTCCGGGAAGAATTTTTCAGGAACCTCTCCTGTGATAGGCGTTGCGCCTGGAGCGAGATGGGAGAGCAAGCAATGGCCTCCGGAATTTTTCGCTGGAGTCATGGAAAAGATTGCGGATGCCCGACCGGACAGCAGGTTCCTCCTTCTCGGTTCACGTGATGAGATTGAGACATGCAGGAAGATTGTTTCGGCATGCCGAAAGGCTCAGGTGACAGTAATTGCCGGTGAGACCGGCATAGGCGAACTGGTTGAAGCGATAAGGATGTCGCAGTGTCTGATATGCAATGACAGCGGTCCAATGCACATTGCGGCCTGCCTGCATGTTCCGGCATTCGCGTTCTTCGGCCCTACCGATCCTGAAAAGACCGGCCCATATGGGAAAGGGCATTCGGTTTTTAAGCCCGATCTGGGTTGCATTAAGTGTTTTAAGAGGTATTGTCCTCAGCGAAATAACCTCTGCCACAGCTCGATAGATTCCAGCAAAGTGGCGGAATGCGTGATCCCGATACTCAGATAGAAACAGGAGCCAGAAATGAAGAGAAATATACTGATATTGCTTATAGCACTTGCAGGCATGCTTTCAATTACGGCAAGTGCACAGGTCGCTGTCGGGATCTCCCTTAACCGTTCGAACTACCTTCTTTTTGAGACAATATATGCAAAGGTCGTCCTGCGCAACTATAGCGGGCAGGCGCTCGCATTCAGCGATGATGCTGCAGCCACAGGTACGCTCAAGTTTGTCATTGAAATGCCTGACAAGACCAGGGCCGAACTGCGCAAGGGTGCATTCAATCCGATGACGGGTATCATCCTAAAGCCAGGTGCCACCGAGGAGGTTCTTGTCCCCCTTACCAGGCTATATGTCATTACGAAGCCCGGTAATTTCAGGATTACAGCCATCTTGAACCATAAGCAGCTCAAGGAGGAATACACCTCCCAGGCCACTACGTTTACGATTTGCAATGGTCTCTCCGTGTGGGAGAGGACCGTCGGCGTTCCTGATCTGTTCAAGAAGAACAAGGATGACGTTCTTCCTCCAAGGAAGGTCAAGGTCGTCACATTTAATGACGGCAAGGACAAGGTATATTGCCTTATCATAGAGGATGAGAAATATGTATATGGTGTTGCAAGGATAGGTGCCGACATAGGCAATTTCCCGCCAACCTGTGAAATTGACGGTCTCAGCAAGGTCCATCTGATAATCCAGGTGAGCCCCAATGTTTATTCATATTTCGTCTATGACGTGAACTGTGATCTCTCCGACAAGGAAGTGTACGTGAAGGCGGGGACTATCCCTACGCTGGTGCAGGACCCCAAGGAGGGCACGGTCGTAGTCGTGGGCGGCAGGAAGGCCGTCAAGGATATCGACTATGTCGAGGAGAAGGGGATCCCGAAACTTACAAGGGAACCGGAATGAAGATCGGGTGAATGGACACTGGATGAATGGGTTTGATTTTTGATCAATACGGGGAATGAGGACGTATAGAGTATCAATGAAGTTTCCCAGCCATATGATGCCTTCCTTATTTTCAAGCAATCATCCAGCCATCCAATCATCCATGAAATTAATATAAGGACTGCATATATCATGGAAAACAACGTACAGAATCCCGGACAGGCTCCGGTAGCGGAGATGTCGGCGGAAGATATTTTCACACAGAGGCTCAAGAAGCTTGAGGAATGGAAGGCTGCCGGCATACAACCATTCGGGAAGGGATTTGAGACCAGCGGAAAGATCTCGGAGATAAGGGCGAAGCATGTCCCCGATACCGAGGTCTCTGTCACTGCCGCCGGACGCATCACCGCATACAGGACGATGGGCAAGTCCATATTCGCCGACATCAAGGACAGTACCGGTAAGATACAGCTATACGTCCACAAGGACACTCTTGGAGAACCTGCATTTGTTCTATTCAAGAAGATTGACATCGGCGACATGGTTGGCGTTGAGGGAAAGCTTTTCACAACCAGGACCGGAGAGATCACGATCAAGATCTCCAGGTTCGAGCTTCTCAGCAAGTCGCTCAGGACGCTTCCGGAAAAGTGGCACGGACTCACGGATGTGGAGCATATCTACAGGCAGCGTTATCTGGATCTCATTGTAAACGACAAGAGCCGCGACGTTTTCAAGAAGCGTTTCGCAATAGTCTGCGAGATCCGCAGATTCCTTGCGGAAAAGGGATTCACCGAAGTCGAGACCCCGATGCTCCAGTACATCGCAGGTGGTGCCGCCGCGAAACCCTTCGAGACGTTCTATGAGGCGCTCCATGCCCCGATGTTCATGCGAATAGCGCCTGAACTTTATCTAAAGAGACTGCTTGTCGGCGGATTCGAGAAGATCTATGAGCTCAACAGGAATTTCAGGAATGAAGGTATGTCGCGCAAGCATAATCCTGAATTCACAATGATGGAGATTTACCAGGCGTTCGGGGACTGCAGGACGATGATGGACCTTGTCGAAGGGCTTATAACCACCGTCGCACAGAATGTCTTCGGCACGCTTAAAATAGACCACGGCAACGGCAAGATCATCGATCTCACCCCGCCATGGCGCAGAGTCACCTACAACGATCTCGTGAAGGAGAAGGGTGGCGCAGACTGGTTCGACGTATCTCCCCAGGAGAGGGCTGATCGCGCCAGGAAGATGGGGCTTCACATCGATGAGAAGTTCCTGGATTTCGAGATTACCCACGAGGTCTATGAGAAACTCATCGAGAGCACTCTCATCCAGCCGACATTCGTGACGCGTCTTCCGGCTGTTCTTGTTCCGCTCGCGAAGGCATGCGCCGACGACGGGAATTACGTAGATGTCTTTGAGCTTGAGATAAACGGACAGGAGATTGCGCCCGGATATTCCGAACTTAACGATCCCATCGAACAAAGACGCCGTTTCGAGGAACAGTCAAAGAGGGCGGGGCCGAAGGAGGGCGCTATCGACGAGGACTTCCTGACCGCTCTTGAATACGGTATGCCTCCAGCCGGAGGAATGGGAATTGGCATAGACCGTCTGGTCATGCTGCTGACCGCATCCGAATCGATCCGTGACGTCATTCTCTTCCCGCACCTCAAGCCCGTGCACAAGCAGCAGACATGATATTTTAACGATTGACAGGAAAACGGGGGATTGATTTGACTGACGACAGGAAGATAAGCTGTGTGGAGGCCGTATATTCCGCCTGGGACAGGATGGAATTGCTTCTTTTCCATCCTTTTGATATGGGCAGATGGTTCATGCTGGGGTTCGCCGCATGGCTTGCCAATATCGGTCAGAGCGGAATTGGATTCAATTTCAGCATGCCGGATTTTTCCCAGGTCGCAGACATGCACCAATCCACCTCTCAGGCCGGCAACGGCGGTGTCAATCTGTTCAATCAGATTTTTCCATCAGACATGTTCAACGGAATCCTTGTATTCGTCCTTATAGCCATAGTAATTGCTGTTCTCATTTTCAGCGTTGCAATTGCCGTCATATTCCTATGGGTGAGATCGAGAGGAGCTTTTATATTCATACACGATCTTGCTACAGGAACGACCGAGATAAGCCGTCCCTGGCGCGAATATTCACGTCAGGGAAATTCGCTGTTCCTCCTCAGGATCGCCTATGGGGCCGTCATGGTAATGCTCTTCCTCATATGCGTCGTGCTGACCATTCTCATGCTTCTGGGAGCGATAATTTCTCATTCACTCAATGGGATGGGGATCGCCGGTATCGTGTTCGGGATAATCTCGCTGTTCTCCCTTGTCATGCTCGGGATCCTGATTGAGCTATGTATTGAGAACATCGTAATACCTGTGATGTATAGGAAAAAGCTTTCATCATGGGAAGCGATATATGAGTTTGTCTCCATGACCAATGATCATGCCATGCCTTTCGTCAGGTTCTTTCTGATGTACTTGCTTCTGGAATTGTGCGCAGCCGTTGCAATAGCGGTATTTATCTTCTCCACATGCTGTTTCTGCTGCATGGGGCTTGTCCTTCTTTCATTGCCATACATCTGGGCCGTGGTTACGCTGCCGCTCCTCACATTCTTCAGGCTATACGGAATTGAATTCCTGGGCCAGTTCGGAGATGAATACAGGATCATGCCGAAGAAAGTCTAGCCCGAAGTGCTTCCCCAAATGCAAATCTCCTTCTTAAGATACATTTTCATTTATCCCTGATTTTTCATGGAGCCCAATTTGCTGCGGCATGATTAATGCTTTGTTCATTGCAGGGGAATTTTAGGAAAATTGAAAATATAACCGGTTATATCTTGAAATTGCCGGTGGTTTCGTTATTTTAAACGGAATTATTTTTTATTTTAAGGGGGAAGTTGAAATGTATCCGATGAGGACAAGACTACTGATAACGACGATCTTTATTCTGTCGCTCTCAGTAGTTGTAATCGAATACCTGAAACATCGACTATTCCCCAATCTCACTTTGATACAATCCCACATGATCACACTTGGACTAATGATCCTAGTCCTTTCAGTAATAACTTTCCTTATACATTCAATTGTCAGGAAACTGAACACGCAGCTGATTAAGAAACAAGGGGAGAAGAGCAGGCTTGAGTCAGCATTGTTCGACAGCGACAAGAGGTTCAGGGCAGTGTTTGAGAACTCCGTCAACTCAATCATACTTGTCGATGCCGAGACGCTGAAAAACGTTGATTTCAACACAAGAACCTGCGAACTGCTGGGCTACACACGCGATGAATTTGAAAAACTCACGATAATGGATTATGAACTGCTTCCCGCAGAAGAACTGAAGAAAAGGTATGAGAAGCTGATGAATGAAGGGCCTATCGATTCCTTCGAAACAAAATTCCGGAAGAAGTCCGGGCAGTCAATAGATGTTACCCTGACAACACGCCTTCTCAACGTTGAAACAAGGAAATATTTCCTGCTGATATGGGAGGAATTCGGTGAGAGACGGAGACTCCAGGCGAAGGCGCTGGAACAGCTCGATTTCCTCAATACGCTCATCGAAACGATACCTGCTCCCGTCTTCTACAAGGATCGCGAGGGGAAATACCTCGGTTGCAACAGGGCGTTCGAGGAGTTCCTTGGGGTTTCCAAAGGGGAGCTCATAGGAAAGACAGTATATGATATTGCCCCTCTTGATATCGCGGAAAAATATTCCAGTAAGGATGAGGAGCTTTTCAAGAAGGAAGGCTTTCAGACCTATGAATGGCAGGTCAGAACGAAAAAGCTCGGTCTGCGGGATGTTGTCTTCAACAAGGCCCCGTTCCGGGATTACAAGGGGAATGAGGCCGGACTCATAGGGGTTATCCTCGACATAACCGACCGTAAAAGGTCTGAGACTGAACTTAAGAGGAGCAGGGATGCGATAGCTGAGCATAACAGAATCCTGCTCGAATGGACATCGCCGGAGATACTGTATAAACCCGATTTCGAAATGATCATGAAAAGGATAACAGAGTCCGTCTCAAAGATGTTCAAGGTTGAACGTGTCGGCATCTGGCTTTTCAATACGGATTTCACAAAGCTGTATAGCATGGACCTTTTCGATTTGAAGGAAAATAGCCACTCGCATGACAGCGAACTGGTCGTAGCGGACTATCCTTCCTATTTTGCAGCGCTCAGGAAAGAACGGGTGATAGTCTGCAGCAATGCGCTTTCTGATCCTCGCTATAAGGAATTCCTGGAGACATATATCAAGCCTTTCAAAATCTCATCACTTCTGGATGTGCCGGTCATGGTGTCTGGTGAGAGCATCGGAGTCATGTGCATAGAGCACAGGGGTGAACCCAGGAACTGGACATTGGAGGAACAGAACTTCGCAATATCCATCGCAAATCTCTTCTCCCTGGCGCTCGAGATATCGAGGCATAAACAGCTTGAACAGTCTTACAGGGCGACCAAGGATAATTTCATCAATATCATCGAGAAGCTTTCCGATGCCGTGCTCATCGTAGACATGAAAGGAACGGTGAAGTTCGTGAATGCAGCTTCAGAGAAGTTCTTCGGCGGCAGGATAAAGGAGATGCTCGGTTCTGAGTTTCCATATCCTCTGGTGCCCGACGGAAAATCCAGCGCTGAACTCCGTATCCATGACGGTCATACTGGTAAAGTCAGCTTCCTGTCAGTAAGGACCAGATGGGACAACGAACCAGCATTGCTTGTGTCTGTCAGGGGAAACAAGGATTGAGCCCGGGCTCACGAGTCAATCAGATTGTTTATCTTCTTCCTCAGTATTTCCATTGAGAAAGGCTTTGATATGAACTGTGCGTCTGGAGCCTGTATGTCATGCTGGGAAAGTATGTCGTAGGTGTGCCCGGACATGTAGAGCACTTTGAGATCCGGCTTGATTTCAAGGAGCTTTCCGTAAAGCTCCTTGCCGTCCATGTCGGGCATGATGACATCTGTGAGAAGTATGTCTATCTTGTCAGGAGCCTGTTTGGTGAGTTCGATGGCGTTTGGCCCGCTTTCAGCTTCTATCACTGAATATCCGTTCCTCTTGAGTTCCGAGGAGACTATCCTGAGCACTGAAGGTTCGTCCTCAACCAGCAGGATTACTTCTCCCTGGCCCATCCTCACCTTGTCGGATTCAGCCATGTTTTCCCTTGAAGCCTGCTGGATGTCTTCATCGCTCACTGGCAGATATATCATGAACGTGGTTCCCCTGTTTTCAGCGGTCAATACCCTGATGCCCCCCTTGTGCTGGTTCACGATACCATGGACCATGCTGAGACCAAGGCCGGTCCCTTTCCCTCTCTCCTTGGTGGTGAAGAACGCCTCGAAGAGATGCTCCATCGCCTTCTTGCTTATCCCTGTGCCGGTATCAGAGACTTTCATAACGACATATCTGCCGGCTTTCAGCGGAGGATAGGTGTCCAGTGTATCTGCGGAAAGAGTTTCGTTATAGGTCTCGAAACGCAGTGTTCCTCCCTTCAGCATCGCGTCCTTGGCGTTTACCGCAAGGTTCATGATGACCTGTTCGATCTGAGTATAGTCTCCTTTTATCATCGAGATGTCGGGAGAGAGCTTATATTCGATCTTTATATCCTCTCGTATAAGGCGGTTGAGGACGCTCTTGAACGACTTGATTATGTCGTTGATGTCGAGAGGTGTTACTTCGAGCATCTGCTTGCTGCTGAGGGCGAGGAATTTCTGTGAAAGGGATTTTGCCCTCTCTGCTGAATTCTTTATCTCAAGCACACCGGCATACATCGGATCAGTCTTCGGCATCACGGATATCAGAAGATCTGTATAGGCCAGGATTGGAACGAGGAAATTGTTAAGGTCATGGGCGAAGCCTCCGGCAAGGCGTCCGATGGATTCGAGTTGCTGGGCATGCCTGAGTTCCTCCTCAAGCTTTGCCTGGCGCTTCTGGTTCTCAAGCTGTTCAGTGATGTCCTGTACAGTTCCAATTATATATTGTGGATCACCGAGGAGATTCCTGTATACCTGAACCAGCATCAGTACATTTATTATCTTGCCGTCCTTCCTGACAAAGCGTTTCTCGTATCGGTTCGAAAGAAGATCCTTCTCCTGATGTCCGGTACCGCCTTCAACTGGTGCATAATCTTCGGGGAATGTGATGTCTTTTATCTTTTTTCCCCCGAGAAGTTCCGCAGGAGAATACCCAAGTATATCGCAGAATGACTTGTTCACAGTCCTGAAACTTTCATCAAGGTGGCATGTTATTATGCCGATAGGTGCCTGTTCGATGATCAACTGGTATCTCTTTTCATTGTTGACCATCGATATCTCGGTATATTGTTGCGTGGTCTTGGACTGTTCGAGGGCGGAGAGCATGTTGTTTATCTCATTCCCGAGCTGGGCTATCTCATCGGACCCTTTTGATTCGACACGCAGCGTTAGGTCTGAGACCTGCCTTATGTTGCTGAATATTTTCGTGAAATTCCTGATCTTGCCCAGGATGGCTCGTTCGAGTATGAATATTATCAGAAGATAAATCACGCAGGCTGAAATGATGATGCCGCCTATGAATGTCAAAAGAGCGATTTTCCCCTCGTTGAAAATCTCCCTGGGCATTTCAATCCTGGCAATTAGCGATTCTTTTCCATGGATATCTAAGAAAGGTACGAATGTGGTTATGGTCTCATTCCCGGAGAGCTTTGTAATCGGGACTGAGCCATTCCTCAGCAGTATCATGGCTTCGGCAAGTTCCGGACTTGGCTTCCGGTCGCATCTTTCAAAAGTGAAATCCCTGCGCATCTGCCTGCCTGTGTCATCTATGAATGCATTGTCAATGAAAACTGCGAATATCAATACACCCCTTGGGGGACCTTCCAGTTTGCTTGTCAGTATCGAACGTGCAGCCAGGAGAAGCGGAACATCCTTGGTCATCAGTATCCCGTGTATCTGCGTATTCTCCCCATCTTTTCTTATGAAAAGTTCCTTCTCGGTGGTGATGGCCTCTATTATGTTCACGGGAAGGGGGACTTTTGTCTTCATTTCAGGATCAATTGCCGTGCTGTAAATGATCTTTCCATCTGAATCCATCAAGATTATGGCATTCACATTAAGGTTCGATACCATGGAATCCTGAAAATTTGTTTCGATATAAGTCGGATTGCTGTTTCCGGCAAACGAATAGGTCTCATCCCAGAGAGCCCAGTCGTTGGTAAGTGTTTCTATGCGGGATAGTTCCTTCTTGATTATCTCAGCAAGGCGTCCTCCGTTCTTGATGGCCTGGTTCTCTTCGATGTTGTTGAAGCTGGAGAGGATCACATAGTAGGAGAAAAGGCTGATGGCGCTGACAAGTCCACAGAGGGTGAGACCTATGTATAAAAGAATTTTGATGCGGAGTTTCAAATTATGCTTCCCCTTGAAGCTAATCTATAGGTCTGCCTTCCCGAAATCAAGCCACCCATGGAAGAGCTATGTCAAATTCCCGAGAGAGTTGACTTGTATGATTTCACAATATCATCAAGTTCTGCGGAGAAAAGCTTTCTACCGGAGAATGAAAAATCAAGCCTGCAGTTCTTTGTTACCTTGCCCACTGCGCCATAACGTATGCCCTTGAGGAGCTTTTCCACCTTCGTGATGTTCGTCGGGGGAACCGTCATGATGAAACGGCTGTTGCTTTCTGAAAAGAGTAATTCAGCCGGAGAAAGAGATGATTCAACCGGTATGCTGCTTAAATCGATCGCAAGTCCCAGCCTTCCGGCTATTGCGACCTTCGCAAATCCGACGGCAAGTCCACCGAGGGCAGGGGTGTGCAGGGAGTTTGCAAGTCCTTTGTCTGTGATTCTTGATATCGCAGCATATATCCGTTTTGCTTCACTTGCATCCACCTTTGGGACATTGTTCCCGGTGGCACCGAGCATGTAGTAATACTCGCTGCCTCCAAGTTCGGCCCTGGTCGTTCCGATTGCAAGAACGATGTCACCGGCATTTTTTGCATCAAGCGTAATAGCCTTGGAGATGTCTTCCATCTTGGCGATTGCGCTGAACAGCACTGTCGGAGGGATGGATATCTTCCTGCCGCCACGGGTGCTGTCGTTCTTCATGCTGTCCTTGCCAGATATGCATGGCACCTTGAATGCCTTGGTGTAGTCATAGAGGGCCTGGTTGGCCCTGACAAGCTGTGCAAGCTTGTATTCGCCGTCAGGAGTCTTTTCACTCCGTACTGGGTCCGGCCAGCAGAAATTGTCCAGCCCTGCAATGTGTCCGAGTTTTCCACCGACCGCGATTATCCTCCTTATCGAAAGATCGATGACCGACCCCATCATGTGATAGGTGTCGATGTCGCTGTATCTTGGAAGTATTCCTGAGGAAAGTATGATCCCTTCTTTCCCGAGTTGTTCCGACATTGTCACGGTCGCATCGCTGACGACGTCGCGGCATTTCCCGACAAACGGCTTTATCACGCTCAGCCCCTTGACCTCATGGTCGTACTGGCGTGCCTTGTATTCGTCGGAACAGATGTTCAGTCTTCCGGCAATCGCCGTCAGGTCTTTCTTGAGATTGCGTTTGGAAATATCTGGTTCTGGCCATTCCGGTGGTGTCCATTTCGCCTTGAGTTTCATCCGTGGAAGACCTTCATGCATGAAATCAATGTCAAGATATGCAATAGTCCTGTCGCCATACAGGACATGGAATTTTCCGTTGTCGGTGAATTCTCCGAGGACAGTGACCTCGACATTCCTGGATTCGGCAAGCTTCAAAAATTCTGCGATCTTCGCAGGTGGCACGGCAAAGCTCATCCTTTCCTGTGCTTCTGAAAGCAGTATTTCCCAGGGCTGGAGTCCGGCATACTTGAGCGGGGCCTTGCTCACATCTATCCTGCAGCCTCCGCAGAGACTTGACATTTCACCGAGGCTCGATGAAAGTCCGCCCGCACCATTGTCGGTTATGAACCTATACAATCCCTTCTGTCTTGCTTCGTAGATGAAGTCGCTCATCTTCTTCTGGGTGATTGGATCACCTATCTGCACCGCCTGCGTAGGGCTGTCCTGATGGAGCTCCTCGCTCGAGAATGTTGCACCGTGTATTCCATCCTTGCCTATCCTTCCCCCTGCCATGACCGCAAGATCTCCGGGAACTATTTTCTTTGAAAAACCGGGAACGCCACCGACCTTCTTCGGAAGAGTTCCAACAGTTCCACAATAGACAAGAGGCTTGCCGAGATATCTTTCCTCAAAATATTCCCAACCGAGTCCATATGGAATTCCGCTCTGGTTGCCGCCATCGATGACTCCCTTGTGGATGCCATCCCTGAGCCTGCGGGGATTCAGCAGGCCTTCCGGAATATCTTTCGCTTCTGTGAATGGTGAGCCCAGGCAGTATCCCCACACATTGATCAGCAGGTTCGCACCCTGTCCAGTCCCCATGGGATCCCTGTTGACTCCTACGATGCCGGTCATTGCACCGCCATATGGATCCAGTGCCGACGGGCTGTTGTGGGTCTCCACCTTGTAGACAAGATCGATCTTATCGTCGAATGCAATCACTCCGGCGTTATCATGGAATACCGATACGAGCCAGTCGACTTCCTTTGATATCTCCTCGGTGCTTTTCTTGATGAAGGACTTGAAGCAGGATACTATCTTGCGCGTCCTGCCATTTTCATCGACATATTCTATCTCAGCATCGAAAATCTTGTGCTTGCAATGTTCTGACCAGGTCTGGGCGAGGATCTCGAGTTCGGCGTCGGTGGGACAGTTCCTAAGTCCTGCCTTATCACGACCGTTTGCCTTGCGGAAATAATTCTGTATGACCTTCATCTCCTCGAGTGAAAGGGCAAGGATGCCGTTCCTGCTTATTTCCATCAGCTTGCCGTCGCTGACCTCGAGATCGAGCTCCCTGATTATCCCGCCCTCGGATTCCTTCACATAGGGCAGGTTGAACGGGATAGGCGATTTGGCCAGGTCATTTTTGCTGTATATGGAGATTGTTTCAATAAGCTCATTGGCGAGAAGCTTGTTGGCAATCGTTCTCACATCGGATTTCTCAAGCGATTTGCCGTAGATGAGGTATTCAATCGAGCTGAACACATATTCATCATCCCTGAGTTTGCGTCCGATGATATCGCCGATGGCTTCATGGGCCGATCGTCCTACATTGTCAGTTACTCCGGGCCTGAATCCGACTACAATCAGCCAGTCGCAGCCAGCATTCATCGTTTCTCCTACGAGCCCCTGCTGGAGTACCGGATTTGAGAGTTCGGCTGCGGTCTTGTCAGCCTGCTGCTTCGTGATGTCTGCGGCAATCGTATACACATCGCGGGTTCTTACCTTTTCAACCGGCAGCTTCAGGAAGTTGTGTATCTGCTTCTTTACAGATTCCCCTCTGGAATCACGCCATTTTGCGTATGTTGAGACCTCTATCCTATAGTTCATATTTGCACTTATGTTGTAATTGGGTTTGGGTAAATCATGAATTTATGTTATAATTTGCAAAATTCTATTCATTTGAATGATAAAAATCAATTAAACGGGGTGTGCTAAATGAAGCTTCCAGAAAGGAAATATATCGGTGCCTTCTGCGTGGGTATACTTTGGGGACTGATTATCGCCTTCATATTCTCCATTGTATTCTTCAGGCATTGCCTGATTAAAGAATATGAAAGCACGATGAATTTTGATGATACAATAAAGACTGTGACGGCAAAGGCCCAGACCGTAAAGGGATGGATAGTCAAGTCCGGTCCATGCAGCCTTCCCAAGCCTGCTGATGGAACAAAGATGTGGACTGTCACCCTCTGCAACGCGAATTACGCTTCGCAGATGCTGAATGACGAGGGAAGCAGGAAAATAGCCTCCGCCATACCATGCACATTCGCCATATACGAGAAGAAGGATGGCAAGACCTATATAAGCAGAATGAACGTGAAGCTTCTCGGATATCTTCTCGGTGGCAAACCTGCAATTGTCTTTCCCCAGAACGTCTGGCCGGAACAGGAAACGATGCTGGACAAGGTGATAAGGTAATTCTTATCTTCAGCCACGCTGAAAAAAGATATGCTCCACCAGTATTTTTATTCCAATCCCAATCAGGATGATTCCACCGAAAGCTTCGATCTTCTCCTCGAAGAAGTGTCCGAGAAAGTCACCAATCATAACTCCGATGAAGCATATTACGAAAGTGATCACCCCTATTATTGTCACTGCCAGATATATGCTTCCTGAAAGCAGGGAGAGAGAAATGCCGACCGCGAACGCATCTATGCTCGTGGCGACTGAAAGGAATAGGAGGGTCTTAAGGTTGGTAGGATCGAGTTTTTCCTCTTCTTCCTTGATGATGAAGGCTTCATAGATCATCTTGCCGCCTATGACTGCCAGTATTGCAAATATCACCCAGTGGTCGAAAGTGACAATGAAGTCCTTCAGAAATGTTCCTGCGAAGGCCCCGACAAGAGGCATCATCAGCTGGAATAATCCGAAGAAGAATGCGATCTTGAGAGCATTCATGATCTTTGACTTCTTCAATATGATTCCGCTTGCTATCGATACCGCAAGCGCATCCATGGAGAGTGCAATGGCTATCAGTATTGTCTCAGTTATCTTCATTCTGTCTCCATTGCTTCAGTTCTGGCCTCTGAGACGGACTTGAAGAAAAAATAACCTACTATCATGAAGGTGATGACAGGCGACACCCAGCTCGGTACATGCGTGCCAAATGCCTCCGATATCATTATCAGTCCCAGGACGAATATCGAATACATTGCGCCGTTCTTCAGATATGCAAAATTCTTTATCGTATCAATGTTCCGTACTGTGAACTCCCTGAGCACCAGGGCCCCGATGCCATTGCCGATGATGATCAGCGGAACGGACATTGTGAACGCAAATGCTCCGAGTACACCGTCTATTGAAAACGATGCATCTATAGCTTCCAGGTAGATTATCTTGCTTATGTCCGAGTGAGTGGATTTCACAAGCTCCTTCTCGCTAAGTTCCGCGCTCTGCTTAAATCCCAGCATTATGAAGAAAACGGTTGAACCTATCACGCAGCCGAACGCCATCATGTGATCGATCTTCATTGCGTACCAAACTGTCACGGAAAGTATGACGGAAACAACGCCGTAGAACCATACGGACTGGGAATGGAAGAATTTCTCTCCGAAGAATCCATATTTCTTTGGTTCGACCAGCAACCAGTGAACAAAAAGAAAAATAAGGAATATCCCGCCACCTGCCAGAAGTATCGGTGCGGACCTCGCGATGGAGGCCTTTACTTCAGGATTGTTGCTGAATGTTGCCGTCAAAGCGCCGATTGGACCAAGTCCGGGGTTGACGGACCATACGATTATCCATGGAAGCGTACCCCTTATTACGAAGACTGCGAATAGGAGTCCCCAGAAGAGGAACCATTTTCTGGCCCGTTGACTCATTCCTGAAAGCACCTCTGCGTTGATTATTGCATTATCAACGCTGCTTACGATCTCAAAGAGGCACAGCCCCATTATCGTCAGGCTTATTAAGAAGATGGACATTAAAATATTTTCAATTTCAAGTTTACAATTACCTCGATTCTGCGCGTCTACACGCCCAGCACATCTGGGACACGGTCACAAAATATGAGGCTGGGACACGATTAAGAGCCGTCACAAAAACATCAAGCGCAGTTGTCTTTCCTCCAAGCCCCATGGCACCGATCCCGAGTGAATTGATATCGGCGAGAAGCCTTTTCTCGAGTTTTGAGATCACCTGATCTCTATTGCGTTCACTGAGCTTCCGGAAAAACTGTTTCTTGCATTCTGAATAACCTGATGCCCTGTCACCACCGATGCATACCGAGATTATACTTGGCGGACAACCTTTCCCTTGTGCCTTGAATACTGCATCCAGGACGCATTTGCGTACACCATCAAGATCTCGGCCGGCTCCGAGTTTATCGTCTGGCAGTGAATATTGAGCTCCTATATTCTCACTGCCTCCACCCTTGAGGAGCAGTTTCATTTCAAGTCGCTTTGATGCCTTTTCGCTCCAGTATATCATTGGGCTTCCCGGACCGACATTTGTCCCGTCATTCCTGCCGGTGATAGGGCATACGGAGTTTTTCCTCAGGATGCCTTCATTTGTCGCCTGTATGATTGCGAGTTCCGCAGATTTCCGGAAGGCTGTCCTGTCGAAGTTGTTTGGCGCGCTGACATAGAAAGTTATTGCCCCGGTATCCTGGCAGAGGGGCTGTCCGAGTCTTTCGGCCATCTTGATGTTCTTTAGGATTAGTTCCAGCTGTTGACGGGCAGGGGAGGCATCCGCTTCTTTCCTGTAAGCTCGTTCCAATGCAGTCCGCACATCCTCCGGTATCTCGCACGACGCCCGGCATATCAGGTCATAGATTTTATCACTTGGATTTTTCTTGCTCATTGCTTTTTCTTTTGAGATTGAAGTTGACAATATTATTCTCAACTTGATTTATTTCCAGTACGAAATCGTATTCCTTACCAAGTGGATTCTCATCTTTCGGAA
>CAZRKP010000073.1:0-17408 GCA_964600895.1 uncultured Victivallis sp.
TGAAGGACACGAAGGGGAAATGCTTTACCGCAAATCATACTATCAAGATAAATGTTTTCTCGCACAAAGCCACAAAGTACACAAAGAAGAAAAATTCCCGATTACTGGATCGGCTCAGGCGAACCTGTTCGCAATGTGATACGGAAATGGCATGAGAATATGAACGAGTTAATATTCTCATGCATATTCCGTATCCTCCCCCTGCAGGAGCAGAGGAGAGCCGATTCAGCAGAAGGAAATATCTCTGTGTTTATCTGCGTTCATCTGCGGTTGATAATAGCTTTGTGACTCTGTGGCTTAGTGAGAGAATAATTCTTATGGTCTGCGTAAAGTCTGTGGCCAATCTTTGGCTTGGCCTTACACGGCCTTTTCCATCTCGGCCCTTATGGCGAGGGCGGCTTCCGCTGGATTCTTCGCCTTCAGGACAGGCCTTCCTACAACCAGGAAGTTGGCGCCCTTCCGGACGGCTTCCGCAGGAGTCATTATCCTCTTCTGGTCGTCCGTACTGGTATCAGCCGGGCGTATCCCCGGTATGACAAGTACAAAATCGTTCCCGCACACATTCCTTATAAGTTCGATCTCGTGGGCCGACGCCACTACGCCGTCCATCCCCGAATCCTTTGCGAGCTTCGCAAGATGCGGGACGTGCGTAGCCGGCGGATAGGAATCCTTACGGTTGAGAACTTCGGTAAGTACGGGCTCATCCATGCTGGTCAGTACCGTGACCGCAATGACAAGCGGTCTTGCACCGAGTTTTGCATTGTCGGAAGCGGATTTGACGGCGGCCTTCATCATCTCCCTTCCGCCGGAAGCGTGGACATTGACCATGTCGGCCCCCATCCTTACTGCTTCGACGACCGCTCCTGCGACAGTATTGGGTATGTCATGGAATTTGAGGTCAAGGAAGACCTTCTTCCCACGAGCCTTCAGTTCCGCCACCGCAGCCGGACCGGCACTGCAGAAAAGCTGGCTGCCTACCTTGTACCATGTGACCGAATCGCCGGCGGTCCCGACAAATTCAAGGGCAGGTTTCAGGTTCTCAAAATCAAGAGCTACGATCAGCTCACTGCGGCGATTCCAATTGCTGCTGTTCATTCTTCTTCCTCAACTCCTCTATTAGAAAGACTGGTGTTCTGGGCTTAACTTCTCCTGGGGCGACCTGCTGTCCGTTCATGTATGCCTTGGCCTGACGCGCAAAGTCCCTTAGTCCATCGCCCACCATCGACGCGAATACGGAATCGTTCTTAGGGGGACTCAGGAACATTTTGACTATGTCCTCGGCCTTCTCCTTGAAGAGGACATCCTTCTTTCCCAGATCGATGAGAGCAAAAAGGGCGGATATCCTGACACTGTCGACATCGTAGGTATTAGGAGACATCGGAACCTTGAGGACCATCTTCGTGCAGAGAGCATCCATCTGGCGGAGGATGTCCTGGCCCGGAGTGTTTATCCTTGCGATCGACCAGCAAGCATATGAACGGTTGTCGGCAGGATATTCAGCTACGGTCTTCCTTATCGCAGTCAGCAGTACACCGCTAAAATAGGTGTCGGCAATCCATCCCATCGACTCGAAAGCCTGGGTTGAGACCTTTACCACCTTGTCATCGCTGAGCTTGATTATCGTATCGTAGGTCTCCTTGATCTTCAGCTTGCCCAAAGTTGAAGCCACCGCCTCCCTGACAAATGCCTCCTTGTGGTCGAACTTGGAAGATACGGTTTTCCATGAATCCTTGTAATCAAGGTTTCCAAGCGCGTAGATGCAGCGCATCTGCAGGTCGGCCTCTGAAGCATCAAGCCCTGCAAGAAGCTTCTCGATCGCGGCGGAGTACCTCCTGTCATTCAGTTCACCGAGTATTACCACGGCCGATGCCCTTGATTCTTTTGATTCAAGGCACTCGTCGCCGATGCGTTTAAGCACGTTCTGGTCGGGTTTGATCCTTATGAGAGATTTCTCGGCGGCCGTCCTGACCTGAAGGGACTTGTCACCTATCCTCGCGATAAGCGCATCTATCCCGGAGGCATCAGGGAATGAGCCGAGAGATACGCATGCAAGCCTCCTCACCTCCTCGTCCGGATCTGCGGACAGCTTTATGAATATCTGGAGCCTTTCAGGTATAGGAACGGCAGAGGCTACGAGGGCGCGCACTGAAACATCCTTATCGTTGGAAAGAGTGTTCAACAGGTTGATGCCACCCTTGTTCCTTGATGCCAATGCCGATGCCAAGGCTGCCTTAACGAAAACGTTCTTGTCTGAAAGCACCTTGGTGAAGCGAGTGTCCTTGTCAGGATCCTCGCTCCTGATCACCGCAGTCTTCACAGCGCCAACTCTCTGGAGATAGTTATCGGAGGACAGGAACTTGTCCAGGTCTGATTCCTTGGAATGCCGGGGATAATCCTTGTCCGTTGTGATCTGATCCCATAGGAAGTTGATCACATGTGCAGAGGATTCAACTGAAAGAAGCTCATATACGCCGCTCAGATCATTTGTCGCCTTCAGATAAAGTGCGGCGGCGTAGGCCCTGACAGAAGGATTAGGAGATTTCAGGAGGCTCTTGAGGCAGGAGACCTTCTTGCAGTTTCCATATGTCCTGAGGTTGTAGAGGGATCCAAGGATATCCGCCTGAACAAAGTCGTTCTTCTCGTTCTCAAGGGCTTTCTCAAGGACATCTATTGCCGCTGCATTGCCTGAATATGAGAGGCTCACAGCGATCTTCGAGCGGAGCCTGCTGTCCTGAGTCTTTGCAAGATAGTCATATTGCATCTTGATGTTGGCTTCGTCAGCGTAGGTAGGAGGTTCCGGGACGTTGGTGTTCTCCATGTCGAAGGGCACCTTCTCCCATATCGGAATAATGAGAGGGAAAAACACGAACAGTTTCCTGATTTTCATTTGAGCTTCCTGTATTTAGCATATCTTAACTGCATGAGCGTGGCAAGGCTGAGGACGACCGGAAAAAGAAAAATGAGCAATTGCCATCTTTCAACCTTCACAATGAACAGAAATATATCCTGTCCAGAACATTTTCCAAAAATTACTGTCACAAAAAATGCGATTACAGGCGCCAGCATGAGATATAGGGCGGCCAGTCTTGATATCCTCGACATCCATGATATCAGGATGAGATTGTCCTCCCTGGCGACGGCATACGCGAGATTTGAGATGCAAACGATCATGATTGCGGAGGCGATGCAGAGCCCCATGAAGTTCATGAGAAGATACGTCCTTTCGGGATCCTGGCTCCACCAGTGCAGGAAAGGTGAAAGCAGCAGTACGACGAAGGAAGACCATTTCAATGCCATTAGTGACTTATTGTATAGGAAAAGCTTGAAACCGGATTGAGGGAACCACATTGCCCCGTAGAATATCAGATAGGCGGCGATGACATAGAAGTATTGGATGAAGGGGACAGGCAGGACGTCGAACATTCTTTTCAGGCTGAGCAGGCAGATCAGCATTATGATGCCGGCGATTATGCAGTCGATCGCCCTGAAGAAACGAATGTAATCGATCGAAGCTGGCCCTTCGGGACCCATCCCTTGCGGCGCGGCCCTCTTGTCGACCATTATTTCACCAACGTTTTCCGTATCCAAATATTCACCCTCAACATTTTACATGCAACATATTGAAAAATATAACAGAATAATATAGGTTACAATGATATTGACATCCTAATTTTGATTTAAAGTTCAAACCATATCGGGTAACATGAAATATATCGTCAAAGGCGACGAAGGAAAAGAATACGGTCCAGTGGATGAGGAAACCCTCAGGAAATGGACGGAAGCCGGCAGGATACTTCCCCAGACAGAGGTCCGCAACACCATGATCCGCAAATGGAACAAGGCCAGCGACTTTGATTTCCTGAAACCCGCATTCGCGCTGCAGTCGTCAAGAGTGGAGGAGGAGAAGAACTCCTTCGAGAAGTTCTCCGAGCACCTGAACATTCTTTTTGGCGGCAGGAAGAAAACACCAGAGACACTCACGCCTTACGCCACCGCCTTCAAGAACAGATACATCCATGACCCTGCCACACTTCCGCAGCGTCTCGCTTCGATGTGCTTCGATATTGCAATACTCTTCATTTTCGGATTCATACTTTTCCTCTCATTTGCCCAGGGAGTGCCAGCCCCCAAGACACCGGAACCTGCAAAACAGCAGGAAACTGCAGTTCCCCAGGATGCCAATGCGCCAACAGCTGTGACTGCTCCGGCAGGAACCGCTCCGGCAACAGCAACTGCCCCAACAACAACTCCTGCTCCAGTACCGGCCGCAGCAGCGCCAGCCCCGGCCCCTGAACCGGCACAAGAAGCAGTAAAACTGCCGCCGCAGCCAAATGAGGAACTCAACTCGTCATTCAGAAAGCATTGTTATCTGTTCATCCTCGGGGCACTCCTCTACTACTCTATCGCACTGGGGATATTTGCACAGACTTTCGGAATGTGGTTCTGGGGAATCATCATCACAAGGACCAACCTGGAAGAGGTCTTCCTCGGAAGGGCATATGTCTTCACCGTACTGATGCTCATCCTTGGCGTCATCACTCCTATAATGCTGTTATTCAATCCCTACAAAAGGGCTCTACATGAAATCCTCTCCGGAACGATGCTGATCAAGATAGCGGCCCGACCGAAGGCCTGACATGCAGAACTCCCCGGGGGAATGACTTCAAAAGGACCCTTCAATGCCACTAAAATTCTTCACCGAGCAGTATTTCATCTGCAAGAACTGCGGAAAATGCTGCGGCATCTGGGATGTCCCTGTGACCCAGGAGGAGAAGGACCGGATAGAGAAACTCGCCATCCCGGGAATAGACTTCTCAAAGGAAAAGGTTTTCTCCAAGAACCGCAGGCATAAAGGACTCTATGTCATCAACAAGAAGAACGGGAACTGCATATTCCTCGATCCCGACAGGCTCTGCCTGATACACAAGCACCATGGAGAAAAGGCAAAACCAATTACCTGCAGGCTCTATCCATTCGATATTATCAACTGGGAGGACGATGTCACCAGCGCCTCACTGAGATATGACTGTCCTGGGGTCTGCTCTCAGAAGGGGAAGAAAATCTGCGCGTTCAGCACCGACATCAATGCCCTGGCAAAGGAACTGTACAAGAAGAGGAAATTCTCCGACGCAAGCTACAGCAGGAAACTCAAACCGAAGCTGGCAAAGCTCAGGATCATCGCCGAAGCATACAAGAACTTCCTCCTCGACACCAGGTTCCGCCCCTCTATAAGGATACTGGCTGCAGCAAAACTGATTGAATTCCATTCCAGGCCTGAAAACGCCAGCGACATCCTCGAAGCTGGCAGCTTCTTCAGCAGGGATTCGATGGAACTTGTCAAGAGAAGTACCCGTGATCTCGAAAAGATTTTAGCTGAACCGGCAAAGCTGAACTATCATGAGAGGATGATCTTCAGGTTTCTTGTCGGAAGTTTCATCAGGTCGGACGAGGAATATGCGATGAAGATCCTTCCTTTTGAAAGGCTGTCGAGGGTTAAAGCCATACTCAAGTTCTCACTCGGTTCAGGCTCTCTTGGAAAGCTCTGCGGACAGTTCCCGGAAACTTCCGGAAACGATCCGCTCGAGGTGGTCAAGGGGATCAAATGGGACGAGGATGCACTGGATATCTACTGGAATTATGTCGGTTCAAAACTGGAATCGATGCATTTCTGCGGGTTCCCATGCCTGGGGCTGACTTTCGAGGAGGGAATGCAGCACCTGATCATCAGCTATCCGGTGCTGGCATCGCTGTCAGCCATGCTCGCAAAAGCCGACAACCGCAGCAGCATCTCGAAGGACGATGTCTCAAAATCGCTGATAGTGATGGATCATACCTTCTCCCGCTCGCATCTGTTCGCGATAGGATACGTGAAGAAGATGACCTCCATACTCTGCACCGAGAGCGTCCTCGCCTCCCTGCTTAAGCCGTTACCATAAAACATTTACTCGAATATAAGGTGTCATCATGGCAAAGATCGCAAAAAAATTTCTTTCTACGGATCCGTGGATAATAGAGGAGAAAGGCTTTCATCCCAAGTCTGCGAAGGTCGCAGAATCGATCTTCTCCCTCGGAAACGAGTTCATGGGCGTACGCGGATACTTTGAGGAGGGTTGCAGCATCGACAGGTTCGTCGGCAGCTTCTTCAACGGAATCTTCGAGGAGGAGCCCATCAATCATCCTGTATGCTACAACGGTTTCCCGAAACGATTCCATTTCATGCTTAATTCCGTCGACTGGCTATATACCCGGATCAAAGCCGGAGACGAACAGCTCGACCTTGGGAAAAGCCGTTTCAGCAATTTTGTCCGTTCAGTCGACCTTCGGGAAGGGATTCTCAGGAGGAGCTTCATCTGGCATGCAAAGGCCGGGGATATCAAGGTTGAGTTCGAACGCCTGACCAGCATGGTCCGGCCACAACTTGGGATCCAGCGCATCACCCTATCCTCGCTGGGATACTCAGGCGCCATCGAAGTAAAACTCGGTCTTGACTTCTCAAACTTCCAGCATTCGCGCGGTAAATGCTTCTGGAGCACGATACGCAAGGATCATTCATCCGAAGGTGCCGCGATAATGGCGCGCACGCTCAAGAGCGCCCAGAAGGTATTCTCATCGATGAAGATCCTCGCACCGGCAAATGCATCAGCAATGGACGGGTCCGGTGAGCAGATCATCTCGAGGACATTCAAGATGAAGCTCTCGAAAAACGCAACAGCATGCTTCTCAAGGATCGTCGCGAATTACACAGACAAGTCAGGAAGCAGGAATGATGATTTCTGGAACCGGAGCATGAAATCCGCGATGGCACTGCAGAAACAGAGCTATGAAAGCATACGTTCAAAGCACGTTGAATACTGGAGGAATATCTGGAGCGAGCAGGATATAGAGATCGAAGGTGATCCCGACAACCAACAGGGTGTACGATTCGGAATCTTCCAGATGCACCAGACATACCACGGTGTTGATCCCTCCCTGAACGTATCCGCAAAAGGGCTGACCGGTGAGGAATACCACGGACATACCTGGTGGGACACTGAAACCTACTGCCTCCCGTTCTACATCTTCAACAATCCAATTGCGGCGAAGAACCTTCTGGAATACCGTTACCTGCGACTTCCGCAGGCAAAGCAGAGGGCGATCGAAAAAGGATGCAGGGGCGCAAGATATCCGATGGAGACTATCGACGGGACGGAAGCCTGCTCGGTATGGCAGCATGGAGATCTTGAGATACATGTGCCTGTCGCCGTAGCATATGGCATCTGGCATTACTGCCATCTGACAAATGACAATAATTTCCTCTACGGGCACGGCATCGAGATGCTTCTGGAGATCAGCCGTTATTACGCAAGCCGCGGCGGCTGGGCGCAGTTGACCGGCGAATACGGCTTCTGGTGCGTGATGGGTCCGGACGAGTTCCATATGATGGCCCACAACAACTGCTATACCAACTTCATGGTCAAGAAATCCTTCGAATACACGCTGTCGGTTTTGGATGAGATGAAGAAGAATGCTCCTGCGAAACTCGCAGCCATCGTCAGGAAACTTGCTCTTAAGAAGGAAGAGATGAGGGACTGGAAGAGGATGGCGGAAAAAATGCGGGTTCCGCAGAACAAAAAGACGGGAGTCTACGAACAGCACGACGGCTATTTCGACATGCCTCATCTGGAGGTCGACAAGATCAAACCCGAGGAATTCCCGCTCTACCACAACTGGGCATATTACAAGCTCTTCAGGACCGACATGATCAAACAGCCTGACGCCATGCTGATCCTTTATTTCTATTCACAGGATTTTTCCGACAAGGTCAAGAAGGCGAACTTTGAGTTCTACGAACCGCGCTGTTCGCACGAATCATCGCTTTCTCCTGGCGTCCATTCGATCATGGCGGCGGAACTCGGTATGCACGACAAGGCATACAGCTACTGGGGACATGCCGCACGCCTTGATCTGGACGACTACAACAACAATACCAACCAGGGACTCCATACGACCTCGATGGCTGCTGCCTGGATGAACGTCGTCTACGGATTTGGCGGACTGCGCACCGACGGCAAATGCCTTTCATTCAGGCCTTCGCTTCCGAAGAAATGGAAATCATTCAAGTTCAGTCTGCGGTATCTTGGCAGGATTCTGAATGTCAAAGTCGACAGGAGGACTGTCAGTCTCGACATCAGCGGTAACGGCGCAATCAAGATTGAGGTTTTCGGCAAGGCATACTCCATCGGAGCAAAACCTCTCGAAGTGAAGATGCCAAAGAATCGGATGGGGTAGTCTGTACAAGTCTTTGTCTGATAATCTTATTTCACATCCAGCTTTTCGTAAAACTCGGCTTCCTTCGTGGATAGCTGGCCGGCCTTGATCTTGGAGTTGAGTTTCTTCATGTCCACGTCGCGTGGGACTCCGGTCGGAATCTCCTCCGGTTCCGGTGAAATCTCCTGGTTGCCTTTTTTCTCTGCAACAGGCTTGGTCGGCTGTTCCAGGACTGGAAGGGGCTTTGGTCCGGAAACCTGCGTCTCCTTCCTTTTCGTGGCATAAGTGAATTCAAATGCGGATGAGATTGCGAGAATGAGTGCCAATGCAAACATTACCAGATGTCCGGTCTTTCGTCTGAAGAAAGCCAGGACCATGAACAGCACTGCCGATACGATCATGATGTAGAAAGATATGTTCATGCTGAATATGATTTTCCCCCATAGCGCCAGACATGCACCGACACCAAATAAGATATAGGCCCCGTGCCGCAATATCAAAGCTGTCACGGATTTTTCCTGTTGGACGCTCCCGAGGAAGACCCTCGTGCTGGACAAAGGAATGTTCACGGCAAGAAGCGCCATGAAGAACATGAGAGCCCCTGCCGTACCATAAAGAGGCACAAGGAAGATCCCGCAGAGCAAGGCTCCTGTGCATGCACCGACATGATCTGACATTTCAATTGCGCCACCTGAATTGAGTTCGCCTTTGCCCGATTCCCTGTACATCCTGGCGGCCATCGGAAAATATGAGCCACAGCAGACTCCCGACAGGACAAATGCTATAATGAACCAGCTGAATCGCCAGAAGTCCGGATCCTGGCATGATATGGCGAAAAGCAGGACGACATGCGCCATCAGCACCCAGAGCAGCATGACTCCGGCAGATGACTTTTCCCTGAGCTTCTGATGCGAGATCACTGCACCGCCAGCGGCAAGCCCCAGCATGAACAGCGAGGATATCAGACCTGTGTAAAGATAAAGCGAGCCCAGGGTCGTCTGGAATAGATACATCAGGACAATGCTCGTTCCAATGCTCACAAAGCCAGCACAGAACACGATCCTCCATGGCCCAGGACTTCCTTCCCTGCTCGATCTGTCATGGAATGCCGATATCAGCGACATGCATATGAATATTAGGAGCGGAACAAGGATGAAAAGCATTCCGACACGCATGATCCTCATGCAGATGGAAGTGATACCCCATCCGGATTGCCTTGATGAAAGAAACAGGGCAAAGAGGAATCCAAGGGGCTTTGTGTCATCGTTAAGGATTTCGATGCTTCCCGGATTGATCTCATCATATTTTGAAAGCGTCCATGCCTCCCTGTCAGGAAGATATAGGGACCTGAGGGCCTGTGGCGGGAATATCTTCGCCGCCTCCTTATTCCAGGAGAATCTCTTGACTAGGTTTTCAGGTGAACCCGAGATCACATCTGAGTCGGAGACTATGAACCATGCGCTGTCTCCGGGGACGAGAACAATGTTCTTGAAGATCCCTATGAGCGTAGTCCTGACCGATGCCCCGATATATGCGAGTTCCTCTCCGATTACATTCTCGCCGCACGACACCCGGATACCCGCAACACCTCCGGGGACAAGCGCATTCCTGAGAAGCTCGTAGAACTGGGTGGTGTAGAAACGGTTCAAAACTGAATTCGATGCATCCGGAAGATTGATGATCACCAGGTCATAATATGAACTTTTCTGTTTCAGGAAATTCCTGATGTCGGATGTAACCGGATGGAAGCGGGGATCGTTGATCCGGAGGTTTTCAGGAACATAGCTGTTGATCCTTGACGCATAATCGCTGTCATAATATGCCCACGCAACCTCCTTTATCTGTGAAATCCGCAGGAGCTCACGGCAGACGTTGAGTCCGGAACCGATCACCAGGACCTTTGACGATCCCGGCCTTTGGCAGAGATGGATCGAAATGATCTTCCATGCGCTCTCCGTATCGGGCATTGATTCGCATACGCCGCCTTCGCGGACAACGGTAAAGGCCCCCCTGTAACTGCCATAGAGGTATTCAGCCTGCGGTGTGTTGAAGGCGCCGGAATATTTTTCTCCAGGCATCAGCTTGTTCCACTTTGCAAGCCGTATCTGTTCCGTAAGGCGCACATCAATCCTGGCTGAGAAGGCAATGATCACGATACATATCAAGGCTATCCGTACAATCCTGTTGCAGTAAAGGCTGAAAGCAACTATCATCAGGCAGCATATTATGAGAGAAAGCTGCATGGCCGTGCAGCTGAAGTAAAGAAGCAGCGTGGCGCCAGCTCCACCGATGAAACTGCCCAGGGATTCAAAGATGAATGTCCTGGCCACCGGCACATCGGAGCTTTCCTTCAGCCATCGGCATGCAAGAGGAAATAATGCACCGGTCACGAAACTCACCGGCGCGTTTACGAGGAGAGAGAGGCCCGTCATCTTCACCAGCGGAAAAAGTTCATAGCTGGCAATTCCGGCATACTCCCTTATATGCAGGATCAGGTAGTATTGCAGGATGAATGCCGGAACATATGCAATCGCCATCAGCGGTGTCTTTCGGGACAGTTTTTCCGAGAGACGTGGAAATCCGATGACAATCAGTGATGCGACCGCTATCCAAAGGAACCAGGCTCCGAAGAATATCGCCACGGCGATGTCGTTGCTTTCGAAGGACCCCAGAAATTCGCGGAAGAGCAGTGTCTGTGAGGCTATCGCGAAAAGCCCGATTGCGAATATCGCAAAGTTCATTCTGTGTTTTTCGATAAGCATATATCGGACAGGATTACAGGATTTTCATGATTTCTTAGATTAATCCATCCTGTAAATCCAGTTATCCTGTCATGTCTATTTCTTCTTCTCATGTTCACTGAAGACTTCCGCCTGGAAGGTCAGCCAACTCGCACCTTCACGCCACGCGTCCATCGGCAGTCCGGCCTTCCTTGAAAGGTAGGTGAGAGTGGTCTCGAGGTCCCACCCCTGCTCCGTCGCCACCTGCGGGAGAAAGACGGCAGAACGTCCGTTTTTCTTGATAACCATTCCGTCCGTACCGATCTTGATGTCCTTGTAAGAATCAACTTTGCTTGGAGGTGTCAGCGCGGAAATGTCGATCGCAATATCCTTTACCTCGTTCTTCGTCACCGGCATGAAACGCGGGTCGTTCACAGCGGCATTGATCGCATTTGAGATGACAGACTTGTAGAGCTCCTGGCTGGGAAATATCTCACCGATGCAGCCGCGGAGCTCACCCTTCTCCATCAGTGTCACAAATGCCGCACGCTGCTCCTTCATCCCCGGGGTAAGCTCGATCCCCAGATCCTCCGGCGAAGGAGCCTTGCCTTTGTCGAGGTAATAGACGATGGTTTTTCTTGCAAGTGCCAGGAGTCTTGATTTCTCCTCGGCAGTCAACTGTTTCTTCTCATTTTCATTCATTGCCTTCTCCTTTTTCACATCCCATTTGCCAGTAAAGGCAATTGAGAAATAACTTACTGAATTCCTGTAGTCCCCGACCACCTCCCCGGAAGTTGTGTAGTCCAGCTTGATGCATTTTGACTCCCCTGGCAGCATGGTAAGCACTGTCGCTATCGGCATATAACCGCAGATCGTGTCGCCTGTATCAGCGACATATTTCAGGAATCCCGCGGCATCCTTCTTTTCAATCGTCGAAAAAGCTCCAAGATCCAACTCCTTCAGCTTTTCAGGAATATTCTCCCTGAAAGGCACATAATCATAATTCGGACCGTAATGGGTGAAATCCGAACTTACGAGCAGAAGAGTGTCGGCATCCATCATTTTACTAAGGATGCCGCCAGCTTCCTTCATCGTCTCAAATGAACATTGGCCGGCAATGATGAAGACGATTTTGGGAAAATCGTCAGCCTTCCGTTTTTCCCATGCATATTGCAGCAGAGGGACCTGGATCTGTACGCTGTGCTCATTGGCAAAGGCTTCGGGGATATCCTTGAAAAGAGATTTTTCCTTCAGCAACCTGTCAATGAATTCAGTATCCATCTGAACTTTCCCGAGAGGTGTTTCAAAGCTGTCATATTTCGGAACACAGTAGACATTCCGCATCGAATGGCTGTGCGTGGGACCGATTATGACAATCCGCTTGTAGGTTCCAGGCAGTGACCTGAGCCCGCAGAATGCTGTCTTTCCAGAATACTGGTAGCCGGCATGCGGCTGTATCAGTGCAATAATGTCCTTGTTTTCCTTTCCTTCAGCCTTGGCATAGAGCTCACCAAGCATCTTGCTCAGCTGTTCCTTGTCTGCCGGATACCACCTCCCTGCGAGTGTGGACTTGAAGTTCTTCTCCGGTTCCGCAGTACAGGAGAGAACAAGAGACATTATACCCGCAATACACAAAACAAGTTTCCTCATATTACCCCCTATCCATTCCATCTGCTTTCAAGTGAAATCTCCTCCCCCATCGGCCTGATCCTTCCGACATATTTTTTTATTGGATTTTTACGGTCAGTGTCCGATGAAAACAGACATGAAATATTCAAGCCGGCCACCGCCGCGGCAAACACCGTAAAGCCGGAAATTTTCATAAAACTCCTGCGCTTCATTTCCATACCCCGTATATTGCCCTGCCACATGAGCATTTGCCGTCCTCGAGATTGTTCTGCAGGACATTGAACCCGCTCCTCTCTATCAGGAGCTTCTTGCATGCCGGACAATATGTGTTCTGTCCTTCCTGGCTCGCAATGTTTCCTATATACACAAATTCCATTCCTTCGTCGGTCGAGATCTTTTTGGCCAGGTCCAATGTCTCAAGCGGAGTCGGCGGAAGATTCTTCATCTTATACATCGGGAAGAATCTCGAAAAATGAAGCGGAATTTCCTTGCCGACGTTCTTCGCGATCCACTGTACGAGATTCCTTATGTCCTTGGGTGAGTCGTTCAATGTCGGGATAAGAAGATTTATTATCTCAACATGAACCCCCATTTCCTTGGCTGTCACGATGGCATCCAGCACCGGTTTCAAGGTAGCCTGCGGTACTTTCTGATAGAACTCCTCGGTAATACCCTTCAGGTCGATCCTGGCGACATCAACCTGTTTCAGAAGGACCTTCCAGGGCTTGGTGTTTATATATCCTGCGGTGACCAGGACGTTCCGGATCTTCTTCTCCTGTGCGAGCTTCGCAGTGTCAAACACAAACTCATAAAACACCACGGGATCGGTATATGTGTAGGAGATGCTTTCGCACTTGTATTTGACCGCGGCATCGACAAGCTTTTCAGGAGAGCAGTTGTAGGCTTCGCTTTCCTCAGGATTGGCCTGTGAGATCTCCCAGTTCTGGCAGTTCAGGCAGTGGAGGTTGCAGCCGACAGTCGCCATGGACAGGGACTTCGTCCCCGGCAGGAAATGAAAGCAAGGCTTCTTTTCGATTGGATCGACGTTAATCGAACACGGGAATCCATACACCACGCAGGTCAGCTTGCCGTCGATATTGACCCTCACCCTGCATTCCCCGCTCTGTCCGGGCATGATGATGCAGTATCTCGGACAAAGCTTGCATTGTACGGAATTGCTCATGTGTCATCCCCCCGTCTTTTTATCCTTAATATAGGTTGAATAACGCCATTATCCAACTGTATGCACATGGGGGATGTCCCCTAAGGGAACCCTTAGTGAAAAGTTACTTCTCCAGCATGGCTCCGACCATGCCTGAGGCGTCAAGAAGGGAGGAAATCTTGCTGTCAAGAGCGAAGGTAGTACCGCAGAAGACGTCATGTTCCGGAAGATAGGATGAGCCATGCGTACCCTTGATCCTCGAATCGTCCTGACAGACGCTCATAGGAGGCCAGAATGACATGAATAGTTCGCAAGGATCAAAGCCTGGCTTGTTGTGGATATCAACGTGCGTCGCGTAGTCCGGGGCTTCATCGGGATGGTCCCACCATTTGTATGAGAACCAGCTTCCGGCGGCGGCCTCCATGATGATGTCGCCACATCGCTCATTGTTCATCTCATTCCGGGTAAGTATCCTCAGAAGCCCCTTGACATCATCAAAAAGTTCGGCGACCACGCCAATCTCGCTTTTATCGGCAAGATAGATGTGCGCAATCTGGTGGTCGACCATGGCGAATGCCCTCGAAGCATAGAGGTCGGGATAGAGTTTTCCCTGTACATTCCTCTCCACGAAAAATCCCGCGTCCCAAAGGATCCTGTTCGGGAATATGGGTTGATGGGCCTCGGTGATCGCATAATCACCGAACACCATGACATCATAAGCCGCAAGCTTTGCCGCAGCAAAAAGCTTTTCTATTTCAATCTCAACTGCTGCAAATGCCTGCTTCGCCTTTGAGCTTTCGGGACCGTATTTCTGCAGGGCATAATCGAGGTGTGGAAGATAAACAAGCAGGACATCTGTCGCCTTGTATGAGACCAACAGGTTCGCCGCAGCCGAAGCGATCCACTTTGTCGACTGTATCGAAGTGAACGGCCCCCAGTATGAATGGAGGTTGAAATCGTGACCTAGCTGGTTGCACAAAGAAGAATAAAGCCCGTCTGGTTCGGAATAGAAGTCCTGTATCATTCCACCATGGTGCTTGTGTATCGGAGCCGGTGAAAGGATGAGATCGCTGTCACGGCCAATGCTCTGCTGCCAGCAGATCTGCCCGACAGTACCGCCGGCCCTGCGGAACTTGTCCCAGATTCTTTTCCCTTCATAGAGTTCCGATGCCTGCTCCCAGAAGAATGTCTTGCAAAGTTTCTTGTCGAAGAAACCGTTGGCGATCATGCCATGGACTGCAGGCGGAAGACCTGTCCTGAAACTCGCCTGCACAGGACACGTGAGGGCAGGAAAAACCGTCTTGACATTCTTACTGTTAAGCTTTTTCCAAAAGGCGGCCTTGGCATGTTCCTGCCAGAACTCATGGCTTAGCGCCGCAACCTGGACAACAAGAAGTTTCATGGGGGCGATGATATATCCTTAGAAATAAATTTTAAACTCCAAATCCCAAACTTCAAACAAGCCTAAAATTCAATATCAAACTGCAAAAGTTCCAAGAACAGCCCTTACGGGCTTAACTACAAACATGTTTCAAATTATTTGTATACGCTCGTAGTTAATGCCGTAAGGCATGTTCCCCCTTCTCCGGTCTGGATTTTGAATTCTGGAGCTTTCAGCATGCGGTCATTTCTGTGAGTAGTTCTCTGTCGCACCTGGATTCCTGCAGACTGCGACACGGCCGGTACGGGCAATCTCGATGATACCGAATTCCTTCATCATGTTTATGAAGTCAGAAATCTTCTGTGCCGAACCGGAAAGTTCGATACCGAGTTCGTCCTTGTGGACTGTCACGATCTTCCCCTGAAATATCTCTGTGATCTGGATGACCTCGGCCCTGTTCTTACCGGAGGCTTTGACCTTGATGAGCATCAGTTCCCGCTCGATGAACTCGCTGCCGGTGAGATCGGTGACCTTGATCACGTCAATCAGCTTGTTGAGCTGCTTGTCGATCTGCTCGATGATCGCATCGTCGCCCACGGTGACTATCGTCATCTTCGAAACCTTCGGGTCATGAGTTGCGTTTACAGAGAGCGACTCGATGTTGTAGCCGCGCCCGCTGAAGAGACCCGCGACCCTCGCAAGAACTCCGAACTTGTTCTCAACCAGAACCGATATTGTGTGCTGTTTCTTTTCCATATTGATTATCCTTTTGTTATTTATATTTTTTAACCACAGAACACACGGACCACACAGAAAATGATATATGGAAGCCATGATTTAGATTTCGGAAAACTAATCTTCATCCCCCTTCTGTGTATTCTGTGTGTTCTGTGGTTTATATATCTTAATTCAGCATTACCTGTCCGCCGGCGACAGGTATCGCCTGTCCAGTCTCGTATTTCTGCTCGACGCAGTATATGATCGCCCTGGCCACATCCTCCGGCTGGCAACCACGTCCCATCGGGACCTTGGATTCATATGACTTCTTCACATCTTCGATAGTCTTGGCGCCGGGAACCTTTCCACTGTTGAGGTATTGCACGAAAAGCCCATTCTTCGGATCACTCCAGAGAGGACCTTCGAAGTAGTTTCCCGGGCATACGCTGTTCACCTTTATCTTGTCCTCTATCAGTTCAAGCGCAAAACTCTGGGTCATGCCGATCGTTCCGAACTTGCTTCCGGCATACGCTGCGTTCCTGCTGCTGCCCTCAAGACCGCTCTTGGAGTTGACCTGCACGATGTCGGTCCAGATGTCGCCTTCGGCGTTCTGGGCTGACATCAAGCCGGCAACATGTTTGACGCAGATGAAATATCCTGTGTAGTTGATCTCGGTGACAAAATCCCAATCCTTCTTGGAGAATGTCTTCACCGGGCCAGCCTTGAGGACTCCGGCATTTGCCACGAAGAGATCCAGACCCCCGCAACGCCCGACAATCCTCATGAGCATGTCGGCAACCGACTCCTCCTTCGAGATATTGACTTCCACGGCAAACGCCCTGTCCTTTCCGAACTTCGAACAAATACCTTCGGCCGCCTTTTTTGCACCGTCGAGATTGATGTCGGCAATTGCGACGATCGCGCCTTCCGCTGCAAGCCCTTCTGCAATACCTAGACCAAAACCCTGAGCCGCGCCTGTCACAGCTGCGATCTTTCCGTAGAGCCTTCCGGGATTTGCTCCGGCTGCGACCTTCTTCCTATATGACTCGACCTCCCAGTTCTCGATGAACTTGTATGACTTTTCCATCAGATAATTAGGACCACCAAAGGCGCCGGTCAACTGCTGGACCAATGCCGCATCACGGGCGAGAAGCTCAACTGTCCTTGCATCCTTCAAGGTCTTACCTGCGATGAAAACTGCTTTTTCTGGAACTGACAGTACAAGAGGTTTGTATCCTTTCTGCTCGGTGAATTTCGCAACAGCTGCAGAATCTATCTTATCGGATATGAGAGCAAATGATTTGGCGTAGACGATATGATCTGGAGTGAGCGGACCCTCGGAGATCTTGACGGGACTGGTGCTCTTAACAATCATCCGCGAGGCTCCATCGGCGAGCCAGCTCCTGAGCTTTGGCGCAATATCCATAACCGCCTTCACATCCACAGGTTCATTCTCAAGCTCGATCTTGACATCTTTCTCATCGTAATAGCGCATCAGTTTTTCCATGATATTGGCATAGGTGCGTTTGATACCATCGGCGCTGTCCGAGCC
>CAZRKP010000074.1:0-17054 GCA_964600895.1 uncultured Victivallis sp.
CGGAAATCAGCGCCTATTACGAAAGCCACCGGAAGGAATATGTACAGTCCGAATATCTCCGCGTGCAGACGATCCGAATTTCGGCTTCAGACGAAAAGGCAGGCCGCGAGAAGGCCGAAAAGGCGCTCTCCCGTCTCCGGGCCGGTGAAGATTTCACGGCTGTCGCATCGGAATTTTCCGACGACAAGGCGGCTGCGGCCGAAGTTATCGAGCGGGGACGCAAAAGCAAGGAGTTCGAGGAACGCGTCTTCCGGTGCTATCCCGGGGAGCTTACGCCGGTCTTCAAGGACGGTGGTTCGTTCAACGTGGTGAAAGTCATCGAACGGCAGGGTGAGAAGCAGAAGCCGCTGTCGGAAGTCAAATCGAATGTCAAGACCGCACTAAGCCTGATGAGGCAGCAGGAGAAGATGAAGTTCAACGGGACCATGGCCCTGTTCAGCATCCATGGAAAACAGTTCACCGTGGAGCAGTTCCAGGAGGAATTCAACGAGCTTACCCCGGAACAGCAGGCCCAGTATTCCAGTTTCGAGGCCAGGAAGAATCTCCTGGATCAGCTGATCGTAAGGGAGCTGCTCCTTGAGAAGAACGAGGACAAGGGGCAGACCCAGAAGCAGCGCAAGGAGATTGACGAACTCAAGGAGCAGGCCTTGCAGGAGATGCTGCACAAGGAGGAGGTTGACGAAAAGTTGGTTGTCTCCGAGGAGGAGGCCAAGGCGTTTTATGAGAAGAGGCAGGCATACATGAGGGAGCCTGCAAAGGCGAAGATCAGCATCATACGGGCCAGTTTCGGATCAGCCCAGGATGAGCGCAATCGCGCCCGGAAGAAACTTGAGGAGGCGCAGGAAAAGCTGAAGGCTGGCGCTGATTTTGCCACGGTTGCCAGGGAATACTCCGACGATCAGTCGGCAACTGGCGGTGGTGAAGTTGATCGCTGGATATATGAGGGCAAGAGCCATCTTGGAGAATATTATGAACATGAATTCCATGAGGAGGTGTTCAAGCTAAAGACCGGACAGGTCGGTGACATCTTCGAGTTCTCGCAGAACTACTGGATCGTGAAGGTGAAGGAGAATGTCCCTTCGCAGCAGATGAGTTTCGAGGAGGCCCGCCCAATGATTGAATCGTATATCAAGTCAAGCAAGCACCGGAGCCGGATGGGTGAAATGCAGAACGAGCTTCTGGAAAAATCCCAGCTGGTCATACGGGATCACGTGCTGAGCCGGAATCTCAGGGTTGAATCCGGCCTTCACCAGAAGGAACGGGATCTGTACTGAATATTCCAAATACTTAAGGAGGATCGGAAAAACATGGATCGAAAAGAGAGAGCTGTACTGATATGCATCGGGGCGAACGCGCTGCTGATTGCCCTGCGGTTTATACTTGCCTTCATCTCCGGCAGTCTTGGCCTGAAGGCGAACGCGTGGCATTCCCTTACGGACGTCCTCGTGCTGGTAATAGTATATCTGGGGCTTGTAGTTGTCCGGCGGGGGCTCCAGCGGCATACCAACCTCCTCCTGCGGACTGAGCACCTTTCTGCGGTCGTCGTATCCTTCTTCATGTTCTGGATGGGGTTTGAACTGTTCAGTGAAGCTGTAGGAGGAGAGGCGATTGAACTGGCATATGTGATACCGACGGCGATAGGCGCATTCCTTGGAGTATGCATCACCTATTTCATGGGGCGCTACATGTGTTACGTCGGCAAGGAGACGGGATCACCCAGTCTTCTCGCGGCAGGAACCCATGCCAGGATGGACATGTTCTGTTCGGTTGCCGTACTCGTCGGACTTATCGGTTCAATCATGGGGCTCTCCGGACTGGACAAGGTTGCGGCAGTCATCGTCGTCGTCTTCATCTTCCAGGCCGCGATAGAGATGTTCTTTACAAATTTCAAAGGACTTGTTTCATCGAAAGTGCAGCTTTCTGAAGAATCACACCTCCACAAGTATCCTTCCGGATTGATTACGGCTGGGCTCTTTGTCCTGATTGTCATAGGATATATGGCCTCTGGTTTTTATTATGTCAAGCCCTCGGAGCAAGCAGTTGTTCAACGCCTCGGCAAGGTGCGCGGGGAACCTCTTGCTCCGGGGCTCCATTACCGGCTGCCATATCCGATTGACAACGTCACTCTGGTACGGACTACTCCTGTCCGCCAGGTCAGCACGGATGCAAAGCTCCTCCTGACAGGTGATGAAAACCTCATAGATGTTGAAGTTTCGGTCCATTACACAGTTTCAGATCCGGTGAAGTTCCTGTTGAACCAGTTCAACCCTGAAACACTGATCAAGCAGGCCGCCCAGGCCAGCGTCCGCAGGACTGTCGGGCATATGGCCATAGACAACATCATGGCCGAAGGACGCAGCGGAGCCCTTAGGGAAATATGGAAAATCCTGCAGGAGGAACTCGATAAGAGCAAGTCGGGATTGCAAGTCGTGGATGTTCTGTTCCGGAAGCTGCGCCCTCCTGAAGATGTGGTGGAGGCATTCCAGGACGTCGCCAGCGCCAGGGAGGACAAGCTTACCTATATGAATGAGGCATACTCCTTCCGTAATGCGCTCGTTCCAAAGGCGCGCGGGGAGGCTGCCACGCTTGTCCTGCAGGCCAGGGCCACGAAGCAGGAGAAAATCCGTTATGCGGAAGGAGAGGCTGACCGTTTCACAAAGACATTGAACGAATATGCCAAGAGCGCGGAAATAACAGAAATCCGCCTGTATCTGGAAGCCATGGAAAAGGTGCTGCCGCGCACGGAAAAATTCCTGGTTGGAGGAAATATCAACACGGCCAGCCCCGATCTCTGGTTCCTGGGAAAAGATGCAGGACCGGTGCTGGAGGGCAAATGAGAAATAAACAATTCAAGGAGGAGATAGGATGACAACGAGACAAACATGGTTGAAGCTGACTTTTTGCGTAGTGTTCCTGGTTCTGGCGCTGGTGATAAGCAAGCTGGTACTATTTGTAGTGGACACCACTGAATACGTGGTTATCACCCAGTTTGGAAAGCCGGTCCGCTCGATCACGGAGCCAGGACTATATTGGAAGCTTCCCGATCCGGTCCAAAGCCTCCAGCGTTATGACAACAGGCTGCAGGTCTATGAAGCCGGGCAGCTGGAGTTCCTTACCAGGGACAAGAAGGACATCGTTGTGGACTATTACGCCTCATGGAAAATCACGAATCCTCTTGAGTTCATGCGCACGGTCCGCGACCGCATTGGCGCCGAGGCGCGTCTTGCCGATGTCCTTTCATCCGGACTGGGCGTGGCGATAGGTGAATATGAACTTGGAGACCTGGTCAATATTGATCAGGGCAAGATGAAGCTCCGCCCCCTTCTCGCATCCGTCACTGAACGCTGCAACCAGCAGACGACAAAATATGGCATTGAGATGACAAACGTTGAGATGCGGACTCTTAATTTCCCGGAGAAGAACAAGCTCAGCGTCTTCCGCCGGATGAAGGCTGAACGCGAGCAGATGGCGCGCAAGTACCGTTCCGAAGGAAGCGAGGAAGCCGCAAAGATCAGGGCCGAAGCCGGGAAGGAGGAAAAGCAGATCCTCTCCGAGGCATATAAGACGGCTGAGACCATCAAGGGGGAAGGCGAAGCCGAGGCCATCCGGATCTACGCGGAGGCCTACCAGAAGGATCCCTCCTTCTACCGTTTTGCCAGGACCTTGTCCTCATATGAAAAGTTCATCGACGACAAGACAACTGTCATATTGCCTGCCGATTCGGAACTCCTCCAGTATCTCGCTCCAGGAAAGTCCACCCTAAAGGGGATGGTTGGCGAGCTGCCGTCCCAGGGAGGACAGAAATGACGGAGAACAACACTTCCTCATCAGGAGTGATGGATGATCTCCAGGGAGCGTTCGGCCACCTGAAATTATCCCTGATCATTCCAGCGATCCTGCTTGTCGCCATCATCATATATGTTCTGACAGGAATCTATATAGTCAATCCGGGCGAACAGGCCGTCGTGAAGAGGTTTGGACGAGTGATCGATGTGACAGGGGAAGGCGCCCATTACCGCCTGCCGTGGCCGATAGATTCAGTGGCCGTCGTGAAAGTCGGAGAAGTCCGCAGGGCCGATATCGGACTTGTCCTGCCGGAACACAAGCATGTCGCATTCCTGCCTGAGAAACTCCAGATAATGACCGGAGATGAAAACATTATCAACGTCGAGGCAATAGTCCATTATAAGATCAAGGATGCCTCCCGTTTCCTCTACCAGGTGAACTTCAGCGAGGAGCGACTGCTGCACAATGCGGTAGGGGCCGCCCTTGTGAATCTCATAGGGCAGATGAGCGTCGACGACATCCTCACAACCGAAAAGGTCAGCGCACAGGCGAAGATCCTGTGGGAGGCGCAGAAGGTCCTGGACAAGTACGAGAGCGGTCTCCAGATCATGTCCTTCAATATCCAGGCCGTGATACCGCCTGAGAATGTTGCCGATGCATTCCGGGATGTCCAGACGGCCCGCGTAGACCGTGAACAGGTGATAAACCAGGCCAAGGGCTATGCAAACAGCGTCATTCCGGCGGCCCGGGGTAAAGCCAGTGAAATGCTGCGCTCCGCGGAATCATTCAAGATTGAGGCGGTCAACCGCGCCACTGGAGATGCACAGAGCTTCAATGCAATCCTGGGCGAATACCAGAAGAACTCCAAGATGTTTACGGCTGACGTGACGCGTTACCGGCTATATCTGGAGACAATGGAGAAGGTAATGCCGAGGATCAAGAAATACGTGGTGAATTCATCCTCTGGAAAGGATGACAAGATCAATATGCGGTTCATCAACCGCAAGTAGCCGATGGAGTGAAGATGTATCAGGTCCTGCAGATAATGTCGATTGCAATACTGATCCTCACAATAGCAGGGGCGGTGCTGCTCATCGTCCGGCTGGTATGCCTGATGGAGAAGTACAAAAAGTTTAAATCGGATGTGGACAACAACCAAGAGAAAGGAGGTGGTGCCAGTGGATAAGGTAGGATCTGTCATCAGCGCGGTTTCGATGCTCATTGTACAGATCGGAGTCCTGGTTGTGCTCATCAAATGCTGCACGTTGATTGCGGCCCTGACGACACACCTGAAGAAGAAGGCTGACAAAACATAAAACCATACAGAATGCATAAAAAAAGGAGTTCATAATGGCGGGAATAGGAGAAATACTAACTAACACAGGCACCTTCCTTGTGGCAATTGGAGCGCTGGCTGTCCTTTTCAAGGTTGCAGGACTGATCCAGGTTCTATCCGACCGTATCAAGGAGTGGAAGGATTGATCAACAGGCATTCATGGGATGAATGCATGACGTTTTTCCAAGAGTGGAGGTATATGGCCTTTGACTGTTGATGGGCTTCATGACAGTATTAATTTGCCGGGTTCAGCTGTGCATGATGCTCTTCAGCTATTGGCCCATGAAAACCCAATATGGACGAAAGGAGGTGAAACTTGGCGCTCACCGCCATGCATATGACGGGAGCGCCGCTCCACTCATTCTTCGGAGATTGAAATGTGATGGAAAGAATTAAAAGCATATTGAATAGCCGCCGGAATAAAATAATTGCAATTGTTGCTGGCGGCATAATCATGTCAGGTTTATGGTGGCATTTCGTGTTGCTGTCGAGGCCACCGTCGCCGGAGATTGTGGCGACATATAAAGGCGGAACGATTACAAGGGATGATTTGCGCCGTTACCTGCACGAGCTGCTTCCCCGCGGCAACAAGGAGCCTGCCTGCGGCGACCACGGACAGGGCCACGAGGAATGCAGGGAAGGCGAATCCTGTGAATCGTTCACCGGGTGTGCAAAGAGCCACGGCGACCTGCATTCATTGCCAGTTTACCGGCAAATGGCGATGGAGCTTGTGGTGGACAGGCTTTTTGCAAAACAGATAGCGGCCCGGAAACTTGCGGACAGGAACGAGTCCCGGCATCTGATGAAACATGTTACTGAAGAGATTGATCTCTCCAGCTTGCACCGGGGCTGGCATAAGGATAAGATATTTGTCGATGATGCCGAAATCCGTGAATACTATGAGAAGAACAGGGATAAATATGGAAGTACAAGCCTTGCCGAAGCACAGGAACAGATCAAGGCGGTGCTCTCCCGGGAAAAGGAAAGGACATTTGAGGAGAACTATCTCAGGGAACTTCGCATGAACGCCAACCTTACATTGAGCTACGAGCTTCTTAAATATCCCGAGCCGGATACTGAACAGCTGCGGACCGTATTCTTCAAAAGGCAGGAGGAGTTCCAGCTTCCTGCACGCGTCAAACTGCTTCTTGTTGACATGCCAATCGGAACAGCTGGCACATCGGCAGGAGAGCTGTCAAGACGCGTCCGAGCCAGCCTGCTCGACGGGAAAACCCTGCCGGAAATCAACGGCATTATTGCTGAAGAATCGAAGACATTCAAGGCAGTCCCGACAGACTGGATATCCGAAAAGGATCCTCTCTGGAAAAAGCTCTCGATTGCTTCGAGGCTGCCCGGCGATGTCACTGAATTTGTCAAGACCGGCACCATGCAGCTTGTTGCACGGGTGGAACAGCGTGAGGAGTCGCGACCTATGAAATTCGAGGAGGTGCGGGAGCAGCTTGCCGCACAGGAAGCCCCGTTGCTGCGCGAACGGTTCCTCTCCGAAAACAAGAGTTCGACTCTTTTCACAATTCACGGCGAAGCCTACAGCCTCGGAGATTTTGCCGACGAGTTCAAGGAACTGCCGGAGCATGTACAGTCGCAATATGATTCATACGAGGGAAGGAGGAAGCTGGCTGACAAGATGGTGGACCGTGCACTTGTCCTGGAGGGTGGATCGGATGATCTTCGCACTGGAAGCAACCGCAGGCAGATTGAAAGGATTCGACTTGAAGTGCTAAAACAGGTGCTTCATCAGGAGGACGTGGATGACAAGATATCCATCACCGAAGATGAGCTCAGGGAGTTTTTTATAAAGAACAGCAAGAACTACCGGTATCCGGCGAGGGTGAAGGTGAACTTGTTGCGCATAGACTTCAAGGACGGGGACGGAAAAAAGGGAAAGGAGGTCGCCGACAAGGCGCTAGCCGAACTCAAGTCCATTTCAAAGGATCAGCTGGACGGCGAAGGTTTTGCAAGGGTTGTCAGGCAGTATTCGACCAGTTCGGCCCTTGCCAAGAATGGAGGGCGCATCGAGGACTGGATCGAGGAAAGTTCCGATGAGCTCAATGAGCTTTTCTTCCATCAGTTCCATATGAACATAATGTCCGGCAAGAAGGGCGAGCTGACCCCGGTCTTCCGCATGGGGGAGAGTTACTGCATCGCGTTCATCCGAGATCGGGAGGATGCAAGGGAGCGGACATATGAAGATGCAAAAAGCAAGGTTCAGGAGGATATGAAAGACATAAAGCATAGGGATCTCATGGTTCAGATGGGGGAGAAACTGCTGAGGCAGGAGGACATAAGGATTTATGAATATACCCTCTGGGAGATGCTCAAGGAGGAAGGGCTCAACCCGCTGGAACATGCAGGAGATGGCCTATGAAGGAAAAAATCATATACCGCGTGCATGGCCTCGACTGCCCCGAAGAGGTCGCAATACTCAAGAAGGAGATCGGTACGCGTCCAGGAATTGCCAGTCTGGATTTTGATATCATAAACGCCAGAATGACCGTCAAATATGATTCCGACAGGATTACGCCAAAGGATATTGTTTCGGCGGTCGACGGCACAGGCATGACTGCAATCCCCTGGGTGGCTCGTGGATCTACCGAATCATTGTCCTTCTGGCAGCAGCAGGGGCGTGTGATAATGACCGCCATCAGCGGGATGAGCCTTTGTTCCGGATTCATAGTCCATTGGTTCTTCCACGGATTCCGTGATGCCTTTGCGGCGGGACATGACGGTCAGCATGTCTTTCCGGCACTTTCTATTGCCATGTATGTCCTGGCCGTCATTGCGGGAGCCTGGTTTGTTGCGCCCAAGGCGCTGTGGTCTGCAAAAAGACTGCGGCCGGACATGAACCTCCTCATGGCTGTAGCTGTTGCAGGAGCCCTTTCAATCGGCGAATGGTTTGAGGCGTCCGCCGTTGCGTTCCTCTTTGCGGTGTCGCTTCTCCTGGAACAGTGGAGCGTCGGACGGGCACGCCGGGCTATTGCCTCCCTCCTGAACATTACGCCTCCCCTGGCCCGCATCCAGGACAAGGATACCGGGCACATGGTTGAAATGCCCGTCGAAGAAGTGGCCGTCGGAACAAAGGTCCATATCCGACCGGGAGACCGCATCCCCCTGGATGGAGTTGTCGTGAGGGGAGTTTCAAGCGTCAACCAGTCGCCTATCACAGGCGAATCAATGCCGGTCATGAAGGAGCCTGGAGACGAAGTCTTCGCCGGAACCATCAATGAGGATGGCGCGTTGGAAATGCGTGTCACCAAGCTGTCGGGCGACACCGCACTTGCACGTATCATCCACATGGTTGAGGAAGCCCAGACCCGTCGCGCCCCGGCCCAGCAGTGGGTTGACAAGTTCGCCCTGTATTACACTCCGGCGATGATGATCATGGCGCTTCTGGTTGCCGTACTGCCGCCTTTGCTCAACATCGGGGAATGGAGCTATTGGCTGTATCAGGGGCTGGTCATGCTTGTGATCGCATGTCCATGCGCCCTGGTCATATCCACGCCGGTCGCCATAGTAGCCGCACTCACTTCCGCCGCGCGAAACGGCGTACTCATCAAGGGAGGAATGTATGTCGAGATGGCCGGGCGCATACTCGTGCTGTGCATGGACAAGACCGGAACCCTGACACGAGGTCATCCGGAGGTCCAGAAAATTCTGACTTTCAACGGTTATACGGAGAAGGGAATACTGCAGATTGCAGCGGCTTTGGAATCACACAGCGAACATCCTCTTGCGCGCGCAATCCTGCGGAAGGCGAAATCTGAAGAGCTTCCAGTACGGGATGTTGAAGAATTCCGGGCGATCAAGGGAAAGGGAGCAGAAGCAAAAATCAGCGGAAGGCCGTATTGGATCGGCAGCCATGCACTTATGGAGCAAAAAGGACAGGAAACACCCGAGATCCATAAATGCGCGGAAGAAATGGAGGACTCTGGACATTCTATAGTGGCAATCGGCAACGATACGGAAGTGTGCGCCCTGATCAGTATTGCAGACACTTTGCGCGACAATGCCGCATCTTCGGTCGAAGAGATCAGGAGGACGGGGGTCCGGCAGGTTGTGATGTTGACCGGGGACAATGAGGGAACCGCCAGGGCGGTTGCCAAGGCTACGGGCGTTGACGAGTACAAGGCGGAACTCCTGCCTGATGAAAAGGTGGTGTATGTTGAATCGTTCGCCAGGGGAAAGGGCTGTACCGCCATGGTGGGCGATGGTATCAATGACGCACCGGCGATGGCAACGGCCAACCTGAGCATTGCCATGGGGGCCATGGGGACTGATGCGGCGATTGAGACTGCCGACATCGCCCTCATGTCGGATGATCTTTCAAAGATTCCCTGGCTCATCCGCCATTCACGCCGGACGTTGCAGATCATTAAGACCAACATCATATTTGCGCTGACAATCAAGGCTCTCTTCATGGCTCTCGCGTTGATGGGCATGGCTACATTATGGATGGCTATTGCCGCCGACACCGGGGCCTCCCTCCTGGTAATATTCAACGCGCTGAGATTGCTGAGGGGCAGGGAAAGCCAAAAAGCAAGCTCCTGCGCATGCTGCTGCTCGCATGGTCATGACTCCCATGGCGGACATGGGCATGATGGACATGAACATTGAGCATAGAGGGAAATATATGATTGATCCACGGAAGACGAACGGGATTATAAGAAAGATGAACTATGAAGACTGAAAAGAAAATACAGCTGGATGCAGACGCTTCACGGCAGGTCAAAAAGCTGTCGCTCTTTGCAGTTTTTTATTCCTTCGCCGTCTGCCAGACCATATTTTGGACTGCCAAGTGGGCCGGTTCAGATTCCTTCCATCTGCTCCTGGTACCGTATGTAATTGCTTTCCTGCTTGCAATCTCCTCCTACGTCCTCGGTTATCTCGGGACAAAGGCCGCCATCGAGGAGGAGGACAGGATGCTGCTGGAGAAGCGCAAGGAGAAGAAGGCCCTGGAATCAGGGGAGGACGTGCTCTTCTCAGCCTTGCGTACATTCATACGCTATGTCAGGTACTCCCCATACGTCATATCAATACTGAACTTCATGCTTATCGGGATGATGCTCGCAGTTTTCTGGTATGTCTGGATCAAGCGGGCTGATGTGCCGGTTCCTGTCAACCCTTCTCAGACATCCTTTCTTTCCCTCATCATTTCCCTTTTCAGCATTTTCTTCGGCGTTTTCTGCATAGGTCAGTCGAGGACGAAGAATTTCCGCTGGCTGAGGACATTGGGCGGCTGGCTTGTGTTTGCTGCGGCCCTGGGAATGCTCACGACGTTCGCCCTTTTCATGTACAGGTTCAATCTCCCTGTATGGGACAGGATCATAAAAGGCGTAATCTTCTCCTCCATATCGGTCCTTGGGATTGAGCTGATCCTCAATTTTACGATCGAGTTCTACAGGCCCAGGACAATGGGCGAGGAAAAACCCATCTTCGAAAGCAGGCTCCTCTCCCTTTTTACAGAGCCCGGTGGCGTCATGAGGAACATCACCGAGACACTTGACTACCAGTTCGGGTTCAAGGTGTCGAGGGTCTGGCTGTATGCCTTCTTTGAAAAATCAATAATACCTCTGGTCATTGCCTGGCTTGTTTCATTCTGGCTGTTTACATGTGTCGCCGAAGTAAAGCCGGGAGAACTGGGGATACGGGAGAACTTCGGCGGAATCGCCGACAAGACAGCCTTGTCCCCCGGCGTCTACTTCAAGCTGCCATGGCCGTTTGGGAGAATGGTGAGGATACCCATCGACAAGATACAGGAGATGACCATTGGCGCCGAGATGAAGGACGAAAACGGCAACATCAAGAATCCGGAAGTCGTCCTGTGGACTGTGCCGCATTATGAGAAGGAGGACAGGTACATCGTAGCCTCCGAGAAGAAAGCCGCGGACAAGGAGACCTCGGTCTCCTTCATATCGGCAATCTTCACCATACAATACCGTGGAAGGGCCGACAAGATCTTCGACTTTGCGTTCCGCAACTGCGACACGCCGGTCTTTGTAAGATCGATCTCCAAGAGGGAATTCAGCAAATATCTTGCAAGCGTCGACATGTTGAAGTTCATGTCGACTGACAGGACCAAGGCGACCGAGGACCTTTCAAGGCTGATACAAAAGTCTTTTAATGACATGAGGCTGGGAATAGAACTTGTGTCCCTGAGCATGTATGACGTGCATCCGCCGGTCGATGAGGCTGCACCGGCCTTTGAAGAGGTTGCCAGCGCAAGACAGGAGAAGGAAGTCTCCGTGCTCAATGCACTGGCATATGAGAAGAAGATACTTCCGTTTGCAGAGGCCGAGGCGGCCCAGATCACCAGGAGCGCGGAATCGTCAAGGGACAACGCCATCACGCTTGCAGAAGCCGAGAAGAACAGGTTCGAGAAGCAGCTGAAGGCATACAGGGCGATGCCGGAAATGTTCAAGCTCAGGACCTATCTCGACTTTTTTGAGAAGGACTGCGGCGACACGAGAAAGGTCGTAATCGGTGATGACAGGACGAACAATGTCTACATATTCAATTTTGAGGAGAAGCCCCGCATGGATCTGCTTGATGCTGATCTGGGCGCGCTGTCCAGCGAAATAAACAAGAATTCTGAAAATGGAGGGAAATAACCCATGATAGTACAGGATAACGGTATAAGAAGGACACGTCACTGGCCGATGCTGATTCTCGGCATGATCGTCTCGGTAATTTTTCTTTTTGCAATATTCAGCTTCCAGGTGAAGTCCACTGAAATAGCGGTGGTGACTACGCTCGGGAAGATAACCGGAGTGAAGGAGGCGGGGCTTCACTTCAACTGGCCCTGGCCTTTCCAGAAAATACACAAGTTCGACAAGGGATTCCACTGTTTCGACGGCAGCAGCGGAAAAATGGAGGAGACATATACTGCTGACGGCCAGCCGGTTGTTGCGGAGATATTCGTGGTCTATAAGATTGTGGACGCGGAAAAGCTCTTCAAGAGCCTGACGTTCCCCGACATTTCACAGGCCGAGGACAAGATCAACAGCCAGATGAGGAATGAGAAGACGGCGATCCTGGGTAAATATAAGTTTTCCGAGCTTGTGAACACGGATCCCTCCAAGATGAAGCTGAATGAGATCGAGGAAAGGATGAGGACGGGGATCGCCCCGATTGTCCTTGAGAAGTACGGCATACAGGTGGAGTCCGTCGGGATCAAGTCGCTGGGGCTTCCTGAAAAGAATACTGGAAATGTACTGAACCGCATGAAGGCTGAAAGGAATGTCGTGGCCGAGCAGTACCGGTCGGACGGGAAGAGCGAAGCAAAGATAATAAAGGATCAGGCGGACAATACCCGCAAACTGAAATTGGCCGAGGCCGACGCCAGGGCGAAACAGATAAGGGCTGAAGGCGATGCGGCTGCAGCTGGATATTATTCGACCTTCAAGGAGGAGCCCGAGCTTGCCTCTTTCCTGAGGAAGCTTGAATCGCTGAGGAAGATAATACCCAGCAGGACTACAATGATATTGAATACCGACTATGCGCCGTTCGACCTGCTGAAGACCGAACAGTCCCTGCTCAAGGAAAAGAAGGACAAATGAAGGAGATAAACTGGTAGCAATTATGTCTGGACAGGATAAAAACACCACCGGGGAACTCAAGGATACCCTTCAATACAGGGCGGGAATGGAGGCGCTTGCCAGAAGCCTGCATTTCGCGTTCATCCTGCTTTCATGCCTGATGGTGTTCCTGCTGATCTGGTATTTTACGGTGGGCGGCTATTACGAAGTCAAGCCCCAGGAGAATGTGATCGTGGAACGCTTCGGCAGGATAGTGGAGAAACATGAGGCCGGATATTACTGGTCGTTCCCGTATCCGGTGAGCAGGCTCACAAGAATTCCCATAAGCAAGCAGACCATCACGGTTTCAAGCTATTGGCATAAGGCGGATATCAAGGAGATAAAAGGCGAACAGCAGACCGTTGGAGCCGCCACCCTTGCGCCCGGCAGGGACGGATATCTGCTTACAGGGGACGCAAATATAATCCATACCGACTGGGAACTTGTCTATTCAATAACTGATCCCCTGAAATATTATGTCAGGAACACCTGCCCCTCAGATCCTTCCAGGCTCGATGAGATAAAATACAATCCGGTTACCGGGAAGGCCATTGGTACGAGAGGCCCCAGGACCCTCATCCAGTCCATACTGGAGAATTCCATCATAAAGATTACTGCAACGCAGAAGGTTGATGCGGCGCTGTATAAGAAATCGTCGGAGTACCGCTCTGCCGTGAATTCGCTTTTCACTTCTGAAATTGACAAGCTGGATATCGGGATAAAGGTGGAAAACCTGACCCTGAAGGGGAACAGCGCACCGCTGAACACCGTCGCCGCATTCCAGGAGGTAATTGACGCTGAACTTATGGCCTCTACTGAAAAGGAGAATGCCCGGGCTTATGCAGTTACAATGGCGGGTGAGGCCGATTCCGGGGCGTCGAGGATTATCGCCGATGCCCAGGTCTATAAGACACAGATTGTCGCGGACATACAGTCGGAACAGGTTTATTTCAAGAAGATCCTGGAGGAATACAGGAAAAGTCCGCGCTCGGTCCTGATTGCGCTTTACTCGGAAACCATTACCTCATTGCTGGAAAATGTCAGGGATAAATATGTGATACCTGAGGACAGGAATGGCTCCCATGAAATCAGGATCATGCTCAATCCTGAACCGAGAAACCAGAAGGACAAGGAAAAGGAAAAACAATAGATGCCTGAACTGACAAAACCTGGAGAGAAGCTTCTTGACGCACACAGGGAGATCTGCGGATGCGACCACCATGAAGGGGATGGCGGGAATGGAAAGATCTTAGGTATCAGCAAGCTCGGTATTGCGTTCATTGGCGGTTATTTCATCCTGAATTCCTACCTCCTGACATGGTTGCAGCCCGATCAGGATTTTACCGCGGAACTGAGTGCGATCGTCGGTGCGCTGATCCTTGCCGCCCCCATATTCATACTGGCGTTCAAGGATCTTGCAAAGGGCAGGCTCTACATGAACGAACTGGTTGCAATATCGGTACTGGCCGCTTTTGCAGGAGGCGATTTCAGGACGGCCGGCGATATCTCCTTCTTCCTTCTAATCGCCATTATCATAGAGTCCAAGACGGCGCGAGGCGCACAGAAGTCCATAGAGGACATTGTGAAGCTCACGCCGAGGGCCGCAAGGAGGCTGAGCGATGGACAGGAAATCGAGGTCGATGTCCTCACCCTTGGAATTGGAGATGTGATAAGGATTCGCCCCGGCGAGAATTTCCCGGTCGACGGCGCGATAATCAAGGGGACAAGCACGGTCAACCAGTCTTCGATCACCGGTGAATCGTTTCCTGTTGAAAAGGAGGAGAAGGACGAAGTCTTCGCGGGAACGCAGAACCTGACCGGCGTGATCGACGTGAAGGTCACCAAGGTCGGCAGGGATACTACTCTCGGGAAGGTGAAGGAAATGATTCTTGCCGCCGAAACAAGCAAGCCCCCGATTGTAAGGGTTATTGACCGTTATGCGGGATATTACACCCCGACCATGCTGATGATAGCGGGTCTCACCTGGTGGTTGTCCGGTGGAAATATGAACAGCGTCATCGCCGTTCTTGTCGCGTCGTGTCCCTGCGCCCTTGTACTCGCCTCTCCCTCCGCTGTCATAGCGGCCCTTGCCGCCGCCGCCAGGCTTGGAATCCTTATAAAGAACGTGTCATATCTTGAACTCGCAGCAAAGGTGAAGGCCGTTGTCTTCGACAAGACCGGCACGCTTACCGAGGGGATGCTCTCAGTAGTCAGGCTCGCCCCGGCCGCAGGAGTTGAACCTGCCGAACTCCTGCGCATCGCAGCTTCTGCTGAAAGCCATAGCAATCATCCAGCCGCCAAGGCCCTCCAGAACCTCGCCAGGGAGGCGGACGTGAAACTCTGCGAAATCGATATGTTCAATGAAGTCCACGGAAAAGGAGTGGAAGGAATCCTCAATGGTGGGAAGGTCATGGTCGGAAGGGCGGAATGGCTGAATTCCTGCGAGATAGACACATCCTTCCTGGAAGATCCGGGGATGGAAGGGCCGCATGGTGCGATAAGCGTCGTCTATGTCTCCTTGCAGGGAAAGGCAGTCGGATGGATAGGATTCAGGGATACTGTCAGAAAGGGAGCGCAGGAGGCAATCAGATCCCTTAAGGAGGAAGGAGTAAGGCAGTGTTCCATGGTGACAGGTGATCTCAAGCCTGTTGCAGATATTGTTTCCAGGGAACTCCAGATCGAAAATGTGATTGCGGAATGCCTGCCCGACGACAAGGTCGCATACGTGAAGGATGTCAAGCAGAACTATACGGTGGCTGTCGTAGGTGATGGAATCAACGATGCTCCGGCCCTTGCGGCAGGCGATCTCGGAATCGCCATGGGGGCCATTGGCAGCGATGTTGCAATAAACAGCTCGTCCGTGGCGCTCATGACAAACGACCTCCGCCGCATTCCTCTTTTCCTGTCGCTTGCAAAACGATCCGGCAGCATCATCAACCAGAACCTCCTCATAGGATTTGTATTCATTGTCGGAGGAATAAGCTTCTCGGTCTTCGGCCTCCTGAATCCGATCCTGGCGGCCGCCCTCCATACTGTCAGCACTACAATTGTCATCTTCAACAGTGCAAGGCTGGTGAGGACCGGAGAGGAGCTTACCATGTCTGAAATTTCGATTCAGGAAGAGAATGTCGAGGGGGCTGCAGCCCAGGGTGAAGGATGAAACTTCTGCTCGCCATTGCCGTCATTGCATCAATTTCCGCATTTGGCGTGGATTCAGCACCATTGACTCTGCCGGATTCAAATGTTAAGACTTTTATTTTTGAAAACGGACTTACGCTTATAACTGAAGAGGATCATAATGCTCCAGTCGCCAGCATCCAGGCCTGGTGCGGCACCGGCAGCATTCATGAGGGGAAATGGATGGGCTCCGGACTTTCCCATATCCTTGAGCATATGCTCTTCAAAGGAACCACATCACGGCCCCCGGGTGCGATTGCAAAGGAAATACAGAACCTGGGTGGATATGTCAACGCCTACACTTCCTTTGACTGTACAGTGTTCTGGATAGATGTCCCTGCCGAAGGTGCCATGGAAGCGCTGTCCATCCTGGCCGATGTGACAATGAATGCCACTCTTCCGGAGGAGGAGTATGCCAAGGAACAGGAGGTCATTCGCCGGGAACTGGCGATGAGGCTCGATGATCCTGATCGACAGAGTTCGCAGCTCATGTTCCGTACTGCATTTTCCGTAAGCCCCTTGAAGCATCCGGTCATCGGGTACCTCGATGTTTACAACAAGCTCAAGCGCGAAGACGTGATGGATTATTACAAGGCGCGTTATGCTCCAAACAATCTGACATTCGTCGTCACAGGGGATATGGATCCTGAAAAGATTCGGGCGAATCTGGAAAAAATATATGGTTCGCAGCCCCGCCGCGCCCTTGAGCCGGTATTTGTCGCTGGAGAACCCCGGCAGGCGGGCCGCCGTGACATGCATGAGGAATTCAAAACCGCTCTTACCAGGCTTGCCTTGGCGTGGAGGATTCCCGGACTTGCGAATCCGGATGTGCCTGCGCTTGATTTGCTGAGTGAAATCCTTGGAAACGGAAAGAGTTCCCGGCTGAACCGTGAGATCCGGGAGGAAAAACAGCTTGCATACGGCATTTCCGCGAGGACTATGACTCTGCAGGACGAAGGGCTCTTTTTCATCAATGCAGTCACTGATCCCGGAAAACGAAGGGATGTTGAGGAGAAATCGCTTCAGATTATCGAGAAGATCAAAACTTCAGGCGTGAGCGGAGAAGAAATTGAACGTGCCAGGAAATCACTCCTTGCCAGGCAGTTTCGTGAGCTTGTTACGGCAAGAGGCAGGGCTTCGGACATCGGTTCAAACTGGCTTCT
>CAZRKP010000075.1:0-16970 GCA_964600895.1 uncultured Victivallis sp.
AAGCTCGAAATTCAGTTCGCACTCAAGTATCGGAAGCCATGATGCATCCTTCTCAAGGCGCTTGAAGAATTCTTTGGAGGTCGAGAATGTGACATTCGGGAAAATCGGCCAGCTGTCCATGTCGATCGCCCTCATCAGGTCGCGTCGGGTCGGTCCGCCGCCATGGTCACCGACACCGTAGACGAACATCACATAAGGCAATCCGGTTTCGGTGAAGAAATTGCAGAGCGGTTCGATGATCCACGGGGTTATCGCACCGTTGTATCCCTGGGCGGAATCGTTCCTGACAAGCACCTTTGCTCCGTCCGGCGCCTTCCACCAGAATGCGAGCGGTCTTTTCGGACCAAGTTCACCGGGCCTGTGCAGATATACATACTTCACTCCGCCCTTCACGAGGTATGAAGGCATTGTCGCGGCGTGTCCGAACGTATCGGGAGCCCAGTCGATCTCGACGTCCTCAGGCTTCAGCTTGAAAAGCTTCTTCATGTAGCGCCTGGTGTAAAGCAGGTGCCTGCATAGCGCCTCATCCCCGCTCAGATTCTTGTCGTTTTCGACCCAGTGGCTGGCAGTGACTTCCCAGCGTCCCTCTTTCACGCGTTTAGCGATCTGGGCGAGGAGTTCAGGATTATACTTCTCGAGGATCGCATAGACGCTCGCCTGGCTCTGGCTGAACTTGAAATCAGGAAATTCCTTCATGAGCTTCAGGACTGTTCCGAACGAATCGACTGTGGTGGCGACAGTATCCTGCCACGGCCACATCCAGTTCATGTCAATGTGCGCATGACCTACGCAGTATATTGTATAACTCTTGGCTGTCTCGGAGATCGGATTCAGGATCTTCTCAGCTTCCTCCACAGCCGCCGAGATCTCGGAAAGATCTCCTGTTTCAGCGGCATCTGCGACAGTTTTGTCCGCCCTGCGTATCAGTTCCTGCCATGCCCCGGCATGTTCCTTGTGGAATCCGCAGAGTTTTTCGGCGAACTTGAGCTCGGAATTTATGCGTTCTTCAAGATGCTTCACAAAAGCTTCGGAATTCCTGAAATTCTCAGAATTTTTCATATATGAATCCCCTGTTTTATTGATAAGGGGGATAAGATAGTCCCTTAAAGCGAATTTTGAAGAGAACATAAGCGGATTTTGGAAAGTAACGGAAGAAGTCAAAATGGATGGCTGGACTGATGGATGACTGGATGATTGGGTTTGTATTCAAACAAGAAGATTGGAATTTTAAAAATAATTTCGCACCTGTGCTTTCCATCCATCCACTCATCCATTCATCCAAGGAGTTTCAATTGAAATTCCGGCCCCACGGTACATTTTATCTGATGCAAGAGGCAAAACATCATTCAGGTTCACATTCCAAGGAAGTCTCCTTCAGCGTCCTTGCATTTTACTTCATACCTCTCGCACTGCAGGCGCTGTCGCAGTCGATAACCTATCCGCTTGTTGCTGCGGTCGCTTCACGCGGTGTCGGCGGCGCAATCAACATCGCCGGTCTTGCACAGGCAAATGTCGTACAGTTCTTCATTGCTTCGATGGGCGCCGGTATCTTCATCGCAGGCATGATCTTCGGAAAGACTTCCGAAGGTTATCATGCACATAAGCGTATCTGCTATTATATGGGGCTGGTGCTCACTTCCCTCCAGGCGATCGTCTGCATCCCGTATGTGGCACACCTGATCCTCGGAGTGATCATGGGGCTTCCGGAAGACATGGAAAAATCTTCATATACGGCTCTTCTCACAGGGATACCCCTTCAGTTCATTTTCGCGATAAGGACACCTTTCCTGACCAACCTCTTCGTTCATAAGGCGACAGGCAGGGCATACGCTGCGACCTTTGGCAGGATTCTCCTGACGGTCATGCTCGCGTATGTATTCTGCATGGTCGAATTCACAGGACCTTTCTGGGCGATAATCTGCCTTACAATCCCCGTGCTTCTCGAGAATTTTGTCCTGTATATCATGTCAAAGCCATTCATAAAAGCTCTTCCAGTTTCTGGGAAACGGCCAACCGACCGGGCAATCCTCACTTATGCCGCGAGTTTCTCCCTTGGGCAGTTGTTCATCAGCCTGTCGGGATATGTCATAGCTTCATTCGCATCGAGGGCCCCGAAACCGGAAATAATGCTGCCAGTCTACTATGCCGTGATAAGCCTATTCAATGCGGTCAGCTTTGCAGCGACGAGGATAGCCGCAACGGTCATAACGTTCTATGAAGACGGAGCCAACAGGAGAATACTCAAGAAATTCACATTCGTTTCCAGCCTTGTCCTCGGATTCGTCCCTCTGATCTTCATAATCCCGTTCTTCTGCAGATGGTATTATCTTGACGTCCAGCATCTGCCGGAATCTACGGTCCCAATCATAATCCAGACATCGCTAATGCTCATTTTCATGCCATTGACGATAGGAATGCGGGCATACTGTGAGGGCAAGGCGGCATATCTGAAGAAACCGGTGGCAATACTTTCCGGACAGGCCATCTTCATTGCGATGATCGCACTTTCTTCTTCTATTGCTTATAATCTCGGGGCTACCGGCACCCAGATCGGACCGATCGCGCTCTGCATCTCAAACATTATCGCCGCCCTTGTGATCCTCTTCTCGGTCAGCCTCGAACGCCGCGAAGAGATCGACATTCCACCATCGCCCCCGTCCAGCATCCCGGAAAGGTGATCCTTATTCCAGGCTTCTTGTAGCTATAAGATCGGCGCCGGTGGAGAGGATGTCTGGAGCGATGACCTGACCGATTTTGACTGGAGACTTCACTTCTATCTTGGCAGCTTTCTTGACAATCTTCTGGCATAACCCGCGTGGAACTGCCTTCGATGTCCGTACCGGAAGCAATGGCAGCGAAGCGCCGGTGATCTTCACGGTGGTTGTCACAAATCTCAGGGGATTGAGAATCTCGTTCTTCGCATATTCCAGCCCCTTCTTGCATTCACTACCCTTGACGGAAATAACCTTGCCCTTCTCGACATCGACTTCGAGAGTGCAGCCGTTAGGACAGCTTATGCATATGATTTCCTTCTTCATAAAATACCATCAATATTTTTAACCACAGAACACTCAGATCACACAGAAAAAATCAATTCTCTATATATGTCTCCAGATACTGCGCGTCTTCAGGAACTTCCTTGAGTGAAATCCTCTGCATTATGCTTGGGAAAATCTTCCTGAATTTCTTCTTATACAATATATCTTTACCTGTTCTGACGCACAGATAAAGATTTTCCAAAGGTGCTAAAACCCTAAGTGAAAGCACTGCAGGCTTTCCAGCCTCGACCTTGGATGGAAGCGTATAGCTAAGCATCTTGCCGGTACGGACAGGGATCTCTCTTCCTTTCTTAATTTCACCTTTGACAAATGAAGCCACAGCGCGGCCGCAATACTCCGCCTCTTCAGATACCCAGTCTACAATATCATGCACATGCAGGACATTTCCACAGGCGAAGATCCCGTCGACAGATGTCATGAGATTGCCGTCGACAATCGGTCCACGGGTGACATTGTCGAGTTGCACTCCAGCCTTGAGCGAAAGTTCGTTTTCGGGAATCAATCCGACGGAAAGAAGAAGCGTATCACAGTCGAGATTGAAACTTCTGGTTCTGTCAGGAAATGATCTGTCAACTACAGGAGAAACCTCAACGGAAGAGATCCTACGGTCACCTCTGATCTCGCTGATGGTATGTGAAAGGTAGAGCGGGATGTCAAAGTCCTGAAGGCATTGGACAATGTTCCTGTTCAGCCCCCCGGGATGCGTCTGAAGTTCGATGACCGCCTTGACGTGCGAGCCTTCAAGCGACATGCGCCGCGCCATGATAAGTCCGATGTCGCCAGAACCGAGGATCACGACCTCCCTGCCAGGCATGTAGCCATGCAGGTTGACCATTTTCTGTGCGAATCCCGCAGTTAGGATTCCAGCTGGACGGCTACCCGGGATCGCGATATTGCCCCGGTTCTTTTCACGGCATCCCATAGCAAGGATGACGGCCTTGCATGAAATCCTTAAGAGCCCTTGCTCTTCCGAAAGCACAATGACTTCCTTTTCATTTCCAGAAGATATGATATCGATCACACAGGAATCGAGAAGAACTTTGATATCTGTTCCATTTATCAGATCTATATATCGTTCGGCGTATTCAGGACCTGTCAGTTCCTCCTTGAACTTGTGGAGTCCGAATCCGTTGTGGATGCACTGGTTCAGGATCCCGCCTGCTGAACTTTCCCGGTCGACAATCAGGACCTTGTCGATCCCCGCCTTCTTCGCGGAGACAGCTGCCGCGAGCCCTGCGGGTCCCGCACCAATTATTACTATGTCGTATTTTAAGTTCATAAATAATTCTAATCCTTGAGACCACAGAACACACAGATTACACAGATATATTAATCATGAAAAAACTACTTCTTAAACAATAATATCTCCGAGCCTTTTCCTTTCTTTGAGATCTTTTCTATTGGGAGGCCGGTCTCCCGGTGGATTATGTCGAGTATGCGGGATGTACAGAAACCACCCTGGCATCTTCCGGTGCACGCACGTGCCGAGAACTTTATTCCATCGAGGGTGGTATGCCCGCTCCTGACCGCCGCGACAATCTCAGCTTCAGTGATGTTTTCACAACGGCAGACGAGCCTGGAATAATTCCTGTCCTTTGCTATGAGTTTTTCAATAGCGGTATAATCCATCTTCTCGACCAAGGGTCTTATTTTAGGGGCTCCTTTTCTTTCGGGACGGAAATTGTCCTTCTTGACAAGCTTCAGTCCTTCATCTTTCAGGATGTCCCGAATCATCTCCGCTATCGCCGGTGATGCGGTAAGTCCCGGTGACTGGATGCCGGCGGCGTTTATGAATCCTTTTACCTTTGTCTTTCCAATGATGAAATCTCCACCTGTTGCGGCGGGACGGAGTCCGACGAATGAAGTGATGATATCAGTGGCACGGATAGCAGGAACCATCTTTTGTGCGTTCTTGAACACCGCTTCGAGTCCGGTTCTTGTTGTGCTGAAGTCGGTCTTGCTTTCAATGTCCACCGCAGTAGGCCCGACCATCACAGGGCCGTCGACCGTCGGAATGACAAGCATTCCTTTCGATTTTTCAGATGGCACGGGAAATATCACTTTCCTGACGAGGCCGCCGACCCTTCTGTCGAGGAGGTACTCCTCGCCTTTGCGTGGAAGGATCCTGAAATCCGACATTCCTGCGAGTTTCGCAATTTCATCAGCATAAAGTCCTGCTGCGTTTATAATGAATTTCCCTGTGAGGCTCTCCCCCTGATCCGTTTCAACTTCAAAATGAGCTCCATCTTTGCGGATCCCGACCACCTTGCCGCCCAGGAAAATTTCAACATCGTTTGCCTTTGCGTTTTCAATGAGCGCAAAGCAGTATTCATACGGGCCGACAACACCTGCAGTTGGTGCATGGAGTGAACCGAGGATATCAGGATTGAGATTGGGTTCGAGTTCGAGGGTGCGTTCGCGACCGAGCAGTTCCATGCCGGTCATTCCGTTCTGTATGCCGCGCTGGTAGTATTTGTGGAGGATCTGGAGTTCATCCTCGGAGAAGGCGACCATCAGTTCACCGCGCCGCTCGAACGGAAACTCGAGTTCATAGGAGAGCCTGTCGAACATGCGGTTTCCAGCAGCTTCGAGTTTCAACTTCAGGGTACCGGGCTGGGAATGGAATCCGGAATGGATTATACCTGAGTTCGCCTTGCTGGTGCCGAAGGAGACATCCTCCTCCTTTTCAATGACGGCAATACTGAGCCGATAACGGGAAAGTTCCCTGGCGATTGCCGCGCCGACGACTCCGGCGCCTATTACAAGGATGTCAAATTGCTTGGGCATCCAAATAAAATACAGTAATATCCTTGAAATTACAGCTTGATTCCTGGCGAAAGCTCAATACAATAATATTATTATAATATTCATTGTATCTTTTGCAGACGGGTTTGTTTTTTTAGAGGTTCTCTTTTGAGTACCTTTAATTTGAGGCTGAGCGAGGTACTATATCCAAAATGAAATCAACAAAACTTTCTGTCTTTAAAATACTTTTATTCTGTCTGGCGGCTACGGCATACTCGCAGGATTATGCTGTAAAACCTGCATGGTGGGACAGCACCGCCAAAGTCTCCATTGAAAAGGCCAACAACCTCTACAACTCCTATTTCAAAAGCATCGAGAAGAACAAGGCAGACCGTACAAAACTCGAGAACTGGATGGAGATCGGGCCTTTCGAAAGGAATGGCGACAAGGCCTTCGACACTGTCTATCCACCTGAGAAGGAAGTAAAGCTTGACGCGTCATATCCTGGAAAAGACAAACAGGTCTCATGGATAAAGTGGCCTGCAGGCGAAAAAAGTCCGATACCCGAAAATATAAGCGAAGCCGTCTTCTTCTTCTACAACACGATCTCTGTCCAGAAACCTACCCAAAAATTCCTCTTCTTCTTCCATGATGATGGTGCTGAACTGCGATTGAACGGCAAGGTTGTGTTCCAGAACAAGGCATATATAAGCCCTGACACCCCTGACATAGTTCCGCTGGACCTGAAAGCCGGAAAGAATGAGCTGCTGATAAAACTCGACCAGGGAGGAGGACCATGGGGACTTGGCACAAGCCTGGGAGATGTCAGCCCGGTATATGTGGAAATAAGGATCATTACGGAACTCCTCAAAGCATTCCCTTCAGATGTCCCGGAAGTCGTCGAGATGCTCGCAGGAAAGCTTATTAACGACTATACTCAGCTTCAGGATTTCCAGAACATGCTTTTCTGGGCGGAATACCTCTTCAAGAGGAAGACCCAGATCTCCGCCCTCAGGAAGATCCTCGAGGACAGTTACAACATCTGCCTCAAGGATGAGAAGATGCAGGCGAATGGAAAGGATTTCTTCAAGAAGATATTCGACAATAAGAGCTTCGACATCCAGCTCCGTGGGGTTGCTGCGAAATTCATGATAGAGCTGATGCTCAAAAGGGAGGAGTTAGACGAGCTCATAAAATTCATAGACGCAAACTATCTGGAACTGAAGGATTCCATTGGCAACGACAGGTTTTTCTACAAGCTCAAGGCATATATTGCAAAGAGCGACTACGACAATTCCAAGAGCACCATCAAGGACATGGAACTTATTCCTGAGATAAAGGACAAGCCGGAGTTCCAGGACCTTAAGCGCAGGGCCGAGACCCTCAAGGCCACAGCCATAATGATAAAGAGCGACTGGGAACTGAACACCAACATTGAAAATGCCGCTAAGTTCAACACTGAGAAGAATACGCTGAAGCTGAACAGGCTAATCCAGAACACTCTTATTTCAAAGAACGCCTCGCTCCTGGAAACAGACGATAAGAACCTGCTTACTGGCGCCGTGCAGAAATACAAGGAACTTTTCAAGCCCTATGAGAATGAATATGCCAAATCGTTTGACAAGTATTTCGAGGTCTTCGGGAAAAAGAAAGGTTCTCTGTCGGAGATCCAGACCCGCAAAAGAAAGGTCCTTCTCAGCCTATCTCCACAGCCCGCCCCAAAGAAAGAGGCCGAACAGGCTTTGAACGGAATTTCGGAGATGAACCTGGCAGATTCGGACAGGTATGCCTTCAAGCCAATAGCCGCATTGAATCCTGGCTACATTGAAATGCTGAAGAACGACAACGTCTTTACAGGAAAAGCGAGCTATGCGCTCAACGCTTCAAGCACGGTCATCAAGGACATCGTCCTTATCCAGAACAGCCGCCAGCTGCTCTGCATAAAAGGTGACAGGCTCCTCTGGAACAGACAACTCGACAACAGCGTGATACAGACAGACAGGGAGAAGATCCCAGAGAACACTCCGATATTCACCGGTTCATTCTCTCCGAAGACAAATGGGCAGATGGTGTTCTCAAGACTGATGTACGACGGAAAATTTTCAATCTTCGCGTTTGATGCAGCCGATGGACACACCATCTGGGACACCAAGGCCATCGACCATGCAATCTGCTCTGATCCCGTATTGTACCAGGACCAGATAATCGTCCTCGCAAAGAAATCCGATGTGATCACGCAGTATTTCCTGCTGGTCCTGAACGCGGCCAGCGGAAAACTGGAAGCCGAGATATACCTGTTCTCCGGCGAAGAGGTGACCCCGCTTCAGGGTCTTTACGATATATGGGCGGTGCGCCTTGATGTCTTCATGCCCGAACCTGCCATAAAGGACGGCCGTGCCTATATTTCAACCAATTCGGGCATTGTATTCTGCGTCGATATCGAAGGCGACTTTACCGTATGGGCAAGAAAATATTCGCGGGTGCCGTTCATCGCACAGAACATGGATCTCGGATATGCCCTGGGCAGGAGGAAGAACATCCTTCCTGCCGTCGGTTCGAAGAACGTGCTCTTCGCCCCTGTCGATGCTCCGGGCGTATTCCTCCTTTCAAAAGACACAGGGGCCATTGTGATGGAAAGCTCCAGCATCAAGGCGCTGGATATCCGGCAGACAGGCATGGATTCGGCACTTGTAATTGACAAGAACAATTCGGCTTCCCTTTATTCCCTCAAGGGACTGGAACAGACAAAGCCCCTGCCAAGGACAGACTACAGCTTCATGGAAAAGCTGAAGGACGGATTCATCCTTGCCGGGAACAAGGTGCTGGAGACATGGTCGGATGCAGGCACTCTTTCAAAGAAGATAAAACTGCCTGCTTCCTTCATGCCTGTCACGGTCTCCAAAAATGGTATTTTCGGATATGTCCCTGACAAGATCAAACCGCTCATCGGCATCCTCACTCCGCAGGCAGGGAATTATCCGGAACCATCGTGTGCCGAGAAGAACGTACAGAAGCTGAACAATCCACAGATAATCGAGGTCGACAAGAATTACCTCATCAAGGCCGACAACTACATCGTCATGCTTGACAGCAAGCTGTTCACCGAATGGACAGTACCCCTGAGATCAAAGAACACCACCATCCTGAGCACCGGCAATTTCGTATATCTCATATCGAAGAACACGCTTGTCGCCCTCAACAGGAAGGATGGCTCGATTGTCAACCGTTTCCCGAAGGAAGGTGAAGCCTACAAGAACTACCATGGGCCGGCCATCTTCGCCGGCAAGCTATATGTTGGCGAGGCCATGCCTCAGAACAACAAGATGCAGATACTTATGATCGACGGTCCGAAGAACGAATACAAGGGCATCTTCAATTTCATCCCCAACATGCTGAACATCCTCAACAACGGGGACTCCCTCCTGATCGGACAGCACAATGTGATGGACATCTACAAGTTCAACAAGGACACGACCGCATATGACAAGACCGACAAGACCTTCAAGCTGTCCAAGAATGTCTGGGAATACAGGAGGATCACGATTGAAGACAAGCCTACCTTGTTCATCAATCCGCAGGACTGCTTCACCTTCGATCCTGTAACCAGCTCGATCAGCAAGTTCCCGATAAAGAACTGGCCGAACGTCAAATGGGACTGGGGAATGCACGACAGCAACTTCAACGTAATTGACAAGATCGCTGCATGCTCCCTCCAGCAGCATGTCTGGTTGCTCCTTGACATGGAAAGCAGGACAGATCTCAGCAACAATGTAAACTTCTATACAAGCCCTGTGTACGACTCAGGCAATCTCCTGGGTTTGGTAGTGAATGACATGTCAAAGCCCCCATGGGAGTTCAAATTCTCCGCCGTCTGTTTCGATATCAAATCCAAAAACATCGTCTACAAGCAGGAAATAAATCCCTATTTGAACCTGAACAACCAGAACGCATGGAATGATATGAACTTCATGGCTGGAGACAAGTCCCTCCACTTCTTCCATCCGACAGCCAACAAGGAAATCTCCGAAGAGACCAACATTGTCATCCAGGACTACAAAAACAAGAAGGCGGAACTAAAGACGTTCCCCGGGTATCTCTCATGCCCGGATGCCATATCCGCCAACGGCAACGTCCTGCTCCTGATTAATTCGGGCCAGAAGGTGTTCACGATTGAAAACCTGCTCAAGTTCACAGACAAGGTCGCAATGCTATATGAAGTTCCTCTGGACGCCAAGATCAAGTATGAGATCGACGGATACCCGGATGAATGGGACATGTCCCAGTTCCATATCGCTGGAAAGAACAAGTTTTTCGCCACCGTGGACAAGGACAAACTGGTCTTTGCCGCCCAGATCAACGACGAGAACCTGATAAGGAACGCAGGCGTCGACGGGCTTGAGAAATGCATTGACATGACGCTCATGCCGGGAAGCGCAGCCTGTTTCAGGACTGACAACATGAAATCGGCGGGATTCACTTATGATTTCTCTGAGAGGGATCCGGATCTGAAATTCGAATATTCAGTAAGCTCTTCCGGTGACACATGCTTTTTCGAGATATCCATCCCCCTGAAAAAAATATTCCATGTCGATCCCAACTGGATAGTAAACATAATGAAGGATTCCAAGCACAGGTTCATCCGTGGCGACATCGCCTTTTCGTTCGCAATGACCGACGAGAAGAACAACAGGCAGAACCTTTTCACGAAAGATGACAGCATTCCGCTCTATTATCCCAGGCTCAAGTTCATGTTCGATAAAAAGAAGTAGGTTTTGTATTGCCAAGAATAATGTTCCTGCCTCCTTGCTTTCCCTCCTCCCCTGATTAACTTATGCACTTTCAAATCCACAAAATTAAAGGATCTTCAGCATATGAACCAGAAAGTCAAGAATCTTTACGTCACCAGGATCGATAACTTCTTCAACAGGCTTGGAGAAAAAGTGCTCAGGGAATCAGTAACCTTCAATGCTGAATTCTGCCGTAGCACCGAGCATGTGCCGTTCTCCAAGCGCGCAACAGGCAAATTCAGGAAAATAAAGGAGGGTGATAGCTGGGGCAAGATCTGGGACAGCGCCTGGTTCCACCTGAAAGCCGAAGTTCCGAAGTCCTGGAAGGGCAAGGAAGTTGTCGCTCAGCTCGATTTCAACGGTGAAGCGCTCATATTCAGCATGGATGGAACTCCTATCCAGAGCCTGACCAAAGGTTCGGTGTTCCAGGGCGACTACTGCAAGGACATCCATTATCTCTTCAAGTCCTGCAAGGGTGGAGAGAAGGTAGATCTCTGGGTTGAAACCGCCGCCAACGGCCTTTTCGGTGTCGAACGCCCGCATGACCCGGACGCAGACGATCCCCAGCGCCATGGCAAATATTCCGGAATCGTCAACAAGATCAGGCTCCGCATCCTCGACAGGGACACCTATGCGCTCCGTCTCGACATCGAGGTGCTGAAGTCACTTGTAAAATATCTTCCGGAAAACAGTGTGCGCAGGAACAGGATCATCCAGACTCTCAACGAAGTGATAGAAGCATTCCTGGATAATCCTGTGAATTCCGCAAAATGCAGGAAGATACTGAGGAAGGAACTTGAGAAGAAGGCGACATCATCCGACCTTTCCGCCATAGCCGTGGGACATGCCCACATCGACACCGGCTGGCTCTGGCCGGTCAGCGAGGGGGTCAGGAAATGCGGAAGGACATTTGCAAGCCAGGTCTCGCTTCTCAAGAAATATCCCGCCTATGTATTTGGAGCTTCCCAGGCACAGCATTATGCATTCACCAAGGAATATTATCCCAAACTTTATGAGCAGATCAGGAAGTTCGTGAAGGAAGGACGCTGGGAATGCCAGGGCGGAATGTGGGTTGAGGCAGACTGCAACATCATCAGCGGCGAATCAATGGTGCGCCAGATCATTCACGGGAAGAACCTTTTCATGGATGAGTTCGGCATTGACGTAAGGAACTGCTGGATTCCTGATGTTTTCGGCTATTCAGCTGCAATGCCCCAGATACTCAAGAAATCAGGAATAGACTTTTTCCTCACTCAGAAGCTTTCATGGTGCCAGTTCAATGAGTTCCCGCACCACACTTTCATCTGGCGCGGCGTGGACGGCTCGGAGGTCATCACGCATTTCCCACCGGAAAACACCTATAACAGCGGTCTGCATGCTGGAGATGTAGCCCATGGCAGGGACAGGTTCAAGGAACACGCTTTCCTCGACGAGTTCATGTCACTGTTCGGAATCGGCGACGGTGGTGGCGGACCGAAGGAGGAACACATCGAACGCGGTCTGAGAAACGCAGATCTTGAAAGCGTACCACGCGTGAAATTCGGAACAGCCGAAGGGTTCTTTGACAGGCTTGCCAAGCATGCAGATAAACTTCCGACATGGGTCGGCGAGCTGTACTTCGAGCTGCATCGTGGAACTTTCACTACACAGGCACGGACCAAGAAAGGCAACCGCTACCTGGAACAGAAGCTCCGTAACACGGAATTCATCTGCTCATGCCTGCCGTTCGCGAAATATCCGTCCAAGGAACTTGATTTCATGTGGAAGAAACTTCTTCTGAACCAATTCCATGACATACTCCCTGGCTCGAGCATACACAAGGTCTATGAGACCACGCAGAAAGAGCACAGTGAATGCCTGCAGAAATGCGATGAACTGATACAGAATGCTGGGAAACTACTCTTTGAGAAGAACAATGGTTATGTCGTGATTTCGAATTGCCTCTCGAACCGTTTCCGGGGTGTCGTCGAGCTTCCACAGGGACTTGACTGCGGACTCATCGACGATGACGGGAATGAGATCCTTGTGCAAAGGGAGGGAAAGAGGACCGTCGCGCTTGTCGATGTACCTCCGACCGGGTTCAAGGTATATGAAAAATCCGGCAAGGCTCCGGAAGGTGAAACCACCAAGGGTGGACTTGTCCTCGAAAACGAACTGGTCAGGTATGAATTTGAAGGTGACGGGACTATAATCGGCATATTTGACAAGGAATGCGGACGCGAAGTTCTTGAAAAAGGCGGGAAGGGAAATCTCTTCACCCTTTACAAGGACCGCCCCCACAACTTTGATGCCTGGGACATTGATATCTACTACGAGAAGAGTGCTGTAGATACTGCGAAGCCAGTGAAAGTTGAGAAACTGCCCGGCGGAATAGTCAGGAACGGAATACGTTTCACTCTGAAGATCGGAAGCTCCGAGATCGTGCAGGAGGCATATCTTGCCTTCGACAGCAAGAGGATCGACTTCAAGACCTCGGTCAACTGGAGGGAAAGGCATAAGATGCTGCGCGTGGCATTCCCGGTCAATATCAGGAGCGAGACCGCCAGCTACGACATCCAGTATTCCTACATGAAGAGGAACACCCACAGGAACACGACGTGGGATCTTGCGAAGTTTGAGGTTGTCGGCCACCGTTACGCGGATCTTTCAGAGAACGAATACGGTGTCGCGATACTGAACGACTGCAAGTATGGACACAAGATACTCGACAACGTGATAGACCTCAATCTCCTGCGCTCACCGACAAATCCTGATCCGGACGCCGACGTTGGAATGCAGGAATTCACTTATTCACTCCTTCCTCACAAGGGGCATCTGACGGAATCGGACGTGATGTCCGAAGCCGCTATGCTGAACATGGCTCCAACCGTTTTCAACAACTGCTGGAAGCCGAAATTCAAGGTTCCATGCACGCTTGAGAGCGAAGGAATCTCATTGGAAGTGCTCAAGAAGGCCGAGAAGGAGAACTGCCATGTCATACGTCTCGTCGAGACCAAGGGTCACACATCGAAAGGTATCCTTAAAGTAAACCTTCCGAAGGCAAAACTTGTCGAGACGAACCTTCTGGAATGGACCGACGGCAGAAGTGCAAGCTGTTCGAAACCGGTCGAGATCACCATGAAACCATTCGAGATCAGGACCTACAAGATAAAAATTTGACCTTGTCAAATTTTTATGGATGGCTGGAGGATTAGATGAGTGGAGGATTGGGTATTGGATTTTAAATTCTCCCCATCCATCCAAATATCCAATCACCAAATAGTCTGTCGGCGTGAATAGATTGACTGGATGAAGCCGAGGAAGACCATCGTCACGATCATGAACGTGCCCCCGTAGCTTATCAATGGAAGAGGAATTCCAGTGATCGGCATGAGTTTGATCGTCATTCCGATATTGACGAATGAATGGGCGAAAAACACGCCGGCAATGCCGATGGCGATGTACCTCCCGAAGTTGTCAGGTGCAAACAAGGCTGCCCTGAGTGCAGAAACTATTATCAGGAAGTAGAGGAAGACAACCGTCACCGACCCCATGAATCCGGATTCTTCCGCTATGACAGAATATATGAAGTCGGTATATGAGACATTCTTAGGAAGGAAGCCGAGAGTGTTCTGTGTGCCCTGCATGAATCCCTTGCCGTAGAGTCCGCCGCTCCCGACAGCAAGCTGCGACTGCAGGCTGTTCCAGCCGCGGTTCTCGGGATCGCGTTCAGGATTCAGGAAGACGCGGATACGTTCCTTCTGGTATTCCTTCAGGAACGGATAAATCGCCGGCACGGCGGCAACAGCGAGAAAAAGTCCCAGGAAGATCCACTTCCATTTCAGACCGGCCGTGAAGACTATCGCGCATACCATGGGAATGAAAACGAGGCTGGTCCCGAGATCCGGTTCGATGACAATCAGGAGAAAAGGGACTCCGCAGGTGACCCCAAGCAGTATCAGATGGGTCAGCTTATTTACATCAAAGCCCTTCATGGAAAGCATCCATGCCGCCATAAGAAGAACTCCGAACTTGGCGAATTCAGAAGGCTGGATGCTTATGCCTTCAAAATAGAACCATCTTCTTGCACCGTTAAAGTTCACACCGAGTTTCAGAACCAGGACAAGTCCGATCAGGCAGGCCACATAGAAGAACGGCGTGAAATCCATCAGCTTCCTGTAGTCGAAAAAAAATGCCATCACAGCCCATATAATGAACCCCATTCCGGCCCATATGAGCTGTTTTTTCCACAGAAACGCGGACTTTTCCCCGACCTGCTGCCCTGTTCCGTAGATGAACAAAACCCCGATCGAGATGAGGCATATCATCGCAAATAGCTGGATGTAGTCGATCCTGGTCAGCAGTCCAAGGATGCGGCTCTTCAAATCTTTTCTGGATTCTTCCTGATATGACATTTACTGGCCGGTCTTTTTTCTATTTTCTTCCATCAGCTTCAATATCTTTTCACGTACCAGCAGGAGCCGGCAGGAGTGTTCGTTCATCTTCGGTACAAGATCTGGCTGTATGCGGGAGATCTCGTTCGCAAGGCCGATTATATCGTTGATCGTTGCGTTCATCCTCTTGCAGCTGGCGATCACGAGATGGGGCATGTCTGAAGGCATCTCCATTATCCCGATGTTCCTTGAAATGAGTATGGAATACAGGCAGGCCCCTCTTATCCCGAGATTGAATGTCCCGGGACCGAATGAGGACACGCAAGTCCTAATCCAGGAACTTGAGTATTCCAGAAGTTTCCTGTAGATATCGGATCCGTTGAGGTTGCGCCAGCCATTGGGCAGAATTGATTCCTCTTCAGAAAAATTGAATTGGTTGTCATAGAGTTTGTCATACAGCCGGTTGGCTTCAGGGAGCGACTTCTGGAGGCGCCTGACCCTGTCAAAAAGAATCTCCTCCTCTTCCGGAAGATCGATATATCTGGGTAGCTCATGCATGTAGGCGTTGATGCACAGGTCCTCCTCGCGGAAGATCGACTCCCATTTGAACTCATCCCATTTTTTGATGTCGTCAGCCATACCAGGGCAATCCTCATTATTGATGCTCTCATCGCTTGCTTGCGGCCATGTTGCATTAGGAATCCAGAAGACAGGAGTCAGGATTCAGAATAATCAATTAAATACATATCTCCGCCCGGGATTCCTATTTCCTGCATTCATTCTGGATTCTGTCTCCTGAATTCTTTCTGCTTCCTACGCCAGGCTCTTCTTGGCGAGGAGCTTGAGGGTCTCTATCTTCGGTGCGTCTCCCCACAGGCTCTCGAGATTGTACTGCTCGCGCATCTTCGGGGAAAGGACATGGACTATCACCGAACCGAAATCAATCACCGTCCACAGGCTGGCAGGAACTCCGTCGATAGTCCTTGGCCTGAGATCCATCTTCTCCCTGACCTCCTTGACTATGCTGTCAGTTATTGCGGAAATATGCGGGATGGAATTGCCTGTGCAGAGGACAAAGTAGTCCGCTATCACTGAAAGTCCGGAAACCTTGAGGGTCATCACGTTCTCAGCCATGTGGTCATCGGCCGTTTTTGCGCAGATGTAGGCGATCTTCTCGGCCTTGCCTGAGCTGACTGTTTTCTGTGTTTTCTTCGCCGGACGTTTCACTGCTTTCTTAGCCATCTATCTTCCTCCATTTATATATGATTATTAATCAGTCGTCGGTAATCATCAATATATCTTATTTTTTCTAATATAGCTGTCTACGGCGTCATTGACCAAGCCTTTGATGCTTTTCCCTGAAGCGATCCTTGATCTTATCTCTGTTGAAGATACATCAATACAAGTCATCGGCAATATATATCCCATAAGCTTTTCGGCAACTTCCCCTCCCCAATTTGACTTCAGCTCATCAAGAGAAGGAATCTCTCCTTTCCTCGGATAAACTATCAGGGGCCACTTCGCAACAATTTCAGGTGCCTTATACCAGGTATGCAGCATCCGGAGGCTGTCGCTGCCGATCAGGAGCATATGCCTTGTACGGGGAAACATCTTATCTAATTCCATCATGGTATCACTGGTGTAGGAAGGGCCGGCACGCCGGCTTTCCAGCTCAGACACATTGAAGCGGGCATTGGAGCTGGTTGCAAGCTTAAGCATTCTGAAGCGATGTTTGAATTCCGTAACAGGGGAACTCGGCTTGTGGGGTGGATGATATGCCGGAACAAATATCACCTTCCCGGCCCTACCGGAATCAAGCACCGTCTCTGCGATCTTCACATGCCCATTGTGCGGAGGATCGAACGTCCCCCCGAAAATGGCGACAGTATCATTTCCAATTGCCGATTTTCGATTGCCGATTGAAGATTTTTTAACCACAGAACACTCAGAGATTAATTACAAATAATATGAACTTCGAACATCGAACTATGAATATCGAATCACAA
>CAZRKP010000076.1:0-15088 GCA_964600895.1 uncultured Victivallis sp.
CGTCCTCCAACCCGACGAGCCCTTCACGTGCGATGAGGATGGCTTCGTCCTCGGCGACGTCCTCCTGGATGAAAACGGTGTGCATAACAAGGTCGGCGGCAATGTCATCAACATCGAAAACTTCACAGGACTCTTCATCAAGGAACCCAAGACCGGGAAGAATATACTCTTTGCCGTATCCAGCGGTGACGACCGCATCCTCGAGATAAGCGGCCCTGGCAAGACAATCCGTCTGAACGGTAGCATCAAAATCAGTACTGCATCGTCACTTGGTGAAAAACAGCCCATCACGATCCCCTACTCCAACTGGTATGGCAATGTCACCAGGGGAATCGGTATCGATGGTGAGGACACTGAATGGAATCCAAACGTTCCCGGAGTCTCCATTGTCGACAAGGGCGAAGTCATAGGGGATGTCCGCATGCGGCGAGATGATGGGAATTTGAATATCATCGCCATTGTTTCCGACCCGAAGCCGTTCGAAGAGGGCGACGGCGTTGAAATCACCCTTTCCATGACAGCCGACCCGTCAAAAGCTGTCAGCATTCTGTTATCGTCTGCCGGCAAGGATTCTAAGAACAAACGGATCGGAAAACTCGACCTCAGCAGAAATGGCGTGCCGGTGGAATCCAAGAAGGTCAAAGTAGGAGTCACCGAACGCTGGCTCGATCTCGGATACCGTATTGAAGCAGCAATCCCGCTCGAACTCATTCCCGAGTTCACGGCGCAAAGCGAACAGAATGTCCGTTCCGAGGTCAAGAATGAGAAAACTGGAAAGGATGAACTCAAGGCAGGCAAGGAGAAAGTCGCCGACCTCATTTCCCCTCTCTACGGTAATATCCGCATAATCCGCATGAAGGATGGCAAGGCTGTCTCCTACCCATACGCTCCTCAGCTTTCTCCCATCACTTTGCCATGATCCCGATGTGCCCTCCCACAACAAGATATTCTTCATTGCGGGAAATCGGTGCAATTGCAATTATCTCATTGTAATAAGGCGATGGACGCATTTCTAAAAAACACCTGTCGCAGTAGAAGCAATGTATGTCAAAAGAATATCACCATAGGCAAAACACCTTTGCTACATTATTAATCCCAGCGATTGAAACACAGTTCCTCGCATTGTAAACTATATGTTATTCCTCTATAGAATGTATATATATATAAATTTGACGCATGAATCGAACAAATTCCATGCATCCAAACCTGCTCCGCAGGGAAGTTGACAGTGGAGCGTTAAACAAGACCCAATGAAGAAAAGACCGAATATTCTTTTCCTGATGAGTGACCAGCACCGTGCTGATGTAACGGGATATGAAGGCAACGCGGTGGTGCGTACTCCGGTATTGGATCGCCTGGCGGAAGGTGGTGTGGTATTTCGCAATGCCTATGCTCCATCTCCAATATGCGTTCCCGGACGTCAGTGCATGATGGCGGGACAGCTGCCGCTAACATGCAACTGCCAGGGCTTCTGGGATGACCTTTCACCTGGCTACATGACCTTCGCGCGCCGTTTCAGTCAATATGCTTACAATACTGTCTGCTCCGGCAAGCTGCATCACCATGGTCCGGATCAGATGCAGGGCTGGACAAAGCGAATCGCTCCAGATGCAGATCTGGCTCCGCAGTACATTGAAGGAAGAATCGAAGAGGAATTTGCCAGTTACAAGCCGGCCCCTGGTACCGGAAAATGGTCGAACCAGCGCGAAATCGAGGAAGCCCGTGCCGCTAAAGGTCCGTACCAGATATTTGATTCACACGCCCTGCAGGCGGGCTTGGATTTCCTTGAATCCTATTTCTCGGATCCCGTCTATCTCCGGCCGCAATCCCATAGACCCTTGCTTTTCAAGCTCAGTCTTTTGCAGCCGCATTATCCGTTCTTCACCACCCAGGAGCTCTTCGACTACTACCTGAACCGAGTTCCCCTCTACCAGCAGGAGCCCTGCGACCATCCGGTACTTTCCCTCAGCCAGCAGAACAAGCCGGTCAATGTACCTGAAGACGCAATTCGGCGTGCAACAGCGGCCTACTACGGCATGATCGACCAGATTGACACATACTACGGCCAGATCATGGCCAAACTGCAGTCACTTGGCGAGAACTTGGACGACTGGATCATCATCTACACCTCGGACCATGGCGAGATGCTCGGGGAACATGGCATATGGGAGAAAACCCGGTTCTACGAAGGCAGCGTGCGTGTACCTCTCATAATCAGATGGCCGAATGGATTCCAGGGCGGACGAGTTGTCGATGAGAATGTTAATCTGTGCGATTTGTTCGCCACCCTATGTGACCTGGCCGGTCTTGCAGTTCCCGACGGCCTCGACAGCCGCAGCTTGGTGTCACTGCTGCGGGGCGAACCAAATGGCTGGGACAATGAATCGGTCAGCCAGATGGGAAAATCACACCTCATGATTAAGCAGGATCACCTGAAGTACCAGTATTACGGCGAAGGTATTCCTGAAGTGCTGTTCGATCTCGAAAGAGATCCGGGAGAGACCACGAATGTCGCGATTTCACCAGATTATAAGGAAGCAATGCAAAGATTCCGCACAAGGCTCTCTGCGTTGGGACATGGACCAAAAGCTGATAAACACTACAGAAATGCAGGATATCAGAAATCATCCATAAAATCGGAAGCACTCGACGCCCTTTAATCCTGCGAAATCCGCAATTTTGGCAAAATCATGGACAATGGAAAACTGATTAGGAGATGGCACAAGGCCATAATTACCGACAGCAAAAAACATCTCAAGCGGGATTTGGCGGGAGATGAACTTTCATTCATAACTTCACGCGCTGGCCTTATCGCTCTTGAAATGATAGAAGATGCTGTAAAAACACTTGATGGTGGTAAATTAAAAGAATGTTTGAGTTCTAAAGACAACAAATAAAAGGTCAGTTTCAAGAGACCATATGAACAATAATTTTTTATCACATGCTTCCTTGAGCTTGATCATTGCCATGATCCTTGCAGGATGCATTTGCCAGCAGTCGCCAAACGAGGAAGAAGGCAAGAATGCAAATCCTGCAGTTGCAGGGGCTTCAATCTCTATTCCAGGGAAAATTACGGACATCAACGGCACGCCCCTCTACGGCAACGCCAAGTCATACACGTTCGACTTATATTATGGACGCCTTTCCCATGGTGCAAAGGTAGAGCTTGTCAGCAGCGAAGTCGCCAAGAACGAGTTCGACATCCTGATTGTGAAAGTCAAAGTCATTTCAGATGATGACTACGGGAAAAGCTGTGTCGGAAAGATTGGCTGGGTGATGCTGTCTGATACTGATCTGGGGGATTACTATGATCAAGATATAAAAAACATGAAAGGTTCATCTAAATAATGGGATCCGTTAAAGAACCAATTCCACTGCTCGAGTTCGATCCCGAACGCAAGGCCATTATCGAGCCTTCAAAACTCATCAGGCACCGAGACATGCCGGAACGATGCGTTCTCTGTTTCTTCAGGGAAGTGATTGAAAATACAAAGGACAAGTTAAGACTGAAGCACCTGCATCCACTCAAGTCCGAGATGGGTGAGATACCGGCATTTACCGGAACATACAATGGACAACCTATCGGTATCGTCCAGGCTGCAGTCGGCGCACCTCTCGCAGCTGGGCTTTTCGAGGAAATAATTGCAAGAGGCGGACGCAAGTTCATAGCCTGCGGTGGCGCTGGCGTACTCGACAAGACCATCGCAAGCGGTCATGTAGTCGTTCCGACTTCCGCGCTGCGCGACGAAGGGACGTCCTACCATTACCTGCCAGCAGACAGGGATGCTTTCCCTTCCCCTGAAGCTGTCGATGCCATGATCCGGGTCCTTGATCGACACAAGTGCGCTTATATAAAAGGTAAGACCTGGACCACCGACGCCTTCTACCGTGAAACCCCAAAGAAAGTTGCGAAACGGAAAAAGCAAGGATGTGTGACAGTTGAAATGGAAGCCGCCGCCCTATTTGCTGTTGCGGAATTCAGAGGTGTGCAGTTAGGACAGTTCCTATATGGGGGCGACGACGTCAGCGGGATCGAATGGGATCCCCGGGAATTCGGCAAGAAGATACCGGCAAGAGAGAAACTATTCTGGCTGTCACTGGAGTCATGCTTAGAGATATGAATAATCCTAAAGGATGGTTGGATGACTGGATGCTTGGATGATTGGGTTTGAGTTCAAAGAAAATCTTAAGAGGAACTTCTTTTTATGCAAAACTGCAAACCTCATTTTACATTCCCCTCCCAGAAACATTCGTTGCTTTTATCTTTGTCACGCACCCATCCAGTCATCCAGTCATCCAGTCATCCAGTCATCCAGTCATCCAGCTATCAATAGGTTATCAATAAGGAGGAATTTATGTACAAGATGTCTCCGCCTGCGGTTTTCGCACATGAGAGCGTAATGAAGAATGCAAAATACCGTGCCAATGTCGAACGGCTCGTGAAATCACTCGCTAAGCCGTGTCCGATCGAAACATACACCGATGATCAGCTGCCTACCTTGATACGGGACAGGCAACTACTCAAGAATAGAGTGCCCATGGGCACCTTGCCGGAAGTGAAGGATCCGATCCTTCTCTTCAACACCTTCCGTTTCAATGATGAGAAGACCGCAAGAGCACGGATCAAACAGCTCAAGGACGCCGATATCGACGTGAAAGGTGAATTGCTAGGTCTCAATGCGTTCAACTGGTCCAACTACAACCTTGAGGATGATCCATCCCGCCTGCACAAGGTCTGCCGACCATGCTGGCGAATCCATCTCCAGGCAGGCTGCCTCCACCGCTGCATGTACTGCGGGCTCGGAGGACTTCTTGTTGCAATGGTGAACGTCGATGAATACTGCATCCATCTCAAAAAGCTCATGGACCTCCATCCCTGGCAGAAGACCTACCTTCTAGACGACGATGCAGATCCGCCCGGACTCGAACCCGAACTCGGTTGTCTCGGGGAACTCATCGAGTTCTTTGGCACACTCAAGGACAGGTATCTTATAATCCATACCAAGACTTGGAACACTGACTGGCTCAGGAATCTCAAGCATAATGGCAATACAATTATCGTCTGGAGCCTCAGTGGGCCAACCCAGAGCACCAGGATCGAACCGAATGCCGGCACCACGGAGGAAAGAATCGAAGCCGCACGTATTGCAGAAGAAGCCGGATACAAGATACGTTACAAGTTCAAGCCCATCATCCCGGTCAGGAACTGGCGTCAGGAAGCCTCGAAGACGATTGAACTGGCATTCGCGAAAACGCATCCCGACGTGATCAGCATCTGCTGTTTCATGTGGATGGACGTGGATGAGATGAAGAAGCGTCTCTCTCCGGTACTCGATCTGCTCGATCCTGATTTCCTCAGAAAGGCGGAGGAGAACCGCGGCAAGGCGGAGAATCCGAAGACTCAGCCCTTCCCCGATGATGTCCGTACCGAGATCTACGCCCATTATCTTTCCGAGATCCGTAAGCATGACAAGAGCATTCCGGTTTCACTGTCGACGGAAAGCTGGCAGATGTGGTCGCAGTTCGCGAAGAAGATGGGCATGACCGCCACAGACTATGTGTGCGGATGTGGGCCGCAGTCGGTACCTGGACTGAAGAAACTCGAATGCCATCCGTATAAGACCGCTGTCCGCAGCGATAACGGCCAGGTCCCCTGCGTGACCCCGCCGTATAAGCCTTAAGTCTCGCATCCGCTTCGTGTCCTTCGGTATTCTTCGTGGTGAGAGAGTTATTTGCGGGCTTTCAGCATCATCCTCAGAGGATGAAGTTCGTCTTCGAGGCTGAGCGGCATCCTGGACTTTCCAAGTAGAGAAGATACAAACATGTCGAAGTAGTTTTGAGATTTTGTCTTGATCCTGAGAGGACCTAAATCCTTTTTCTTCAATACGAGACGGGTCTTCGTCCCGCCATCGACAGCCTCGACAAACCCTTCAGTTCCAAAGATCCTCAATGTCTCATTGCCCCATGACGGGAACGATCGGGGATTCAGGTAGTTAGCGATTGCTGATGCGACCCCGCCGTTCTCAAGCTTTATCAGATACGATACAGCAATGCGGAGATCTCCTTTCCTGGGATTCCCGAGCTTAGTCTGTTCGACCTTGATGTCTGCGATCTTCGCACATGCGGCATGCTCGATGAAACGCATCGCGTGTATTCCGACCTGCAGCATCAGTCCGCCGTCAATGTCCTCATCCTGCGGACGCGTATCGAAGAATGGATATGACTTCTGGGCAAGTACCTGGACGACCGTACCCAGTTTTCCGGACTGTACAATCTCCCTCATTGTGAGATAAGGCTGTTCGAATGCGGTGCCGGCCATCTCATGGAATACCTTGCCCGTAGATTTTGAAGTCCTGATGATCCTATCCAGATCCTTCTCCGTCATGGCGCAAGGCTTTTCAGCGTAGACATGTTTTCCGGCCCTCATGCAGCGGATCGCGTGTTCAGCCTGCTCGCAACGCCTAGGCGAGCAGAGGGAAATGAGATCTATTTCCTTGTCGGAAATCAGTTCGTCAAGAGAGGAATATTTATTAAATTTTCCGTCCAAGCCTGAAAGTGCCTTTTCATCAAAACCGGCAACCGCATTTAATTCCGCGAGGGGGTGTTTCACGAGATGTTTGTGTATCTGGTGCCCGTTCATCCCGTAAAGCCCTATCTTTATTTTCCTGCTCATGTTCCTTCCTTTGAAAATAGTCTCAAGCATATCATATAAAAAGTTAGCATTCCCCTCATAAAACTGCAATCCTAATCCGGATTCCGAAGCTTATCTTTATATGAAAGCTTGACAAGATTATCTTAGCCTGTTATTTTGTTATTGTTAATTATAATATATACGATATCATATTTCAAGCAACATCACACAATAATAATATAGGAGTTTCCCGCCATGAGAAACAAATCTGCCGGACGACTAATCCTCGCTGTCATTTTCCTCCTGACCATCCAGGCGCTCCCCCTTTCCGCCACGCAGACCGAGAACAATGTCCTGCATATACTTCCGGCTTCGGGCCCGGTGAACGTCGACGGCAAGTTCGATGACTGGGATCTCAGCGGTGGACTCTTCGCATGCGACGATGTCGAACGGTTCAGGAATGAGTTCTCCGTCAGCTTCTTTGCCATGTACGACAAGGAAAACCTCTATTTGCTCGCCAGGATCAAGGATCAGACCCCTCTCAACAACGACCAGTCAAGCAAGGGTGGACATGGATTTTCAGGAGACTGTCTGCAGGTGCGCTTCATAACCGGCTACAAGACCCCGGAAGAGAAGGTCTCCCACTGGATGTGCTGGAGGGACCGAGATGAAATAAACGTCCTTAGTGCACAGTATGCCCGTGACTTCAAGGGGCTCACCATCGACGACGCTTTCAAGGAAGGCGCAAAGCAGGCCTTCGTGATCGATCCGGACGGAAAAGGTTATACACAGGAAATTTCGATACCGTGGAAGCTGCTCACACCTAACGGCCAGCCTTTCGTTGCCGGTGATACAATGCGCATGGCGATCGAACCGAATTATACGGCAGGTCCCGGTGGACGCCTTACGACCAAGGATATCTTCCGTGCTGGAATTGTTCCTGACCGTGTCTTCACGTTCCGCGCATATGATGCCTGGGGTGAAGCAGTGCTGGAGAAATCCGGCAAGATGCAGATGCCGAACATCAGGCTTTCCGACGAGAGGGAGTTCCCTGCGAGAGTTGAAAATGGATATATCGTCTCAGATTGGAAAGGATTGATCCAGAAGAAGGAACTGCCCGGCTTCAAGCCGATCACCTTCGATGTTCCTTCCGAAGGATATGTATCCATGATAATCAAGAATTCCAAGGGCGAAGTCGTCCGCGAACTCCTGAACGAAACCTATTACGAAAAGGGGAAGCAGGAAGTGAAATGGGACGGACTCAGGAATCCCCGCTTCAAGACGCCGACCGAAATAGTTGATGTCGGCTCATATACCTGGGAGGCGATCATACATCCCGCCTTCAAAGTATCCTTCCGCGGATGGGCGGCTGTTGCCGGTAGCCATCCCTGGAACAATGGCCCGACGACCGACTGGGGTGGAGACCATGGCCAGCCGGATTCCGTTGTCACCGATGGAAAAACATTCTATCTGGGCTGGAGCTATGCCGAGGGTGGCAGACCGATCCTGGGCTGCGATTCTGAAGGCAACATGATTTGGCGTGTCGGAACTGGCATCGACAGCGCTGAGTTTCTTGCCGTCGACGGCAAAACCTTGTTCAGCCTCGGAAATGAAGACGGCAGCTGCCGCAGGATCACGCGTCTCCGCTCGAAGGATGGTGTCTATGACAACTGGGAAGGCCGCACAAGCGCCTCCTTCACGGTCAATGATCTCTGGGCGGAAAAGGCCGACAAGAAACTTTGGCCAGCCCGTGCAAACGGTCTCGATGCTAAAAATGGAAAACTATATCTGTCATTCTCCGATCAGACACTTTATATCACCGACATAAGCGACTGGAAGGAACTGGTGAAGAAACTGACCTCCGATGATGCGCTGGGGAAAAGAATTTTCTCGGAGGTTGATCCCAGGACCACGCAGAGGCTCAAGGACTTCCTGGCAGACAAGCAGAAGCAGGAGGAAGCTTTCAGGACATGGGCCGGCGGTCCCCGTTTCGACCGCGAAGTGATGAGGGAATTGAATGAGCTTCTCAAGTCGACAGATCTTGTTCCCGGTTCAGACAAGATGAATCCTACCGCTCGTACCGAGGCAAACCGCAAAGCCATTGAAAAGGCCTTTGCGCCTTGCATCCTTGAGCGAAAAACCAACTTCATCGCCATCTGCGATGGAGCAACCGGCAAACTCCAGAAGACTGTTGATGCAAAGTATCCTCAGGCGCTCCACGTCATGAATGACGGACTTATCGCATTCGTATCTGATGGAACAGCCATAATGACCGTCAATCCTGACTCCGGGGAAGTGAAACCACTCCTCACGGACTTGAAAGACGCTACCAACTTCACCTTTGATTCCGAAGGCAGATGCTACGTGACAGTTGCCGGAGATGAACAGCAGGTGAAGATCTTCGGGAAGGATGGGAAGTTGGCAGGAACCATTGGAAAGAAAGGAGGACGCCAGCTTGTCGGCAAGTGGCAGGAGGACGGAATGCGCAATCCTTTCTCGGTTGTCATCGATCAGGCGAACAAGCGTCTCTGGGTTACAGAAAATGATTTCTTCCCGAAGAGGATCAGCATATGGAATCTTGCAGATGGCAAGCTTGTCAAGGAACTTTTCGGCCCTACTCACTATGGAGCATCAGGTGGAGCGATAAATCCGCTTGATCCGAACGTCATGGTCGGCGTCGGCTGCGAATGGAAATTAAATCCGGAGACAGGACGTTCAACCTGCGTCGGAGTTTTCGAAAGAAGCACCCATGGATTTGCGGCATTCTGTCCGGCTTCAAATGAGAAACTATATGTGACGGTTGTCACGAACTTTGGAATTGATCACGGTCCTGCAGGACTGCGCGTCTTTGAGCGTCTTGGCGAAGGTGAATATGCACTCCGTTCGGAGTGGAGAATAAACAATGCGGACCAGACGACGACGATATGGTCTGACGTCAACGGCGACGGCAAACAGGATGCGAACGAAATAAATAAGCTTCCTTACACACTGATGCTCGCTGGGGCAAACCACTGGTCAATGAACATGAATCCCGCTGACATGACGGTCTATGGCGGTGTCCTTGACGAAGGAGGCGTGAAATGGCAGGCCGGTACCGCCCTGAAGATGGATTCGCGTGCAGTGAAGCTCAATCAGAAGGAGTTCGCGAAAGTCTATCGAATCAATCCCAACGGCTTTACTGCATGCAATGCACCTCGCTGGGATCTGGATCACATGCAGGAACTTCCAAACATCTGGGACAAAGATCTGCAGAACAAGGGATTCGGCATGCTGCCATCTAAAGACAATCGCCTCCTGCTGACTTGCGGTGAAGACTTTGTCTGCCATGACTTGACGGCAAACAAGGTTCTCTGGTCCTATCCCAACACTTTCGCAAATGTGCATGGATCACACGCGGCACCTCCACCGATTCCAGGACTGATGAGGGGTGCATTCGGAATCATCGGCACATTCAAGACATCTGAAACCGGGACTGTCTGGGCGATCAACAGCAACTGCGGTGAATGGTATCTCCTGAGCGAGGAAGGTTATTTCCTCTCACACCTGTTCCAGGGTGATCCGCTCAAGGTCCATTTCCCTGAAAAGGCTGTTCCCGGCGCAGACATGTCAGAATGCCCCTGTGGAGCTGGCGGAGAAGATTTTGGAGGTTCGCTGACCCAAGGAGCTGACGGAAAGGTCTATGGTGAGGCTGGTGCCCATTCATATTGGAACCTGCTCATCACTGGCTTCGAAAAGGTCGCCAGGATCGGGAGCGGCAAGATCGAGATCAAGCCCGAGGATATCCCGTTGGCGAAGGCTCAGCAGGAGGCACAGATGCAGGTCGCCATTGGAACCAGGCAGATCGAGGTCAAGAAGCTTTCACCAACTCTGACAGGAAACCTTGGCAAGGATTTCTCCGGCGTGCAGCAGGTCAATTTCCAGAAGAATGAAGATTCGACCGTGCGTGCGGTTGTCGCATGGGACGAGAAGAATCTTTATCTCGGTTGGGATGTAAAGGATAATACTCCCTGGGTGAACGGTGCGACAGAACCTACCCAGATGTATGTCTCCGGAGACACGGTGGACTTCCAGTTCGGTTCGGATCCAAAGGCCAGCTCCAAGCGTGGAGAGGCAGTTGCCGGCGATTTCCGCATATCAATTGGGAACTACCAGGGCAAGCCGACAGCTGTGCTCTACAGGCAGTTTTCCACTGTAAAGAAGCCGAAGTCGTTCAGCTCAGGCATCGTTGCGAAATATGAAATGGAATTCGTAGATGTCCTGGCAGATGCGCAGATTCATGCGAATGTCCGTCCGGACAAGAAAGGTTATGTCGTTGAAGCATCCATACCTTGGTCAACCTTGGGATTCACACCTGTTCCTGGCGTAAAGTACCATGGCGATATCGGCGTAACACATGGAAATGTCGATTCGCGTACCAGCTTGCGCACCTACTGGAGCAACCAGGAGACGGGGCTTGTCAACGACGTGGTGTATGAGCTCAAGATGGTTCCGAAGAATTGGGGAGATATTGTCTTCCAGAAATAACTGGGCAAGCCCAGTGGATTTGATTTGCGAGCGTGGCAACGCTCCTTGGAGTGCGGTAACTTGTTACCGCTTTTATCCTGCGAAGCTAGCTTCGCAGGGAACAAGGCTGAAGCGAGCTTCAGCACTCCATGTGCGAATTTCGCAATTCGTAAATGATAAAGACAATAATATAAAGGAAAATCTATGAACAAGAAGTTGTCACTCTTTTTGTTTGCATCCATCATCCTTTTATCACTGGCCATGGCAGAGGATGCTCCGAAAAGCACCGCTTTGCCAAAGGAAATCTCGATCGCAGTTCCCTATTCAGCGCCTTCCGACGGATTCCTGAGCCTGGCATTGTTCAACGACAAGGGACAGCTGGTCCGGAGCCTGCTTTATGCAAAGCCGGTGAAGGCTGGAAACGGTTCCGTCGTCTGGGATGGTACAAGCGATCTCGGGGTTCCGCAGCCTGCTGGAAAGTATTCGACAAAGTCGATCTTCTTCAAGGACAAAGTAAAGCTTGAATACGTGATGACGGTAGGCAAAAGCGGAAATCCTCCATATCGCACACCTGACGGCAAGGGCGACTGGGGCGGTAATCTTGGTGCTCCCGCGGCAATATGCTCCAACTCCGACAGCGTAATGATGGTATGGGGCTGCGTCGAAGACAACCAGATCACCGGCATCCAGCAAATGGATTCCGAGGGCAATATCAAGATGCGCTATTTCTCGTTCTATCCATGGGACACGCGTCTTGCCGGGGCCATGGATGATCAGAATTTCTATCTCGGTATTATGAACGCCGGAAAGAAACAGGTGGAAATCGCCGTCTACGAATTTGGCAAGCCTCGCGGCAAGATCCTGGTCGCACTGCCGACAAAACCCCACGAGGAAGGTGGTGATACACGCTGGCACGGGCGTTTCACGGCATCTATCGATGGGATGGCCCTGAACGCCGATACCGTCTTTGCTACGATCACTGCAGATGATGCACTTTTCATAATTGATCGGGCAACTGGAAAGATCCGCAAGCAGGTGACAATTTCCTCCCCTCGAGATGTCAAAGTATCAAACGGCGGGCTCATCCTCCAGAGCGGAAACAAGATCCTCCGTCTCAAGCTGACCGGTGAAGTTGAAAAGACACTTGTCAATGATGGAGTGCTGACTGATCCCAAAGCACTTGCAGTTGATTCAAAAGGGAACTTCTATTCAAGCGGTGCAAAAGGACAGATTGCCTTTTTCAGCGCCGATGGAAAACTGATATCAAAGATCGGCAAGGCTAGCGGTTCGGCAAAGACCGGCAGATATGATTCCAACGGTTTCGGAAATATCATGGCAATGACCCTTGGGCCTAAGGATGATTCGCTCTGGGTTCAGGATGTGAACACCGGATTCCCACGGACATCACGCTGGTCGCTTGATGGAAAACTCAAGCAGGAATGGTTCACGTTCAAGCTTGATCTGCATGCACCGAAGATAAATCCGGCAAATCCAAACGAGCTTCTTGTTACAAACTGCGCGTTTGCGGATGAACCGAGTATCAAGGCATATGAGCTTGATTGGAACAAGAAGACCTGGCGTCCAGGCTGGTTCTATGACAATACATGGGACGATATGTTCGCATGCACCGACATCTATCTCGGATGGGGACATGGGGGAAATCCTCTGGAAAAACCACGCGGCGGCAAATCACCATGGCCGATCTTCCATTACTCGGGCCGCGACTTCGTTTCCCATGGCGGCAAGAACTATTTCATGAACGAAAGCGGAAATGATGACGGAGTGATCTACCAGTACTCTGCAGATCACAAGCCGAAACCGGTGGCGATTGTCGGATATCACCATGTCATAAAACGCGACGATGGCAAGTATGAAGGGAGTTACGACCAGGGCCCGAACCAGTGGATGACCTGGGCTGACCGCAACGGCGACGGTAAGATGTCTGCCGACGAGATAACCCATGTGAAGGACATTCCCGCGCTTGAAGGATGCATCCGTGTGGCTGTCGGTCAGATCGATCCCGAGCTGAACGTCCATCTACAGATGCTCACAAAAGACATCAAGACGCGCTACGACTATATCCTTTCCCCAAAGGAAATCCTTCCCGGAGGGATTCCCGTGTATGACTGGTCTATGGTCCAGAAAAAACCTGCCTCAATGCCTGATTTCACAGGTGGGGACGGCACCAAGGAGGTCAGGCATATCGGTATGCCGATACCGCTCCAAGCTGACGACGGCCTTTATGCATTGGCACATCCTGAAGCAAAGACGAAGATCGAGCTTCCTGGCATCGACGGTTCAGGCTGGTGGGCCAGCCGCAACTGGCGCACAAAGCTCGTGAAGTTCGACAAGAACACGGGCGAAGTTATCTGGGCGGTCGGACGCCGCGCCCCAGGAGTGGCAGAGCCCGGACAGATGTATCATCCGGTCGCACTTTCTGGAAAAGGCGGAGATGTTCTGTTTCTCCCCGACACTATCGGACCGGTATGGCTTTGGCACAGCGATGGACTTTTCCTCGGACACATCTTCAAGGAACAGTGTGCCGGTGAAACTGACATTCCAATCGATCAGGAACAATATGGCGAGATCCAGTCCACATTCGTCTTCAAGCATCCTCAGTCGGGAAAAATTTACCACATTGGCGCCGGCTGCGAGAGTCGCATACATGAAGTCAAGCTTCCAGAGGTGCAACGTCTGGCAAGTACGTCTGTGACTCTTTCTCCAGATCAGGCGAAAAATGTACAGCCTTGGGATCCGGATGGCGTACCTCCTACGGAAAAACCGACAATCACAGTCCTACCCGCTCCAGGTAAGGCGCCGGGTGCAATTGAGGTCAAGGTAGATGGAAACCTTGACGGACGTGAAGGGTGGTTCGGCTACAACGGCTCCAAGAACATACCCATGCTGGTACTGATGGACGGGCAAGGTTTGGCTAACGTCAGAGCTATGTATGATGACAAGAATCTCTATCTTGCTTACATGGTATGGAGTACCACTGGGCCTGCAAACAGCGGAAGTGAACTGCCATATGCGCCATTCGTAAGCGGAGCATATGTTGATTTCTACGTTGCTCCCGACTGGTCGAAACCCCAGCGCCGTGAAGTGAAAGACGGGGACCTGCGAGTCATTCTTGCACGAGTAAGTAACGGAACCACTGGCGAGTCCAACTTCAACCAGGGATTCTGGCAGAAGAAGTCAGGCGGGACAAATCCGCGGACGATTTCTTCACCGGCAGCAACGATCAAGTTAGATCAGATATGCGAGGTTCCCGGCCTGCAGATGGCGTACAAGGTTAATCCCAAGAAGGATAAGAGCGGGAAAATAGAATACATTGTTGAGCTCTCTGTTCCTCTTGCAAGTCTCGGATTGAAAGATGTTACCGGCAGAACGATCGGATTCGATACCTCTGTCGGAATTGCGAATTCCGCAGGCGACCAGCGAGAACGCGCAGCCCACTGGGCCGGACTCAGCGAAGGTAAAGTCGTCGATCGTCCGGGAAGCTCCGAGCTCCTGCCGCACACCTGGGGAACGATGAAATTTGGCAACCGTTAATCCAAACAGCTACGATTCCCTTGACTCAAGTTGATTCTTCGTCAGGGAAACCTTATTATCTCCTTAGGAGTTCTTGCTGCAAGTATTGGGGAGACAGGGACGAGAGATCGAGCATCCGATGGCAAATCTCAGTTTGGGCTGATTGAAAATCAATCAAATGTCCAATATTGCTATTTCTCTCATGTTCAAGTAACTTTTTACTGACTATTTGGAGTTAACTGAAAAGTTGCAAAACACACTTGACAAAATCCAATTCATGTTATATAGTTTATATGTTAATTGGATAACATGATATTGAAGAGATTCTTTATGAAAAATAAATTTACGCTTATTGAATTATTGGTTGTGATTGCAATCATTGCCATCCTTGCCGCCATGTTGCTACCTGCACTTAACAGGGCC
>CAZRKP010000077.1:0-14763 GCA_964600895.1 uncultured Victivallis sp.
ACGAGGAGAAGAAGCACCATTACCTCTGGAGGTTCTGGAACCGGTTCCCGAAGGCCGGACACATTGCGATATTCGACAGGACCTGGTATGGACGCGTGCTTGTCGAGAAGGTGGAAGGGTTCTGTTCGCCCTCGGAGGCTGAACGAGCATACGGCGAGATAAACGAGATGGAAAGGCTGTTCCATGAATTCGGAGCCGTGGTTGTGAAGTTCTGGCTGCAGATCGACAAGTGCGAACAGCTCAGGCGTTTCAATGAAAGGGAGAAGGTTCCCTGGAAGCAGTGGAAGATCACGGATGAGGACTGGCGCAACAGGAAGAAATGGGAGAGGTATTATCCGGCCGTGGAGGAGATGATCGCCAGGACAAGCACGAAGCATGCGCCTTGGACGGTTGTCGAATCCAACTGCAAGCTCTTCGCCAGGGTTAAGACGATCGAGACGGTCATAGCCGCGGCTGAGAAAGTTTTGTAGGAATATTCGGACCACTTGTTGAACAAATTCCTATTCCTGTTAACTTAGGGGGCTTCACAGATTGTCGAAAGGATCCTAAAGAGCATTGAAGATTTTTGGATATAATGTCGGTAAGCATGCGGCGGCCGTTATCATATTCCTATTGTGGGCCGGGATCTATCTGCCCGGACTCGGCATGCGCGAGATGCAGGGCAACGAACCCAAGAGGACCCTGCCAGCGTTGACCATGATCGAGACAGGCAACTGGATAACTCCCGAGCTTGCCGGAGAGAAATACTACAAGAAGCCTCCACTCATAAACTGGATGATAGCGACATCATATGCCTTGACCGGCAAGAAGGATGAATTCGCGTCGCGTCTTCCATCGGCGTTGTCGGTACTTTGCTTTGTCATGCTGATAGTCCTGATGCCATCCGGATGGCTGAGCCTGGAAGCAAAGTTCATATCGGCGGTAGCTTTCCTGACCTCGTTCGGGATACTCGACAAGGGGAGGATGATAGAAATCGATGCGCCATATGCGGCGGTCACAGGGATGGCGATATTATGCTGGTTCAATTTCAGGTCGTTAAACTCCTCGAAGTGGCTTCTTTGGACGGTGCCGGGAGTGATACTGGGTTTCGGGCTTCTGCTGAAAGGACCACTGATCCTGGTCTTCTTCTACTGCACCATAATATTTTTCCTGAAGCATGAGAAGAAGCTTTCCGAACTGCGTTCAAGGCATCATTTTGCCGGACTGGCCGTAATGATCGCGGTATTCTGCATATGGGCGGTGACTGCGTTCCTCGCGAAACCAACGATACAGAAGCTTGCTTCTCCACCTCCGGGACAGGACACCAAGATGAGCAGTGAATGGATTTCCGATGTAATGGACACTATCACTGGAATGGACAAAGTTGACATACGCGGCTGGATCGTCAACATATTCCAAGCAGCGACATATACTCTGCCATGGCTTCTTTTCATACCTATTTTCAGGAAGCGGAAGCGACTGGAGGCTGTCCCTGAGGGATTAAGGATATATCTCCTCGCACTGATACCTGCATTCATCCTCGGATTCGTGCTTGTCAGTATGCTCCCGGGCACCAGGGCAAGATATTATGTTCCGCTGATCTCGCTCTCTGCGATGATCGCAGGATTGGTGATATCATATATTTCAATCGGGGGCAGGATTGCATCTATATGGCGCAACATCATTTTGGGACTTGCGCTGGTCTCGGCAGTCTCTCTTTCACTTGGCATATTCCTGGTGGGCATGAGGCATATCGAGACGGTTTACGGATATTTCGGGATATTACCGAGGCAGGCATTGGAGCATATAAGTTCCATTCCAATGATAATGACGGCGCTGTTCACTCTCGGATTCATCATTTTCATTTTCATGAAAAGGTCATTCCTTGTGGACAGCGTCACGCTTTCTGCAGCAGTAGCATTCCTTGCACTTGTGGTCATCCTGCAGTTTTCCATGTTCATACTTCCGATAGCAAGGCAGTTTGATGTTAAGCGACCTGTAGGAACCCTTGTGAACAGGAGCGTGCCTCTCGGCGTCCCCCTGTATCTCTTCGATTTCGGGATACAATATTATGAGCCGTTCCTTTACTACATAAGGCCTCCGGTGAAATATATCTTTACCGATGACGAACTGCCACGTGATGGAGGAAGTTACGTATTGTTCGATAAGGAATCCTTCGGAAGGCGTGCCAGAGACTACCATATAGCCGGCAGGGATCCCAGGATGGTAGCTGAGATAAATTACAAGAAAAGGAAGTTCGTTATCATAAAATTTGAGAAGCCCGTTCCGGATTTCCAGTCCTTGCCCAATAAGGGCTGAGAAGGTTGTTATCAGTGAATATCAGTAAGATGTCACTATTTGGAATACTGGAGCCGGAATTTATTTTGAACTCAAATTCGGTTTTATCCCGAATCCTGACTGCAGAATTCTGACTGCTTTTGAAATTGGCCCATTTAGCACCTGAAACTTCGTATGAAACCGAGTTCGTGTTTAGTTTTGGCGATTATTTTGATTTTGGCAGAAAAGCGTATAAATTATCGTTTAATTTTTTTCATATGGTTTTTACATGATTTATCGGAGACCCTTTATATAAAATGATAGGATACTGCAATACGTGCAAGAAACAGGTTGAGTTCACTGTCAATCCATCGACAGGCAAGCAGACATGTACTGTCTGTGGGAACCCTATCATAGTCCCATCCGTCAGCCAGCTCAATCCTGGAACGGTCATCAACGGTTTCCTCATTGAGAGCAAGCTCGGGCAGGGGGGCATGGCGGTTGTCTACAAGGCCAAGCAGCTCAACCTTGAACGATATGTCGCGCTCAAGGTCCTGTCGGACGAGTTATCCAGGGATACCGAATTCATAGAACGCTTCTTCAAGGAGGCGAGGGCCGCGGCAAGCCTGAGCCATTCAAACATAGTCCAGGTCTATGACGCCGGTAGCACTCTTGACGGCATATACTATTTCGCGATGGAGCTCATAGAGGGCGAGACCCTTGACACGAGGATAACCAGGGAGGGGACACTTCCAGCAAAGGACGCGATAGACATTTCGGTAAAGATAGCATCCGCGCTCGAATATGCATGGGAGCGGCAGAAGCTCTGCCACGGTGACATAAAGCCCGAGAACATAATCCTCAACAGCAGCGGTGGTGCGAAGCTCGCAGACCTGGGTCTTGCAAAATCCCTGCATGACGAGAAGGCCTTCAAGGAAGGCGGGATCATGGCGACTCCTCTCTATGCTCCACCTGAGGTAATAGCGGGGGATGTCCATAGGATCGACTGCCGTTCGGACATGTATTCATTTGGTGCAACACTTTACCACATGATTGCTGGCGTACCACCATTCACAGGAGATGATGCCGAGAAGGTGATGAAGAGGCACCTTAATGAGAAGCCTGCTCCGCTTACCACCCACAACAAGGAGATGAACCCTCTCATATCGAACATCGTCGACCACATGCTCGCCAAGAATCCGGAGAACAGGCCGGCGTCCTGGAAAGAGGTCTGCAAGTCCCTGGAGAAGATACACGATGTCGAAAGAAAAATATTCCACAAAGGAGCCGTCCATCCCGGGAAGCCCCTTTCACCACAGCATCCTCCAGAAGAAGCGACCCAGCAGGATCCGCTCGCGAAGGTCGTAGGTGCCCTGGTTGCACTCGTCATTGTTCTTGCGATCATGGCAGCGGGTATCTTCCTGTATCTCGAGAACAAGAAAAAGAAGGGAACGGGAACCGGACAGACTCCGACGACACAGGTCCAGCAGCCTCCTGTCGACACAGCCGTCGCAGAATGGCAGAAGATCGTAAAGAACGACATCCCACGCGTGGATCCCGAGACCGGGATCAGCCTGATACAGAATTATGTCAAGAGATATCCCACGAAGATTCCGCCGGAAGCTGACAAGCTCCTGAAGGACCTACAGCAGAAGATAGTGAGCCAGCAGGAGGCAAAAAAGGCCCTTGAGAAGAAGATAGCCGACACACAGGTGGAAGTTGAGTCGCTGCTGAAGATCATCTCGACCACCGACTTCACCAAGGAGCCGAAGCAGAAGCTCGAGGAGACCAACAAGAGGATCGAAACAGTTCTTGATTTCGTGACGAAGAACAAGGATATCCAGCTGATAAAGGAAAGCAAGGATGCCCTGAACCAGGGATTCCTCAAGATCTCCGACATCCTGATCAAGATGAGACTGGAAGAGGAGAGGAAGCAGCGGGAGGAGGAGGCACGCAAGGAGCAGGAGCGACTCGAACAGGAGAAGAAACGCCTGGCCGAGGAGGAGAGGGTAAGACAGGAGAAACTTTCCTCAAACCAGGTCATAGACGGGTATTACTATTCTCTCAGCGAGTTCGAGGCGTACTACCAGAAGAAGAAGGAGGCAACCTACCTCAAGGAGCTACTCGACAACTGGCTCGAATCAAACAAGAAACGGGTAATTCCGGAACAGCTTCTCACGAAGGTTCAATTCATCAAGAACATAGTGGTTCCGGGTGAACCCGGACTTTATGGGATTTTCGAGAAGAACGAGGCTGCGTTGAAGGGCAAGCCGCTTCCAGGAATTGCGAAGGAGCTGTCCGGCTATGAAGTGGACCGCATAGCTGACAAGACCTTCAGGCTGATCACGCTCGACGGCAAGGTGAAGATGGGCAAGACAATTCCATGGGGCCAGTTTACGAACGAGATGATCGTCCTGAACCTGAACCAACGCCTGCTAAATGCCGATTCAGGTGTCAAGCTCCTGAAGGTTGACTATTCCGCAATACTGACATTCTACCTGCTCAACGGACTGTCACAGCAGTTCCACGATCTGCTCAAGGCCTCTGGCACGACATATACCGCCCCGGAGAAGAAGAACTGGGAATCCATAGCGGATGACTTCCAGAAGGCTCCGGAGGAACGGAGGGCAATCGACCTCTGGAAGGAATTCACGGACCTCATGAAGGATGGCAAGGCGCAGGAAGCCTCGCAGTACCTGATCGACATCTCTAACAGCTGCAAGAACACAGAATTCTTCAAGAGATACGCCGAGGAGATTGTGCGGCAGTTGCTCCAGCTGCAATCTTTCCTGCCCGACCTGCAGGCACTTCTGTTCCTGGATCTGGCATCCAAGGATATCAAGGCCGGCAACTATCAAGGCGCCCTGTCGAAGATCATGACAGCCTATGCCAGATGCGGAAACATGAAGAACCTCAAGCAGTCGATAAAGGATCAGATACAGTCAATGCAGGCACAGTGTCTTTCGGCGCTCACGTCTGCAAGCCAGATAAAGGAGATCGCAGACAACAGGATTCCGTTCTACTACTGGGAGGTTGAGACGCCAGGCGAGGCATGGATCTACGAACAAGTCTGCAGGAAGAGCGGAAAGATACAGCAGGACAGGATACTTGCATCGATGGAGATAGGCAGCTTCATAGACATAGGATGCTGGCCGCAGGCTTACCAGATATCGAATTCCGGCAGGAACATCGGAATAGACAAGCTTGTCACTCCAAGGGGGAACATGGCATACTGGTCGCCATCGTTCATTTTTGCACAGGGACTCGTATACATGAACTACAACGACTGGGGATCGCAGTCGTCGGCCCTGTCGGGACTTCAGGCAATGTGCGAATATTTCAAGCAGAATCCTATGGGGCCGATGGATGCGCTTTCAGCGACCCTCGCAATTGAATATGCACTGATGCTGCACATTCCAGTGAACGCCTGCGACATTGCCGCCGCCTACCATTACAACATGCAGAGGCCTGACCGCGAACTCAGGATCGCCCTGCTGCACATTCTCGCATCACTGCAGAAGGGGGACTCCAAGGAGGAGGTACAGCAACTTATCAAGAAATATTCTGACCAGTTCAAGCAGTTCCAGGAATCTGCCAACGACTTCAACTGGTGCAGGATGGGGACATGGATATTGGATGAGGAGAGGAACCTCGATCCGAAGAGGATACAGTTCCTGCAGGCCGCAAAATGCGTGGCCCCTGACATCTCTGCGAGGATCCTCTGCGCGTCAGTGGCGAGGGCATTTACCGCCGGTCCCGGATTCAGTTCCGAGAAGGAGCTATATCCTTTCCTTGATGCGAAGGTCTCCGGCAACGTGGTCTCCGGCGAACTGTGGAGGAGCATAGGATTACTGAAGATCGCCCGTGCCCGTTCGCACGAGGGGATGCTTAAGCTGGTCAGCGACCTTCTGGGCGATAGCAGGTTCTGCTCGATACTTTTCTATCCAAAACTCTGCATGCTGAAGCAGGGGCTGGAGCTTGCTGCGGGGAAGGCGACACCCCAGGAGACATCGAAAAAGCTAAAGTTCCTCCTCGAATCATCAGGCATAGCGTCCGACTCCGACAAGCAGACCGTCGCAGTGATATTGTCCGACAAGCCGGCGGACCTGGTGGCGAAATTCATATCCGAGAACAGGCCGGTCTCTGCGTACTGGTGCGGGATTCTCGGAATGCTTGCGCACAAGAAGGACGGACCGAAGGTTGCAGCCATATTCAAGGTGCTTGATGAGAACAGCAGGATGCTGACATGGGAGGAGAGGCTCCTCCTGAAGAATATTTCCAACTGAGCATGCGGAACATGTCCGCTTGAAATAAAACTGGGACGGATCAGACATGGCGAAGATACTTGTAGTGGATGATGAACTGACCATCATCGAGGTGCTGAAGAAGCTTCTCGGGAAGGCCGGTCATACCGTCTCCACATGCCTTGACGGCAATGAAGCCCTCGCGGAACTCAAGGAGGAGGTCTTCGACATGATGATAACAGATGTCAGGTTGCCCGGCATCGATGGGATTACTCTCCTCCAGCGCGGACGCGAGCTTCAGTCGCACATGGCAGTGATCGTGATAACCGCATATTCCGATGTGGAACCGGCAGTCGCCGCCATGAAGAACGGCGCATTCGACTATGTCATAAAGCCATTCAACTTCGACGAGCTCCTGATAACGATACAGAGGGCGCTCTCATACGAGATGGCGCTGGCGGAGAATGAAGTTCTCAAGACAACTCTGACCGCAAACTATCATTTCAACATCCTTGTCGGCGACAGCGAGCCGATGCTGAAGGTCTACCGGCTGATTGAGAAGGTTGCGAAGACGAACAGCACGGTGCTGGTGCTTGGTGACAGCGGGACCGGAAAGGAACTGGTTGCAAAAGCGCTGCACATGTCCAGCCCCAGGCATGACGGTCCCTTCGTCGTTGTGAACTGCGCCGCGATGCCCGAGACACTTCTCGAATCGGAGCTCTTCGGCTATGTAAAGGGCGCTTTCACTGGCGCCAACACCAACAGGAAGGGGCTTTTCGAGACAGCAAGCACAGGGACAATATTTCTGGACGAGATAAGCGCGATACCTCTCAGCATGCAGGTTAAGCTCCTGCGTGTCCTACAGGAGAAGGAGATCAGGAGGGTCGGAGGGACCGAGAACATCCCAGTTGACATCAGGGTCGTCGCCGCTTCGAATGAAAACCTGGAGGAGAAGATCAAGAAAGGGGAATTCCGGGACGATCTCTACTACAGGCTCAGCGTTATTCCGATAGACATACCTCCACTAAGAGATAGGATCGATGACATCCCCCTCCTTGTCGGTCACTTCCTCGAGCAATACGAGAAGGAGAACAAGCAGTCGGTGGGAATATCCCAGGAGGCCCTTACGGCCTTCCTCTCATATAAATGGCCCGGGAACGTCCGTGAGCTTGAGAATACGCTTAAACGGGCGGCAACCCTCTGCGAGAACAAGATGATTCAGCTCCAGGATCTCCCCGAAGCGATTTCGGGAACGGCCGCCGCAGCGCCTCCCAGGAAGACAGATTCAAGGAACGACGACGGACGGAGCCCCACAAAGAAATTCAGAAAGAACATCAACAAAGTAAGAAAAGGTTTCAAAGATGAAAAGTAATAATATTTTCTCCTGCTCACTCGTGATCATGCTCCTCACGCTTGTAGCTGGATGCGAGCTCGATTTCAGCGGAAAGGATCAGGAACCCTCATATGTAATGACACTGAACGAGATCGTCAAATTCCCCAGGACGCAGAGCATCGAGAAGGAAGTTCCGACCTATTCCGGCAAGACGATCTGGATCAATACGCATGCATATCTGCACTCAAGGTTCATAATGGACATCGAGATGATACCATCCGTCGAGAAGAAGGGATTCTACGATCTTCAGCTCAAACTCGACTACCACGGCAAGCTCGCGTGGATGCAGCTCAGCGTGGGGCACGCATACAAGGAAGTCGGATTCCTGGTCGATGGCGTATACTACCGTTCGATCATACCCGACAAGATCTCAAGCGAATATGAGGATACTGTCATGATAAGGGGCCCGTTCGATCCTGTCACTGCAAAGTCCCTGAAGGCTAACGCCAAGTCCAACTACAAGCTCTTCAATGGCGAACCGAAAGAAGAGCGTTTTCCGGAATTCTGAAGCGAAAATCCTGCGAGATGACATCAGAACGGAACATAGAATCCTTGTTTTTTGAAGCGGCTGACGCCGACAGCCAGCAGCTTCTGGACGAGATTATCACAAAGATCTCCGGACTTCCCGACATCGTTAACGGGGACGTCCCTGAACATATAAGTCTTCTTCTCGAACACTGGGGCGATGCCATCGAGGACTCCGTGCCGCGTTCTCTATTCTGCTATAGGCTCTGCGAACTTTCCCCAGTTGATACGCCCCTCCTGAGGAATGCGCTCTTCAAGGCCCTGAAAAAGACCGTCCCTAAGGATGTTTCGCGGAACAATGCCGCAGTCGCCCTCGGATTGAAGGATGCCGGAGTTACTCCATCCCAGATCGCGCTGAGGTTCCGCAGACTGCTGTTGTTGAAGGCAGGTCTTTGCTTCTTTTCTGAAAAGGAGAACAAGTGGGGGATGCTTGAAACCATTGATCCTCTTACCGGAGAACTCCATGTGAGGGAGGAGGGGGGGAGGAAGACATATCCTGTATCGACCGGGAAGATGCTTTCAGAATTCATTCCTTTCAATGCTGACGCAGGTTTTGCGGGCAGGCTCAGGGCATCGGCGAAGGGTGGCGCGATGGACCGGGGCACATGGACCTCTGAACTGCTGAAGAATTCTCCATTGCCTCTGACCGAGGCACAGATTGACAGGATCGCGTTTGCCACCATAGTTCCGGAAGTGATGACACTTGATGAATTCAACAACTGGTGGAAGTCTGCACAGTCCGATAAACAGGAGAACGGCGGTGGAAAGGATGTCGGTTCCGCCAGGAACATCAGGGAACTCCATGGAATACTTTCCAACATGCTTGCCAAATCCATGAAGATAGGACAGTTGACAGACGCAGAGAGGAAGAACATAGGTGAATGCCTTTCCAAGCTGAGGAACGAGCCCAGGATACCGGAGCAGAAGATATTTGCTGAGACCCTTTCAATGCTCATGTCCGCAGGATGTCCTGCCAGTGAGATCGCGACGATGATCTCCGGCAATTTGCGGGACCGAGTTCCTTTCTGGCCTGCGAAAACGGGAGATGCTTCGAGGGAGAAGTTGGAATTATGGGACGAGATTGCCTATGAGCATATTCCCAATCTGCTTGCGATCACGTCGTCGGTGTTTTCCAGGGAATATCTTTCTTCGTTTCTTACGAGACTTCCGCTGAGAGCATTGAATTCAGCATCATCGGAGGTTCTCGACTATGAAATGATCGGAAAACTGGACAAACCTTCTGCCGACATCATCCTCCATATATGGAAGAACAGAGGGGCTGCAACAGCAAAAATTCTTTCAAGGATCACATTCAGGAACATATTCAGCGCACTGTCGGATGCTGACGAGATATCATGGTCATCATCCTTGAAGGACCTCAAGAAGATGCTTATTGAGAACAAGGATATGCAGACATATCTCCTCGAACATCATTCCGAAAATGAGGAGGAGATATTCGAGGCGCTGAAGATAAACAGGGCACTGAGCCAGCACGAAATACAAAGCATACTCGCCAAGATGTCAAGGATATCGCCTGAATTCAAAAGATTTCTCGAAAAGAATCAGGGCAGGGGGGCTGTTAATCTGCAGAAGTCCGACACAGGAACCGATGGTTCCCCTATTCCAGTGACCTCGATCAAGTCATATAACCGGAGGATAAAGGAGTTCGAGGACATAATTAACAAACAGATACCCGAAAACACCGCTGCCATCGCACATGCACGCGGTTATGGCGATCTGCGAGAGAATGCTGAATATTCCGCTGCAAAAGAAAGGCAGAGGTTCTTAAACCGCAGAAAGGCAGAGCTCGAAAGGGATCTTGCAAATGTAATCCCGTTCAACTTCGAGAAACATGAGAACGACCATGTCCGGATCGGAACGACGGTAGATCTTGATATCCAGGACTCCTCAAAGGTGGTCAGGGAAACATATCATGTGGTTGGATTATGGGATTCAGAACCTGAAAGAAAGATGCTTTCAAGCGACACATTGTTTTCGAAAGCATTAATGTCCAAGAGATGCGGTGAAGCCGTTGAGCTTCCTGATGGAAAGAAGGCGACAGTCGTATCAATAAAGCCGTTGCCCGATGAGATGATCAGGGAGCTGAACAACGAGCATGAACACAATTGACAAGTTATTAACATTCTCCAAGTCCTGCATTTACAACTCGTTGCCCCATAAGACGATAATATAAGACAAGGCCATATGTTATGAGGCCAATGGACTTAACATAATGTATATTATGCGACGTTGCGGGTGAGGCTGGGCACTGCCCCGAATCATTAACAAATGCTTGTTATATTGTCCATTCTCTTCAACAGTGATATATTAAAATTCATATGTTCTTTTTTATTTTAATACTCGACTTCTTATTAAGGCATATCCCCGCATATAATGAAATCATTATCAGAAATACTTGATGAAGTTTCCGGATCGGAACTTTCTTTTGATGAAATAAAATTTCTCCTAAGCATTACAAGCAAATCTGAGATGCAAAAGCTCTTTGATGCTGCGTACCAGGTAAAGGTCTCAAATGTCGGAAAGACCGTCTTTTTCAGGGGAATAGTGGAATTCAGCAATATCTGTGAAAAGGACTGCTATTACTGTGGAATAAGAAGAAGCAACGATTCCATGGAACGTTATATGATGAAGGAAGAGGAGATACTCGATGCCGCAAAATGGGCCATGGACAACAGATACGGCTCAATAGTGCTCCAGTCGGGTGAAAATACATCACCTTCATTTGTTGACTTCATCGAAAGACTCCTCAAGAAGATAAAGAAGGTATCGGAAGGCAAACTTGGAATAACTCTTTCACTTGGTGAACAGACCAAGGATGCATACCGTAGATGGATGCATGCTGGCGCACACAGGTATCTGCTAAGGATCGAGACATCCAATGAGAAACTCTATAGGAAGCTTCATCCGGCGGATCATGTCTTCTCTGAAAGGATGAAATGCCTTGAATATCTGAGAAAACTTGGATATCAGGTCGGGACAGGGGTGATGATAGGGCTCCCTTACCAGACGATCGACGATCTTGCCAGCGACATACTCTTTTTCAGGAAAATAGATGCCGACATGATAGGCATGGGGCCATACATAGTCCATAGGGACACCCCCCTCGCCGGCTCTTTTCCTGATTTTGAAAAGATCAAGGAATACCAGTTGAACCTTTCGCTTAAGATGATCGCTGTCACAAGGCTCATTTTGAAGGATGTCAACATCGCATCGACTACTGCATTGCAATCCCTCAATCCGACCGGCCGTGAGATGGGACTGCTTGCCGGTGCGAACATAATAATGCCGAACATAACGGACACGAAATACAGGGCCTCCTACCGGCTCTATGACGACAAGCCGTGCATAGATGAGAACTCATCGATGTGCAAGAACTGCCTGGAGCGCAGGATCGCATCGATCGGTGAAAGCATCGGTTATGATGAATGGGGAGATTCCATGCATTTCAAGAAGAGACATGCCTGACGTTGCCGGTATTTACTTTGTCCAGCTCTTCTTTCCGGTATCTGGCACGAATATGTTTCCGAGATAGACGCTTTTGAATCCGCGTTTCATCGCCTTTTCACGTATTTCATATAGCGTCTGAGGAGGGGTCCTGGGGCTTTCCTTGTATTTGTAGTCCGGATGATAGGCCGAGAAATGGAGCGGGATGGTCATAGGGAGATTTTCTTCAATCCAGTCCAGAAACGCATTGATCATCTCGTCGGAATCATTTTTTCCTGGAATGACAAGATTTGTTATCTCAAGATGCTTGCCAAGAGACTGGAAATATTTCATTGCATCGAGGACGGGTTCGAGTTTTCCTCCCGTCATCTTGGAATAGAAGTCCTCAGAGAATCCCTTCATGTCGATGTTTGCCGCGTCGATCACCGGGAACAGGTCCGTCGCGGCATCAGGAGTGACATATCCATTCGATACAAGGACGGTGTAGAGGCCTGCCTCCCGTGCGAGGTTCGCAATATCTATCACGTATTCCGACCATATCACCGGCTCATTGTAGGTGAATGCGATCGATTTGCAGTCCTCGATCTTCGCCAGCTGTACGATCTTTTCCGGAGAGTAGTAGTTTCCAGAGCCCCCCTCCCCTCTTTCCTTGTCGTAATATCCGCGGGAGAGATGGAAGTTCTGGCAGAAGGAGCATGCCAGGTTGCAGCCGTAGGTGCCGAGAGAGAAGGTCCATGTGCCAGGAAGGAATTCAGCCAGCGGCTTCTTCTCGATCGGATCGACATTCAATGCGACCGGACGCCCATATGCGAGTGAATAGAGCCTGCCTTCTATGTTTTTCCTGACGCAGCAGAAGCCTGTCCTATCCTCGAAGATGTGGCAGTATCTCGGGCAAAGCTTGCACATGATCTTTCCGCCGGATTCGGCCTGCCACCATTTCGCTTCATGCAGATATGTTGAACTGTTTCCGATAAGTCACCTTCTCTTCAAGTATGAATGAAAAGGAGCATCACGGGATACCGCGATGCTCCTTTATTAATGACAATTCAATCTCAGGAGTTGGCCTTTTCGAAGGCGTTCATGAAATCAATGAGCTTCTCAACTCCTTCAAGAGGCATCGCGTTGTAGATGCTGGCCCTTATTCCTCCGACAGAACGGTGGCCCTTTAGTCCGATAAGCCCCTTGGCCTTGGCCTCCTTGACGAATTTCTCCTCGAGCGGCTCGCTTGGCAGGCGGAAGACGATGTTCATTTTGGACCGGCTGGCGGGTTCGACTGGATTCGTGTAAAAGTCGCTGTCCTCGATTGTCTCATAGAGGGCTTCCGACTTTGTGTCATTGATCTTTTCGATCGAGGAAAGACCGCCCTTCTTCTTCATCCATTCCGTCACAAGGCGGATCATGTATATGCCGAAGGTCGGCGGTGTGTTGTACAATGATTTACCGTCGATATACGTTCCGTATTTGAGCATTGTCGGGAGTGACGCCGGTGTCCTTTTCACGAGGTCCTTCCTCATTATCACCACGGCAACACCGCTTGGGCCGATGTTCTTCTGTGCGCCCGCATAGATGAGGGCGAATTCGCTGACGTCCAGTGTGCGTGACATGAAATCACTCGACATGTCGGCGATCAGGGGGGCCTTGGTCTCCGGGAAGGAATGGTACTGAGTGCCGAATATCGTGTTGTTGCTTGTGATATGGAGATAGGACGCCTTGGAATCCAGCTTCCAATGGCGGATGTCGGGGATCTTGTTGTAGTTGGTGTCCTTGGAACTGCAGACCACCTTGACGTCACCGATGAGCTTCGCCTCCTTTATTGCCGCTGTGGACCATGCGCCTGTGTCAGCATATTCCATTACGGTTCCTGGGACGTGGAGGTTCATCGGGACCATTGCAAACTGGAGGCTTGCGCCGCCCTGTATGAAGAGGACTGCATAGTCATCGCTGATGTCCAGGAGTTCGCGGATGTTCTTCTCCGCGGATTCGATCACTTCTGTAAATTCGGTTCCACGGTGGGAATGTTCCATTATTCCCATTCCAGTCTTATGGTAATCCGAAAACTCATGCTGCGCCTGCTCCATCACTTCCGTGGGAAGCATAGCCGGCCCTGGGTTGAAGTTGAATGCTCTCATTTTTTCCCCTCTCCTGAGTTTGAAATCATTTTTGTGTTCACTTAAGTTTATCATTATAATAATTCAGTGGGCAAAATTCCAATCGAATTCCACTTTTTTTTAATTTTGATTTTAATTGCTTGATTTTTCAATTGAAAAAAATAGATTATGGTTTTAATTATCCTTGAAATATGCAAGGAAATAGAATCAACCGGAATTTTTCATGGACAATTATCTAGAGGTCTTAAGCGAAATGCCAAAACTTATCTGTCTAAGCGGAATGAATAAGGGTGAGGAGTTTCAGCTGATTGAAGGCGAAAACTCCATTGGCCGCAGCGAGAAGAACAATGTCTGCGTCTTCGACAAGAAGGTCTCACGCGTGCATTGCAAGATATATGTGTCACCCGACTCTGTACATCTCGAGGACATGGGCAGCACCAACGGCTCAAGGGTGAACAATGTATTCATAAACGGCAAGGCCGAACTCAAGACAGGCGACCATGTCAGGGTTGGACAGACCGTCTTCATGCTCAGCGACAGGCCTATCACGGATACGCAGGAAACCTCCTCCCAGGATGTCGACGACAAGGAATACGAATCCCTTCTTGAACAGACCTCCTTCCATGTCACAAAGACCACTGCCTTCAGGAAGATGAAGACAGACAAGTCCGGCGCGGACGTCGGATTCCTCTCATTCTTCGAGAAGGACAAGAGTAACTGAGTTTCCTCGGGCTTAGCGTGATATTTTCCGTGTTTTTTTCATTGTCTTCCT
>CAZRKP010000078.1:0-14274 GCA_964600895.1 uncultured Victivallis sp.
GACGCCATCCCGTTCTCAGGCTGCCTTATCCCGATCTTGCGGACAAGCTTCTGGAAGATGTCCCTGTCCTCCGCGGCTTCAATGTTCTCCGGGCTTGTTCCGATGATCTTCACTCCGTTCTTCTCGAGTTCATCGGCTATGTTGAGAGGTGTCTGCCCGCCGAACTGGACGATCACACCGTCGCATTTCTCCCTCTCATAGATGTGGAGGACATCCTCGACGGTGAGAGGTTCGAAGTAGAGCTTGTCACTGGTGTCGTAATCGGTACTGACTGTCTCTGGATTGCTGTTGACCATTATTGTCTCATAGCCGGCCTTGCGCAGGGCGAAGGATGCGTGCACGCAGCAGTAGTCGAACTCGATGCCCTGCCCGATCCTGTTCGGACCTCCACCGAGGATCATGATCTTCTTTTTGTCGGACTTCCTGCACTCGTCCATATCGCCATATGTCGAATAATAATATGGAGTATAAGCATCGAATTCTGCGGCGCATGTGTCAACGAGGCTATATACTGGCAGAAGTCCAGCCTTCTTCCTTGCCATCCTGACAGCGTCCTCGGTTGTCTTAAGGGCAAATGCGATCTGCTTGTCGGAATATCCGAGTTCCTTGACCTGCCGGAAAAGTGCGGGATCGGATGCAAGTTTTCCGATCGAGCCGGCGGCGGCTATCTCCTTCTCGAACATCGTAAGTTCACGCATATGCCTGAGAAACCATGGATCGATCCCTGTTATTTCGTTCAACTTCTCGACGCTCCAGCCTCTTTTGAAGGCTTCATGCACGTAGGAAAGCCTCCATGCGTTAGGGCGTTTCAGTTCGGCCCTTACGGTTTCGTCTGATTCAGCGGCAAACTTGGTATCCTTCTCGTTGAGACCGAATCCAGCCCTGCCGACTTCAAGGGACCTGAAGGCCTTCTGCAGCGACTGCTTGAAGGTCTTCCCGATGCTCATGGTCTCGCCTACTGACTTCATCTGTGTAGTGAGAGTGCTGTCAGCAGTCGGAAATTTCTCGAATGCGAACCTTGGGACCTTGGTGACCACATAGTCTATGGTCGGTTCGAAGCATGCCGGTGTCTTCAGCGTGATATCATTTCTTATTTCGTCGAGCGTATAGCCGACTGCTAACTTTGCTGCGATCTTCGCAATCGGGAAACCGGTCGCCTTTGACGCCAGTGCGCTGGAGCGGGAGACACGTGGATTCATCTCGATTATCACCATGCGTCCAGTTTTCGGATCGACCGCCCACTGGACATTTGAACCGCCGGTCTCCACACCGATTGCGCGCATTACGGCGAGAGTGGAGTCACGCATTATCTGGTATTCCCTGTCAGTCAGCGTCTGTGCCGGAGCGACGGTGATGCTGTCGCCTGTATGGACTCCCATCGGATCGATATTTTCTATCGAACACACAATGACTGCGTTATCCTTCTTGTCGCGCATGACTTCAAGTTCGAATTCCTTCCATCCCAGGAGGGATTCCTCGATCAGGACTTCGCTGGTAGGGCTTGCCGCAAGTCCTCTTTCAACGATAGTACGGAACTCGTTCCAGTCGTTGGCCACTCCGCCTCCGGTGCCACCCAGTGTGAATCCAGGCCTTATTATCACCGGGAATTTGCCGACAACAGGGAAATTCTGCTCGGCCTCCGTCATCGTATGGGCTGAATAGCTCTTGGGAATATCCATCCCGATCCCTGCCATCGTCTTCTTGAATATGTCGCGGTCTTCAGCCCTGCGTATGACTTCAGCGTTTGCGCCTATAAGCTCTATGTTGTATCTCCTCAGTATGCCAGACTCATGGAGTTCCATGGCGAGATTAAGGGCAGTCTGTCCTCCAAGGGTCGGAAGCAGGGCGTCGGGTCTTTCCCGCCTGATAATCTCATGGAGGGACTCCCTGGTAAGCGGCTCAATGTAGGTCCTGTCGGCGAACTCGGGATCTGTCATGATTGTAGCGGGGTTACTGTTGACGAGTACGACCTTGAAGCCTTCCTCCCTGAGAGCCTTGCAGGCCTGGGCTCCCGAATAGTCGAATTCACAGGCCTGTCCGATGACTATCGGACCAGAGCCTATCAGCATGATCTTCTTTATGTCTTTTCTCTTTGGCATTATTATTGTTCCGGATTTTGATTTGTTTTATCAGCAACGTGCTGGATTTTTCCCGGAGAAGAACTATACTTTGAAGATTGAAAGTTTCCATAAAGTATTTTTTTTAATTGTTAAAAAACTGGAGTTTGACCTAAGATGATAAAGAGACGCAGACTCGGTTCGACATATACCCGTTCTCCCGCACAGAATGTGCAGACAGCCATGGCCGGGAACTTTTCAAAGGTCCTGTTCACCATATTCATAATCATAGTCTATTTGGGTGTTGTATTCATGGTAACTGGCATTGTGAAGTTCCTCGGAACCGAGTTTGGCAATATGCCACCTGAAACAAGAACCATCGATCTCTACAAAAGCACTTACTGCTTCCCTGTAAAGGTGATAGGCATAATCATCATTATCATCTACGTGTTCCGTGACAAAATGACCAATAGATGAGATATGCCAGCAAATCCATCCATTCCCGACATTCTCAGGATAATCGTCCAAACCAAGAAGAAGGAAGTCATTGCGACCCGTCGCAGCAGATCCCTTTTTCTTGAGAAGGCCAGGACTGTATCCCCTCCGTTAGACTTCAAACGGGCTGTTTCAGGAGAATGCCTTTCGGTGATCGCCGAGATAAAGAAGGCATCCCCTTCGGCAGGTACGATATCACGCGACTTCAAGCCCCTCAAAATCGCTGCAGCATACCGTGACGGAGGTGCTGATGCCGTAAGCATATTGACCGATAAACAGTATTTTGGAGGAAGCATCGGGTTTATTCCGCTTGTAAGGCGCACGCTTGCAAAAATCCCGATCCTCCGCAAGGATTTCATAATAGACGAATCCCAGATTCTTGAGACAAGGGCGGCTGGAGCCGATTCATTCCTGCTTATTGCTGCGATACTCTCAAAGGGGCAGCTTTCGGAATATATTTCACTTGGGAGGGAACTCGGGATGGAGCCGCTTGTGGAATGCCATTCCGAGAATGAGCTTTCAATGGCGATAGACTCTCATGCCGACATAATAGGCATCAACAACAGGAATCTGCGCACGTTCAAGGTCGACATGTCGATCTCGGAGGATCTTGTGGAAAAGATACCGGCATGTGTTTCCGCTGTCGCCGAAAGCGGCATCAAGTCGAAGCACGACGCCATGTATCTTCATGAACTCGGATTCAATGCGATACTTGTCGGGGAGACGCTTATGAAGGCGGGGCCTTCCGGATGTGGCAGGAGAATATCTGAATTCAAAGGGGTAGCATGAAAACGAAAACACTTCAATTCTTTCTGTTGGCAGTATTTACAACGGTGCTTGTAATTGTTTCAGCCTCCTGCAAGTCCAAGCAGGAAAGGGTTGTCATGGGAATGGTCAAGGAAGTCGAACATTTCCCGAAGATAAAGGATGTGAAGGCGGAACTCGATATCGTGTCATCCCTGAGAACATTCAATATAAATGAACCTGCGCTCCTTACTTTCCGGCTGACAAATTTCTCCGTGAAAAAGCTGATAATCTACGAGTGGAAGATGATTGACGAGCTCAACATAACGCTCTATGTCGCGCCATGGGTTGAAGGACAGCCATATCCTGCTCCAGAAAAATGGATCTGCCTCAAACCCGATGCGAAAAAGGCCAGGCTCATGACACTCGACCTGGCAACCAACAACTTCACCCTGGTAGACAAGAAAATAGATTTCAAGAATGAGATAATCAAAAGCGAGATAGAAAAACCACAGACATTCCTCGTATATGGTGAACTCAATCTGGAATCCGTAAGCCTGAAGACGGCGCCGACGAAGCTCACTATAAATCCATAAGCAACTGCCATCCCCCGTGCACCCCACTCCTCCCCGCCCCTTTGGAGTATTGTATAAATATTGTACAATATTCACTTGCTCTGATCCTGGAATGGCATATATTAATGCCCAAGATAAACGAATGACTCAATAGGCAATTATTATACACTATAAGGACTCAATGAACAGGAAGCATCTTGGCAAAGGTGTCGGCGTATGCACTCATTTCGAGACGAGAAGCAAGGGCTGGAAGGCTGAAAGGCTATTTCCGCTCATAAAGAAACTTGGTGCGGTCGCGGTCCGCTCGGAGATACACTGGGAAAAAGTTGAACAGAGAAAAGGGAGCTACAGGATCCCGGAGGTATATGCGGACTGGGTTGACAGGGCCACTGATGCAGGACTTGGGATCATCCTCATACTCGACTACGGCAATCCCATCTTTAAAAACCCTCTTGATCCCGACGCTTTTGCGAAATACGCAGCTTTCATGGCGAAGAGGCTGCGGAACAGCAACATCGTTGCATTTGAGATATGGAACGAACCTACGAATTTCTTCTTCTTCAAGCAGTATGGAGGCAACTGGAGCGGTCGTCCCCCATCAAACTGGAGCGACAAATTCTGTGAGCTCCTCGGGAAGGCCGCAAATGCGATCAAAGACTCAGATCCAGATGCGACAGTGATCACGAATCCCGGAGAACCGCAGTTCTTCCATATGGCGGATAAACATCCGGATGCATTCATTAATGTCGATGGCATAAGCCACCATCCGTACACGGTGAGATTCCCCCCTGAGACCGTTCCATTCGGCGGAGGAATCATAAGCGCGCAGGACGGCGCCGCATGCGCCGACGACAATCACAGCTTCATCTCCCTGTTTGAAATGACTAGGGAGCATGCGTTGAAGAAACTCGGGAAGGACATCTCCCTATACGCGACAGAATTCGGCTTTAGCACCTACAACCACAATTCTCGGCCCAGTTGGATGTGCGGATATACGGAGGAAACACAGGCGGCATACCTGTGCCGCGCAGTCTTACTTTCATTCGCAGCGGGAGTAGAGACCCCATGCATCTATGATTTCATGAACGACGGCGTTGATCCGTATGACGCAGAATCCAACTTCGGATTGATCAGGAACGAAGCCGAAGGATATGCGCAAAAGAAATCCTTCTCCGCGATACAGCGCCTCATCAGGCGGCTTGGGACATCTTGGACCTATCTGGATGAAGCTCCGGCTACGCTCTCGGCCGAAATAAATGAACCTTCGGCTTCGATGCAATGGCAGAGGCTTCCGGAAGAACCATTCCTTAAGTTGAACGGACCTGAAATGCATTGGTTCAAGACCGGCAAGGAACTCCTTTGCTTCGTCTGGAAGGCAGGTAGAGCCTCGTGCGAATACAATCAGCCCATGGGAAAGATCATATGGGAGCATGCCCCGGCAGGACTTTCAGCCGTCTCCATGGAAGACATAGTCACCGGTGAAAAGCTCAAGGTCAGCAATGAGATCCCGAATAGGAACGGACAACACGGCATGAGGAAGATTGCATCCGGAATTCCAGTCGGAACAAATCCAGTCCTGGTCAGATGGAACGAAAAATAATAATACTGGTGGCATAAGGATTTTCAAAAGGCATATTTTTGCAGAAACATACCAAAAGGGGAGCTCAGATGAAAAAGTCGACAGGACAACATATCAGAAAGATCAGAGTCATATCAAACACCCACTGGGACCGCGAATTCCGCTGGTCTTTCGAGAAGACAAGGCGCCGTCTCCTCGACATGATGGACATAACGCTGGACATCCTCGAGAAGGATTCAAGGTTCCATTCATTCACGCTGGACGGCCATTCGATACTTATCGATGACTATCTGGAGATGAGGCCCGAAAAAAGGCCGACTGTTGAAAAATTCATCAGGGAAGGCAGGCTCATGGCAGGCCCATGGTATACGCTTGCCGAAGAATTCAGCATATCCCACGAAGCACTTGCCAGAAATTTCCTCTACGGTAAAAAGACCGTTGAGAAGTATGGTGGCAAACAGGGCACCGTTGCATATACTCCATCATCATGGGGACAGACCGGACAGCTTCCACAAGTTCTCCTTGGTTTCGGAATCGACAAGATGATGTTCTACCGCGGGATCTCCCATCATGAGTCTGATGCTGAATATGCCTGGAGCGCACCGGACGGTTCTCGCGTCCTAGCTTCGCGATTTGCGATCTACGCAAGGTATAACTGGTACTACCAGGTGCACCGTCCGGTCACGCGCGGAAGAGTCTTCGAAAAGGATTTCACCTGGGCCCAGTGGAACGATATGCCCATCCGTTTTGTCGACGGACTCAGCGACACCGACGCCCACTTCAACCTTCTCTCGCCAGAAACCCCTTATGACAAATCCAGGCTGAAGAAGGCCATCCTCGACATGGTTGAGCGTGAGGGAAGCCACTTCACAACAAAGATTTTCCTGGCAATGAACGGACATGACATATCCGTCCCCTATCCTCTGGAACCACAGGTCATTGAGGATGCGAAGAAAATCTTCAAGGGGAAATATTCCATAGAGCACACGGACCTTGAAACTTACTGGATGGAGATGCAGAAGATTCTCGATCTGAAAAAACTTCCAGTCTTGGAGGGGGAAAGACGCGCCTCACTGAAACAGGGTATGTGGACCTACCTATTCCCCTCGACGATAAGCGCAAGGACATATCTCAAACAGCAGGATTTCACCGCATCAACGAATCTTGTCTACCTTGCCGAACCTCTTGCTTCACTAGCGAATGTCTTCGGGGCTGAATATCCTGTGAAATATCTCGATCGCGGATGGCAGTACCTCCTCTCGAACCATACACATGACGCAAATGGAGGCTGCGCCCCGGATGCTGTCTGTGTGGATATGGAATACAGATACAGGAAGGCCTCGGACATCGCCGACATTGTCACTGAAGACTCGATTGGACATCTCGCTGGAAATCTTTCTCCGAAAGGATTGCCTAAGGATGTGATGCAGATCGTTGTCTTCAATCCCCTGCCCTTCAAACGCGATGTCACGATGCAGCTCGATCTTGAGATACCTGCATCATTCAAATCAAAATTCATAAGAATCGAGGATTCATCAGGGAAAGCCGCAGCTCTGCAGCCTGTCTTCGAAGAAAGATCAAGCGTGTTTGTCGACAACATCTGGGAGGTGCCATCAATTCTGAGTACCAACAGGTATGCCGCATATGCCTCGTTCAAAGATGTTCCAGCCCTCGGTTACTGGACTTATTTCATAAGAGAGGAGAAGGATGTACCGAGAAATCCTGCGACGCTCGTCTCAGGTCCTGACTCAATGGAAAACTCTTTTGTGAAGGTCAAGGTCAATGGCAATGGAACAGTTGATGTTACGAACAGGAATACAGGAAAGATTTTCAGGAATCTGAACTACCTGACCGACCAGGGGGAATGCGGGAACGCCTGGATGCACAGGGCACCACGCTCGGATAGGATCTACAATAGTCTCTCCGTAAAAGCCTCTGTCGCTGTCACTGAGAGCGGTCCTCTTGTCTCAAAGATTACTGCCGAATATGAATTCCCGGTTCCACTGGATTATGCCGATGGCAAATCCAGGAACTCGACAATGAAGGGAATCCCCGTGAAGGTGGAATATTGCCTTAGAAAGGATTCTCCGCGTCTTGAAGTGAAACTTCTGCTGGATAATGTCGCTAAGGATCATTGGTTGCGCGCATCTTTCCCTACGGGCTTGGATACAGACATGACCAATGCCGACAGCCATTACGATGTCGTATCACGTCCGATCAAGCTGCCAGATTCAACCGGCTGGGTCGAACCTGCCTGGGGAGCGCATCCGCTCAGGACCTTTGTCGAGATGAACGACAGCAAGGATGGAATTGCGATCATCCCGAAGGGGCTTTTCGAATATGAAGCTCTCGATGATTCAGAACACACCCTTCTTCTTACACTTATCAGGGCTTGCCGCATCAAACTCGCAGTCAGCGAAGAGAAGGTGACTGAGCTTCCGGATCCCGGTATCCAGTGCCCCGGTTGCCACAAGTTCGAATACGCGATCGATGTCCACAAGGGCGACTGGAAGACGGCGAACATAATTTCAAAGGCGGCCGAATATTATGCTCCGGCGCGTGTTGTCATGGCCGGTCGCGGCAAGGGAAAGCTTGAACTGGAGAACAGCCTGTTTTCGATTGACAACCTGAACATCCATGCCAGTTGCATAAAGAAAGCTGAAAAGGGTGATGGACTCATCATCCGCCTCTTCAATCCACTTGAGAAAAAGCAGAATCTGGAGGTGAAGTTCGGCGCAGGCATCTCTTCTGCGGTTGAATGCCGCATGGATGAGTCAGGAAATGATAAGATATCGATAAAGGACAACTGTCTTAAACTTGTCATTCCGGCGAAGAGAATCATGACGATAAAAGTTTCAGTCCTTTAAAATTCTTATTTCCTGAACTCGTTCAGTTTGCGATGGAGGGTACGCCTGCTGATACCAAGTTTTGCCGCAGCCTTGGTAATATTGCCGTCGCATTCATCAAGCGCCTTCTGGATAAGTGCTCTTTCTGCCTTGTCGATGTTCAGGGAGTTTGCTGGAAGTGCGGGTTTCGCAAGTTCAGGTGAGATCATCTCACGGATGTGGACCGGCACATTATGACTGTCGAGTACCTTGCTTCTGCTCAATACCACCATTCTCTCAACGCAGTTGCGAAGTTCGCGGATGTTGCCGGGCCATGGATATCTGCAGAGAAGATTCAGGGCATCCTCGGAAATGCTCATGTCCCCCTTGTTGTTCTCCCTGGAGAATTCGTCCAGGAAATGCTTTACAAGCAGAGGAATGTCCTCCTGTCTGTCACGCAGAGGAGGCAGATGGATTGACACCACAAAAAGACGGAAATAAAGGTCTTCGCGGAATTTTCCTTCAGCGACAAGTGTCCTGAGATCCTTGTTAGTAGCGGTGATGACGCGTGTATCAGTCGTAATGAGTCCAGTCCCCCCGACCCGTTCAAACGCCCTTGTCTCGAGGGCTCGCAGGATCTTTACTTGAACGGTCTGGTCAATATCGCCGATCTCATCAAGGAAAAGCGTACCGCCGTCTGCAAGTTCGAAGCGTCCTTTCCGCTGCTCAGTCGCACCAGTAAAAGCTCCCTTCTCATGTCCGAAAAGCTCGCTCTCGAGGAGTGTTGGTGGGAGTGCAGCGCAGTGTACCGCCACGAACTGTCCGGTCCTGCCGCTGAGAGCATGAATCGAATGGGCGATCATCTCCTTGCCTGTTCCACTTTCGCCGGTGATCATAACTGTTGTCCTGGCGGGGGCGACCTGCTTGACTGTTTCAAAAACCTCATGCATCACCGCAGACTTGCCGATGATATCACCTAGCTCATAACTTTTATTGAGCTTCCGCTTGAGTTCCTTGTTCTCCTCGGTAAGCTGTTTCTTTTCGATGGCCCTTTTGATCATCAGCTCGAACTGGTCGAGGCTGATGGGCTTTTGCAGGAAATCAAAGGCGCCTATCCTCGTTGCCTCGATGGCGGATGGTATCGACCCGTATGCGGTCATGACAATGCAGACCGGTTGTGGATCCTTGGACAATGCTTCCTTGAGAACATCCATCCCATCGGCACCTGGCATCTTAAGATCCGTGACGACAACGTCGAAATTGTTTTTCCGGAGGATATTTATCGCCCTGGCACCATCCTCTGCCACGGTCACATCATATTCCTGGTTGAGTATACGGCTTAGACCTTCCCTGGACGTCCGCTCATCATCCGCTATGAGTATATTGTATCTTTTCTTTTCAGCCATTTATTATATTCTCCTGTTAAGAACACGTCTTACGACGTTAACTACGAACATGTTTCCGAATGCAATTTAATTCGTCATTCCATATTCAATTCCTCAGTTTCGCCGTTACACCGATACGCCGGCACTCCTACACCCGTCACTGCTTCCCAGACGGCGCAGGAAGAAGCCTTATTTTCCTCGTTGACAATGGGAACCTTATCTTGAAGACAGTTCCTTTGCCGTGTTCGCTGTCTACCGACAGTTCTGCCCCGTGCTCCCTTATGATGCGTTCCACGATCATCAGTCCGAGTCCGCTCCCACCCTTTTTAGTCGTATAATAGGGTTTGAATATCCTGCTTATCTCATTGGAACCGATCCCTTTCCCAGTGTCAGCAAATGAAAGTTCCACATTATCCTCATCGAAAACACAGATGATGTTCAGGCGTCCTCCGTCAGGCATCGCCTGTATCGCATTCTTAATTATATTGTAGAACGCCTGTTTCAACTGATCGGCATCGCCTTGGATATTCGGGCAGTCGTCCGCCCAGGTGCATTCAATCTTGATTTTCCTGTTCTCGATCTCATACTGCATGAACTTCAAGGTTTCGATGATCAGTTCTTTGATGTCTATCCTGGCCATTACAGGAGCTGTCGGACGCAGCGCCTGCAGGAACTGGGCGATTATGGTATCAAGCCTCTTCACCTCCTGGGTGGCCGTGGAAAGCAGTTCCAGCGAATCCTTGTCTTTCTTACGGCTCTTCCTAAGGTTCCTCTCCAGAAGCTGGAGGTTGATGTTCAGGCTGTTGAGTGGATTCCCGATCTCGTGAGCCACCCCTGCGGCAAGAAGGGATATCATCTGAGTCTTCTCGGACTCAAGCTCCTTCCTGGTATTCACGTGAGATTCTGTGACATCATGCAGGATTATGATCGCTGTCTCTTTGTCGGTCTCATGCGGGACAATGTAGAACATTAGGTTTTTTCTGACAGGATACAGGACCTCAATCTCTCGGCGTGAGACCTTGTACCATTCATTGGCATCCTTGTCCAATATGCCTTTCCAGTTAATTTCCTTGAGGAACCTGTTTATTCGTTGCTCTTCGATGTTGTCAGGTATTCCGAGCATTACGATGGCGGACCTGTTCGCATAACGTATCCGGAGTTCCTTATCAACTACAATTATCCCTTCCTGAATATTGTTGAAGACCGTCTGGAAGAAACCTTTCTCCCTTATCTGGCGTAGGACATACGCCTGCACGTTGTCTCTGTCATGGGGAGACAACCTGTCAATTATCCGTTCAAAATGCTTTGCCTTGGTCATCGCTTATTCCCTGTAGTTTCCATGGCGACACAATGTCGCTCCTGAAATCCTTAAAAAAGGGAAACCGGGATATTTCCCGCCTCCCTCTATCCAATGTTAACAAAATTATTTTGAAGCACAGTCCTTCAAGCTTTAAATTTGCGATGTATAATATAACTCATGAACAGGAAAAATCACATTCCAAAGGCCTTTTTCATCACCGGGACAGGAACGGGTGTAGGCAAGACAATTGTAACTGCCGCCATTGCATCACATCTGCTTTCTCTTGGGCGGAATGTTGCTGTCATGAAGCCTGTGCAGACAGGACTTTCGGAGTCCGCCGGTGATCTTGCGACTATATCATCCCTTGTACCTGGAATTGTCGACCTTCCCAGGGATATTGCATGTCCATATTCATTCCCGCTTCCGGCCTCCCCTGCCCTGGCGGCAGCTGATGCCGGGAAAAGGATAAGCACTGCCAGGATAATTTCCGCCTATCGAAAATGTATTTCATATCCTGGACTGGATATTCTCCTGGTTGAAGGAGCCGGCGGATTGATGGTTCCTCTTTCAGGAAAATTCATGATGATCGATCTTATATCAAATCTGAAGACGCCAGTAATACTTGTTGCCGATGCTGGACTTGGAACTATCAACCATACGCTGCTTAGCATTGAAGCTATGGAAAGGAGGAGTATCAATATAGCGGGTATTATCCTTAACCGCATGCCTTCCGTAAAAAGTTTAGTGGAAAAAGACAACCCATATGTTTTAGAAAAACTGTCAGGCGTTCCAGTAATAGCGACACTGCCAGTCCTGTACACTTCCGCAGGTTCTGCGAAATTCGCAAGTAACGTCTCATCTTGTCTCAAAAAAACAAATATCCTTCATAAAATTGAATTGACCTGCAAGTGATGTAGATTTCATTGAGAAAAGAAAAACATGCGGGGGGATGCTTATGCCGCCTATTAAGAGGATAGAAATTGCATGTGCCAAGTGCAATTATCACTATGATGTGGAGGAAAAATTCCTCGGCAAGCTCCTGACCTGCCCGAAATGCCAGGCAAAATTCTATTCGAAGGCAAGCGGTACGGCTTTGAAGGAGTCAATGACCTCGGCAGCCAGCACCGCAAAAGTTATTCCCGTTGAAGGTGCTGGAGATGAACTGAAGAAGGCAAGGAGAAAGAAGATACTGAAGCGCTCGCTTGCGGCGATCGGGCTTCTGATTATCGCATTCTTCCTCTGGAAATCTTTCAAGTTTGCAACACGCCCGATAGATGACAAACCGGATCCCAGGATTGCATATAAGGTGGCCCAGGATTTCATGAAGGACAAGAGCGGTCTTGCCAATATCGACTCGGCTATATTCTCCAAGAAGTTCACTCTCGATGAGGTCGATGTAAAGAATAAGCAGTATTCAATCAGAACATCTGTCGCCATACTTCTCCCGGACCAGAAGAATCCATCAGAGAAAAATCTCTCAATCAATATGAAATACCTTGGTGAGGAACAGTGGGAATATGTCGACTATTCGCTTGAGAAGTGAATTTCCGCAGACCTGTTTTTTTCAAAATTCTTCATCCTTGCACTTTATTTTTCCCATGCAGGAAGTACGATTTATGCGATTTGCAGGCTAATTAGCCATTGATTGATTGAAACATATCCCATCAAGGAGCATTTCTATGCGGAAAATGGACAACAAAAGGTTTTCAAAACTTACACTTCTTAGGGCATCCAGGACCAGGATTCCTGATGATCCGAATACGGCCGTTCTTGAGGTGTTCGAGAATCTTTTTCCTGAACGGGACTACGAGATCGAGTTTGACTGTCCCGAGTTCACCTCGCTCTGCCCGGTTACGGGGCAGCCTGACTTCGGTGAGATAAAGGTGAAATATATTCCTAACAAGCTCTGCGTGGAAAGCAAGTCGCTCAAGCTGTTCCTCTTCTCTTTCCGGAACTTCCAAACCTTCCACGAGGAATCGGTCAACATGATAGCCGACAAGATATATGACGCATGCTCCCCGAGATGGCTCGAGGTCTGCGGGAACTTCAATCCGCGCGGCGGAATCTCAATCAACGTCAGGGCGGTAAAAATGAGGAAAGGATCCGGCATCAAATGAAAAGGCTTTTCAAGATAATAAATAATGGCAGTATAACCTCACCTTCCGGATTCAAGGCTTCTGGGATCTGCGCAGGCCTCAAGAAGAGCGGAAAACCTGACATGGCTCTCATATATTCCAAGATGCCGGCAAAAGCTTCTGCCACATTTACAAGCTGCCTGTTCGCAGCCGCGCCAGTCGTCTATGACAGGGAAATCATCTCAAAAGGCGGACCTGTGTCGGCCGTAATAATAAACAGCGGCAACGCAAACGCCTGTACCGGCAGGAAAGGACTTGCAAATGCCAGATCCATGGCAAAAGCTACGGCATCCCTCTTCGGTATTAAAGCTGAAGAAGTGCTCGTTTCCTCAACCGGAAGGATCGGTGTCCAGATGCCTATGGACAAGATCCTGGCCGGAATCAAAAAGGCTGCGCTCTCCCTTTCGGAAAAAGGCGGACACGATTCTGCAAAGGCAATAATGACCACCGACACGCGTCCGAAGGAAATCGCAGTTACCCTAAAGATTGCCGGTAAAAAAGTGACCATAGCTGGAATGACAAAGGGTGCCGGAATGATAGCTCCTGGAATGAATCCGGTTCCACACGCGACAATGCTTGCCTATGTTACAACCGATGCCGCTATTGAGAAGAAGCTTCTCGACAAGCTCCTTGCCGAAGGGGTTGATCTTTCATTCAACAGGATCACTGTCGATGGCGACATGAGCACGAACGACACGCTTGTCATAATGGCAAATGGATTGGCAGGTAACAGGACGATCAAGTCAGGTACGCATGATGCGGCAATCTTCAGGGAGGCTTTGTTACATGTGCTCCAGCATCTGGCAAAAGCAATTGTCCTCGACGGAGAAGGTGTTACCAAGTTTGTAACCATCAAGGTGAAAAATGCTCCGAGTCTTAAAGACGCTACACTTTGCGCGAAGTCAATCGCGAATTCCCTTCTCTGCAAGACGGCATGGTTTGGCGGCGATCCTAACTGGGGGCGAGTCATGGCTGCCGCCGGATATTCAGGAGCGAAGTTCAATCCTGACAAGGCAAGCCTGTTCTATGAAAAGACTCCCGTAGTGAAGAACGGACAGGATGCCGGAACCCCCGAGAAGATTTTGGCAAAAATCGTCCAGCAGAAATCGTTCACAATCAACCTCGATCTCGGTTCTGGTAAATATTCATCGGAGGCATGGACCAATGACATTTCATATG
>CAZRKP010000079.1:0-14066 GCA_964600895.1 uncultured Victivallis sp.
AGCCTGTGGCCGTTACGGCGACATCGGATATTTTCTCGGAGTCGAGGGTTTCCATGAAGGCCTTCATCGTATCCCTGGCACCTGCGGCTATCCCGCATGTCCCCATGCCTATTATGACTTTGACACGCTGTCCGCCAGAGCGCAGCTCCATGCTCTTCTTAACATCTTCCTTAATTTTTCTCAATTCATCAAGGTTTTTCATGGAATCTCCTGTTTAAAAATTAACAACAACCGGTAAAAAATATATGGAAGTACCCCGGCTTTCATATATCAAGACGGCTAATCTATCTTCAATAAATACTTTGTCAAAGAAAGAACAGAGGAAAATTCCGAGAGTGGAACCTTGGGTTTTCCTAGAACCCCGGCGTTATTCCCGCAATCCAGTCCTCGAGGGGCTTGAATTCGTCCATCAGCTCCTTCAGGAAGAAGTCCCTTATCTGGCGGTTAGACATGTCGAGATCGCCAAGCTCCTCCCTGAGTGCGGCAGTATTCAGCACTTCTCCGCCGGGATTCAATTTGATCACCCAGTTCATCTGCGGCCAGATGGTGATGAATGTGACTATCATGTCCTCTATGTCACCTAAAGGCTTGGAATCGATATGGGCCATGTTGAATTCGGTCTCGAGCTTGACCCCGCCAGTTGTGCTGGATCCGATCTTGAGCCAGCCTTCGCATTGCTCGGCAGTATCCTTCAGAAGAGGTAGTCCGAGGCCGACCTTCCTCTCTTTTCGAGTGGTCTTGAATGGATCAGCGGGATTGTCACGGATGGACTCCGGAAATCCCGGCCCGTCATCTTCGATAAGGAGCCCCAGTCGTGTCCCTTTCCAGGTGAATTCCAGCGTGACAGTCTTCGCCCCGGCCTTCACCGAGTTCTCGACAATGTCCATTATGTGCAGTGAAATGTCTTTCATAATATTTATAAACCACAGACCACACAGATTACACAGAAAAATTAACCACGAAACACACTAATCACACGAAAAGAAACCAATGGCAAGGTTTTGTTTGTAAAAACTTGCCAATATCCCTTTCGGATAATCATGAAATCAGAAAAATATAAATTTCCCTCATGGAATATATTCATTTTTTAAATATTTACTTTCTGTGTAGTCTGTGTGTTCTGTGGTTGAGGAGATTTTCTGATTATCTCAAAGAGTTCCTTGAGATTATCCGTCGTCTCTGGGATTTCCATGTAGAAGCGCCCAACGGATTCCAGGAAGTGCGAATCGGAACCGGATATCGCCGGATATCCCTCTATTTTCATTCCGAGCCTGTATCCTTCACGAACCCACATTGGCGACTGCACTTCGAGGGCGTCATATCCTGCATTAGGCTCGATGAATCCCAGCTGGCTGGTGAGACTGTAGCATTTCTTGTAGATGTGCGCCGGGACTGCGAACCCTCCATGCTTCTTTATCTCGGATATGACCTTGTCCAATGGGATTGTAACGCCGATGTCCCTGATCTTGTCGTCGATGTCAATTATCTCGTCGGCACTGTCGAATACGAGCTGATATCCGAAGACGTCGGGGACGTTCTCCCCAGGAGCGAGGGCGTTGTCGATGATTTTCTGGAAATCTGCAAGCTGGTCAATTTCCTCGAAGAGTCCGAGGACGTGCACTTCTTCCAGACAGGATACTTCTATTCCAGGAACAACCTTGATGCCGGCGTCTTTTCCGGCTAAAATGACGGCTTCGACGTTAGCAGACGCATTATGGTCGGTGATGGCGATCATTCCTAGTCCGGCCTTCTTCGCAAGACTGACAATCAACTTCGGACTCATCACGTTCTCGGCGCATGCCGATAGAGCTGTGTGGATGTGAAGATCGAACCTGGTCATGGATACAAGCTCCAAATTTCAAAATCCAAATTCCAAACAAGTTCCAGTTATTCAAACTTTCAAACATGGAAAAGATTATCCTGTATTTCGTCTTGTTTGAAATTTTCCTATGTTTGATATGTTTGTCTGGAGCTTGGTGCTTGGAACTTGGAATTTACTTCTTACAGTCTTCCGCTGATTTTCATGCAGAGCAGGGCGGAGTTCTCGGTGCTGCCGAAGAGCGCGACTCCCTGTTCACGGGCCTTGTCGATTGTCACCTTGTCCGGTTCGGAGCCATTAACGATCACGATGCATGCGACATCGCGGAGTCTTGCAACAGCGATGATGTTCATGTGGGCGAGGACGGTGAACCATGCTGCGCCATGAGGGACGTGCGCCATCACGTCGCTGAGCAGATCTCCGCAGTAGGCACCCTGAACTTCGGCGTCGAGATGCTTATCCTCAGCGCAATATGTCTTCAGTGAAAGAGTTTCGGCAAAATCCCTCAGTTTCATCTTCGTCCTCCCTGGAAGGGGTTGAATGTCATCTTTTCTGTCAAATTATCCCGGTAAATATGCTAATTCAAGCGCGTGAAGGGCTATTTAAAAGTTGAAATCCCCTTTTTTTTGTATTATAATATTCTGTCAATTTATCCCAAAGGGAAGGGGGCTTCGTGAAGCGGGGAAAGACGTTTATTGGGGTGTCAGGAATAAACGCCATAGACAATCCAGGTTCAGGAATAGGAGTGGCGAGGAGCCTGAAGGAGGACAAGAGCCTGAAGCCGGTGATCGTGGGGCTCGCATATGATGCGATGGAGCCCGGAATCTACATGGACTGGATCGTCGACAAGTCCTATATCATGCCATATCCTTCCACCAGCGGGGATGCATATTTCGAGAGACTCCTGTATATCAAGGATAATTACGGTCTCGACTGCATCATACCCAGCCTTGACGTAGAGCTGCCTTTCTATCTCAAGTATTCCGAACGTCTCGCCGCAAAAGGCATAAGAACCTTCCTTCCCGGGAAAAAAGAACTCAGGCACTGCGGCAAGGACAGGCTTGCGGGGATTGCAAGGAAGATCGGAATGAAGCTTCCGCGGACTGAAGTTGTGAATTCACCGGACATGCTCGCACATGCCGTCGGAAAGATCGGACTGCCGGTGATGGTGAAGGGGTGTTTCTACAGGGCGAACCGGGCCAACACATTTCAGGAAGCTGTCAACTGCTTCAACAAGCTTGTCGCTGAATGGGGATACCCGGTGATTATCCAGGAGGTCCTTTCTGGTGTTGAGCTGAATGTGGTCGGTCTGGGTGACGGAGAAGGCCGTTCCATGGGGCTTGTAGGGATAAAGAAGGTTGCATTGTCCTCTCTTGGCAAGATCTGGACCGGAGTCACCATAAGACATGAGAAGATGCTGGACGCATCGATGCTTTTCATCAAGTCTGTCAAATGGCGCGGTCCCTTCGAACTGGAGTGCATGGCCGTAGCAGACGATATTTACCTGATCGAAATAAATCCCCGTTTCCCGGCATGGTCGTATTTTGCGACCGGTGTAGGTGTAAACCTTCCTTCCCGCATGCTGAGGAAGCTGATGGACAGGAGAGTTGATTGCTCTGATGACTATGAGGCAGGCAAACTTTTTGTTAGGTACAGCTATGAGATGGTCACAGAAATGGACATGTTCCAGAAGGCGGTAACACGAGGGGAAAATCCATGAGGAGAAGATATGAAAAACCGTCGATAAGGAAGCTGCATAGCGGGTTGATGAACAAGTATGGCCAGAGTCCGGCATATCTCCGCAAGGTATGCACTGATATCGACGAGGTGCCTGTCGAAAGGCTCGTTTCCGAGCATGGCTCGCCACTTTTCGTATACTCGGAGCGAAAGATCAGGCAGAAATATAAATCCGTGAAGAACGCATTTTCGCTTAGATATCCTAATGTAGTGTTCAGCTGGTCCTATAAGACGAACTATCTTGATGCCGTCTGTGCGATCATGCACCAGGAGGGATCCCATGCGGAAGTTGTTTCCGAGATGGAATATTCGAAGGCGCGCGAACTTGGTATTCCCGGTGAAAAGATAATATGCAATGGCCCCTTCAAGCCACTGCCATTCCTCGAACGGGCGATGCGGGAGGGGGCAATGGTCAACGCCGACCACCTTGATGAGATCTGCGATATGGAGACCGTGGCTAAAAAACTCGGGAAAAGGCTCAAGATGGGAATCCGCATAAATCTTGATGCAGGTGTCTATCCGCAGTGGACACGCTTCGGCTTCAACCTTGAATCAGGACAGGCGCTTGAAGCGGCAAAGAGGATTTTCAAGGGAGGCCGCCTGCAGCTTTCCGGACTCCATTGCCATATCGGCACATTCATACTTGATCCAAACGCCTACGCCAAGGAGGTGGCGAAGCTAGTAGGCTTTGCCTACCAGCTCAAGAAGGAGTTCAAATTCTCCTTCGAATACCTCGACATCGGTGGGGGGCTTCCCTCGATGAGCAAACTCAAGGGGACTTATCTTTCCCCGGACCTTTCAGTGCCATCTGTGGACGAGTATGCTGAAAAAATCTGCGAGACCTTGTCACGCCAGCTGAAACCCAGCGATTTCCCGAAGCTGATCGTCGAGTTCGGCAGAATTATGATCGACGAATCAGCCTCGCTGATAAGCACCATACATGCCGTGAAGAAGCTGCCAGACGGCACCAGGGCGTATGTAATCGATGCAGGGATCAACATTCTTTTCACGAGCTTCTGGTACAAGTTCAACATAATGATCGACAGGGAAGTGCCAGGGATGAACGAATACAGCGTCATATACGGCCCCCTCTGCATGAACATCGATGTCCCTGATGAAGGCGTGATGCTGCCGCATCTTGACCGCGGCACACGGCTCATCTTCTGGCCGGTAGGCGCCTACAACAACACCCAGTGGATGCAGTTCATAACATACAGGCCCGCAGTAGTGATGATCGGCGAAAAGGGACAGGTCGATGTGATAAGGGAAGCAGAGGATCTGACAGATATTAAACGACGGGAGAAGCTCCCTGCAAGATTGTCGCTTGGAAGTGAAAGAAGCAAATGACAAAAGTCCTTAAAAATTTTCTAGCCGGATACTCCGAGGTTTTCTTCATGTCGGACTGGCGCTACGGACTTTTCTTCTGCATAGGCTCAATGGCATACCCGAATGTCGGGCTTGCAGGTGCACTGGCGGTGATTTCGGCATATGTCTTCGCCCTGATATTCAGGATGGAACGCGAATTCCTTTCATCAGGAGCTTATGTCTACAATCCTCTGCTTACAGGTTTGACTGTCGGATTTTTCTATGTTCTTAACGTTCCGGTGGGAGTACTGACGGCGCTTGCCGGAGTGGCGACATTCATCCTGACGATCGCTCTCAGTGGGATGTTGCGCTACTATTTCAGGTTGCCCGTCCTGAGTATACCGTTCGTGGTGGTCAGCATGGTCATGTATCTTGCATGCCTGAAATACCAGTATGTCATCTATTCACCGCCATACCTGCCTGCCCCTTTTGAAATGCTCAATACCGACTATAATCTTCCTGTATGGGCCAAAGGATTTTTCCTGTCTGCAGGCACTCTTCTCTTCTCACCGTGTGTTGCTGCCGGGATACTGTTTTCCGTGCTCATACTGCTCTATTCAAGGATTTTGTTCATCCTTGCGGTCGCAGGTTATTTTTCAGGAACGCTGGTGCGGATATGGCTGACCGGACATGGGAACCTAATATATAATGACATTTACGGGTTCAATTTCATACTTGTGGCGATGGCGATAGGTGGAGTCTTCCTGGTCCCTTCCAAAAGCAGTTATCTTCTTGCGATGTTGGCGGCTGTTTTCTCTGCATTTGTACTCGACGCATTCAAAGTATTCTTCTACTACAGCACTCTTCCGGCATTCGCCCTGCCTTTCAATATTGCAGTGCTTTTTGTGCTATATGCGCTGATCGCTTCATGCAGCCCCATGCTGGCTATTCCGGGCCCGGGCAAGCCGGAGGAGAAGCTTGAGAATTACATTACCTCAATACTGCGTTATCCGTCCGCATATCTCCGACACATATATCTTCCATTCTCGGGAACGTGGACTGTCTGGCAGGGAAGCGAGGGTGAATGGACGCACAAGGGCGAATGGGCGAATGCATACGATTTCGTCGTAATGGACGATGAAGGCAGGACTTGTTCAAGGGATGGAAGCAGGCTTGAGGACTATTACGCCTTCAAAAAACCGGTCCTTTCCCCGATACGTGGAAAGATCGTGAAGGTTGTCTCGGAACTTCCCGACAGCGCGATAGGTGTTCCTGATCCTTCACAGAACTGGGGAAATTACATTGTGATAGACAGCGAGTGGGGGTTTTGCGTTGAGATATCACATTTTGCGGCAAATTCGATCAGGATGAAGGAGGGTGACAGGGTGGAACGCGGTGCAGTTCTTGGACTCTGCGGGAACTCCGGCTATTCACCTCAGCCGCATATCCATGTCCAATGCCAGCTTACAAGTCAGAGTACTGAGACCATACCTTTCACTTTCCTCAGTTATACGGAAGACGGACATTATCATGCTGACGGTTCACCCGCGGAAAAGAGCAAGGTAGAACCTCTTTATCCGGAGAAGCAGATCGAGGAATCCTTGAATTTCCTTCTGGATGACAAGTTTTCCTACGAGGTTTATGAAAAAGATGAAAAAGTTGATGAGTTCGAGATCAAGGTCAGGATGGCCTATGATGGTACGCTCTATTTTGACTCCGGCCGAGGCAAGCTTTATTTCGGCAGACGCGACGGCACGTTCTATTTCTACAGGGTTGAGGGCAGGGATATCTATCTTAAAATGATCTTTGCCGCACTTCCGAGCATCCCGCTTTCCTATCGTGAGGGAATGGCCTGGTCGGATTTTCTTCCTGCCGGAACCGTGGTCCGGGGGTTGAGCAAGATCATCGCCCATGTCGGTTCCTCGTTCTACCATCCTGTCGCAAGGGTGAAATCTGAACTGAAGTTCGTTTCAATGTCTACTGTCAGCTCTGTCATAGAATCACGGCTTCTCGGATTGAGGAAGACGACAAGGATGGAGCTTTCAACTGAAAAGGGAATAAGCTCAATTGAAATCGGAAACATGAAAATAAGGAGGAAGGAAAATGAAGACGGCGGAAATTAAAGGATGGTTGATGGCCATGGCTGTGATCATTATGACGGTCTCTGCATGGGGGCTATTCGCTGCGGAGAAGATAACTGCTATGAATTCACAGACACAGGATGAGCTCAGAAGCGCGCTTGCCAAGTCCTACCAGAGCGAATGGGCATTCAAGTATGACGAGGCAGTCAAGGCGCTGAACCAGGTCTACAAGGCGAACCCGCAGAACTATCTCATAAACTACAGGATCGGTTACCTGTACTACATGCTTGGCAGCTATGAATATTCAAAGGGTTTCTACCAGAATGCCATCAAGGCATCACCTGAATCTCTCGAGGCCAGGACGGCATGCATGCTCCCGGTACTGGCCCTCGGCAAGTACAGCGAAGCTGACGATCTTGCAAAGCAGGTCCTTTCTGAAGATCCGGGTAATTACTACGCCAACCTCCGATATGCGTATTCACTCAGGATGCAGCAGAAATACGACCAGGCAGACAAGGTTGCAATGAAACTCCGGAAGATGTATCCCACGGACACTACCGTGCTCACCGAGGTCGCCTTGGCGAAATGGGGCATGAAGGATCTCGAGAGCGCAAAGGCGGCATTCAACGAAATACTGAACATTAGTTCGGACAACAAGTATGCAAAGTCGATGCTTGAAACGCTTTCGGGAGGAGCAGGGGGAATCGGTGCGAATACAGGCATGGGAACTGGAAATACAACTGGTGCAGGCAATGTTCCTGGAGGCGGGTCTGGTTCCAAGGATATGAAACAGAAAGGCAAAGCACCTGGCTCAAACTTTGGAAAGTTCTAGTTCCTGCCAGGGAAAGGATGTCCATGAACAGGCTTGTAAAACTCGCGATAAATGACGAGGGTTTCGTATTTGATCCGGGAAGCGGTGAGAGCTATGTGGTCAATCCAACAGGTCTTTTCATCCTAAAGGCTTTGAAGGACGATACAAAGGACGATGAGATCATCAAGGGGCTTTGTGCTGAATTCGATGTCTCAGATGAGGATGCCCGGACCGGCATCGCCGACTTCAAGGACACGCTCGCGAAACTTGGTATGAAACTGAAATAAACCTAAGGCTTCAGGGAATATGTTACACGCACCACTCCCTGAACTTCGGTCGCGGTGATTTCCAATGTGCGTTCATTTTTCCTGAGAGTCCAATGGACTTCGCTCTGGTCTGATGCGACATTTACAATCTTTTCCTGAGCCGGTTTTCCATACATCTCCTTGAATTTACCAATGAGATCGGTGAATGCCGGAGCCTGGGTGAATGTCACAACGATCTGGCTCATCCTGTCCTGATTGAATATCACATCGATGTTTGAAGGCATCTTCATCAGGAGCAACGCTTCGTTGACCGTGATCGTCTTGTCGGGTTTGTCTGCCATCTCCTCAGAAGAAATGCTTGTGCGGACAATTGCACTGTCACGCAATAAACGGTGTGCGCGGTGATAATTGTCGCCCCAGCTGAGCGAGGGTATCGGATTGGGGATTCCAGCGAGTTTCTCATCGGTGGACTCGGCTTCCTTGAAGTTGCCGGTACTGACAACTGCTGTCACTCCAGGGCTCGGATCTACGGTGACATCCATGGCCTTTCCACGTCCTGTGAATTCCAGAAGCCCCATCCATAAGGTCTGTTCCGGCTTGCGCAGGATATTCCCATTGAGACTGCTCTCCTCGGTCTGCCGCATGGCAAAGTCATAGCCTGTAAAGCGCCCGTTAATCTCAAAGGGGAAGGAAAGCGAGTAGCTGACCTTGTCGACAATTATCGGCGGGACTCCAGGATCTTTTACGCCTTTTGCCTGGTCTATCGGACCGCCTGGAGTGGAATAGTCATACTTGAAATTCGTATTCTTGCAGTCGAGGACGGCGCTCACATATGCCTTTTTACAGGCGTCCGGCCCGACGAGAGGCTTTCCATCGGCGCTTATTAGGGCAAATGAGATGAATGGGGTATTGAAGCCACTTAAGGTGATGCCGTCCTTGAATGCATATGAGGGGACAGTTTTCCCTGTATAAACCTTTACGGTCGGAGCATCAATGATCAGTCTGCCGTTCTGCCAGTCCCAGGTGGCATATTTTCCGGTTGCAACAGGATCCTTGAGTGGATCCATTGGCTGCAAAGATTCCTTTTCCTTGCCATCCACGAGAACCTCGCAATCCTTTTCCGGTTCGAATTTTATGCGTGTTCCCCTTGTAAATGTATTGTAACTCATCTCCTTTCCACCGATGCCGTTGAAGGTGTCATAGGAGAATATCCCCTGCTTCCCTACGGTATATGTAACGGGATTTGAGGCCTCACCCAGTATTCCGCTAAGGAAGATGCGTCCTGCCATTGCGATCGCGGAGGTCATGATCTGATCATGTTCGAGATGTACTGCGTTCCAGAAGTGTGTGGCATTCGGAGGCATAACTCCTCCGGCGAGGAGCTGTTCATCGGAATCATCACCGATCCACGAACCATGGAAGACCACAATGTCGAAATCCTGCCAGCTTGTCAACACGGAAAGCATGTAAGGATATTCAGCACGGTATGGACTCGGACGCCCACGCTGTGTCTCATAAATAACAGAAAGCCTGTCGGCGACACGGTGGCTGTCCAGGACATATAGGGAAGGTGGTTTAGTCAACATGGAAGGAGTCGACCAGAAATACATGCTGACCGTGCTCGTGTCTCCGAGCCAGTTGGTATATGCCCATGGAATGCTGGGACGGTATTGAGAATCGAATGAGAAGGGGACAACATTGACACCAACTCCTTTCGGGGCGAGTGAACGGCAGAACTTCTCATAGTCCTGGTTATGCGAATCAATCTGCTCATATATGAATCGTGTAAAATCGGCGATCCTCTCCTGCGGATATTTTGAGTGCGATGAGAGGAGCGGCTCAAGCTTGATTGATTTGGCTGAAAGACTTTCCCCTGGATCCAGTTTCTTCCAGACCGCCTTCAATCCCTCATCGTTCTTGTATCTTTTCTCAAGCCAGGTGTTCCATTGCCTCTGTAATGAATTTCGGAAGTAAGCAGGCCATTTGTCGAAGCCTTTTTCAATCCAGTTCTTTGCAAGTCCGGCTTCATTGTTGATTTCGACAAGGGCGATTATCTCGTCTTCGGCGTAACGCTTGCCCGTGTATGGATTGAGATGCGTAAAGACATTTTCAGCATGCCTCAGGCGTGCCTTCCAAAAACGTTCATCGACATATCCAAACTGGTCATATCCGCCCTTGAGCTCCTTGACAGCCTTCTTCCATTCCTCCCAGTCTGCCCCTCCCGCCAGCCATGAATCATCGGAGAGCATGTCGGCAATCGGGATATGTCCGGTACCGGAGCCGACAGTTGTCGCCAGCATGACAAAAATTCCATTCTGACGGTAGTCCGCCATCATCTTGTCATATCGGTCGAGAGCGGAGCCGTCACCTTTTACATACTCCATTGCCTTGCCTTTCTTTGCAGATTCGGGAGTATAGAAACTTCCCTGGAACCAGACTCGCATGCAGTTGAATCCGAGGCGCCGCACGCGTTCACCAGAGCCATCCTTGACCATGCCCCAGAGCTTCAGCCGCCTGTCGCCATAGTAGAGCTTACCATCCTTCATTGTTGCATAGACGCCGTTCTGAGGTTTTATTTCATGGTCGAAAAGCAGAACCTTTGGATATGATTTTACCATTGCAGTGCCCTTGACACCTTTTGATATAGCCGGAAGAATCTTTTTCCCTTCAGCAGGAGTGATGACAAAGAGCAGTCCGCATTCACCATTGTCCTTTGACAGGGAATCTCCCAGCGCCGTTTCCATCCCTGTGACGGTGAGTTTTGTATTTTTGCCTTTTACGGTATCAAGCTTGGTGCTAAAGAGCGGTTTTTCCCCGACATCAACACCAGGTTCCAGATTTCCGCCGGACTTGAGAATCCTATATATGGATAACTGAGAATCCTTTAAGGTTTCAGAGGCTTCGCTGACTATCCCGATGAGCCATGTGATTTTTTGATCCTTGTTGCCGGAAAGAAGCTTTGCCGTGCCTTCTATTGAATATGTTCCTGCGTCCTTAGCTGTGAAGAGAAGGCATGGTGCCAAACCGCTTTTGTCCTTGTCGCTTCTGCCGTTGTGATGTAGGCTGAAATTTTCACCATCATTTCTGGCGCTCACGGCGCTCTCCTTAAGGCCGAATCCGCCCTTGTCTTTTTTCAGCATTGGCGTTGAGTTGGGAATGTTGGGGAAATTCTTGTAGTCACCCATCCCGACAAGGGACATCTCGCCGATTGGTCCGGAAATTTTCGCATCTGTAGTGAATGAAGGGGTCATTCTCCCCGAACCGTTGTCTGCGGATACAGCGAGTCCGGTGAAGATGGCGCCACCATTCCAGTGCCAGTCCTTTTTGTAGGCTGTTATGAGAAGGCTTTCTCCGGCAGCGAGCTTGATTCCCCTGAGCGCCGGATTTTTTGCGAAATCCGCAGTTTCATTGTTTAGGTTTTCTCCGGAGGCAATCACGTTCAGTCCCCTGGGAAGTTCAACAATGTTCAATTCAAATTCCAGTGACTTGACATCGTCTGGTTTCAATATGATCCTTTTCAGGAGAGGTACATTCAGGTTTTTACTTGCCTTGAATACCCCCTTGGAATCCTTGGTGAAGCGGATCTCGTTTGAATCATACAGGACAGGATTGAGATCCACCTTTACCAGATCCTCTGAAAATGATTGGAAGCCTAATGCACCAAGAACAGAGATTATCAAAGCCTGAACAATCCTGTGTATTTTCATTACTAAATCCTTTATGTTCATTTTGTATAGTTGTTTTTGTCAAGGTGAATTACATAGTCCGTCATGTAATCTGTCTTTGTCGGTCTCTGCGGAATTCCTTCAACATGAAAATCCAGAAAGAGGAAACATCCGGAGCCTGCACCATGTCGGTTTGCCAGTGCAGGAAGTACTGCGCTGAGCGGAGGATAGTTCGGGTTTGGGGGATTCCAATACCAGAACGGACGGCCGACGGCATTGTCAAGGTCGAACGGGTAGCCGTAGTATTGCGTGTCAAATAGAAGGAAGGTGCTTTCAGCTCTCTTGAACTTGTCAGGCCTGGGATAATATGTTGAAGCTGGAAAATTAACCCTTCTTGAGCAGATGTAGCTTCTCCCGTTCCATCCGTTCACCTTGTCATAAGGAGGACATCTCTTGTCAGGGGCGGCGGCTCCATCGGGATTTTGGGATGGGCATGTCCATACAGTTGTTTTCTTGTTGCTGGGTGCGCTCCCTACATAATCATAGAAAAAATCTCCGGTGAAATGCGTGTCAAAGGAGTTCGGATCGCTCACCGGAGTAGATGGTCCGTATGGAAGGCATTCAAAATCGCTGGAATATGATGCGAAGGCTATTCCGAACTGCTTCAGGTTTCCGAGGCATACTGCACGTCTGCCCATTTCCTTTGCCGCCTGGAGGGCAGGAAGAAGTATTGCAATGAGGATTGCAATTATGGCGATTACCACGAGCAGTTCAATTAAGGTGAATCGAGCTGATTTCGCCCCCGCTCTATGCAGACGCGTGCCAGTTATGGAAGATACGGCCATCAGCATCTCGGGCAAGGTGAGAAAAAACGGAACCATTTCCCGTCTGATGTTCTTCTTGCCTGTTTCCAACCCTGCCATTGTGGTATTCCTGTTATAATCGGTGTTTATTCGTCGCTCTTGCTGAATATGATGGCTTCTCCGGTCTTATAAAGTATCTTGTCGAATAGCTGCTTGCAAAATCTTACATGCCCGTCCGCAAAGCTGATGTTCTGGCCTTTTAGATGACGGAAATCGCTGCCGACGGTTCCTCCAGGAACCGTCCCGCCTCCGTTGTAGTCGAAGTCCCGTGTGGATATGCAATATGGATATCCGAAATAATTCGAATCATGCTGGAGAAGCGTCCTTTCCGGATAACGCATGTTGCTTAAAAACGTAAATCCTACATCCCATCCTGCGACCAGTTCCTGCTTGAAGCCGCTGAAGCCATGCATGTGGTATGACATATAATGTCCATGCGTAGTAGGATTTGGAGCCTTTGTATGCTTTGGGCAGCGGAATACCGTGTTGAGTCCTGCAGGAGATTCCGGATGCTGGAGCCCGACCATGGGAGCCACGAAATCCGCCCACCATGGGTATCCTTGACCTGCCCCGTTGTCATGTCCAGTCGGCAGAAGTCCGTTGTAATCCAAGGCATAGGATTGAGCTCCTATGCCAAGTTGCCTGAGGTTGCTCTGGCATACCGCAGACCACGCCATTTCCTTGGCCTGTTGCAGGGCGGGAAGAAGCAAAGCGGCAAGAATTGCGATGATCGCAATTACCACGAGAAGCTCAATCAATGTGAAGCGAACTTCTCTCGTCTTCCGTCTCCGCCAGGAGGCTACGCCGGACACAGTCGCTCTTTGAACTACGGCGGGCACAGCCACGAGCAGTTCGATCAAGGTGAACTGTTGCTCTCCCGTTATTCTTGTCATTCAGCGCCTCCATGAGTGTTCAATATCAATTCCTGTCAACAATCATGAAATCTTCCGGCTATGAACATACCCCCATTATTTCAGCTTGACGAGTGCTTTCACGAACTTGCGGTCGCGGACGGCCTTCAGCGCATCCGCTATCTGGTCTAGTGTGAAGACATTGCTGAAATCGAGCCATATCGATGCGTCGAGTTTGCCCTCCTTCATGAATTTAAGGACGGCATCGTGCGCTTCACTTTCCTCATATCCGCCATTGAAGATCGTGAACGAACCCTGTCCTCCCATCGGATTGAGGGTGTAGCTCTTCAACTCGTCGACACCGTATACTCCGAATGTCCCTCCGGATTTCAGAAGCGGTAGCATCCGATCCGCCTGACCTTTCTTGCCGACCGAATCAATGATCTTGTCAACCTGTCCGACTCCGGCATTCTTTATTGCAGCTGCCAGATCCGTCTCACGATAATCCACATAATGTGTCGCTCCGGCCTTCATGGCGGTGGCCTTCCTTTCGGGATTTCCAGCGACGACGACAATTGATGCACCGAGGTTACGTGCGTGCGATGCGAATGCGAGGCCGTTTCCGCCAGATCCCATGATCAGGATACGGTCACCTTTTGCGAAGCCCA
>CAZRKP010000080.1:0-12215 GCA_964600895.1 uncultured Victivallis sp.
GTCCAGACGGCCGCTACTGCACCCAAGGTTGAAGCCCCCAAGAAACAGGAACCAGAATTCATTGAGAAGACAGATAACTATGATACAGGCGAACTCAAGGCGAAATACTGGGTCTACAGGGTGAAACCTGAAGTAAAGCACAAGGAATACAAGGAATACTACAAGAGCGGAAAGATAAAGATCGAATGCGTCTACAAGGACAACGTCGTTGACGGTAACTACGTATATTGGTATGAGAATGGCGTCAAGGCCATGGAGGGGGCAATCAAGAACGGTGCCAAGGAAGGCGCATTCGTGGAAAACCATCAGGATGGCAAGAAGAAGTTCACATATTCATATAAGAACGGCTTGCTCGACGGAAAATGGCAGGAGTTCTTTGATGATGACAAGTCAACGCTCATGACAGAGAAAAACTACAGTTACGGTGAGCAATGCGGCAATTACCAGTATCTTTCACACGATGGCAAGGTAAAACTCTCAAAGGATTTTGGGGCACCTCCACCTCCTCCGGCACCGGCTCCTGCTACGGAAAAACCAGCCACCGACAAACCGGCGACCACCACAACAGCGCCTACGGCACCCGCCACCCCAGCGGCACCGGCAAAACCTGCGAATCCCGCAATTTCATTCCCAGGCCGTCCCCCGCCGTCAACCAATCCTGCTCCCGCAAAGTAATCAGCACTATTTCGATTTGCCTTGAAACATTTCGGCCTTTACAATAATATTTTCATACGGAATCAACCTTAGCTATCATTGGGCAAGTGAGTCGAATGGAACTTACAGACACACCAAAGACTATCGGCATAAAGGCATCAGCTCAAGCCGCCTTAATAGTATTCGCTATCATATTCTTTTCTTTTGGCTTGAGAACATATTCAATCGGCGGTGGTGAACCATGCCGGACATGTGAAGTCTATGGGGCGCCAATCGCAAGTTTTATGTGCAATATCGGCTTTGTCCTGTTATTGACACCTTTAACCTGGTCTCTGTTATCCCTGTTCGCGGATAACATTTCCGAACAAAATATGAAGCTTAAGAAACATCTTCCCCTGTTGGGGATTATATTGATTATTATATTTACCTTTTTATTCCTCTACTCCCTAATATTTTTCGTGAGGAGCATTTCCGGTCATGCTCATCTTGGAGGATGAAGATTCGTGACTTATCTGTAAATCTTACTTTCCGAAGAGTGTCATTGCTGTAGCGCGTGAAATCTTGAGCTTCACAAGATCTCCGATCTTTATATCCGGGCTGGGTTCGAAGACAACAACCTTGTTTGAATCGGAACGTCCGCACCATCTCGAAGCGTTCCGCTTGCTTACCCCTTCGACAAGAACTTCGACGGTAGAACCGACTATCGCCTTATTATGCTTTTCTGTTGTTTCTGCGAGATCAGCAAGGAGTATCTGGTTGCGCTCCTCCTTCACCTTCTGTGGAACATCATCCATCATGTCCGCCGCCTTTGTCCCGCTCCGCGGTGAATACTTGAAGATGTATGCGTTGTCGAAACCGACATCCTTCATCAATTGTCGCGTCGCCTTGAAATCCTCCTCTGTCTCTGAAGGAAATCCGACGATGACATCCGTAGAAAAAGTTATTCCTGGAGCCTTTGATTTCATGGAATTTACAATAGCAAGATATTTTTCCGCAGTGTAATGGCGATTCATCAGCTTGAGAATCCTGTCAGATCCCGATTGCATCGGCAGATGGACATTCTTGCAGACTTTTGGAATTGATGCCACTGCTTCGATCAGTTTTTCGTTGAAATACTGCGGGTGCGGCGAGGTGAATCTGATACGGGCAAGACCGTTTATCTTGTTCAGTCCGGCAAGCAGGTCGGCAAATGGAGAATCGTCTGAAGGCTGTCCCCTGCCCTCCATGCCATAGGAGGCGATATTCTGACCGAGGAGGATTATCTCTCTGATGCCCGAGCCTACCAGGATTTCAGCCTCCTTGATGATCTCATCGGCATCCCTGCTTCTTTCGGAACCGCGGACATAAGGCACTATGCAGTAGCTGCAGAAACGGTTGCAGCCCCGCATGACGGATATATATGCCGAGATCTGGTTGTCCGAGTGGAGATGTCCGGCCAAGTTCTCAATGACACCTGAATCAGCATCAACAGCCACGATGTGTTTTCTCTTTTCAATAACTGAAGCGATAATTTCAGGAAGCCTGTGGAACTGCTCAGTGCCGGCAACGAAATCCACATGCGGGATATCCTCGATTATCTTGTCCTTAAGCCGCTGCGCCATGCAACCGAGGACGCCTATGATGATGTGCGGTTTCTGCTTTTTCAGTTTTATAAGGATGCCGACCTTGCCAAGAGCCTTGCGCTCGGCCTGTTCCCGGACGCTGCATGTATTGAACAGCAGGATATCAGCCTTGTTCTCGTCATGCACCATTTCGTGTCCGGAAGCGATCAATGCCGAAGCAGCGGCTTCGGAATCGCGCTCGTTCATCTGGCACCCATATGTCTTTATATAGAATTTCATTCAACAACACCGAATTTACTTTTGCCTCTGGCATGCTAATTTTATAGGCTCAATCAAGGGGAAGAATCTACAATATACGGGAAAGATATTGAATTTCACCTTAGGGCATCTCGAAAAATTGACAAATGGCGCGCAAAAGTAAATTATGGAGAGATGGCAAGGCTTGTTCGCCGTGGCGAACTTGCCCGCCGTGGCGGGAAAAACATTATGAGAATACCCTTATGCGGTATTTGAGTAATGTTTTGACAAGGCCAGAATCCATAAGTATCTTTTGCCCTTTGGGTTGCGGATCTTTTTGACTTAAAGAAGAATATTCTTTCTTTGGCGTCCTTCACTGAAAGACGCCTCTGTCAGAAATTCTTTTTAAGCTTCCAAAAATCTTCCACAACGCGCCGATTGTGAATTTTTAAAGGTGCCCCCTTTATCAGATGAAGAAAAAAAAGAAAAAAAACATACTGCTCGTTTATATTGAATATGGAATTATCATGTCCATCGAGGGGCTGATCAGGCTCCTGCCGATGAACCTCTGCTATTTCCTTGCCGGAATTACCGCAAGACTCATCTACATAATTGACCTGAAGCACCGTAGAAGGATAATTCAACACCTTATGTATGCAGGTATCGCAAAGGATAAGACCGAGGCCGCCGCTCTCGCCAGAAGGAACTTCGAGCATTTTGCGAAGTTCGCAGTTGAGTTCGTAAAGTGCAGGCAGATGATAACTCCCGACAACATCGCCGGACATGTCAGCTTCTCCGGTTCTGAAAAATCAAAGTCAATGTTTTTCAGTCCGGGACAGTCATCTCAGGTGATAATAGTCACTTCACACACTGGCAACTGGGAACTGGCAGGCATGATCTATACTGTCTTTTCAGGACTGCCTCTTCTGTCAGTAATGAGACCTTTCGAGAATCCTAAGATAAGCGACTATGTGAACGGCAGCAGGTCAAGGCACAACCACAGCGTATGCCCGAAACTTGGTGCACTTAAACACTTATACGTGGCATTGAAGAAAGGGAGCTCCATCTCGATCCTCTCCGACCAGCACGCCAGCAGAAATGATGGAGTTGAGACAGTATTCTTCGGACATCCTGCAAGGACACACGCATCTCCTGCGATACTCCATCTCAGGACTGGAATCCCCATACTGGTAGGGGCCACAGTGAAGGAGGCTGATGGATTCAAGTATAACGTCGTATTATCGGAACCTATCATGTATAAACCAACTGATGACAAGGAAGGTGACATACGCTCCGTCGCCCAGCTCTATACAACTGAAATTGAAAAGGTTGTCGCGAAATATCCCGAACAGTGGATGTGGGCCCACAGGAGATGGCTGGATATCAATAGGGGGGGAAGATAGTCGTCAGTCGTCAGTCGTCAGTCGTCAGTCGTCAGTCGTCAGTCGTCAGAAGCCAGAAGTGGCGGCGGCGGAAAAAGTTTCAAGTTTCAAGTTTTATGTGTTAGGTTTTAATCATAAGAAAATTTGTTTCCAACTTAAAACTTAACACCTAAAACTTAAAACTAATTTTCAATTTCAACTTTCAAATATAGATTATCCGTAAACAGAAGGAATGTTCATGCAACGCAATCCTCTTACAAACCTTGATCCGGACAAGATACTCGTCGCACCTTCGATACTTGCCGCGAACTTCTCAGATCTTGGCAATGAGATAACAAGGGTGGAAAAGGCCGGAGCTGATCTCATACATGTCGACATCATGGACGGCCATTTCGTTCCGAACCTTACGATCGGTCCCCCGGTGGTCCAGGCGATAAGGAGTATAACCAAGCTTCCATTCGACGTTCATCTAATGCTGACAAATCCAAAAGCTTTCGTCAAACCTTTTGCAGATGCCGGAGCTGATCACATAACATTCCACGTTGAATGCTCCGACAACATAGAAGACACAATCCGGGAGATCCGCAGTTTCGGATGTTCAGCCGGACTTTCAGTAAGACCAAAGACTTCTGCTGAAAAACTCTTTCCATACCTCGACAAGATTGACCTTGTTCTTGTCATGACTGTCGAGCCGGGATTTGGCGGCCAGAGCTTCATGGCGGACATGATGCCCAAGACCCGGACGATAAAGGATGCCATAAAAAAGACAGGCAAGAAGATCCATCTCGAAGTTGACGGCGGGATTGACGGCAAAACCGTATTCACAGTTGCAGAAGCCGGAGCCAACATGATCGTCGCCGGCACTTCTGTATTCCGTGCAAAAGAAGGCGCGGCTGAAGCGATAAGGAAGCTGAAATCCGCACAGGACAGGCTGAATAGACTTTGATTCAATATTTTCTTACGATGAGTCCTGTCCTGAAGGACTCATCCGCTTGATGTAATTTACATACATAGCCGCTCTACACGCATTGGATGCTTGACTTACCACATGACCGGTGGTCTATTTTCATATTCTTGGACAGATACAGATGTACTGTGGGGATATGTTACGCATGAAACACCTGTTATTACATGTTAGCATTATTTTCATCTTCACTTCGACCATTCCTTTCATAATTTATGCAGATAACCAAAGAATGGATCAGGTCTCAGAATCCATAACGCCATCTGAAAACTACGATGCCATTATCCTAAAAGCCAGTTCTTGCAGAGCTAGAGGGATTCCGCCATCTGAAGAAGAACAACGTGTAGCAGAAGAGGCATTCAAACTTCTTGAAAAGGACAAGGATAAGGTTGCAAAATGGATCTACAAGAGTATCAACTGCCTAGGCGAAGAACCCTCAAAAATGTTTAGAAAAGGCGGTGCACCTGTACCTGACTTCAATGATTATGCTTATATTTTATGTCGCCTCGGCATTGATTGCCTATATGCTCTCGAGCCATCTGTACTTGCGGCAAAAAATGAACAGACCCGCTATTATGGTGTTTATATACTTGGAAGACTGGGACAATATGATAAGAAGCTTGTTGAACTGACGCTAACAGTCTTGAAACGTGATGAAAGTCAAATGGTCAAGGCGGAATGCATCACCACACTCAGCTGCCTAAATGCCAAAGAGGAAACGGAGACAATCCTCAAATACCTCGATTCGGAAAATCAAAAAGTCCGACAAGCAGCGGTGTGGTTCTTTCGCAGCCATCCTGCAAAACTTGCCTTGGACCCCCTGAAGGCCAGATTACAAATAGAAGACAATCCTGAAGTTGGTGAAGATCTTGTATCAGCACTATCTGTTCCTGATTATAGATATTCCCAGCAGGATGCGCTCCTGGCTCACCAAAATCCAGGCATCCGCTACGGGGCGCTTGTGTACTTTGAAAGATTGGTTGTCACTGAAAAGATTAATTCCAAGGATTGGGATGCCATTGTCTCAAGACTGGATGTGGAAAAAGACACCATCTGCAGACTGAAAATAGCTGATTGCCTTCGCCAAAAATGTGATATCCGATGCATCCCTGTTTATATTGAAGTTCTGAAAGGCAAGGACAGCCCAGACTCTTTTGGAGATGGAAGATCATCTGTTAAAACCCATGCTCTTTGCGATCTTGCAAATATAACGCAAAGGCCCTTCGATGTAACCGATGAAGATCGGAAAATTGCACGCGAGACTGATGGTGACATGTTTCTCAGAGTTGCAAAACAATATGAGACATGGTGGGAGATAAACAGAAAAAGAGTCCGTTGGAATGCGGAGGATAGATCGATTCATTTTAATCAGGAATCCTCAATGAAGAACGGCACCAAATGATATCGACTGTGGAGCGCATTTCTTCTGCTGACTCACACCGCCCCACGGAATCCCAGCCAGCCGGTGATATTATACTTGTCGTGCTCCATGATCTTCCTGTTGAAGTTCACAAGTCCACCGTCCTTCAGATGCGGATGTTTTTCATGGGCGAGATGGGTGATGAACTTTCTGCGAAGCAATTCGGTCAGTTCCCTGTTCCCGGCAAGGTTGTGCTCATCGAACGGATCACATGACTTGTCGAACAGGAGCTCCATGCCGTCATCGGCGAAATAGAGATACTTGTATTTGCCATCATGGAACATGTGCTGGTTGTCGATCTGGCAATGGAGGTTTTCCCTTGTCTTGAATTCCTGATCTCCAAGCAGCGGCAGGATGCTCTTGCCAGTTACATCATCAGGCGGCTGGACGCCTGCCAGATCGCAGAATGTCGGCAGGAGATCGGCCAGTTCGACGAGGGAGCTGCAGGTCCTGCCTCGTCTCAGCCTCATGCTGGTCGGACATCTCACGACAAGAGGGATCCTCGCCGAAGACTCGAGAAGAGTTCCCTTGAAGTAAGTCCCGTAGTCTCCGAGGTGTTCACCGTGGTCGGTTGTGTAGATGATGATGGTGTTATCCCAGAACTCCCTCTTCATAAGTATTCCGAACAGTCTTCCGATCTGATGGTCCAGATTCGTGATCATGCCATAATAGACTCCCCTCGCCTTCCTTACCTCACGCTCCTTCATGTAGAAATGCGAATTGGCATATCTGATCTTCCTGATGGCATATGGCGTGGTCTCATCCGAACATGACCATCTGGGAACGACAGGTTCTGGAATGTCCTCGTTGTCATACATGCTGTAATAAGGCTCGTGGATGATGTTCTCCGGATGGGGGTGGACCATGGATGTCCATAGGAAGAAAGGTTTTGCTCCGTCATGTTTCTCCAGGAATTCAACGCTCTGCTGGATAGCCCAGTTCGTGGAGCAGAGTTCAGGTGGCATCTGGCTGAGCATCGGAACCATCTCATTCCTGCCCATTCCGGTCTTGTATGCATATCCTTGCCTTTCACGCAGCCTTTCGAGGGTCCTGAAAGATATCCATTCCTCGAAACCTCCGTCAAAACTGGGATCCGTATGGAAGTGAGTCTTGCCGACCAGGAGGTTGCGGTATCCGGCAGAGGACATGATACTTCCAAGAAACTTTTCCACCGCCCTTTCAATCCTGAACGACGGACAGTATTCCGGCTTCCCGTACAGGTGCGACTGTATGCCCGTCACAAGTGTCGTCCTTGCCGGTATGCAGACCGGACAGTCGGAATATGCGTTTGTGAAGCAGGTACCCTCCTCAGCAAGCATGTCGAGGTGGGGTGTCCGCACACAGGGATGCCCATGGCACCCGAGGGAGTCAGCGCGGTGCTGGTCGGACGTTATCAGCAGTATGTTAGGTCTTTCCTTCATACGATTAATATATGGTGCATCGAAAAATTGACAAATCTTGAAATTTTTAATTGCCACATTGACTTTCCGGAAGTCCAGATTATATTGGAGACATGTTGGTTACAGGATAAATACACCAAGGAAATAAGGACATCACCATGCAGGAGAGGATTCCCTTAAACAAGCGCATCTGCAACAAGCTGAAGGACGAGATATCCCGCAGGAAATTTACGTCCGGCAGCCTCCTTCCCGGGGAAAAGAAACTGGCCGAGCTCTACGGGGTCAGCCGCAAGACAGTCCGTCACGCACTCAATCTCCTTGAGAAGGAAAAGATAGCCATCCCTGTCAACGGTCTCGGCTGGAAGATATGCGGACAGCCGCAGAAGGGGCTCAAGCCGGTAGCGGTAATAAACTACTACAGGGACTTCAATTCGGATTTCGCGCATTCCGTATATTCGTTCCTGCAGTCAAACGGATTGAAGGTAAGGTTCTACCAGCCAATAAGCGCAGACTCCGATCTGGAAGAGATACTGACGCCGGAAAACTACAGCGGCCTCATCTATCTCTCATGCAATCCCGTTCCAAAATACCATGTCATGACCGCCAAGAAGCATCATCTTCCGATAGCCTGTGCCGGACTCAACTCGGAACAGCCATATGACACCATCTCATCGGACAATGTCGCCGCGATAAACATATTGATCAACAATCTAATATATACTGGACACAGGAACATACTGTTTGTCGGAACAAAGATCATGGATCCCGCGTTCTCGATAAGGCACAGGACCTATTTCAACTCGATAAAAAGACATTCCATGAAGCCCCGATCGATAATCCTGGATGAAAGCTACCTCACACCTTCCGGAGCTGAAATGCTCCTGCACGAATATAGCAAGAAGACAAACAAGGTCGATGCCGTACTCGCTGTGAACACACGGATAGCCCGTGGCATACTCGCAGTATTCCGCGAGAACGGCATACGGGTTCCAAAGGACATCTCCCTCACCAGCGTCGGCAATCCAATCGATCCAGGCGAACTTTCGCACTACGGCCTTACCACCGTAACCGGAATCATACATCCGTGGAAGGAAATAGGCAGACGCACCGCCGAAAGAATTCTTGCCCGCTTGAAAGGAGACACTTCTCCGGCCGGAATGGAACTCGTCAAACCCCTGCTCGCGACGAGTGATTCCATCTTCAACAGGACTGGCAAGATAAAACTCTCCTGAGTTATGGGTATGTCTCCCCAGGATGTTCCTCATTTTTGCATGACAACGGATTTTTATGATTCACTTTCTGCAGTAACCAAGACAGAGGAAATTATAAATTGTTTTCAAGAAGAAAAATAGTCTATTCAATGCTAGTGCTTCTGCTTGGCGCCCTGCTGACGACAAGCGGGATATTATGGTATAAATACATCCGCCACATGTTCTTCCCGAAGAACTTCGGAACAGTTGTCGAGGGCTCGATTTATCGAAGCGCCCGCCTTAATCCCGTCCTGATCGAAGACACCTTAAAGAAATACGGCATCAGGAAGATAATTGTTCTCTGTGGCAAGGATAACCATTCTACCGAGGAGGAGGCCATTGCAAAAAAACTGGGAGTTGAAATGTTCTTCATAACTCTCCATGGAAGCGCAATGTGCTCCGCCGAGGAATTTGCAACCGTGGTGGAAGAAGTCGCAAAGACCGTCAATGAGCATAAGCCAATGCTGATCCACTGCTCTGCAGGTGTCAACAGGACAGGCGCGATCATCGCCCTTTACGAGATCTTTGTCATGAAGAGATCAACTGAAGAGGCATACAAGGAAATTGTCCAGTATGGCTGGACTCCTGAAAAAAACGGACAGATGATACCGCACCTCAACAGCCTGATGCCGGAAATAGCCACTCTTCTTGTCAAGAAAGGGGTAATCGACAAGGTGCCGGAGCCTATGCCGCAGTTCAAGGTTGATTTCAAATACTGACCACCGGCTCAACCCAGATTCCGAAGTTGGATGAGGGTGGTGTAGCTGCGAGGAAGCAAGGAGCCGGTGTATTTCCATACTCCAAACCGCAGCTGACGTAGCAGATATGCCGCCCCCGCTAACTCCCGTCATGGGTTTTAAAAGAGATGAACTGTCTTGTTCTATGCTTCATATTCCAAATTCTAATCCCAACATTTGTGATTTCATCTCTTTTAAAATCGAATTCTGGGTTCAGAACAGCTCGCCCTGCTCGGGGACATCCAGCTTTTCAATGCAGTCCGGCGCATCGTATTTGGCGGAATTCACATTCGTGGAGACGCGGTAGAACTCGAGCGCGCCCTTGTGGTCGGCAAATTCATCCTCAGGATTCACCGGGAAATATTTCCCGTCTATCCATTTGTCCATCTTGTCCTGTGCCAGCACAAACGGCATCCTGTCATGGATCTCCGCAAGGTTCCGCCGGGGGTGCTTTGTGATGACGGTAAAGCAAAGCGGTCCGCCGGGCGTCTCCTCGGTCCACAAGCCGCCAAGTGGCATGAGTTGCATCCCCGGAGAATGAATGAGGTAGGGAATGCTTTTGCCACCCTCCTTCTTCCACTCATAATATCCGTTGCAAAGGACTATGCACCGATGATAACGCATGAGCTGGCTGAAAGTTCTCTTCTGGAGGATGGTCTCTATCCTGGCGTTATATGAGACAATGTCGTTGTATGTAGCGGGGAGCCCCCAGTTCATCAGCGACAGGGAGACGGTATTGTTGTGGGTGAATATCACCGGCAGTTTCTGTCCGGGCGACACATTGAATGAGATCCTGAAGTCGGAGATATTGACCAGCACCTTGAGCTTTTCGCCCCACCACTTGATGATCTCCTCAAGCGGTTTCGCCTGTACGCATCTGCAGCACATGATGAAAATCTTCCTCCGGTAAAAATATTCCCTTTGAATAATCTACCATGCAAACTGCTATTTGAAAGTCATGATTGCAAGCGTATTGTAAGCGGTAGAACTTATGGCAGACCTCAATACAGATCTCGGGAAACTCAAACTTAAGAATCCGGTTATGACCGCGTCCGGCACCTTCGGATACGGCGGTGAATACACCGAATATTTCGATATCTCCCGTCTTGGCGCAGTTGTCGTAAAGGGCATCTCATCCTTCCCCTGGGAAGGGAATCCCACGCCACGTGTCGCCGAGACCGCCAGCGGTATGCTCAACGCGATCGGACTCCACAATCCCGGAGTTGAGAAATTCCTCCACGCCCCGGAATACATGCCATTCCTCAGAAAAAGCAAGGCAACGGTCATTGTCAACATCTGGGGCCGGACAATAGAGGAATACTGCGAAGTGACCTCCAAGCTTGATGCCGAAAATGAAGGCATCGCCGCCCTCGAGATAAACATCTCCTGCCCGAACATCAAGGCCGGTGGAATCGCGTTCGGCACCGACCTGAAACTGCTTGCAAAGGTCATTTCGGAGATCAGGAACCGCACTAAGCTACCGCTCATCACAAAGCTCAGCCCGAACGTCTCAAACATTGCGGAATTCGCAAAGGCAGCTGAGGACTCCGGCACAGACATCATATCGCTCATCAACACTCTGCCCGGAATGGCGATTGACATAGAGACCCGTAAACCGAAGATCGCGAACGTCAAGGGCGGTCTCAGCGGTCCCGCAATCAAGCCTGTCGCCGTCCGCATGGTCTACGACGCTTCAAAGGCCGTGAAGATCCCGATAATCGGAATGGGGGGAATCGTGACTGCCGCTGACGCCATTGAGTTCTTCCTCGCTGGCGCCGATGCCGTTGCCGTAGGCACTGCGATCTTCGCAGATCCAATGGCACCGATAAAGGTCATAGACGGCATCAACGAGTATCTGGACAAGCACAACTGCAAATCCCTGAAGGATATTGTTGGAAAGATTGTGGTTTGAAATTTGAAATTTGTGATTTGTGAATGGAGCGCCGGCATCTTGCCGGCAATGAGAATCCACAATGACAAATCCTCAATGGCGAAAATTTTGCTCTCTCCTTGACACACACAACTTCAAGGAAGCTGATGTATTGCTCTCGGAACAACCTGACCTGATAAGCCTTGCCAACGATATTGGCGAAACAGTACTACATTATCTTGCGGTGGAAAACAACTTGGAAGCGGTCGAGTGGTTGCACAAGAATGGTGCTGACATCAACACAAGAAACACCTTTGGCATTCCAGTGATCTTCGAGGTCGCCCAGCTGGAATACAAGGAGCTCTTTGAGTGGTTCGTACAAAAGGGAGCCGATCTGAACCTTAAAACCCCGAACGGTACCGGCATCATCGAACACTTAAAGGAATATGAAAAATCAGAAATGGCCAGGTTAGTCCGCCAGCATCTCGGATAATTGTATTGAATATCTAAAAATTCTTATTATGCGAAGATTCGTATAACATGGATAATAACCTGCAAAAGCGAAGTTTTCATCATCACCATTTACCACTTTCAATCGGATTTACCAGATTCCAAGCTACTTAGGCGCATTGTATTGTATCGAATAAAGTGCTACTTTATGATAAAGCGAATGTTCGTATAACAATAGTTGGACTAAAAATAATAATATATAAATACATGATGATAAGAGAGATAAGAG
>CAZRKP010000081.1:0-12076 GCA_964600895.1 uncultured Victivallis sp.
GATGAAGGTGGTCGCGGGAAGCTTCTTCCCATGTTTTCTCATCTCCATCAGCTTAATCGCCTCCTTAAGGACACGTCTTATGTTGAATCCAAAGAGCTTCACTGAAGCGGGATGCTTGAAGGTTGCCGGAAAATTGGAATGTGAGGCAACGACCAGGTCCTGCGGGATCCTTACACCTGACTCTTCAAGGCCTTCAATCACGCTTGCGGTAAGGTTGTCGTCGGCCACGTAGATGCCATCAGGAATATTCTTCCTGTCGAGTTTCATCATTAGCCTGACAACGTTAACTGCGCTTGATGGTGAGGACGTGTGAGCCGTTTGGATCCACTCATCCCGGCATTCGCACCCCTTGCTGGAAACCAATTTCCTGAATATCGGAATAAATTCATCAGCCTGCTGGGTAGACGCGAAAACACCGATCTTCCGGCATCCCTTGTCAGCGAGGTAGCTGACCCCCATTTCGACGACGGAATGTCCGTCCAGCAGTATGTTCGCAAACTTATTATTCGGTCTGGAATTCGAGATGACCACCCTTGGAAGATCTCCTTCATCGGTTATAGGCGTATCGGCAACCTGGTAGGGGTTGGTCGTGAAGAAAATACCCGCGAGCCTGTGCGCGCGTATGTCGCTGATGAGACGGCCGTAGTCCTTCATCCGCGGATCACCATTGAGCTCATAGTAGTATTTCAGCCTTGTACGGCTGTCAAGTTTCAGCTTTGCAGCCTCGATGTCTATTGATTCGAGGAATGCGCTCCAGTTCTTCTTCGGCTGGCCGTAATATACAATTCCGTAATTATGGAGGAAAGGAGGGTTTTCGCTTACGAATGTGCCGCTTCGCCCTCGGGGCTCGAGGAAGCCGTCGGTTGCCAGGATCTCCATGGCGCGCTGGACTGTAACGCTGCTCGCGTTGAAGGTCTTCTCTATCGACAGCCTGTTGGGGATCTTCTGTCCAAGAGGCCATTCCCCGGACACGATCTTCGCAGTTATAGCCTTGAGTATCCCGCGTCTCTTCTCGGGTGTCCTCCCCAGTTCCTTGCCTGTTGCACTCTTGGAAGCCATGTCAGCAAACCTCCGTTATTCCGTATAAGATATTACGTTTTAGATATTTTTCAACAATATCAAAGTATAACCTTGAATTATACTTTACTATTATATATACTATTATCAAAGTAATTTTCAAACCACATGTGGACATATGAGGATGGAAATGGACAGTTCCCATGTCGCCAGGCTCATCGGTGAGATGAAATACGAGACCGCCCGCAGGACCGCCCTCGGCATCATCGAGGACGCCGCCAGCGACGAGATCCGCAATCCTGCATGCCTCCTGCTCAACGAAGCTTGCAGACGGCTGGGTGACATCCGTGCCGCAACCGAGGCAGTCGAGACCTTCAATCCCACTGACCTGCACGGCCAGGTGCTCAAGAAGGTCCTGATGGCGGAGAATTCAGCGTTCTACTCCTCAGAAGGATTCTATCGCGACTCCGAGGAGTCAAAGCAGGGCTACTGCATCGACGAATTTGTCGGGAAATACCGGTCCCTCTCCGCACAGCACTACCTCAATGCCTGTGAAACTGCTAAAAATTCCGAAGATTTCGCACTCATACAAGATTCCGCCCGTAGATTCAAGGTCGACATCAAACACATTTTCCCTGATTTTCCCGAAACCTCCACCGAAGCAGACAGGTCCGCACCTGCGCCCGTGATCGAACTTTTCACCTGTGATCTCAATGGCAAACTCTCCGACACCAGCGGCAATCCTCTTGCAGGAGTAAAACTTGTCCTTTCAAGGAACAATTCCTTCTGCGAAGGGGACTATCGAAAGACAATCATCAACCCGTCCTGTGGCCCAATGGAGATCCGTTTCACCAGTGAACCGGAGATTTTCCAGATGGAAACGGATGCGGACGGCAGATTCGTATTCAAGGGGATCCCGGCCGGGCATTACGACTACCTTGCCGCAAAAACTTCATGGCGTGACGGGAAATATCCAGTTGTCTTCCTCAAGCAGGACTTGGAACTCCAGCAGGATAATTGTTTTCTCGAGATGACCTTGAACGACTGGAAGAGCGCCCCTGCTCTTCCATCAGCCGACAAATTCCCTGCCAGCAGGACATTCCATGGGACATTCCTGCGGAAGGTTCAGGAAAGGAACATCAGGAATCCGTTCCATTACAAGTTCCCGAGACAGCTGATAGGAATTCCGGCCGGGAATAATGATCCGGATGCACTCGCCTTCTTCACAGACGTTTCCGGTCCGGAGCCGATCCCGTTCCAGATATCCGACGGGAAGGCTTGGTTTTTCCTTGAACTTCCTGAGGAAACAGAGGTTTCCGTCTGCGCATATGCCGCCGACGGCAATATAAGTCTTTCTCATACATCAACTCTCCGGTTTGAAGCTGGAAATGACGATACTGCGGTCGTGCACACCGGCGTTGCATCATTCAGGATACCGTGGGGCTCACAAAGGCTGCCTGCTCCGCCAATCATCTCCGTCAAAGGCGCCGATGGACTATGGCGCGGATCCGGCAGGTTCAGGCTTCCTGAATACCTAAAATTCGCAGGACAGACGGTTGAGCTTGTCGAGCAAGGTCCGCTTTTCATGAAGATCAGGATATCTCTCGAATTTGCCGGCAACAAAAAGATAGAATACCTCCTCACCTTCCACGAGGGCGAAGCTTATGTATTGGTCAAGGAGAAATCCTTCAGTGCCGACGGAGCCTCGTTCGATTTCTCGCTCAGGGAATTTTCAGGAGGAAGAGGTTATCTGCACTGGTCTTCCGAATATAACAGCCAGCACTGGAGCACGCTCGCCCGTGAGAACCGCGAACTTGCACGCCTGCAGGAGTCAGTGGCATGGTGGATTCCAAAGCACGGATTCGCGTATGCGATCACAAACGACGGGCTTGATTCGAAGGACTACATTGGCGTCTTCACCGTCAGGCGCGGAGAATGGGAGGATCTGGATTTCGAGAAGATCTGCAACGGCCCCGGAGATGACAATCGTGAACTCGACTGGCCGTTTCCGGAGATGATCGGGTCAACGCTCTCGATGATAACCGCCCATACGTCGAAGGATTCCGACATTTTCTACAGCTTTGGATTCTTCAACGGTGAACGGCAATGGGGACTCCTGGCGTCATCTTTTGAAAAGAACGATGGCCCCTACAAGGAGCTCGGTCTTGTCCAGCACAAGAACTCTTCCCCGCGGCTCAATGATTTCATAGACTGGAAACTCGACATGCAGGACATCGCACAACGCCCGCAGGTCCTGGCGAGCAAGGACGAACTGAGGAGGATCCTTGACAAGAAGAAATCCCCTGAGATGGCAAGGGCCTGGGAGAACATGTCGAAGCATGTCGGTCTTGGTCCCTCGGCCGCCCTGAAGGCAATCATAGACGAGGAGACGACAACCATCTGGCGGCTCAAGAAGATAATAATCCACAATTCCAAAATAAGATCGAAGCTGACATTGCAGGGACGCGACTTCGGAGACGTCTTCAGTCCGGTCGGCGGCAGGCAGATCACGCCGCTTACGGAACAATATGATCTCATTGCACCGACGGGAGTCTTCACTGAGGACGAGGAAAGACTCGCAAGATCCTTTTTCATGCTCATGGGCCACATGTACATGGAGAACGATTTCATGAACTGGAAGTACAACTCCAGGAACGCCAACTTCGAGGCCGACCGTACGGACATAGTCGGAACTGTCGGGATATGCTTCAGGGGAAATCCGGATGCTGACAGGTTTGTCAGGCATTCGACGGAACTCATGAAGAAATCTCTCGAGGTCTACTGCACCCCGGGCAGCGGGAAATGGTATGAGAATCCGGCATGCTACTACATGCACGCTTCGTGCTGCAGGCTCAACCTTGCATATCACCTCTTCAGACACGGAATTTCCGACACGAGCGATATTGAAAGGCTCAAGGATTTCCTGCGCTGGGGAATATTGCTGCTCACACCGAAATGTCCCGTGACATACGATGCGATGTGCAGGAACATCGGCGACAAGGAATACAGGAGTATGGATAAGATCAGGCTGATACCGCCGATCGGGGATCACGCCAATCTCGGTCAGCCTGTTCCAGAATACTATCTGCTCATGAGCAAGCTTTACGAGAAGAAGGATCCTGAATTCGCCAACCTATTGAAATGGGCATATTTCGAGGGCGGCTGCGATGGACAGAAGAGATCCCAATACCCATCTCTGCTCTGTTCAATAGAACCGGAAGATCTCAGAAGGCGTCCCGAGCCGGTCGAACTGATGAGCCGCAGGCTCGAAGGTTTCGGAGCGGTTTTCCGTGACAAGTTCGGCACCGAGGATGAATCGTATCTCCTATTCAAGATGGGACCCGGCGGTTACCGCTACCACCGAACCGAGGGAAGCATTCTGCTTTTCGTCGACGGCAAACCTCTCATCTATGATGGCGGCGAAGCGGGAGAGACCTGGCGCCACAGCACGTTGTCCTTCTACGACACACACATGCCTCTCGCCGCCGGACACATCGAACGTTTCGCGACCTTCTCCAACGTGGATTTCGCACAGGGTGTGAATCCCGTCGCGATCAAACCTGGAGAGCCTGTATTCCTCAGCGACAACTGCCACCACGAACTTGTCGATGTCGCAAAAAAGCGTTTCGAGGAGAAGGATCCTGTCAATGCAAGGACGGTCATCAGCGTCAAGGACGAGTATGTGATAATGCACGACAGTCTTAATCTGAAGAACAATGACATTCCCGTCTACTGGCATCTGCAGGCGGTCGCCGATTCGCACACCGGAATATTGAGCAAAGGATATACGTTCAAAGGCAGATACGGCGCAGATTTCCAGGTCCAGCTCCCCGGACTTGATCTCCTGACGGATGAGATCACACAACAGCCCATCGTCGAATACGACAAGCCTGCCGATAAATGTTTCTCGATGCGGCACCTCCAGATCAAGCTCGAATCCCCGGATGTGATCGGTGCGCTGATACGTCCTTTGTCAAAGGGAAGAAAAGCCCTGAAGGCGGAAATAATCGAAGACAACGGGATAAAGGTCGGGATGCATGTCCATGGCGATGGGATATCCGACACCATTTTCCTGGCGCGGAGCGAGATAAGCTTCTCGGACGGTAGAATATCATTCATCGGAAGATATGGTATGGTCTTTGAAAGAAAGGACTGCCTGAGCCTGATCATCATCGACGGCAGGAGCATCAGGTGCAATGGCGTGAGCATAGAATCGCATGGACAGCAGACCTGCGTGCATTTCCGGAAGGACGGTATCAAGGTCGAGGCCATCGAACCGGAGAAGGTCAAGGTGGAACAGGAAGCGTTAAGCAAATAAAATCTTGAACATCGAACTTCGAACATCCAACTTTTAACGTCGAAATAAGGATTGGAAAATTAAATGCGAATTAATCCGAATCTGTTCACATTATTGAACGCGTTCATGCTGGCGACATTTATTCAAACATCTTACGCACAGCAGGCTGAACCAGTGAAAGCGAAAAAGACAACCATAATGCCTCTCGGTGATTCCATCACTGAAGGCAGCGGCGGTGCATTCTCAGTATATCGTTATCCGTTGATGGAAAAACTCCTTGCAGCCGGATATGATGTCGAATACGTGGGCTCCAAGTCCACGTGCCCTGTCAAGAATTCTCCCCTTGGGGAACTCAAACATGAAGGATATGGTGGAAGGGATGTCGGTGCCCTGGATGGAATGTTCAAGGAACTCTATCAGAAGAATCCGGCGGACATAATCCTCATACATGCCGGACACAACCAGTTTGCAGACAAGGGGCCTGTTCCAGGCATGATACAACATACGAAGTCCATCATCACCACCGCCCGTTCAATAAATCCAAAGGTGATAATCCTCCTTGCACAGGTCATCCCCAGCGGGAAATTGCCAAAGTACTCATATATTCCCGATCTCAACAAGGCGCTCAAGACTCTTGCAGATGAACTGAACACTAAGGAACAGCCTGTGATCATTGTCGACCAGAATGAAGGTTTCAACTGGGAGACAGACACGGTAGGCGACAAGGTACATCCCAATGCTAAAGGTGCAGAAAAAATGGCAGTGAAATGGTTCGAGGCCCTGAAGAAGATCCTGCCGCCGTCGGCTAACACGAGTAAATAAATTTGATTTTAAACAACGGAGGGCGGACATTCCTGTCCGCCATGGCGGGTAAGAAAACCCGCCCTCTTTTAAGATATTTATTAAATTTTCATTACTTATTGGATTAATACATGAACCTGAACTTTCAACTTACACACAGGGAGGAACAGGAATCCATGAAAAAATGTTTTTGCTCCATCAATTTCATCGCATCAGTCATCATCTTCTTCACTATCGTAATTGGATTACATGCTGCAGCTCAGGACACCACGCCTGCGAATTCCGCAGAACCTAAGGATGTCGGCGCTAAGGTCACGTATGAACTTCCAACTGACGGAACATTGCCAAAGACCTACCTTGTCACTCTTGCAATCGTCGATCCGAAGAATCCCGACTGGATCATCAGCACGTTCGTCGCCGGACAGGCGCGTACTGTCACCGCTGAGAACAAGGGAAAGTTCACCGAGACCTGGAACGGACTCGACGAGAACTACATGCCCGTGCCTCCAGGAGACTATGGGGTGAAAGGGATTTTTTCTCCTGCGCAGAAATGGCCTTTTGATGATCAATGGCACGCAATAGTTCCCAAGTATGCCGGAGCGCTATCCGGCTGGTGGCCGTATGTGGACGCCCCTCAGGATAAGATGAAATCTCCTTTTGGTGGAGATCCTGTCTCCTCGCCATTCGGTGATGTTGCTGTCGGTCCGAACGGTATCGCCGTCTTCTACTACCAATACCTTGAGAACGGCAAGAACCTGCCGATGGTTGATCTGAAGAAACCCGGCGTAACACCCGATCAGTTCATACAGGCGTTCAATTCAGGTGGTGCCGGCGGTGGCCAGGACGTGACCACAGATGGCGAAACTGTCTGGGCATCCAGCACTGATGGCGGCCCGAAGTATGTCTATCGTGCGGATGGAAAGTCATTCGGCAGCAGTCCGAACGCCAACCGCCGCAATTCATATCTCCCCGAGGGATGGGTGACTTCGATGTCATGCATGAAAAATTCCTCCGGAAAGACTCTTGTCTATGTGGCCCAGCGCGGCAAGGTGGATAACGAGGATGTGAAAAAAGGAAATAGGATCAGACAGAAATATACTGAGAGCGAAGATGAATTCGTAAACAAAATCACGGTCCACAATGGCGACAACGGGGAAATAGTCGGTTCAATTCCAGTCACATATCCTCTTTCCATCACAGTACAGGGCGGAAAGATCTTCGCGCTCAACAAGGATGAAAGCGGCTATCATGTCCTGTCGCAAAAACTCAACGACGGACTTCCGGCCAAGGATCCCTCCTGGGAAAAGGTCTTCGACGTACCTGAGAAAAAACCATTCAACCTCAAAGTGGATTCCAAAGGGCGTTTCTACTTGAGCGAACCGAGTACCAACAAGGTCTATCAGATGGACGGAAAAGGAAAGGTGCTCCGGACATACGGCAAGGCTCCGGCGCAGAAGCCCGGCTCATACGATCCGATGACGCTGATGGGCCCCACCAAGCTTGCCACATGGCTTGCTCCAGACGGAAAGGACCGTCTCATCATCGTAGAAAGCGAAGGTCCGAACCGAGTTGCAGAATGGGATCCCGAAACTGGCGCTCTGCTCCGCGATTTCCAGACATACCAGACATTCACCAACAATTCCGGTTATGGCATTGATCTGGAGAAACCCGAAGACATGTATATCCAGGGGCAGAAAGGTTGGCTGAACCGTTTCAAGATCGACTACGCAAAACATACATTCAAGATTGATGCCGTCTGGCCTTTTAAGAAGATCGATGATCCGCGGATCGTATCGTCACGCGACCAGGATCTCGGCAAGATGTCGGTCATCAACTTCAACAAGAATATTTACATCTGCGGGTCACAGACAGGGCTTGTCTACAGGATAACTCCGGACCGCTGTGCGTTGTCGGCAGCTTTTCTCAGGGAAGGCACAGGCAAGGATGCAAAATATTCGTTCTGGCATGATTCCAACGACAACGGAAAGGTCGATGACGATGAGATCACTCCTGCTGCAATGCCGGGGAACATGTTCTCATATCATGGACAGAACTGGGGAGCCGATCTGAGCTTCCTCGTGATACAGCAGGGCTCGCAGGATGCGTGGATGCTGCCTCCGTCCGGCTTTGATTCACATGGCAATCCCATATTCAAGGAATGGAAGAAGGTATTGAGGGATCCGATATTCGAGGCGAAAGAGGCTGGCAAGGCTGATGCCATCCACGGAGGAAACGAGATGGGTACGCGTTTCAGCAGTGACTGGATGCAGATGGACGGACTTCCATCTGAAGGATATTACATCCAGGCTCGTTCAGGAAAAAACTTCAACGCCAATGAAGGATCGGAACACAAGGTCTCGCGTTATGTTCCCGCAGGAGACGGGACATACAAGATGAAATGGCGCGTAGGCCGTACCGCCCTGCAATGGACAGCCCGGAACGGCGAGATCTATGGTGCGATGCGCATCAGACGCCCGATCAATGGCATCCTACCTGTACTCGACAACTCAAGGTGCGGAGTGATCCTATACAATATGGAAGGGCTTTATATCGATACTCTTTTTCCGGACGCAAGGAGGACCAGCAGGGAACAGGCAGGACTTTACCTGCTGCCCGGCGAATATTTCACAGGATCTATCGTTCCTAACAAGATCGATGGGAAAATCTATTTTGCATTCGGTAAATACACACCGCTGCTCTTCGAGGCGGTCGGATGGTCGACAAAGGAAAATCCCATCAAGCAGATCTCGAACCTGCCTAAGAGCGTATCAATTGATTCTTCCCAAATAGCCAATCCTCCTGCGATCGCGATCAGTCTGCGCGGCGGGGCCGGCGAGGCGATGTGGGCACAGTTCGCGCCTGCCCTCGGCGGAGTGAGCCTCGACGGTTCCATGGATGGCTGGGAAACTGCCGAACCTGTAAAATTCAAATCCGGAACCGACAGTTCCGTCGAAGTCCATTGCATGTATGATCCTTCGCACATCTACCTGCGCTGGCACGCACGCATGGGTTCAAAGTTCCAGGCGAAACCTCTTCCCCCCCTGCCCCGAATATTCACACATGACGTGGAAGCAGACACTCTTGACTTCTATATCCAAGGTGATTCAAGGGCAAAACCAAAAGGCAGGGAAGGACGTCCCGGAGATGTCAGGTTCACATTTGGAATTTTCAAGAATGGGGAAAAGACTGAGCCTGTCGGGATTGGCATGTACGCCTCATGGGAAGGTAAAGGTGCTTCTCCTCAGACTTATCGTACACCTGTAAGAACGACCTCCTATGCCCATGTAGGCGCTATTGAAGGTGCTAAGTATGGATATGCGATCGACAAGGACGAAAAAGGCTTTGTCATTACAGTTGCAATTCCACGCACCGCAATTCCTGCGATCCAGAAGCCATTTGGCTCCGACTTCAAGACACTTGTGAACTTCAGCGCGAACTTTGGCGGACACAACAAGTTCTGGTGGTCGAACAGCGATGCTTCCGCAAGCACCGACACCTATGACGAACCAAGCGAGGCCGGACTTTATCCAGGATCATGGTCGCCTCTTTCCCTGGTCGGACTCAGCAACGGAGTGCCTCTCAGGAACTGGCTGGTCTGCGGTCCGTTCGGTGGTGAGGAGATGAAGAAGATGAACTGGAACATCCACGAGGAGCAGAAGAAGGAGCTCCGCAAGTTCATGTCAGCGGCAAAATATCCTCCGGATGACGGGATAATCGATCTAAAGGCCGTATACAAGGGTGACATCATCCAGGGATACTGGAACGATCCAAGGCAGGTGTCATGGAAATCAAAATCCATAGCGGAACTCGACACGCGCGTCTATCTCGGGAAGGTTGCAGAACTATGGTATGGTTCATCGTGGATATATGCCCCTGTAGCCACCGACGTGGAACTCGAATTCCAGGCCAAGCCCCAGAACTACGTGGAATGGCGGTTCAACAATGAGGGCGTGAAGCTTGGAAAAGCGAAGGAAATAGGGACTCAGAACCATGCCGCATCGAAGAATTTCACTCTGAAACAGGGCTGGAACCAGATCTGGTTCCGCACATTCTGCGAGGGATACCATCTGCAGGTCGGCGTGGTCCTCAAGGCTCCACCTGAAAAACTGTGGACTCTGAAGTTCTCCGGCGAACCGCCGAAGGATAAGTAGGAACGGGCTTTCCATGTCCACCTTAGCATCTTAGCGAAGGAGGCAGCCTGTCCCATAATTCATTATTAAGTAGATACACAGGGCGTAACTACTCATACAAATCTGAAATCCGGTGTTTCGCCATCCCTGATCACCTCATGCACCTCATCCCACATCTTGTCCTGGAATGAACGGCAGGTGTATAAGGCGAGCAGGGAATATTTCAGAGTCACCGTCGCCTTTTTGCGGACTTGCTTTTTGCCCTGGAGTTTCGCGACAAGCTTTTCATAGATCTTTGCAAGCTCCTTGCGTTTTCCGTCACTGGTAAAAATTCCGCCGTGGTTGGAGATATCGTTCGCATTCGGCATGTCGAAGGTCGGCCAGTTGATGAAGCCGTTGACGTGAGGAATCAACGCATCCGTAAGTTCTTTAGTATAGTCTGCATGTTCCTTCTCGCTCCTATACGGGAGCTCGCAGAGGAAGCGGGATGTCCCACCGCCGTACCAGCCAAATTCCTGTACGACCACCGGCTTGCCGTAATAGTCCATCCTCGCGTTTCCGATGCATGAACTAAGCCAGTATTTCAATGGTTCACCACCATCAAGCGGATCTCCTCTACCGTCCGGAACAGCCTGCCATGCGGGATAAGGGTGGAAGGTCACAAAGTCAAAGAGATCGTGCAATGCCCGGTTGTGGAATCCGTTTGCAAGCCAGAGATCCTGATCCGGTGAAAGCCAGGTGTTGTTGCCGGAAACGATCATCTGTCCGGGTGCGGCGGAACGTATCGCGTCGCACTGGCGTTTGCACCAGTCGTAGCCGCGGTCGTTCAGATAATTGCGAAAGTCGCAGGCGCAGACGTCGAATGGCTTCTCAATGAACTTCACTGAACCTGGCACGTCCTCGAACTTTGCGAACTTCGCAGAATACGCCTTGTTCATCGCCGCGACGGTCCCATATTTTGTTTCGAGCCACTTCGGCCAGCGGTCCTTCAGCTTGATATCGACCTTGTTGGCGTTCACCTTGTCCGGAGCGACCATGTGTGCCTGATTGTCGAATAGAAGTTCATTGCGGAGATCCCACGCCCATATCGCTGGATGATCCTTGTAGTGTCCAGCAAACTTTTCCCAGAACTTGCAGTCGTTGTCCAGAGCCTTTCCGGAATCGGCGAGTATCGGCATGTCGAACCAGTCGTTTCCACCGAGATAACCGCCGACGGGCATCAGGTATATTCCATGTTTCTCGGCGAGGCTGATAAACTTATCCCAGTTCCTCATGCCCTTGGATTTCAGTCCCATCTTCGGATCAAAGACCTGGTTGACGCCGATGGCCTGGCGCAGGCAGTTGAGACCGAGTTCAGACATGATGCCTAATCTGCGGTCGCAGTCCTTCGCATCAAATTTCTGAAACAGCGTGCCCTGTCCGGGATGCTGGTCGTCGAGCATGTTCCCGCCTATCGGCGTTATGAACCTGCCCGTCCCCTCCAGCTCGAAATTCCATCTGTCCCTGGCTACTCTGACTTTTTTCATATCGCATCTCTGCATTTTCGAGGTTAATATCATCCGTAAATATTGACAAACCAGACAAATTCTGATATAATGTTATCATGATTAACAATTGATACGATAACAATAATATTGCAAGCGGCATGAGAAATAAATTCACATTGATTGAATTGCTTGTGGTAATTGCAATCATCGCAATTCTGGCCGCATTGCTCCTTCCCGCCCTGAGAAACGCCAAGGAACAGGCGAACAGGATCTCCTGCTGCTCGAATGTAAAGCAGCTGGGTGTCGGCACGCTGACATATGTCATCGATTACGACGATGTGCTT
>CAZRKP010000082.1:0-11756 GCA_964600895.1 uncultured Victivallis sp.
GACCAAGGAACTGAAATTCTACGAGGAGATCCTCAAGGAAGGCAACCTCCGCCCGGAAACACTCGACGGTTTCAGGATCCAGCTCGCAGCAAACATAGACAAGCAGGACGAGGTTGCCAACGCCAGAATCTTCGGTGCCGCAGGAGTCGGGCTTTTCAGAACGGAATACCTGCTAATAAACAGCGAGAGGGTCCCTTCTGAAGAGGAGCAGTTTACAGTTTATTCCGAGCTTGCCGCCGCGATGGAGGGCCAGCCAGTCATCATACGCACATTCGATGTCGGAGGTGACAAGCTGTCTGACATAATAACACCTCACCACGAGACAAATCCCTTCCTTGGATGCAGGGCGGTAAGGCTCTTCCGTGACCATATCGATATACTCGTAGACCAGCTCAGGGCGATAATCAGGGCGTCCGCTCTCGGTAATATAAAGATCATGTTCCCGATGATAAGTACCGTCGAGGAGGTAGAGGAACTCAACAGGATCATAAAGGGAATCAAGGAGGAACTCTCCTCAAGGAAAATCCTATTCAATCCGAAGATCGAGATCGGCATCATGATCGAAATACCTTCCGCCGCCCTGAACGCCGACGCCCTCGCGCAGAGGGTCGACTTCTTCAGCATTGGCACCAATGACCTTGTCCAATACACGATGGCAGTCGACAGGACCAACGAAAAGGTCGCATACCTCTACCAGCCTGCGAACCCAGCAATCCTTAAGCTCATCAAGAATATCATTGCCTCGGCCAGAAAACACAAGATATGGGTCAGCGTTTGCGGTGAAATGGCCGGCGATCCGAGATATACCCCCCTGCTCCTGGGACTCGGCATACATGAGCTCAGCATGACCCCTGCATCCATTGGACCGATACGCCGCCTAATAAGAAGCCTCAAGATCCATGACACACATAAGCTCGTGGAAAAATCCCTCGCGGCAACCTCCGCCAAGGAAGTCATAACCATGTGCGAAGATCTCATTTCCAAGGCCGCACCTGACCTTATCAATCTCGCGGGTACAGGAGACTGATAGGAAATCCTAAAAACCAAAACTATGAAATCAGACAGGAAAATCATAAAAAAGCGTCCTTCATGGGACAGGTATTTCATGGACATTGCCATGGTAGTCGCATCAAGGAGCAACTGCCTCCGTCGCCATGTCGCCGCATTGATAGTCAAGGACGGACGGATAATCTCAACCGGATACAATGGCACTCCTCGCGGCATCAGGAACTGCTGTGACGGTGGCTGCAAACGCTGTTCATCCGATGCGGCCCCGGGCACAAAACTCAGCGAATGCCTATGCAGCCATGGCGAGGAGAACGCCATCGTCCAGGCCGCATACCACGGGATCTCGGTCAAGGATTCCACCATCTACACAACATTCAGCCCCTGCCTGATCTGCTCGAAGATGATCATCAACGCAGGCATACGCGAGGTTGTTTTCCAGGACAGGTACGCTCTCGATGATACCGCCAGGAAGATCCTCCGGGAAGCAAAGGTGAAGATACGGACGGTAAAGCCAAATTGAAATACTGGATGAATGGATGGTTGGATGTATGGATGAATGGGTAATAAGTCTTTCTTTAACACGCAATCATCCAGTCATCCAATCATCCAATGGTATCTTATGATCACTTCCAATCCATTCCACCTCCCCATGTCCCGCAGGGAAATGGACAGGCTCGGTTGGAAGGAACTCGATGTCCTTCTTGTAAGTGGTGACGCCTATGTGGATCACCCTTCATTCGGCATCGCGATCATCGGCCGCCTCCTCCTCTCAAAAGGATATAAGGTTGGAATTGTCGCACAGCCCGACTGGAAGGATCCAATGTCGCTGAAGGTCATGGGAGTTCCGAAGCTTGCGTGTGCGATCAGCGCCGGCAACCTGGACTCCATGCTTAACATCTATACTGCCGCAAGAAGGATCAGGAAGGATGACGCATATTCTCCAGGTGGCGGAACTGGCTTCCGCCCATCTCATGCAACTGTCGTCTATGCCCAGCTCGCAAAGCGTTCATTCCCCGGAATCACAGTGATCATCGGAGGAATCGAAGCCAGTCTCCGTCGCTTCACCCACTATGATTACTGGCAGGACAAAATCAGAGGTTCGATCATTTCTGACAGCAAAGCAGACATCCTCGTCTACGGTATGGGTGAACGTGCTGTTTGCGAAATCATGGAAAGGCTTTCCGCAGGAAAATCCCTGGAATCGGTCAGGGGGACCGTTCGACTGCTAGGAGCTAACGAAACGAATGATCTTCTGAAGTCCAAAGTGGAACTGGTTGAACTCCCATCCTATGACGACATCCTCCTCTCCAAGGACGCCCTCATGGAAAGCATTTTGAAGATCGAGAATGAGATGAATCCTTATTGCGCGAAGAAAGTTGCCCAGCTGCACGCGAACAGATATGTCATCCAGGAGCCCCCTGCTCTTCCTTTGAGCACGGAGGAGCTCGACGATGTCTATGCACTCCCGTTCACAAATCTTCCTCATCCGTCATACAACGAGAAGATCCCGGCGTTCGAGATGATCAGGAATTCGGTGACAGCCGTCCGCGGGTGTCCGGGCGGGTGTTCCTTCTGCGGACTCGGGATGCACCAGGGCAAGTTCATAACTTCGCGCAGCCGCGAATCAATTGTCTGCGAAATTCGCAAATTGTCGGAACAGCTGGATTTCAAAGGTACCATCACAGACGTTGGCGGTCCAACCGCAAACACTTATGGAAATAATAAAAGGGGGCTTGCCCCCTGTAGGGAATGCCGCAGGCCGTCGTGCCTCTTCCCGGAGATCTGCGGAAACTATTATCCTTATGAGGAGGATTTCCTGTCACTGCTGAACGAACTCGACAAGATTCAAAAGGTTAAACATGTCTTCATCGGATCCGGACTTCGCCTTGATCTCGCGCTGAAGCAGAGGAGTCTCATGAGGAAGATTATCCGTGACCATGTCTCCGGACATCTCAAGGTTGCACCGGAACATCTCGATGACAGCGTTCTGAAACTGATGCGCAAGAACAAGTCCTCCGACTTCCACGAGTTCATGAAGATCTTCGACGAGGAAACCAGAAAGGCCGGCAAAAAACAATTCATTGTCCCATATTTCATCTCCAACTTCCCAGGATGCGGTGAGAAGGAGATGGGAAAAGTCGATGAGTTCCTAAGACAAAAGAACTGGACCCTACAGCAGGTCCAGGATTTCATCCCCCTGCCCATGACACTTGCATCGGCGATGTATTATTGTGGAAAAAGTCCAGACGGCAGACCAATTCACATCAACCGCGGCCTCAAGGAACGCCGCCCACAGATGGACATATTGAAAAAGAGGAGATGAAGAAGTCGTCGGTCGACAGTCGTCAGTATGCTGGAGCACCGGCAAAACCAGTTCCTATAATTTGTTTTCACTTTGCCACCGCTTATATTGGCGGAATAGACTCGGCATGAAACTGGATTTCAATTTGTATGGATATTAATATCAACTTAGTGCCCTGGTTAAAGCGAAGCATAATTGCAATACTTTGTCTGATTGCATTAATATTTCTTTTAGAATTTTTCGGAGCTTACACGGTCACCTATTATAGCGCCATATGTCCGAAATGCCTTCAACATGCTTACCTGACCGTAAAAGAGTATCTTGGCTTTACAATATATAAGAAAACCGAACTGTCGCAAAGCCATGGGGGACTCATGAGCCCAGCGGCATTCAGCCCGCAGATCCCTTCACCGGATCCCAGGACCTATGATGAAATTCATGGAAAAAAGTGTGACCATGTTTTTAAAAAAGGCGGATTCGGCAGGTCAGAGTATGGAATACTCTTAGTCATCAACCATGCTGACGGCATATGTATGGAATGGACGATTTTCTCTTCTAGAATTGCAGCAGTTGAGATATTATATTTACTTTACAACACATATCAGGACAAATCTCTTGCCTTGAAAACATATAACCTAATCGACAGGGCATGCCCAATAGATTCGAAAACCTTGAAGAAGATAGATATTATCCATGATTTCACTAGCGCCTTGAATAAAGTCCAGACAAAGGAAGAATGGGAAAAGGAAATAGCTTCCTTTGAAATAAAACTGAAAGATCAAGAATTGAAGGACAAAAAGCAGTAGTAAATCCGTTCATTTGATCTTGTTCACTTCCCTCATCTTCTGCTTCTCGAAGGATTCCCCGAACTTTCTGTCGAGTTCGTCCACATCCTTCTTCACCGAGGCGAGATCATCATTTATCTTAGCTCCAACCTTTAGCAGATCGGCGCATTTCCTGTTGAAGAATGCGATCTTCGATTTGCCGGAAAGTTCCTTGAGAGCCTGGTAATCGGTACCAAAATCCCGGCTGAGCCCGGCATATGTGTTCATGATGGTGTTCTTGTCGTTGCCAGCAGCAGTTTTTTCCTTCCTGACCCTGTCAATAGTCTCCTTGATCTGCTTCGGAAATTCTTTAAGCTTCTGCGAATATGAATTGAAGTCATCCTCGATGCGGTGCATCCTTTTTGCCTCGAGCGCATAATCGGCATCATTGATCTCGACAAGGTTTCCGGGAAGGTCGAGGCGTATACCGGAATAATCATTTTCCGATGTCACACGGATTACCCCGATTGCCCTTCCGGTCTTGTCGGAAACGATCGGCCCACCGGCCAGGTCCTCATTTTTCCTCATCTTGAGAGAGACGGCAATCGACTCCGCGGAAATTCCGTTGAGCTTGCCCTGGGATGACACGAAGGTTCCGGCATTCGCCGCCGAGGTCAGGCCGTAGCCATATATCTTGGAATTCGCGTTCTGTTCGGAATCAGTCTTCTCCGAAATATCCAGGCTCGGGCGGTCCTTCTCTCCTTCAACATCGAAGAAAGCGATCTCGCGACCGTCATCTAAGGTATATAATTTCCCGGTCTTGATCTCTTTTGATTCGGCATCGACCACCTTTGAGGTTCTGCTTTCATACACGGCATCCATGCTGCTCACGACGTATTTTTTCCCTTTGAAGTCCATGAGACAAGCGGTACGGGCCGATGATTCGCCCTTTAGGACAAGAAGTTTTCCGAAATTGTTCTTAGGATCCTTGGGTTCAGCGGAAAAGACGGAAAGAGAGAAGCAGCATAAGGCACAGAGGCACAAAGGCACAAAGAGGAGTCTCCGTGTAAAATATTTACGCATGTCCATTTCACACATAACCTACTCCGCAACTTTTATAAAATAATACGTGAAAGGATTCTTGTTATTATACACCGATGGAAATCAATTGGGAAGGACAATCAGTCAGCTCCCTCACGGAACTTCCTGAACACACGCTCGAGCTGATCGACATGCTTCGACCAGTTGTAGCCGAGGGATGCCTTGTAGGCGTTGTCTGCGTAATTCGATCTTTCCGCTTCCGAGAAACCTGCGAACTTCGCAATATACCTTGCCATGAGCGATTCCTCGGTTGCATCGGGAACTATGAAACCATTTGTTCCATCCTTGACTATTTCCGAGGCTCCGTTGAGCGAAGTCGTGAGCACCGGCAGCGAACATGAGAACGCCTCGAGGCATACGTTAGAGAACGGCTCGTAGAGGGTCGGATAGAATAGAAGATCTGCGGATGCATAATAATCGCGCATGTTCTCCTTGCGTCCTTCGAATCTGACATTCTTCGATATCCCGAGTTCCGCGGCAAGCTTCCTATACGGCTCCTGCTTGTCACCGCCGGTGATCACCAGGATGGCCTTCTCAAGAAGGGATTTCTCAAGACCGGCAAGCGTGCTCATCGCATAGTCAAGCCCCTTGATCTTGAAGTTCGCAGCCGGGAAGAGCAGGATATATCCGTCTTCGGGAAGTCCCAGGATCTTCCTCGTCTTCAATCTCTCCTTGCGGTTTTCGCAGGGATAGAACTTCCCATGATCGACACCGTTGTAGACAACGCTTATCCTCTCCGCGGGAAATGAGTAGTTTGAAAGTACCTGTTTCTTGACCAGCTCGGAATTCGTGATCACATGCCCGGTGTTCTCCGGAACGAAGATCCTCCTCTCAAGCTTCAATATCCCCCTGTGACGGGGATTGAACCTGTGCCATTTGCGGTAGCGGATCTTCATCCATTCCGCGTGCAGTGATTCTGTCACGCGATATATGTCCGATGGATATGTCCGGGAAAGCGCGAAGGTCAGATCGAAATCCTGTTTAGACTTTCTCAGCGACTTCTGCACCTTCCGGTGGAAGGAAGAGGTCCGGCTGAATCCTGACAGGAATGAGCGTTTCACCCTGACATGCCTGATGTTCCTGTTGGCTTCACCGAGGAAAGTCTCTGAAAAGACCGTCACATCATGTCCGCGTTGCGCGAGCGCCGAAGAGATGTTCGAAGCATAGACTTCGGCGCCGCCCCCGCGGGTGTTGTAGTCCTTCCTGAGTACCGCAATCTTCATTTCTTCAAATTCTCGACGACAAGGTCACCGACCTGGCTTGTGGAATATCCCATCTTGCCGGCGGCCTGCGACTTCATCTTGTTTCCTGTGACGAACATGACGGACTTCTCGATGGCCTGCGCGGCCTTCGTCTCGCCAAGGAAATCAAGCATCATCATGCCGGAGCAGATCGCGGCCATCGGATTGATGACTCCGAGTCCGGTATATTTAGGCGCGGAACCGCCGATAGGCTCGAACATGCTGACACCGCCCTTGTCGGGATTGATGTTTCCGCCTGCGGCGATCCCCATTCCGCCCTGCGTGATCGCACCGAGGTCGGTGATGATGTCACCAAACATGTTTCCGGTGACGATGACATCGAACCATTCCGGGTTCTTCACCATCCACATGCATGTCGCATCAACATGGCAGTAGTCGAGTTTCACATCTGGATATTCCTTGCCGATCTCATGAAACGCCCTCTCCCAGAGGTCATAGACGAACGTAAGGACATTGGTCTTTCCGCAGAGGGTAAGCTGTCCGATCTTTCCGGCCTTAACGTCCTCAGGCTTGAGTCCGCGCCACGGGCTCTTCTTGGAATGGCGTTTGCGGATGAGATCAAATGCATAGCGGAGACAGCGTTCGACCTGATAGCGGGAATAGACCATTGTCTGTTCGGCGATCTCGTGCGGGGTTCCCTTCATGGAGATTCCGCCGATACCGCAGTAGAGGTCACCGGTGTTCTCGCGGACAACGACGTAGTCGATATGCTCAGGGCCCTTGTTTGCAAGCGGGGTCTCGACTCCAGGATAAAGTTTGACAGGTCGGAGATTGATGTACTGGTCGAGATCAAAACGGAGCTTGAGGAGAATTCCCTTCTCGAGGATTCCCGGTTTCACCTTGGGATGGCCGATGGCTCCGAGGAGGACGGCGTCGAATTTCCTGAGCGTGTCTGCAGCGTCATCCGGAAGGACGTTACCCGTCGCCAGGTATCTGTCTCCGCCCCAGTCAAAATCCTTCATATCGAGCTTGAACCCGAAGAGTTTTCCGGTAGCGTTCAAAACCTTTACGGCTTCAGCTGTCACTTCCGGACCAGTTCCGTCGCCGCCGAGTACTGCGATCTTATAAGTCTTGCCTGCCATTTTATCATTCCTTTCTGAAATTAATTATCCTTTTATCGTTTGATAATGCAAAAACAAAAGGTCATAATATAATCATATATGGATTAAAATAAAGAGCCTTCAGGAAAAGAATGTCCTCTCACGAAAAACAGTCTTGTTGCATCCAGTTTGAAAAGAAGAAGCGTTATCTTGCGATGTGCTGCGAGATCATCCAGCGAGAAGCGTGCTACTGCGCCGCGCGCTCGGAGAACATCGTGGACATCCAGTTCATCTCGCAGGGATACCACGACCTCGAGAACTGCGAGATGTGCAGGCGTCTCCAGGAACATGTGGAAAAGGTGGATCCGTCCAGGTACGAAGCGATACTCCTCGGATTCGCCTTGTGCAACAACGGCATCGCCGGATTGAAAAGCGTAAATATTCCGCTCGTGATACCAAAGGCCCACGACTGCATAACCTTCTTCCTCGGAAACAAGGAGCGCTACGAGGAATACTTCAACGCCAATCCCGGCACATACTATCTGACCAGCGGCTGGATGGAACGCGACAAGGACAACCTGGAGAAGATGGAGAACACCGTGATGTCCAAGCTTGGACTGGACAAGTCATACGAGCAATATGTCGCGGAATACGGCAAGGAGACTGCCGACTACCTGATGGAGACCCTCGGTGGCGGGCTTGAGAAGCATTATGACAAGGTCTGCTTCATCGACATGGGAGTGGTAAAATCGGATTTCTACCGCGAACAGGCAAGGAAGCAGGCAGAGCAGCGGAACTTCAAGTTCGAGGAGCTCAAGGGCGATCTCTCGTTGCTCCAAAACCTCTTCGACGGTCGCTGGGAAGAAAAGGATTTCCTGATCGTGAAACCGGGCCACCAGGTCCGACCAAGCTACGACAAGTGCATTTTGAAATCAGTTTAATTCCTAAGAATCTTGCCACAGCCCTATCCGTATCCTTGGTTAAAAAGAATATATTTGCAGAACAAGCCGCCTGTATTTCGATTATGCAAATAGTCATTATATCATTTTATAACAAACTATAATATAGTTATATTATCTTATATTATAACAATTTATAATAATATTAAATTCATGATATTGACTACTATAAAAATCACTATATAATAGTGATTATATCACTTAAGTAAATAATAAAAGACATGTCTTAAATGAAAAAACCGGAGAAGATAGCTTTTGAGATAAAGAAGATTATTGAGTCTGGAATATACAAGCAGGACTCAAGGCTTCCCAGTGAAAGGAATCTTGCCGGGAAATTCAAGACCACGCAGGTTACCGTGAACAAGGCGATATCCCTTCTCCAGGCGGAGGGAGCGGTGGAAAAACGACATGGTTCCGGAAACTATATTCTACGCAAATCCCGTTTCAAGACTGTCAGCTATCTGGTAGAAGAGGAAGGCGGAAGTCCAAATTCTATCTGGTACTCCGGTTATCAGACTTTCCAGATGAACGCCACTGCAAAAGGAATTTCCGTGCGGCTCAACATAATTCCTGCAAACTGTTCAAGGGTCACCAGGAACCACTTTGACGCAGCTGACCTTCTCGTTGTCGCCCTCTCCCTCAGTCCGGAAAGGGTCGAGAGCATACTCTCTCATGGCATCCCGGTCATTTGGCTTGAGGAATATCCGAACCCGCTTAATGGATCAACTGTCTGCTTTAACAACTTCGAGGCAGGAAGGCTGGCTGCAGAACACATGATCAGCAATGGCTGTAGAAAATTCCTCTACGTGACATTTGACATGGCGCATTCAGCGAGTGGTTACGGCAACTACGTTTCCGACAGGCGTTTTGAAGGATTCAGGAAGGGCATATCCGAGTTCGGTGAAAAGAAATGTTCGGTCCAATACTATTCCTGCATCTCAGATTTCAAGAACTTCGTTGAAGAGCTCAAACCATTTTTTGTTAACAAGGATATGATTGACGGGGTCCTGTCATTTTCCGATATGACTGCATTCTACATCATGCGGGCCGCGGCGCTCTGCGGCAGGAATATTCCCGGCGACCTCGCCATCATGGGCATCGATGGACTACGATGGTGCGAGTTCCAGAACCCTCCGCTCACAAGCATCAGGCAGCCCGTGGACAAGATCGGGCTTAAGGCGTTCGAAGTTGCAGAGAAGCTCCTTTTTTCAAATGAAGCACCGTCATCGGCCGTAAAAATAAAACCGGAACTTCTTGCCAGGGAGTCGACGACAAAAGATTATTAACGAACTCATGGCAAAGAATATACTGAAGCACTGGAGACAAATGAAGATGAAAAAGTTCACCTTGATTGAACTGCCGGTGGCCGTGCCCGCCATCTTGTCGTGCCGTAGCTTCCTGGCGAGGGTGGAAACTGAGCGTCCGTCGAATCGGATGCAAGCGACGGCGAGAGCATCTCTCTTTACGTTGATAGAGCTGCTCGTGGTTATTGCGATCATCGCAATCCTCGCCGCCCTGCTCCTGCCCGCCCTGAACAACGCCAAGGAGACGGCTAGAAAGGCCGTATGTGGAGCAAACCTAAAGGATATCACTGGTATAACATTCGTGTTCGTATCCGACAACAAGGAACGGTTTCCAGGATTCCTGGTAGGTGGTGGATCGGTTGGTGGTCTTTCATGGACGCATATCCTTGATGTCAGATATTATACGAATTCACTGAGCCAGCACAGGCTCCCCTACCGACGGGACGCCCCAGGAATCCTCTACTGCCCCTCCAAGCCTCCGCTTTCCGGCAACTACACAAGATATTACAGACTCAACGTCCATGCCGCCGGAGGCCCTAACTGGGGAACAAATCCTCCCCAAGGGCCATATGGAGAAGTCCAGGACCTGGGGGAATTCGGTGAAATGGGCTGCATATTCTTCAGCCTCGGTTCAAGAATCTCATTGTTCAAAAGGACTTCCACCCAGTATCTATTCTCGGAAACTGAAGACGCCAGCGACTATTCCAAGGAAGTCTGGCCATATGGGACCAACACTCTTGATGCCACAGGAATATCCGCCTGCGGAAATGCTTTTTCACTGAGGCACGTCGGAAGAAGCGGAAACCATGCCTTCATGGACGGGCATATCGAATCACGTGGGCTTGCCGATTCGGCACTGAACCAGCAATCCAGCTTCATTCCCTGATCAGGTTCTTCCTCCATGGATGATCGGAAACGCCCCCCTTGTCTTTACACACCATGACCAGTATGGTACATGTTTTGTGATTTTCTCGGCATATAAATCCTGGACATCAGATGCTCAGTTATATCTTAAGAAGGACCGCATATTCGATTCTTGTCATTTTGGGGGTTATGCTCCTGACCTTCGTCCTCTTCCGCTTCGCTGCCGGAGATCCCGCGGAGATCCTGCTCGGTAAGAATCCCTCCCCGATGGAAGTTGAACAACTGAGAAAGGATCTCTCCTCTGACAAACCCCTCTTCTGGGGCAGTTGGCGAAGGACAGAATTATACCGTTCGGTGAAGTTCGACCAGAAAAAGGATTATGCCGGCGTCAAGATACTGGGAACAGCCGTCCAGGAAAACGGGTTCATGAAAATTGACTGGGGTAAGATCGCCTTCACCCGCAACTTCGAGGAAACAGGCGGAAAGATTTCAGCAAGCATCATCTACCGGGGCAACTGCTGCATTGATGATAAAAGCTTTTCCTCCAATTCATGGCATAACCAATTTGTCATACTATCCAATACGCCGGAGACCCTTGTCCTTACTGGAGGTGACTCCTTCGAATTAAAATCGGTCACGTTCTTCCGCGAACACAGGCCTCCTTGGGACAGCCAGTTCCTCGCATCGTTCAAGGAGATAGTCACCTTCACGCCGGATTTCCCGTATGTGAGCTTCCTGAATTTCGGAAAGACGCTCCTGACCAAGGAAGACATCAGACACGTCCTATGGCGTGGGATGTGGCCCTCTTTGTTCCTGATGATCCCAATCTTCTTCGGGGAGCTCATACTTGGCATAGCACTGGCCCTAATTTCCACTGCCTACCGCGGCACATGGATCGACAGGACTATCGTCATCCTATCGGTCGCCGGCATGAGCATCAGCTATCTGGTGTTCATAATCTTCGGGCAGTGGTATCTGGGTTATTACTTCAACTGGTTCCCGGTATGGGGCTGGGGTTCGGCCAAATATCTCGCGCTTCCGGTGCTCATCGGGATACTAAGCGGACTCGGTGGCGGCGTGAGGTTCTACAGAACCGTATTCGTGAACGAGCTCAACAAGGAATACCTGAGGACTGCCGCCGCAAAAGGATGC
>CAZRKP010000083.1:0-11232 GCA_964600895.1 uncultured Victivallis sp.
CCCGCCACGCAGACCTGGACACTTGGCAGATCACCCTCCCGTATCCTCGTCACATCGTGCCAGAATCCGCAGGTGTCAATGAGCGCACCCCGCCCCGGGATCAGCCTAATCACAAACTTCCCGTTGGCCTGCAGCATCGCACATATCGGCGAAGTGTAGCTGTCTTCGATCAGAAGGAACGTCGTCGCTTCCTCGAAGAAGCATGCATTGCCGAATGCATCCCATATTGCATCCATGTCCGCGGCATCGAATATCCAGCCGGTGTCGCGGTTCACGAAGCGGAACGATACCGGCAGCCATTGCCGTATCTGGTCCTGCTTGACCCCGAAGCCGTCATAGTGGGACAGCGGATGATGTTCGATCATATGCGTCTCCTTCAGCATCTTCTTCCCGTTATCAAGTATATTTTCGTGCATCTGCACCTCCATCTTTTGTCCTATTCCATGCACTTTCCATCGGACCGCCTGGCAGGCCCTGACTGCGGTTGTCCTCCGCCTCCGTTGCTATGGCAAATTCCAGCCTGCCGATATATTCCGGCGCCTGCGGCCTGTGGGCGATCCTCCTCAGCCAGGCGAGCACGGCTTCGGCATCCAGCCCCGAGCAGTTATCCTGCATCCGCCACACGTCGCGCCTGTGTTTGAAGAAGGCGTGTGGCATCGCGAACCTGCCGACGCATATCCCGGAGCACAGCCACTCCAGCTCCGCAAGCACGGCGGCCACCAGATAGTGGCGCACTGCCGGCTCCGCGGCGGATCTTTTCCCGGCCCTGTCTCGTATGGCGGCCTCCAGCAGCATCCTGGCCATCGGCCGGCATCCCGCCATCCGCACCTTCAACGTCCTGACGCCTCGCCTGTCCAGCCCCGCCACCATCCCCTTCAATAGCTGCACCGGAACCACCGCGTTCTCCAGTGCGGCCCCCTTCATGATCTCAATACCGTCAGGGGAAAGTATCCATGCCGCGTTCCCTAGCCGGCACTGCCGGGCAGGACCGCCATCCATGAAACCAGAATGTCCGCAGATCCCCAAAAGGATGGATTCCGTGCTTAGGACGCTGCGCCTCCTGAGCTTCATCAGGAACTCGGCTTCGCGCTGGCTCCTTGGAAAGAGCGCGCCGGTGGCGTTGAAGCCGGCACACCGGACGACCACGGCGTCGATGGCGCCTGTACTGCCAGGGCCGGTGTCCTCAAGGTCATACATTATTTTCTCGGCCGACAATATCCTTTCAGTCCCGTACAGCATGCTGTATACGCGCCGCCCTGCGTACGCCAGCTCCTGCACAAGCCCCGGCAGGAAGCCGTCGTCCACAACGCCGATAACCATGTAATGCGGAATCCTCGCCAGCAGGGCATGCGCCAGCGCTCCCATCGGCCGCTCCTCCCTTACGGAAACAGTGCTTTCATTCAAACTTTCTTCCATATTCATTTCATATTCCTCCTGTTTTTGGCAAACCTTGCTCCTCTTTGTCATTTGCTACGCCGGAGCAGCCGTTCGACAGCGTTCAGCCGCGACTCGAGATGAAAGTACCTGCGGATCAGCTCCAAGTTTCCCGCGGCGTTGTCCGTAACCGCCTCCCACAGCCTGGTCAGCTGGTAGTCGTTACTGTTCAGCTTTTCGAGCGCATGGCTAATCTCGTTGCCTATGCCGCAGAACCTGTCGATCTCGCTCCTGAGGTGGAACCATTTCATCTTGACTTCCTCCGCCTCCGACGGGGATGATATCCCGTCGCACATTTGTTTCATCGCACCGTCTATGTCTCCTATACTGATGCACCGGCGGACGGCACCTGTGCCGGCATCTGTGATGGCCCTGGTCTTTACGATTGCCCATCTGGCTCCGCCTGCGGGTTGTCCGGCTGCCCCGAGTACCGAGAGGACATCCCCTATGTCGATCCAGAAGGTTCCTCCGGCCCGGCCGATGTTTATGACAGCTCCGTTCCAGCGCAACTGCAGAAAGCCGATATTCCACATGATTCTCTTTCCTGATGATCTGTTCATGTTTCTCCTTGATAGCCCCTGCGCCGGCATCTGGACATCGCCTGCCGGCAGCACCCCCTTCACCATCGCTGATCTGTTTTCTCTCATTGCTGTTTACTCCTTGTTGTTTGTTTATCTTTCTTCTTTCAGATTACGGGCAACCTGGCACTGCTGGAGTACCAGGCCGCCGTTCATCCTGCCGGCTACGGCCGGCGCGCTCCCCGTCATTGCAGGGATTTGTTTTGCTCCGGGGGAATGAAAGGGGCCTCCGGGGCAGACGATGAAGTGCGGTTGAAATTCCGCACCCGGGCGATACACCCGGCCACCGGACGCGATGCGGTCATCCGCAGGCGTCCCCGTTTTGGCAGACGATGCATTGAACCACCGACGCCAGCCCTGCAAGCGGCCGCAGGCAGGGTTATCCTTGACAAATGCAGGCATATTGATTGAGTCTGTTGATATCCTGTCCCTGACGCTCCGGACGGTTTCAAAACTGTCTTGCGTATAGGGTGTGATTTATTATTATGAACAGGATATTTCTGATAATTCCGCTTCCCGCGCAAGGGTGGAAAAAGAGCGTCCGGACCGTCCGGAAATATAAGATTATAGCAGTTCATACCCCTCCTCCTGTGATTTCAGGCCTATGCCCCTGTAGCCCCGGCTGGATCTGCCGTGGCGCAGGATGTCGTTTACCCGCTGGACCATAAACCTGTTGGCAAGGACGTCAGGCAGCTGGTTCTCGACAAGTCGCGGCGACAGCGCGATCCAACCGCGCCGAGTGCAGTATTCGAAATATGCCGCCACAAGCTCGGAGGTGGTGACGTCACCCGACTGGTACCCGATGCAGTCCTGTACGAATATTGCCACGGAATCGCTTTCGAGCAGGAGCTTGTCCACGCGTTCACGCTGCCTGTCGCTGAGCACCAGGTCGCCGTGTGCCCGGAGTTCCTTCAGCAGCTTTATGGCGCCGCCTATCCCCCACAGCAGTATTCCAGGCCCCTCCTCGGCGACAAGCATCCTGGCGAAGTTCGGTATCGGCTTTTCGACCTTCTGTTTCCCAAATTCGATTATCATCAGCCTGCGGCGCCAGGCATCGACATCGCCGTCGAGTCTCACGCGCAGTCGGGAATTGCAATTGATCATCACGTTGAACTCGCCGCGTACCGCACTGCGCTCGTTCACGCCTTTCTTCTCCCCGCTGAGCATGTCGTGCCCTACCAGCTTTTTGAGGTTGTGCGCACCGGCATGTTGCAGGAAGGTGCCTTCGACATCCTTCCCGACCAGCAGCGACTTGCCGAAGAACGAGGATATCTCGAACCGGTCGCCGAGGTGCCTGGTACGTAGTTCCGCGATGTTGTCAACACCGATGATCCCCTCGAAGGTCTCGCAGACTGTGGTCTTGCCGCCGCCGCCGGGGCCATGGATGACAAGTATGCGGTGCGAGGGATTGATCCGCAGCAGTAGCAGCCCAAGGTAGCGCTGTAGCAGATTGATGTCGTCATCGTCAAGCTGGCGCCGCAAGAGCTCATCAAGGAACCTCGGGCAGCGTGCCTCAGGCTGCAAGCTGATCGGTATCTGGTTCCTGGAGCAGAAATCCGGTGAGAACCTGCAGATCTCAAGGTCAAGGTCAGGGCCGATTTTCAGCACGGATTCTGCAAGATGGATATAATGGCAATCGCCGTCGGCCTGCCGAAAAAAACTGATCTTCTCGGCGCCGCCCATCAGCAACCTGACACAACCGGACAGAAACCTATCGTTGCGGAGCGCCATGATCCTGGCCGCTACCTTGCTGCCGGAGAACAGGCGGAAGAAATCCTCGGAGAACATGCTCTTCAGTGCGGCCTCGGACTTCGCACCCCATCGTCCGTTGCCTTCATCATAGACAAGAAACTGCCCCTCGCCGCGTACGTAGACAACCTTGTGCGCGAGCTTGAAGAGGCGTACGAAGAACAATTGATTCAAGTACAGCCCGCCTCTGCTGTCGACGTACAGCGGCGGACCTTCCGTGGCGACCGCCTCCGAATACGCAGGGAACCGGGATTCAAACGACGGTGCTGAAGCCGCAAGCTCTTCCTGGAATTCCGCACTGGAGCCCTTCGCACGCTTGAGCACGATTTCCTTGATCTGGTTCTTCAGCACGCGCGGACGCAGCCCCGTCTTTGCCGACAGGGCCGTTACTATCTGTTCGCGATCCACGGGTTCGCTCGTGGACGCCAACGCAAGCCCGAGGATCAGCAGCTTGCTCGTCTCGACACCGGTAATCCCGTACTTCTTAAGTACCTCGGCGGCCTCGGGAAGCCAGTTCAGCATCGGTATTCTGGAGCGTTCTTTGTGATTAGGAATAGTAACAGATTCCCCTATGAGCTGCCTGATGGAATTGACGATTTTATCCTGTGGAGTCATGTTACCTCCCGGCGAATTCCGTTATGTAGTCGTCGATCCCGAGTTTCCTGTCGGATACCGGCGGCAGCTTGATGAGCCGCACCTCCGATGCCCTGGCGGCATAGAGCGCCAGCGAGAGCTTCTGGACTTCACGGTGGATCATCACATTGAACGCACCGTCAAAATCCGGAATAAGGTAGATCTTCCTGCCGGCGACAGGAATCTGCCTGAAGTCATCATGCAGGTTGTCGGTTCCGGTCTTGCGCCACACAGTCCAGCCAACGATGCCGATGCAGGGGAATCCAAGACATGACAGGACGCTGGCCTTTTTGGCACCTTCGGTAATCAGGCAGAAGTCCGTGGATTCCAGAAGCTCCTGAAGCCAGCGCGGGTAGAACGGATGAGTGCCGCTCTTGGGCGCCATCGAATAACGGCGGCCTGGCGCCGGCTCCAATCCCTTGTCGTGCCGGAGCTCGAAGTACGGCGACCCCGTAAGCCCGATCATCTGCGAACCATCCAGATTGCGGTGCTCGATGACTATCCCGCTGGTCGGTGAGGCAAAGCCCAGCGCCTTTGCCTGCTCTGCATCGACACGAGAATACAATTCCTGTTCTTCGGGTTCGGTAATTCCCATCGACACCAGACAGTCCCTAAATCCAGGATCCGATACCGCTGTAATCCAGCCTGCCCGACTGGAATTCTCAGGCTTAGCGGCTATACTACTCTCTGAAGCTTTGGAGCCTTCCAGTTCCTGCTTCAGCCCGCCGTTCGCAGCGGCGGGCGTTTCTTTTAAATTATCTTCTCTCATAAAGCCTCCTCCCTATGTGATGTTTTATTTCTTAATTTGGAAATATCCTTCTGGTGTTCCTGTATCCAGCTTGAGATCTCTGATGGACGGAATAACAGCTTGGCACCGATTCTGTAGGTCGGAAGCCCGTTGCGTCGCAAAAACCAAAGTTTTGTCCTGCTAAGACCACCCAGTTGCGCCATGGCCCCCTTCGTGTCTATAAACTCGTGGGCGTTCGATGGCTTTGATGTTTCTTTCTCTTCAAGCAAAGCCAGCACGTCCTTCTTCTGTTTCAGGCTTGCATTACCATTGACAATGTGCGATAATATCTTTTGTTCTAAATTGTCCATATCTCCTCCTGCATGTTGCTGCCTGTAATAAATAATCATCCATAACCAGTTGCAAGATAAATAGTTGAGAGACTATTAACCCAAGAGCTAATAGGCAGTTAATAGGCAGTATTTTAAGCAGTGCAATAATTAGAATTCTGGCATTGGGTTGACGGGATACAGTCAGCGGATAGATCTGATATTGCTTATGAGAAGCTGGATGAACTCCTTGGCATTATCGTTGAACTCCTTGCAGTCCTTGCGTGCATCCTTGGAGTCTTCTGAAACATCGAACCTGAACCTGCGGAGCTGGGAGATAAACTTACTTGAAGCGCTGATCCTGACACCATGCACACTCCTGACGGAGAACTTTTCCACCGGGGTGCGGGCTTTACGCTTGGCACGCCCATACAGCTTTATCCATTCCTTGCTGTCTATGTCCCTCCGATCATAAATCGCATTGTTGACATTGTCGGTGATGTCGTTGCTGATGTTCGATGTGCTTTGGTAAAAGAGCTCGCCGCCGGGAAGCGGCTTCAGCTTTGTTTCAGATGCGGCCAGCATGGCGATCTTCAGTTTACCGTTTCCGCTTGTCTTCTTGATTTCATCCAGTTTATTCGGCGTAGTGAATGCGATTCCAACACCAAGCCTCGATGTCGACGCCAGCCACACAACCAGGAACTTAAAAAGGCACAGGGCTTTTACTGTCACTATTGCTGCCCTGCCGTCAATGACTACACTGTAGGTGACATCTGCCGAACTCTTCAACGCACCGGACTTGGATGCCGGCAGTCCATTCAGCCTGACAACAATCCCTTCTGAAAGGCTGTTGGAATAAGCCTTGAGCAGTTCGAAGCCCGCCTTGATGGAATCGCAATCTTCCATCTCTGAGACCAGGTTCTCAGGATCAGTATTCTCTGGTAGTATTACAACTGCACCGTTGCCGAACTTCAATGCAAATGCGACAGGCCAGTTCCGGGCTTCATCCAGCAGAATCAGATTTCCGCTACTATCCTTGAAGGAATCAGACGCAACCGCTGACTTGAACATGTCCGTGTTGGTGCGCTGGGAATATTCAATGAAATTGGCATAGTCATCCTTTGTTTCACCGTCTTCCTCCAATTCCTTCCGCAGCCATCTGAGCAGATTAGGATTGATCATGTTATCAACAGGATCCCATCTCCTGGTCCAAACGACCATCGGTCCTTTTGCGGTATATGGGAGCCTACCGCCAATTGCATCATCAACAATCCCCACCGGCAGCGGAGGTTCACAATATCCTGCCTGCAGATAAAGATAGCAATTCTCCGGTTCATGCAGGAACCTCAATCCATCTCGAGATAGGGAATGCCTATCCATGGCCGACAGCACCTCTGATACAAAGGACATGCTAGCACTGCTGGGTTTAACAGGCAGTACAAGTATTAAGCCACCGGTCACGCAGTCGTAAAGAGGCTTGAAGGATTCCCATCTTTTAGAAACGTGAAAGCCTGGATGGTAGACCCATTTCCTCCTGCGGAATCCCCCTGCACAGGGATTGCAGTCGAAGTTCAGAAATCCAGGAGTGGCGCTTCCGCTGAAGACAATTACATCAGCATGCTTATTGTATAGCTCTGAAATAGCCTGAACGCTTTTAGCTTCTTTTATGACAAGGCTCATCCTGCAAGCTCCTCCCTGAGTTTCTGAATCTCATTGTCGGGAATATCCGCCGATTCTATGCGGCGTGACCTCTCGACACCGAGCTTATCTAGCCATTTGCGGACGGCGGTCTCGGTTATGCCGTAGATCTTGCCAATCGTGATATTGGAATACATGTTGACAAGCTGCTGAAGTTGCTCTTTGTCAGGATGAGTTAAAACCTTCTTCACGTCAGGAACTGGCAGCTTGAATTCCTTGATTCGTCCCACAATCTTTAATGCGCGCTTGTCGGCGTCGCCTCGGTAGGTTTCGAGCATCTTCTCATATACGCGGATCATGTCGCTGGACTCCCAAGCAAGGATCCTCATGGCATCTCGGATGCTCACGTCTTGCGTGGCTAACAGAGACATGAAGGTTGTTCGGAGCGAATGGAATGAATATAGGGAGGCTCTTCGTTTCCTGTGGGCGCCTACCTTGCTCTTACGTGTCACATCATGTTCTTCATCCTCGTTAAGAGCGTTCTCGAAGATGGTCTTACACTTCTTGGTGATGTAATGGATATATGTATTCTTCCCCTTCTTTTCCTTCAAATAACGTTCAGCTATTGAAGGAATGAAGTATTCGTTCTTAACTCGCGACTTCTTTCTGCTTTGTATGACTTCACGTAAAGTGTCAGTAATAGGAATCCTTGCCGTATTTCCACTCCGAAACGTCTTAGACGGCATTACTTCGATGAAATTATCTCCAATGCTGCTCCATCTCAAAAGGGCAGCATCCTTTAGGCGGAGGCCTGTCTGGCTACCGAGGACTATAAGATCCCGATAGTCCGCGCCGTGGTTTGCAGCTTCTTCAATCACCGCCTTAAGCATGGCAGGCTCAAGCGCTGCGTGCCCCTCTGTGCCGGATTCTGCCTTCTTCTTCCGTGGTATATGGACGCGATTGAATGGGTCCCTGTACGGAAGCGGAGTGGTGGCGTCAATCGTTGAAAACACTCGTGAAATTAGCTTCAAGTGATCATTATACGTCTTACCGCTGAGCTTGCTATCCCAGAGATGTTTCGAATACTCTAGCGCTGTAACTCGTGTGACATGCTCTATGAAATCGATGCCCTTACTGGCGCACCAAGTAACAAACTTGTGGAAAACAGTTTCATAGTTCTTCTTTGTTCCCTTGTCCAAGCTGGAATATGAAGGATAGACACTACTCCATTTTTCATAGCATCTGTCAAGCCTTATAGTAGATAGATCAGCCCCGCCAGAGACCTCTTTAACTACTAATTCAATAATCTTCCGGTCCCTGTCAAGCTTCTTATCTTCCGCAGCCTGAACAGCTGCCGCTTTGAATTTAGATTCTACTATCTGATCGATTCGCAGCTCAGCTTCAGCCCTGTCGGTGGTCTTGGTCGACACCCAGACATCTTTATCTGTTGTTCTTAGCCGAAGATAGTACGTACCCTTCTTGCCTCGCCTGAAAAGCTGGGGAGGAGGAATTTCAATCTTCTTGGTTTTATCTTTGCCAGTTCCTTTCCGCATCAGACACCTATATAATGTATATAAAGCATAGGCAGAACCATCTGGGAGCAAATGTAAACGCAGGTGGGAATGAATACAAGGTTTACGGTAGCAGATTTGGAGCAGATTCAGGAACTGAGTGGAATCGAGGTTGCTGATTTGAGGCTAAAAGAATGGTCGGGACGGTGAGATTCGAACTCACGACCTACAGACCCCCAGTCTGACGCGCTAACCAGGCTGCGCTACGTCCCGACGACGCCCCTTAAAATGTAACAAAGGTCGTTTTTTTCAAGGATGACAACAGAATATTCCATTTTTTAAGAAAAATGCTTTTTTCATTTGAAGAATGCATTATATGAAATAAATTAACTAAATTGCCAAATAATTTTATTTTGAAAGTATCAGAGAAAGGACAAAAAGATGAAAAAAATTGTTGCTCTCCTGGTGATTGCATTCGCCATGACAGCCGGTTCTGTAGCCAAGGCTGATGTATTGGACAAGATTGTGCTTTACATTCCCAACAGGATCGTAGATGCTACTGACATCATTTCCGTCTCTCTGGGATTCGGCCCATGTGCAAGGATTGAACTATGGTGCACCAGGCCTTTCTCTTTCGGCGCCGGAATAGGCGTTGAAGCAAAGATGATAAAGGGTTACAACCGTCAGTATGGTTTTGGGCTTGAGTCAGGCTGGGATACCAGTTTCATGGCGATCTCCGCCGAAGGCAAGGAAGTTCAGAAGCCGATCGGAACCGTTCAAGCAGTTGAATACTATGCCTCAGGATTCCCGGACATCAGGAAAAAGGATTATGCATATAGCACCGGCTCCAGGGACTACTGGTCAGTCGGCGTCCAGGGCGGCTGTGGAATTGCTGAAGTTGATGCTGAATTCCATGCAATCGAACTCTTCGATTTCTTCGCCGGCTTCCTTTTCTTCGATCTGAAGGATGACGACTTCACCTTCAATGATCTGACCAACTGAGCATTCTTCAAAGACGATCTCAAAGGGCGCGGTCTCCGCGCCCTTTTTATTTCGGGAGGCATGCATATGATAATAAGAATCGTCAAGGGTGATATAACCAGGCTCCAGGTCGACGCCATAATAAATGCTGCCAACTGTTCCCTTCTCGGAGGGGGCGGTGTCGATGGTGCAATTCATCGCGCTGCAGGTCCAGAACTGCTGGAGGAATGCAGGAAGTTCAAGGGCTGTGAAACAGGAGAAGCCGTCATAACAAAGGGTTACAGGCTTCCTGCGAAGCATGTCATCCATACCCCAGGTCCGGTCTGGCACGGAGGAAATAAAGGTGAGGATGACCTGCTCAGGTCCTGTTATTTAAACTGCCTCAGGCTCGCATGTGAAAACAAGCTCAGGACAATTGCATTCCCTGCAATCAGCACAGGTGTCTACGGATATCCGCTAATGGAAGCATCGCGCATAGCAATTGAAACCGTCAGTGCATGGGGCAGTCCATTCCCGAAAGAGATAATCTTCGCCGTCTTCAGTTCAGATGCCGAAGACATATACAAATCCATTCTCAAAGAATTTTCCGCCAAATAGATTTTTCCTGTTTGACAATTCACCTATTTATATTCAATTGCGAAGAGTCAACAAACGGAGAAATTACAATGGATGATCCGGAAAATCTCAAGTCCACTCCATTATATGGCAGGCATATCGACCTGGGAGCGAAAATGGTTCCTTTCGCAGGCTGGAACATGCCAGTGCAGTATTCGGAAGGAATCATAGCTGAACACAAGCATACAAGAACCAAGGTTTCCATATTCGACATCTTCCACATGGGGGAATTCAGGATGAAAGGAACGGATTCGGGCAAGGCTCTCGACGGAATACTTGCAAGGGCCGTCGCCGACCAGAAGCCAGGGACATGCAGATACAACTTCCTTCTCACTGAAAAGGGCACTGTAATAGATGATCTCATCGTCTATAGGATGGAGGAAAATGAATTCTTCATCGTGGTTAACGCCGGAACAAGGGATGGCGATGCTGCCTGTTTCCGGAAACGCCTTCCACAATCAGTTTCCTTTGAAGACGAATCTGATTCTACTGCAAAGATAGATCTGCAGGGGCCGGAAAGCGCAGACGTCCTCATCGCGCTCGGTCTTAATAAGGAAACACTACCCCTCTACTATAAATGGATAAGGACTCAGATAAACGGGATCCCATGCCTTCTGAGCAGGACAGGCTATACCGGCGAACTTGGATTCGAGATCTATTTCCCTGCCGACAAATCTGTGATGATGTGGGATCTGCTCCTGAAGCAGAAGGATGTGAAGCCGGCCGGTCTCGGGGCACGTGACACGCTGCGTCTTGAAATGGGCTATCCGCTTTACGGACATGAACTGAATCTAGATACAACCCCGGTGGAGGCGGGATTCGCGGAGATGATCAAGCTTGAGGACAAGCGTAATTTCATTGGCTCCGAGATACTGCGGAATTCGCAGCCTTCAAAGAGACTTTATGGCATCGTCCTCGACGGACGCCGTGCCGCCAGGGAGGGAACACCGGTTTTAATCGACGGCAAGGAAGCAGGAAAAGTATCATCCGGGACATTCTCACCTTCTTTGGAAAAGGCGGTGGCAATGGCATATATC
>CAZRKP010000084.1:0-9845 GCA_964600895.1 uncultured Victivallis sp.
TTGATTTGCAAGGAGTTGCGATGCGAAAAACGCCCTAACTGCGGAAGATGGGTTAATCAAGGAGTTTTCGTATGAAATGTATTGCGACGTGTGTTTTTGCGTTATGCCTTTTTGCAGTTTCACTGGGAACTTTCGCGGAGGATGAACCCTCAGGAAAATGGTGGGAGGCATTGTCCCCGGACATAAAGGACATCAAATACAAGACTTCGACTGACAATTCGATGCAGCCTGCGCTTTTCTATGCACCGACTGGAAAGAAGGATGAAGCTGTTCCGCTCATGGTGATCCTGCACTCCTGGTCAAGCGGTTATGACAACGGCTGGGCTAAGAACTATGGGGAGAAATGCATCTCCGCCGGCTGGGCGTTCATACGTCCGCATTACCGCGGTCCGAACAATAATCCCGACGCCACAGGTTCCGAGAAGGTCGTGAAGGATATCGTGTCTGCGGTCGAATATGCGAAGAAGAACGCAAAGATCGATGATAAGATGATTTACATTGCAGGAGATTCCGGCGGCGGTTATACGGCTTTGCACATGGTTGGAAGGACCCCAGAGATCTGGGCGGCGGCTATCGTAGGAGTTCCTCCCACGGACCTTGTGGACTGGTTCAACTATAACAGGAAGTATGGTGGAGGTTATGACAGGGCGCTTGTCCCTTCATGCGGAGGTGAACCGGGCAGCAAAAAAGCCGAGGTGGAATACAAGAAGCGTTCACCGCTTACATACCTTAAGAACGCACTGAATATCCCAGTCGACATCAAAGCCGGTTATTTTGACAAGAGCGTCCCGTTCGTGCATTCCGTCTGGGCGTTCAATGCAATAGTTCCCGACAAGGACAGGATTCCCGAGACGTTGATTCAGGAATGGTACAAGTATACCGATGAGAAATTCTATTCGGTGATGAAGAAGGAGAAAAATCTTGAGAAGACAGTCAAACCTCCGGAAACCTTGGTCAAGGATGGTATCCGGAAACTTGAAAATTCAACAATGAAGATATTTTTCCAGAAGATTTCCGGCAACACTGTACTGACGATCACCGACAGCGGGCACTCCGGCTGTACATCTGCAAGCTGGGTATGGATCCAGAAACAGAAGAAGCTGATCGACAAGGCTTCACCTGAAGCATATTGTTCCGCAAAGGTCGGGAAGCCCCAGAAGTTCACCGTTGCTGCAAGCGATGGCAAAGGCGGTGCATTGACCTATTCATGGAGCGTAGATGGCAAGGCGGCTGACGCTAATTCCGCGGAATTCCAGTTTTCACCAGATTCAGCAGGAGAGAAGAATGTCCAGGTGAAGGTCAAGGACAATGAGGGCCATGAATCCCTCTGGATATGGATTGCCAGTGTAACTAAATAATTACTAATCGCGTATTGCATGAATTCAGAAGTCAGGATTCAGAAGACAGAATGAAATTACGAATTCATATCCAGATTTAATCTGAATTCTGGCTCCTGGATTCTGACTGATTCTGCAATTATTTCACTTTTCCAGTCCCAGTTCCTTGATGATAGTCGGGATCACTACCTTCTCATAGCCGGGACCAGCGGGATGAAGGCCGTCCGGGACGAGTTTTAAGAATTCCTTCTCGTCCTTCTTCAGTACTTTCTCCCATTCCGGCATGTGGTCGATCAGGATGAATCCATTATCCTTAGCGAAATCCCTGTACATCTGCTGGTAGGTCTTCATGTCTTTCCGGTCGGCAGCCCTTTCGCCAATTACCGGATTCATGATCTGGATGATGATCTCGCAGTCGGGATTCGCCTCCTTGATCTTCTTCGTGATCTCGGTGATGTTTGATTTTGCAGTCTCGACGGAAAGCTTGAAGCGCCCTACGCAGTCGTTAGTGCTGAACTCGATGAATACGACATCAGGTTTGAACTTGATGACCTTCTCCTGCACGTTCTGGAGTCCCCACCCGGAATGCTGTCCGCTTCCTCCGCTGTTCGTGACGGTTGCGAGCCCGGGATATGTTTTATTGAGATAGTCCTGGAGTTGTTTCACCCAGGCGCCACCCTGCGTAAGGCTTGTCCCATATGCCACGATGCTCTGTTTCTTGCCGGCCTTGAGATTCTCTGCGAGTTTGCTTTTGCCCTTGGCGTCCGCGCCCCAGAGGGATGAAAGGCTGAGAGCTACTGTCATGAGAAATGCGAGAAACATTATTCTTGCAGTAAAAACATTAGCCATATTTGATCCTTTCTTTATGGTTATAAAATTTATCTTGGTTCTTATTTTGCAATAATGTCAGGCGCCCAGGCCTGACCTTGGAGTGCTGAAGCGACAGATTCAGCCTTGTTTCCTGCGAAGCTTACTTCGCAGAAGAAAAGCGGTATCTTCGTTTCATTTCGCTACGCGCACTCCATGGATTCGTTCTCCTGTGGAGAACGAATCGGAATACAAACTATTTCCTATATTCTTAGCATCGAATTTTATTGTCTCAAAGTGAATTGTCCATAAGTTGAACGTTCGAAAATGGATGTTCATATATTTTTCAACCGTAATGCACCCATTTCTTTCCAGCCCAGAAATTCAGCATTGTAACCAGCATTACCACTATGAAGAGTATCCATGCCATTGCGCTGGCGCTTCCCATGTTCAGGAACTTGAACGCGTCATTGAAAAGCTTGTATGCATAGAAGAGCGTGGAATCCTGAGGGCCGCCGTTGGTCATGATGTACGCCTGTTCAAATACCTGGAACACGCCTATCATTCCCATTACCAGATTGAAGAATATATACGGTGTGAGCATCGGTAGTGTGATGTGCCTGAACTGCTGCCAGCGGTTCGCTCCATCGATCGCCGCCGCTTCGTATAACGTCTCAGAAATATTCTTGAGTCCAGCAAGCCAGATGATCATTCCTCCGCCAACACCCCAGAGTCCCATCAGTATTATCGAAGGTTTCGCCCATGACGGGGAAGTAAGCCATGATGGTGGATCAGAAATTCCGATTCCTCTCAGTGCCTGGTTCAAGAGCCCGATATTAGGATCGAGGATTTTCATCCAGAGGATGAACGCTGCCACCGCTGGAACGATCGCCGGAAGATAGAACAAAGTCCGGTAGAACTGCATCCCTCTGACATTATTGTTCAGAAGAACCGCCAGGGCAAGGCCGGCAACCAGCGAGAGCGGCACCGAAATGATCATGAACGCCGTGTTCTGAAGACTCTTCCAGAAAATCGGGTCATGCATCAGGTTCACATAGTTCGCAAAACCTATGAATTTCGCTGGGTTCAGGACATCGTAATGTGAAAAACTGATGATGATGGAAAATACTATCGGACCCGCGCCGAAGGTGAAGAATCCCAGCAGCCACGGTGCCGCACAGATGTATCCCTCATACCATTTGCTCCTGATCGAATTTGGAGCAAACTTGCGGGTGCTCTGCCAGATTACCATCGCCGCGATGAACGCGATTATGCCGAAGCAGTATAGGCCGATGAGAAATCCCCATGGAATTTCCGGGCCTGTCGGTGGATGAAGAACCCGGTCAAGGGTTATCTGCACCTGCCTGGTGCCGTAATCCAATGAATCCTTTGGCGACATCACATGTCCGATCGCGTTCTCCGCCGCACGGACGTGTTCGTTCCAGAGCAGTTGCCCGACAGGGGTGACCGGTCGGAACCTGCTGTCCGGCAGCAGTTCCATGTATACAGCATACGCATGCTTCAGATCGGCAGAGATCGAAGGTGATTTCTCTATATATTCCTTCTGCAGGTATTCGGTGTAACGCGTGTCGGGATGCATTCTCGGGAAATACATCTGCCCCTTTGATTTCGCGAGAGAATCCTCGAACTCAGAGGCCATCTTGTTCGCCTCCATGGTGCAGAGCCAGCGAAGGAGTTTCCAGGCGGCATCCTTCTTTTTGGCGGTCGAAGGGATCGCATAGGCCCAGCCCCCGAGCCAGCCGCAGGATTTTCCGCCGGCCTTGAGTCGCGCCTCGGGGATCGGTGCCGGACACAATCCGAAGCTCATGTTCGGCTTGAAGGCGCTTATCGTGGGCATGAACCAGTCACCGTCGATCTTCATTATGATGCTGCCGTCAAGGAAGAGATCGAGCATGCTTGTTGGATTCGAGTTCTGGAAGATCAATGCATTCTCGATGCCTCCGAGGCTGTCGTACATGTCTGTCAGGAACTGCAATGCCTCGACGATCTTCGGATCGTTAAGGGTGCATTGTGTACCGTCTGAGTTCATGAACTCGCCACCGTTCAGCCAGCCATACATATAGAGCCAGCTGTTTCCGAAAAGAGGAATGAATCCGGCCTTCCTGATCGCACCGCTCGCGGAATCGAAGCGCGTCAGCTTCACAATATAGGATTCCTGATCGAATACCTTGATCTTGCATGTGCCGGTACAGTAATCGGGGACGGCCTTTAGGTTTTCTGATTGTTCCCTCTGGAGATCCAGCTTCAGGTTGCTTTTAGCGGTAACTTCTGCGATCCTCGCACGGAAGACGCGTCCCTGCGAAGTCGGCGAAATGACAACAACGACATCTCCCGCCTTTACGCCGGATGCCGCAAGATCTGTTCCTTCTGTAGTGATAGTTATGTTTCCGTCGGACTGCACCTTCGCATCGGTGTCGATGAGCTTACGGCAGAGTTCCTCCCAGGTTGTCGGAGGCTTGGCTTCTCCGGTCTTGAATTTTCCGGCGATCACCTCAGGATCATTTTCCTTGAAGACGTATCCTGCCCGTATCAGCGCGTCCTTGTTGTAGAACAGGGCACGGGTATCACAACTGTTCGGGATAGCGTAGAGGACGTTCCTGTATTTGCACTCGTTCCAGGCGGGTGGAATGAAATTCTCTTCGCGGATGCCGTCCTTTGAATCCCTGTCTTTTGCGACGTATCCTCCGAGATCGGTGAACGCTCCGCGACTCGCCCATTCCACTATTGCGAATCGATCGAAGTAGATTAGGTCCGGCGGTACATTGCCCGCGACACCGAGTAGGAAACGGGTCGGGTCGCCGGTGGCATCCCGGACAGTCGCACTTCCTATTTCGACCTCATATTCCGGGTTCATCTTCTCAAACTTCTCGACGACAAGCCGCATCGAGTCACCGGCCCACGGTACCCACAGGACGATCCGTTCTTTGCCCTTGGTCTCGCGTGCGGGATCCGGATAGAGAAGGAATCCTATCCCCAGCGCAAGCAGCGCCAGTATTATCGGAGAGGCATTTAAAAGTTTTTTGAGCATAGACCTTAAGAAGATAACTTCCTATAGAACAAAATAATCAAGTAAAATAGCATCTGTGACATAGGAGTACAAAGGAGAATAAAAGAGGAGAAGGTGTCTCCCCTTGGAATTCACAGTATATATAGTTACCGGATGTGTATAGGGGATGAAGCTACGTTTAATGCATGAGCATCTTTGCGGCGATTATCGCTGCAAGCATCAGGACTGTTACCGTCCACATTAGGCGGACGGATCTCATTATATGCAGTTTGCCGGGTGGGAGGAACTCCGGGCCAAAAGGCTTTTTCTCATGGGGAAGTCCGTCATAGTATGTCATCCCACCGAGTCTGACTTCGAGGGCGCCGGCAGTCGCGGCCTCGGGAATCCCGGCATTAGGACTGTCATGGTGCTTTGAATCCCTTAGGGCCACAAGGAAGCATTTGTCGGGTGAGTAATATAGGATGAACGATGCGAGCGGGAACAGGATGTAGCAGAGCCGGGCTGGGACATAGTTCGCGACATCGTCGAGACGTGCCGAGAAGGTCCCGAACCTTATATATTTCTCGTCCTTGTGTCCGATCATCGAGTCGCAGGTGCTCATCGCCTTGAACGCCCACATCATTGGAGCAGCGCAGAATGGAACGAAACTTCCAATGAACGCAAAGAAGAGCGGGGTAAGTATCCCATCAACCGTGTTTTCTGCAACACTTTCGATGGTTCCGCGGGAGATCTCATTTTCATTCAAGCGATCGGTGTCGCGTCCGACAATGCATGACAGCGACTTCCTTGCCGCAGGCAGGTCCTCACGGTAGAGGTCTTCGGAGATCCTGATGGCGGAATCCGCAAGGCTTCTTGAGGAAAGTCCGAGGAACATCCAGACGATCCCGGCGATCCTACCGAGGACAGGATCTGCGAAGTTCGCAAGCCGGATGGTGGCGTATACGACTAGGGCGGTGATGATCACGGTCAGAAGACCGGTGATTGTTCCTGCGACGCGTTCGTTAGGGAACAGCCTGCGAGTTGTTCTTTCGAGCCGGTTTATGAGCGTGCCGATGAACCTTACAGGATGATGGAACCATTCCGGATCACCTATCATCAGGTCCAGACCGAAGGCAAAAATTAGATCAACTGCAAAATTCATAATATTATTTAACCACAGAACATACGGATTATACAGAAAAAATATATTCTATATCCATTAAATACTTTGTACCTTTGCCTGTCCTCCGAAGCTTATTTGCGAAGGAGGGTGCCTCTCTGGCTGAGTAACTTCAGATTGACATGTTTTTCAAGAAGTTCCGCGAGCTTGTCGAATACCGGATCAGGATCGTATGAGCCATCCGTGAGTATCTCTGCGGGATCTATCCCTTTCCTCGAACAGAGCCATCTTACCAGCGAATCGCGCATCTTGTGATTGTCGAATATTCCGTGGACATAGGTTCCGAACGCGAATCCGTTGGGTGAGATGCAGCCGTCATGTCCAGTAGTTTCACGGCCCTGCTTCAATTTTATCCTGAGAACGGAAGATTTCGCCATGTAGGATTTTATGGGAAAAGTCCTGCCCATGTGGATCTCGTAGCCTGAGAACGGTGTCCTGGCTGCAGCGAATGGGACATCAACGTCAACTTCTCCGGACACCCTTGCAAGCTCCTTCTTTTTCTCTATCACGGTTTCAACCGCCAGGAGTCCAAGTCCTCTTATTGATGAAGGTCCACCTTCTATGCCGTGCGGATCGGAGATCTTCTCTCCGAGAATCTGATATCCGCCGCAGATGCCAAAGACCGGAATTCCTGAGGCACATGCCAGTTTGAGCTTGTTCTCAAATCCCAAATCGAAAAGGAACTGCATGTCCGAACAGGTATTCTTGGAACCGGGAATGAAGATTATATCCGGATTCCCAAGCTGGTCGGGATGTTCGATATATCGGACATTGATCCTGTCCAGTGATTCAAATACCAGGAAATCGGTGTAGTTGCTGATCCGAGGAAGGCGGATGACAACAATGTCAATTTTTGGTTTTTGATTTTCGACTTCTGATTTGGAATTTGAAGTTTGGAGTTTGGAATTTCTCGGTCTTGCTTCAAGACCGAGGGAATCTTCCTCCTCGATACGGAGATCCTTTATGAATGGGAGTACCCCGAGGACAGGGACACCGGTCAGTTTTTCTATTTCATCGATACCTGACTTGAGAAGGGATACGTCGCCTCTGAACTTGTTGATCACGACTCCAGCGAGGAGTTTCCTGTGTTTCGGGGGTATTAACATTACAGTTCCGAAGATCGAAGCGAATACGCCACCCTTGTCGATATCGGCGACAAGGATAGTCTTTGCCCTCGCGTGTTCCGCCATCGCCATGTTCACGAAATCCTTGTCCTGAAGGTTTATCTCCGCAGGACTTCCGGCGCCTTCCAGGATTATCTGATCATATCTAGATGCAAGCCTGTCGAATGCTTCGAACGCCACGTTGCGAAGTTCGCATTTCTCCTCGTAATATGATCTTGCTGTGACATTGCATGAGACTTTTCCATTGACTATCAGCTGTGAGCCGGCATCACCTGTAGGTTTGAGAAGGACTGGGTTCATGTCTGTGTGCGGTTCGATCTTTGCGGCGTGTGCCTGTACGACCTGGGCGCGGCCCATCTCGCCGCCTTCGAGAGTGACGTATGAATTGAGCGACATGTTCTGTGCCTTGAATGGCGCAACCTTGACCCCCTTGTTGGCGAAATATCTGCAAAGAGCGCTGACAAGCAGGCTTTTGCCGGAACCAGAGCTGGTACCGACAACCATGATGGGGGAGTTTAAAGTCGTCGGTCGTCGGTCGTCGGTCGTCGGGTTGAAGATATTGTTTAATCCAGAAATTAGAAGATTGTTGGAATCCTTGTCCAGGACGGCGAGGCGGAAGAATTTTGGACCGAGTCCTTCCCAATTGAAACAGGAACGTATGAGGAATCCACGCCTAAGGAGTTCCGCCTGCAGTTTGCCTGCATCAATCTTAGGTTTCCGGATCTCGCAAAGGAGGAAATTCGCTTCCGACGGATATACCTTGAGCCCTGGAATCCTTGCGAGTTCCGCAGAAAAATCCCTGCGAAGTTCGCTGATAAGCTTCCTCGAGTCATCAAGATATTTCGTGTCGGAGTAGAGCAGGGGGATGATCTTCTGGGCAATGCCGTTTACGCTCCATGGCATGCGCACTTTTGCGATCTTCGCGGCTGTTGTCCTGGACGCATAAAGCATCCCGATCCTGATTCCAGCAAGAGAAAAGAATTTTGTCAGGGATTTGACCGCGATGATGTTGTCAGGCAGTTTTTCAGTGAAGAGGGATCTTCTTCCGGAGGGAATAAAATCTATGAAGGATTCGTCAACGACAAGATATTTGTCAGGATTTCCAGAGGCGAATTTCAAGATGGAATTCTTGTCGATTGTCATCCCGGTCGGGTTGTTGGGCGTGCAGAGGAAGAACATGTCGGCATCGGAATCCTCCAACATGGAAAGTGAGATCTTGAAATTGTTTCCGGGTTTTGAAAATGCGCAGGCATCACCAGGGGTTCCATGCGCGGAGCATATCTCCGAGTATCCGCTGTAGCATGGGGCGATCCATGCGATCTTCGCAGGTTTGAGCGACTGTATGATCATAGAGAAAAGTTCAGTGGAACCGTTGCCGAGGATCACGGACGATTCCGGAAGTCCATGTGCCTTTGCGAGCGAAGCTGTGGCCTTGGATGCGTAGATGTCGGGATAGTTGGAAAAGACAGTTTCATCAGCAGACATCAGGGACCTGCTAACATCCTGTGGCGTACCGAGAGGATTGATGTTGACGCTGAAATCGGCGATCAAAGGTGGAACATTCTTAAGGCCAAGACTGCTTGCCGTGGATTTAAGGTTTCCGCCATGGATGTCTTTTATGATTGGTTTGTTTTTCATGGAGGCTTCTTGAGGATGAAGTCAATATTTAACAAGGAATTTCCAATATCCAGATGAATTCCAGGGAATATTGCTTCGGGATTTATTTCGTCATTCGATATTCCTTGTTCGATATTGGATATTCAGTTTTAAATTCTTATTTCTTCTCCGGGGTTTTCTGGAAGAGATCGGGAGGTACGCCGTTCTTCGAGAAACCGGCGATCGTTTCCGAAAAATCGACCTTGGTCCTCCAGCCGGGACCGGAGATGTCGAGTGTATTCACGAGCCAGAAGTTCTCCTCCTTCTTGAATGACTTTACCTCCAGCGTCCTGATGATCTCCTTCTTGCCGCTGTTGTCCTTGGACCATTCGACCTTGAGCGGGAAGAAATACTGAACACTTATATAGACTGTGGCTGATTCCTTCTTGTCCGGACTCAGCAGCTGGAAGATTCGGCATGGATAGCCTTTGATCTCGCCTGGCTTGAGTTCGCTCTGCAGGGGCCAGAACATGAACGAGAGAGCAAGATCTTCCGGGCGTATCCCGCAGTCGGCGAGAACGGACTTGTCCTTTTCTGGTCGGTCAACGATTATGCTTGTGCTTTCCGGCTTGTCGGAATATGCCTGACCTATCAGGTAGAACTCGTTCTTGTTCGCCACTACCTGGGCAAGGGTGCGTTCCGGAGTAAAGCGTATTCCGAGATAGAGCGGATATTTTACAGTGTCCGTGTTAGCCCTCTTGTGAGAGATCTCTCCGTTCATCTTCGCCCAGGAT
>CAZRKP010000085.1:0-9773 GCA_964600895.1 uncultured Victivallis sp.
CTTGGCAAGGAACTTTGAGAAGTCCACCACGCCCATGTCCTCCGCATGACCATCGAACATGACCGCATTTAGCCCCTTGTTGCCGTCATGACGGAACCTCAGGGCTGCAAGATGGTCGTAGCCCGCCACCCAGCCGAAGAAGTCGCTGTCCCCGTCTAAAAACATCATCAGTGAACTGTGCTTGCTCGCCATATTGAACTTTCTCGAAACACTTCTCTGCCACTGGTCGTCCCGTTTCATCCACCAGCTGTTTGGAGTATACCTGATGAGCCGTTTGGCGGTCTTTGTCCCCCAGCCGGTATTGTCGTTGCTGCCATTGGACGCCAATGTCTGCTGCAGTCCTGCGTTCGTAAGAATCCTGTTGTTCGGATTGGCAGCAGAACAGTAGAATACCCCCTTGAGCCCCTCAATAGTGTTGCTGTCGGTATACATCGTATAATCGCCCCTGACATAATTCACATTGTTCGACACACAGATGTATTCCCACCAGCAGTACTGGGTGATGGGGCCACCTACGCCGTCACGGGCTGATGAAGGGAAAAATCCATCAAAATCATCTATGTACATGTGGTTGTAAATGCCCAGCTGTTTCAAATTGGACTTGCATACTGAGTCACGGGCCATGTCCTTGGCATTCTGCAGCGCGGGAAGTAGCAATGAGGCAAGTATTGCGATAATCGCAATCACGACTAATAGCTCTATCAATGTAAAGAGCTTTTTCAATTGGTAACTCCTACTGCCCGGCTTTTCTATGATTTTATCACAAATCGGACTGCTTGTAAATGGCATCTATACGATAGCTTCCCTTAAAAGCTCAAGTATCTTCCCTGCCTTGTCCTGAGCCCAAGCTCGAACTCATACCAATTCCCGGGCTTCCGTCTCAGGGCAAAAGTCTCTCCTGTCGCAAGGTCGAGAGCCCGGCTGGACGGCTTCGATAGCTTCACCTGCACCTTTGATTTCAACGGGTGTTTAACATGACTAAAGGCAAGGAAGTAATCCCTGCCGTTCCTGTGGACCATCTCCTTGAATGCAAACAGTCCATCAGTTCTGTATTCCCTCGGACCTATCCCGAGGAACATGCATATCTTCAGCAATGTATGCGCAGTAATCTTCCCGCATTCCTCATAATTGTAAGTTGGGTCGAGGGAATCCGCGGAATTGTCGAAACCAGCCAGGATTACTGAGCCCTTTCCGTATTTCCTTCTGAGCAAAACCGATGCCCCTTTCGAATCTCTCAGCAATACTTCGCCGGCACCGATGACTTCGGAGACACAACCCGACATCTTCCCACCACCAAATATTTTTGGGAAATTGATATCTCTCTTCTTCCAAGCTCCATATTTGATTTCTGTCAGCCCGAAAACCTGTCTGAGGAAAGTACGCTGTATCCTGGAGGTACCGATTTCACAGGTATGCGGAAACACCAGCAGGTTCAATCCCTTTTCAACGCTCAGTTTCAGCAGATGATACCAATATTCGTCATCCGGAAGAAGAAGACCTCCACCTCCTCCGGTAACTGTCTTGTTCGAATAGTCAAAGGCCGGCAGAGCCATCAGCTTATAACATGAAAAATCATAGCGGTGCCTGCTGCTGATGAGATCGACGGGGATGTCAGTCCTCGTTGCGACATTCGCAAGCGACCTGAAATTGTTCCATTCAAGCCTGTCGAAGACGGCGAGTTCCGGACTGACACGTTCCGCGCCCATGATCGTTCTCCGGATAAAGCCGATCCTGGCTATGTCTTCGCCTTCAAGACCGAGATCTGCACCAGGAATAGAGTTGTATGTGGCTCCGAGCCTTACAGACTGGAACAGCGCGTCATCATACTGCCTGTATTCCCCGCCGACCTGCCACGCCTCTCCTCCCCAGGTTTTTCCTGAGTTATGGAAGGCCACATATTTTTTATCGAATATCCGCTCTTCGTCCCAATGTTTCGCCTTTGACTCGCAGAAATAGGTGCTAAGGTCGGCTATGGAACCAAGTCCGTGTCCAGGAAGATCAGGAGGAAGTTTGTCGGGTGCGTTCTCCTTCACAATCTCGTTCACTTTTTCGATACCATTGCGGATCGACCAGGTCCTGAAATCGAGATAGACACTGAACGCCTCCTTCTGCTCGGAGAACGGCACAGGCACATCCTCGTAAGACCTGAACTTCCTGCCGAAAAGTTTGCCGACTGTTCCGAGATCCCATTCAAGTTCATTCTTCAGGTAAAGCGAGAATGCCTTTCTCTCCTGTGGCGAATAATCGAAGATGGTGTTGTCACCACCGTAATAGTAATAGCCATAAGGAAAATCAGAATTTCCAAAGTCGGTAACGAACCGCGAAAGATTCTTTGAGGTTGCATATCTTTTCGAGAACCTGTCGATCAGCCCGAAATAGTGCTCCCTGTAGAAGTTGCTCCATATCGTCGGGAAATATCCCTTGTTGCCAAATCTGTCATAAGCTGGTTCCTTCAGCGACCACCATGGCACCCCTCCGTCCGCGAGACCCGATCCTCGCGTCGTCGGGAACATCCAGAACTGAAGGAGGAACTTTTCCTTCTCGGCAAAATCCAGAAGCTGGTCGGTCACCGACCAGTTGTATTTTCCGGGCTTCGGTTCCAGATCCTCCCACGGTATGTTCATCCTTATATACTGACAGCCTCGTTTCAGCATCTCCTTGCAGAAGAACTTCAGTTCCTCCGGCATCTTCGGCGTCTGGAAGGCCCAGTACGTCGAGAATCCGTAACCGGCATGCTTAGCGGAATCCGCAGGAATTACGCGCCTTGCGAATTTCGCAAATGTCTTCCCATCTACCTTCAACTTATAATTATGAATCCCGAAATCATCTGCGGCCCTGGAGGTCAAGACCTTTGTGGATTCTCCTCCCGGAGAGAGAGTGATGTCTTTTAATTCGCAGATCTTTCGTCCATCGCATTCCAACATAGCATTCTCAATCTTCATTCTGGAAAGCCCAGTGTTTTTCAGTGAAATGGATATCTTGTCCTCTTGTCCTTCGATACCGACAGCTCGTGTTTCTATAGCTCCGACCATATCAGCAGGTTCAAGCCAGCGGATCAGCTTCCAGGCCATGTCGTCGATACCTTTCCACTTCCTTGTAAGAAGACCGGGATTCCATTTCCATTTGAGCTGATATGCGCCATCGACATTCTCTCTCGGTTCCCCCCCGATGAATCCTATCATTGCGAACTTCGCACCAAGGAATTTTCCGCATTTCCTCTCGATGGCAACAACCGACGAGGATGTCTCCGCATGGCTGTGGCTCCTGATCTTGAGCAGAGGATATGTCTCATCTGGCGGAAAGGCGGTAATCCTCAGCGACGGGAATGTCTTTCCATTTATGAAGTCAAAATCCTCGAGTTTTCCGAGGATCTCAACTCCCTTGTCTGTCAACCCTTCTATGCCCGGCCTGTCGGAACTTATGTTAATGTCATCATAGCACCGGGTAAGGTGGAACCTGTAGGCATGCGAATTCCGCAGGGGATACCATTTGTCCTTGCATGGGAGATCTCCGAGGAAGAACAGTGAGCCACCGCTCGAGTGGAATTTCAGCAGCGATGCCAGCGCCTTTTCAGAGAAGTTCCCATTCACATATGGAAGAACGAGCAGATCGCAGTTCCTGCGTGAAAGTTTTTCAATGCCGGAATGATCCAAAGTCTTGAAAGCTGCATTCCTTGAACGCAACATCCTTGCGACATCCGCAGAATCATAGTCCGGCATCGCCTTGAATGACTTATCCTTGAAAACTGCGATCTTCATTTCCCATTTCCTTTTTTGTCCGGCAGCAGGAACCCGAATATCGCCATGCTCTGCGCCTGGTAGGGCGAGACCCCCTCGTCCATCCCTATTGCAAAATGCAGGTCGACAAATGTATAAAGCAAAGCGAATTTCTCATTTATCTTCGGATATGCTGTTTCTGTCACCCTGTATCCGTCACCCTTCTGCACAGGCCCCTCGACCTGCTGTCCATTGACAACCTCACCCAGATGAGAATACCTACTGTTATGCAGGGGCGCCCTGACAGTCCTGATTCCAGCTCCTACTATGTAGCTCAGGTTCATTGGATTCGCTCCAAGCGTATTGTCGCAGGTACGGACTATCCAATAGAGATATTTCTTGTCCCCGGTGATCTTATACGACCAGAGAATGACCGGCAGATGGTTCTCATATGCGCCGGTACCCCAGTTTATCGGAGACCATGGATGTCTTATGAAGGAGTATGCCATCTTCGATGACAGGTCAATGAAGAGGTCCGCCATACGGATTATGGATTTCTTAACATTCTCCTGCACAACTGGATCGACTACTTCGGGCTTGCACTGGGCATAGGCCCAGAATGCAAGCTTCTGGTCGTATTTTTTGTATTCGTCCGGCGCAGCATCGGGCTTCTTCGTCACTACGCACACCTCGAGGAAATCCTTGTTGTACTTCGCCTCTCCTGTCGTGCAGAGAAGTTCAGCGGCAGCATACGCCTTCGGACTATCATGGAGCATGCCCTTCTGCTCATCCTTCAGCTTGTCGGGATTCTTCTCGGCCCATTCATAGGCTTTCTTTGCGCGTCCAAGGAAGTCCTCGGCCTCCTTTGTCTTTCCTATGGACTTCCAGAGCCTCGACGCTTTGGCGAAAGCTCCCGCAAAATTATACGAACCAGCCGCATCCTTTGGATAAGCGTAATCGCCCCTTGGATCAAGTTCGACGGTCTCCATGAAGTTCGGATCTCCGGCGCTTTCAGTGCCATCATACACACCACCATCATTGTCCTGAAGATCCATCCAAAGCTTCAGGGCCCAGAATGCCTCATCTAGGATGTCTGGCACTCCATTCCCCTTCTCCGGAATATTCTGCTGGCCGTCATAGAACTTCTGCGGAGCGATCTCGTATACATCCATCAGCTTCTGCGCGACATCCAGGTGGGAACGGGGATTGTAGTCTCCGGCATCATGATGTCCTCCGATTGCATTCAGTTTCAGAGGTTCGTTCGTCCCAGGTTTCATCATGATCTTCTTTCCGTCGGCAAACTCGCCTTCGAACCTGCTTTTCATTGTGACAAGCTGCCCCTTGTTGTGGCATGCGATCCTATGCCATTCGGAATATGGCGGCTTCAGTTCGATCCCGCATCGCTGAGCAAAAACGCCATACGACTGCACATCGAACGCTTTCTTATATACGTCGTCACCGATCTGGAACGGAAGGCTCCTTCCCACACCGTCAACGGAAATATAATATTCCCCGGGTATCTTGAAGTCGGTGAAATCAAGCACATATACATTCTCCCCTGAGTGGTCTACCTTGTATATCCCTTCGTCCATGGTTCCGGAAACATGGACCAGCTTGCTTTTTCCGGAGAAGACCTCGCTGCCGTCCTTTTGTGAGCAGACCTTGAACTCCGGTTCAGCGGAAAACGCAAGCGCCGGCCCCATGACAGGTCCGTTCCCCTGCTTGGCATCTGCATCTTTCACTTCAGGAAACGATCCCATCCATCTTCCGAGATATGCGATCTTCACCGGAGAATCGGTGAGGTATCCTATCTGGTTGACCTTGATCGAATTGCTTATTGCCGTCCTGCCGTTGAAGTTCAATACCGCCTTGTTGAGGGCTGTGGTTACATTTTTTGAGACCTCGATCTCAAGCTTGTCACCTTCCTTAAGCGGCTGAGGAAGTTGCAGGAAGACATAGTTCATCGGGATCGCCTGGAACGGCCACCCGACTGGAAGATAGGTATCCACCTTGGTGTGTCTTCCATAATTGATCGCCTTGACCTCTTTTCCATTGATCTTGATTGAATAATTGTTAAGATTTCCGCAGGCTGACGCGGAAAAATCCGGGCCGAACTCCAGCACTATTATCCCATTGCCTGCAGATTCCAGCTTTCTCAAACCGAGCACGGCCATATCCACAGGATCGGCTGAACTGCCTGGAGGATTTGCCTGGCCGAAAACGAAGCTTGCGGCTGAATGACCTCCAGTCACAAGCTGTCCCTTGCTTCCCTGTCCCATGACATGATATTCAACTCCATTCTGCATGGGAGTTGGAAGATCGAGAGTCACAATAGTCTTCTCGAAGCTTTTGAACTGGCAGCCTGACGGTGCTTCGACCTCCAGTTCCTTCTTCATCTCCGCCTTCACCGGTGTCACGAACTTCTCATATGCATAGTTGGGATCCTTGAAGCTTATGATCCTGTATGCGAGCGGATCACCTGCGGCCGGCGTGGCGCTCAGCCCGATCTCAACCCGGATCTTCGAATCGCTCAACGGTTCCGCCTTGCGTACTCCGAGAGAGGTCCTGACGGCGATCCGGTTATCTGGAAGATTCTGGAAATCCTCGATGGCTGCTGAATGCACGACATGAGGAAATCCGCTGATCAGAAGAATTGCGGCGATTAAATTTTTCATCTTCATTTTTGGCCCCTTATATAATTTATTCAAGTAAAACCCATCCGGGCGCAGCATCCCAGCCAGTATACTGCTGAATATTCTGGGTGGGGGAGAAATGCGCCGATCCATCGAGAGTCAGATAACCATATCCGTTTGGATGTCCATTGCCCCGGCAGTATGGAAGAACATCGCTGACATTTGTCGGAAATTTGTAGTCGCATATGATGATCAGCTTGTCAGGGCGTGTATTCTGCGCCCAATACATCTGCCATCCTGAGGCATATGAACTTGCCGTCCTTGTGCCTATGTTGGCAAGCTTCCGCCATCCTGGAGACCCCCTGAACGGACCGCCATCGGCAGTCTGTTCCGTGGAAAATGCATGTACGTAACCGCGCCTGTATGGTGCTTCCCTGTATTGCGTCGCCGCAGGCTCGAAAAATGTGATGCTGTCGCTCCTCCATCTTCTTATATATGCAGGACAACAGTATCTCTGCACCAAGGTTTCCGCCTTGATGGAGCTGCCAGATGCCCCGGCATTATAGTTGTTCGCATGACAGACTCCCCATCCGTTTTCCGTCTGATTAAGTGGATCCAGATTATAGAATGTCGCCAGATTCTGCTGGTTGCTGCCGTCGCCCTTGTCCGCAGAAAGGCTGTGGCTGAACAAATATTCCCATTCGCTCGTGGCATTTCCACCAGATACAGTGCTTCCGGTAACAGCCCCTGGCAAAGTTTCTGTATTGTCCATAGTATATCCTATTACTGCAATCCCATGCTGCTTAAGAGTGCTCAGGCATAGCACCTGATAGGTGATATCCTTGGCACGCTTCAACGCCGGTAGCAGAAGGGCTGCGAGGATCGCTATGATCGCTATGACCACCAATAGTTCTATAAGTGTGAATCTTTTTTTACTTTCCATATGCTCCTCCTATGGAAGCCATAAGAATCCCTCGAGTTCACCGTATTTCCTGGGTTTCCTATCCTTCAGGGTCTTGTCGGGCATCCACCCCTCGCCTAAAAAAGCCCCGAGCATCAGCACCGTCTGCCCCATGGTCTCGTGCACTGTGAACTCGTTGCATTCCGGATTTATGGACGAATGAGGTCCCAGCTGCCTCCACATCGGGATCTCAGGCTTGTCGACCTTGAATCCTTCCGGGAGGAAATATATCCTGTGCGTCTGCTTGTCATTTTCCACGGATGCAATATCCATGCTGTAGACATTGCTCCTCACACCATAAGGGACATCGACTATCCCGTAAGTTGTTATGCCGGGTACAGGTTCATCTATGCCGTCTGACCTGCTTTCCATGTCTTGGATCTCGCACGGGAAGACCTCCCCTATTCCAGTGGTCTGCACCATCCCCAGAGGATTGCATCCCATCTGGAAATCAAGATTCATAAGCGCGGAATTCCTATACTTCTCATCCTTGGTGAGGAAATATGCGAGTACGGCATACTTCGCCCAGGTCGATGGCACTCCGCTACCCCAGGCCCTGGACTTTCCATCATTCCAGAAATTCCTGTATGGAGAACTGTTCTGGAAATCAATCTGCTGATCGGCAAAAGCAAGCAGCTCCTTTTTCACCGACTGCCTGAGTGCCTCGCTGGCTCCCTTGAGATCCAGCCATGCATAGTCGAAAAGCCCCCACTGCGTTATAAGATAGTTGGGCCAAGACTTGAACTGTTTGATGCTCTCCGGAACAAATTTCTCCTCTGCATCCTTCAGGTACGCCTGATCTCCGGTAATGACATAGAAGTTCACAGCCGCCTGCAATCCTGCAAGGCATACTCTTTCGTCCTTCCCCTTATATATCAGTTTCGTCTTCTGCTCCTGCTTCGTCTTCTCGTCCCTGAGCATTATCTCCAGCTCGGTGCCCTCGCGAGAGTTCTTCGGATCCAAAGCCCACTTGTAGGCGGCAAGAGCCGAATTGAAGTATTCCTCGGACATCTTCTTGTCGAAATCGCGTATCATCCTTGCGAATGTCGCAGCACTCGCCGCGTAATACATCGTGCTCTGCCGGGTCGGAATCGACCTGCAGAAGTTGAGCTTCTCAAATTCGGGCATCTGCCTCTTTCCCGGATGCTGGGTAGTCTCGATCCTCCCGCTGACAGATCCATCCTTGCCCTGAGACCTCTTCCACAGGTCTATTCCATATTTTGCCTCGTCAAGGATGTCTGGAATCCCGTTGCCACTCTCAGGTATGTTAAGCTGTCCATCCGTAAAAGCCTTCGGATTTACCTCATACATTCCGAGCATGTCCCAGACCGGCCTATGGTGGTATTCGCTGCGGTCGTAATCGGCCGCATCATGCCAACCGCCCCAGATATCGAACTTCTGCGAGAGATCCATCGTCTGCTTGATTATCTCGAAGTCGAAGTTGTTGCTGTTCCTGGCAGCCTTGTCACCGCTCTGAAGGAACCATTGCCCCCCTCCTCCGATCAGCTTGCATCCATAGACCGGCGGAGGATGGCAGAGCCCCCTCGTCCAAGAGGTATATTTCCCGTCCAACACACAACCACACCGCTGATGGTAGAATCCCCTTGCGGCAGTATAAAAGGCGGTGCCCAGTGCAGTCTTTCCAATCTCGAAATCCCAGCTTCTCCCAAGTCCCGGAACATAAATGAAGTATTTTCCCGGCTTGTTGAAATCACTGAAGTCAAGCTCATAGATGTCTTCTCCGGAATAGCTCTGCGCCGAATTGTATCCCCATTTTTTGGCATCCTTTGCCCTCAACGATATCTTTCCTGTGAACGCTTCAGAAAGATCATCCGCCTTCAGGATCCTGAATTCAGAATATTTCGAATAATCAACCGGTCCGAGAGAAGGGATCCACTCTCCAAGATAGGCATATTTATGTGCGGCATCGGAAAGATAACCTGCCTGGTTCACCTTGATCGCCCGGTTCACAGTCTTCTTATCATCAAAGACGAGAGTTCCAGTTCTTCCATCGTTCTGCCTGACAGTGTAGTTTTTCCCATTTTGCAGTGGAGAAGGAAGCTTCAAGTAGGCGTAATGCCCTATCTCATAGTTGAAACATCCGCGAAGAGGCGAATCATTCTTGTACTTGCGATCGCCCAGGGAATTTACCCAGTGGGCCACGTTCTGCGGATTCTGAGGGGATGCGAACTTCGCATCGTCAGCCGATGAGATCGAAAAGAATTTCGGATCCGACATCAGTTCATGCTGCTTGCTGAACTTCTCATATCCGTTCTGCCAGATCCTCATTCGCTTTTTCAATAAAACCCAGTTGGGCTTTTCGTCCTTTTCCAGCTTCTCGACCTCGGGCAATATCCTGTCAAACTCAGACTTGTTGTCATTGTATATGAGCTTGTCTGTATCATCCATGTAGTCGTTTGCGACAACCAGCCATTCAGGACTAATGACATAGATTTTGTCGAT
>CAZRKP010000086.1:0-9435 GCA_964600895.1 uncultured Victivallis sp.
CAGGAAACGACCTCTGGAAAACACCTCAAATTTAACCGTAAAAATCTCGATTTTTCCCTTGTTAAAGACGCAATCAATTATAGATTATTCCTTCACAGTTTCCGCCCTGAGGGACGGAGGCGAAAAATGAATCTGAAAACATGGAGTTTTGTTTACAAACATGAGTGATACAGTCAACCCCGCAAGCAGGGATTATCCGATAAATATTGAAGACATAATGCATACTGCATACCTGCAGTATTCATTGAGCGTGAACGTCGGACGAGCCATACCGGATGTACGTGACGGACTCAAGCCTGTGAACCGCAGGATCCTCTATGCAATGCACAGGCTTGGCCTTACAAAGGGCCATGCCTATACCAAAAGCGCGAAGGTCGTCGGTGAAGTAATCGGTAACTACCATCCGCACGGCGACGCTTCAGTATATGACACACTTGTCCGTATGGCGCAGGATTTCTCAATGCGCGAGCCTCTCATAGATGGGCAGGGCAACTTCGGTAGCATCGACGGTGATCCGGCTGCAGCCTACAGGTATACCGAGTGCCGCATGGAACGTCTCGCTGAGGAACTCCTGGTCGACCTGGAGAAGAACACCGTCAATATGCTTCCGACCTTTGATGAATCCAACATGGAACCTGAAGTGCTCCCTTCCAGCTATCCGAACCTCCTCGTCAATGGTTCGACTGGAATCGGCGTTGGAATGGCCACCAACATTCCCCCGCACAATCTTGCGGAAATAATCGATGCCACAGTCCATCTGCTTGAGAATCCTTCATGCCAGGTCGTCGACCTGATGCAGTTTGTCAAGGGGCCTGATTTCCCGACCGGAGCAATCATCTGCGGCGTAAGCGAGGTCAGGAAATTCTATGAGACCGGCAAGGGCAGCGTAAAGATCCGCGCCAAGGCTGAAATTATCGAGAAGTATGGCAAAGAGCAGATCATTGTAACTGAGATCCCATACATGGTGAACAAGGAGAATCTTGTTGCGAACATCGCGGATCTCGTGAACGACAAGAAGATCACCGGAATATCAGGACTGCGCGATGAGACCAGCAGAAGGTCAGGAATAAGGATCGTCATCGACATCAAGCGCGGGGCGATGGGGACGATTGTCCTCAACCAGCTTTACGCCCATACACAGCTCGAAACTGTCTTCGGGTCGATAGCTCTGGTCGTCGACAACAAACGTCCAAGGATCTTCGATCTGCGCCAGCTCCTGCAGGCTTACATCGACCACAGGCTTGACGTTATTACCCGCAGGACGCGTTTCGAACTCGACAAGGCAGAGGCGAGGGCGCACATCCTGGAAGGTCTGCTCATCGCCGTCAGGAACATCGACGAGGTCGTCAAGATAATCCGCGAATCCCGCACAAAGGAACTCGCAGGCAAGGCACTCATTGAAAGGTTCAAGCTGAGCCAGAAGCAGGCAGATGCGATCCTTGAGATGCGCCTGCACCAGCTGACAGGGCTCGCGATCGAGGATCTTGAGAATGAGTTCAACGAGCTCCAGAAGCTTATCGCCTATCTGAAGTCGTTGCTCGCGAGCAGGGAACTGAGGCTCAAGGTCATCAAGGAGGAACTCCTCCGGGTCAAGGAAAAATATGCTAGTCCGAGAAGGACCGAGATTGCCGCCGACGAGAAGGATCTCAACATCGCCGATCTCATTGCACGCCATTCCTGTGTCATCACCGTTTCCAATACCGGTTATGTCAAGAGGGTGCCTGCTGATACATATGATGCACAGCACCGCGGCGGGAAGGGAGTGAAGGGAATGGAGACCAAGGAAGAGGATTTCGTCGAGCATCTCTTCAATGCCCACAGCCATGATCTCATCTTCTTCTTCACCGACAAGGGCCAGATGCACTGGCTGAATGTATATGAGATTCCTGAAGGTACCCGTGTCGGCAAGGGCAAGGCGATTGTGAACATGATAAGGATTGAACAGGGAGAACTTGTCAGGGCCATGCTCACTGTACCAAAGGAAGATGTCGACCGCGAGGATCTGTATATAGTGATGGCTACGAAGTCAGGACTCGTCAAGAAGACGCGCATTTCCGAATACAAGAACCTCCGCAAGGCCGGAATCAGGGCGATCTCCCTCGAAGAGGGGGATGATCTGGTTGGTGCGATAATTACTGACGGAAAGAAGGAGCTCATACTTTCAACATCCCTTGGAATGGCATGCCGCTTCACAGAGGAGCAGGTCAGGACAGTCGGACGTTCCGCGAAGGGTGTCACTGGAATGAGATTCAAGCTCAAGGGTGATTTCGTCGTGAGCATGGAAGCGATAGATCCAATAGAGGAGATCGAGAGCGACGAAGAAGCCCAGGCCAAGGGCGGCCCCGAGATACTTGTTGTTTCAGATGGCGGACTGGGCAAGCGTAGCTTCATCAGCCAGTACCGCAAGACGAACAGGGGTGCAAAGGGTGTCCTCAACATCAGACTACGCGAAAAGGAAAAGGTCGTTGCGGCGCTCCAGGTCACCAAGGGAGATGAGCTTCTCATCGTGACTGTCAACGGACAGACTGTGAGGATCCCGGCCGACGAGGTTCGCACGGTAGGCCGTGCTTCAAAGGGTGTTAGGATAATGGATCTCGCCGAAGGCGATCTCATATCTGGCGTTGTCAAACTGATGGAACACGAAGATACCGAGGCTTCGCAGGATTCAGTTCCTGATTCCGGAATGGAACCGGAGGAGATCGAGCCGCAGAAGTAACTGGCTGCTTGTAACTGGTAACTTGTGACTCGGTATTGGGTTTCATAAATAAGCATAGGCCTCCGGTCTGTGTTCTTCTTCTGAAAACAGGAGACGCCGGCGCTCCGATGGGAAAACATGCTCTTCAAATTCAGAAATAGATCGCTAGATTGCGATGGCAGGACCTATGTCGTCGGCATCCTGAACGTCACCCCAGACTCGTTCAGCGATGGCTCGAAATATCTTTCCAGAAAACTTGCTGTAAGACATGCGCTTGAAATGCTTGATGCCGGAGCCGACATCATTGACATCGGCGGTGAATCAACCCGTCCAGGCTCGGAACCGGTGAAGACTGCTGATGAGATACGCAGAGTGATACCGGTAGTATGCGAACTTCGCAAAAGGCGTTCGACCGCTATCATAAGCGTTGACACGATGAAGTGTGAGGTTGCTGAGAAGGCACTTGATGCTGGAGCAGACATAATAAATGATGTAAGCGCACTGCGGAATTCGCAGGACATGGGGGAGGTCATTGCCCGTTACAAGGCCGGAGTTATCCTGATGCATATGCGCGGTTCTCCGAAAACAATGCAGTCGGATCTGAAATACAGGAATCTTATTGGGGAGATAAATACGTTTCTCGCTGATGCAATCAGGCGTGCGCTTGATGAAGGCATACGACATGAGAATATCATGGTTGATCCGGGAATTGGATTCGGTAAGAACGTAGAACAGAATATCAGGATCATCAGCGAGATCCGCAGGTTCAGGAAGCACCGCAGGCCGATTCTTGTCGGACCATCAAGAAAGAATTTCATTGGCCAGATACTTGGCGGGGTATCGGCGGAGGAAAGGGATTCAGGCACGGCGGGAGCAGTCGCGTATCTCGCAATGCAGGGAGTGGAGTTCGTCAGGGTCCATGATGTGAAGGGTATCGTGCAGATGCTGAAGGTCATTTCCGCATTAAGTAGGATATGACCTGCGGAAATGAAATTCCAAGCTCCAGGCCTCCAAGTTCCAAACAAGTGAGGAAAATATCAAACGACATCAGGCATGGGATAAATCAAGGAAATAAATGATCCTGTTTGGAATTTGCAGATTGGAAATTGTTTGGATTTTGGAACTTGGAGCTTGGAATTTAAGTATTAAGCTTCCAAATTCTCCATTCCGGGCTAAATTAACACAGTGGAACTGATAATACTGGAGATTCCGGATGCCTGATCTCTTTCAATATCTTGGCAACACCTGGATATACCTGAGCTTTGCGCTCGAGGTGCTTATCCTTGCCGTCCTGATCTATTACGGCCTCTACTTCCTGCGCGGAACCAGGGCCGCGAACGTGCTTGCCGGAATAATAATTGCGCTTCTACTGCTGACCTTGGCGACCGACTTCCTTAAGTTCGAGGTGATAACTGAGCTCCTCAACGGCCTCTGGATGATATTCCCGCTGGCCCTCGTGGTCATCTTCCAGCCGGAGATCAGAAGGGCGTTTGCACAGCTTGGCAGCAGCAGGCCTTTCGCCAGGAGAATGAAGAAGGAGGAGACGATAAGCGAGGTCATAAAGGCTGTCGAGTCCCTTTCAATGAATAGGCGCGGGGCGCTGATTGTCTTCCAACGGCAGATCGGAATGCGCGCCCTGACAAGCAGCGGAATCAAGATCAATGCAAAGGTGAGCCACCAGCTGATACAGACAATATTCCATCCGAACACACCTCTTCATGACGGTGCCATTGCGATCGAGGACAATGAGATCGTTGCTGCTCACATCATATTCCCATTGACACAGAGCGTGGCGCTTTCAGATTCGCTTGGGACAAGGCACCGTGCAGCAATAGGAGTTACCGAGGAGACGGATTCTGTGGCGGTAGTGGTCTCGGAAGAGACCGGCAACATCAGCATCGCATGCCGTGGAAACCTCATAAGGAATATAACCATCGAGAAGCTTCAACGGTTCCTGAGATCACTGCTGATATCGGCTGAGAGTGACAGCATTAAAGATATTTTCGAGGGCATCGAAGACGAGGAGATGTCCGGATTCACCGGAGGGCAGAAGGATGAATGAAGAAGGCAAACAGCTGAAATATTCCTGGATTCCGGGGGTAATAAAGCATGACTTCCTGCGCAAGCTCATAGCGCTTTGCTTCGCCCTGCTTGTATGGTGGAAGATCTCGATACAGATCGGTGTGGAGGAGGTCATCAGAAACGTTCCAGTGCATATAGTTACTTCCGAGCAGACCGTGAACCTTGAAGACAGCGTCAGGTACGTCGATCTGACTGTCAGAGGCAGGTCCCAGAAAAGGCTGAATCTCCTTTCTCAAAATGATTTCAAGCTTGAGATAAGCGTAAGCGACAACGAGTATGTGCCTGGAAAACCTCTGACATTGAAAATACTCAAGTCCGCGGCCATCACCAAGCCGTTCGGCATAAGCATTACACGTTCGGCTCCGGAGATGCTCTCGATTTATCTTGATCGTAAGACCTCAAAGGAGGTGCCAGTCAGCGCAAGATTCACCGGAATGACATCTGAAGACTATGCATGCGGCGAGGTCAAGCTTTCTCCAGACAAGGTCAGGATCACCGGTCCTGAGAGCGTCCTTAGCTCCATTTTGAAGGTGAATACTGAACCGATCTCCCTGGATCAGAAGACCGTCGAGGATTTTGAATACATGGCGAAGATTTCCGAACCCGCTGGCAAGGTCAAGGTCCAGCCTCAGAAGATCACCGCACATGTCGAGATCTACAGGAAGTTTGACACCCGTACTTTCACTGGAATAACGGTCTCCGTGCTTGGCAATCCTGGAACAGCGCTGAATATCAGGAAGATGGTTCCCGCCAATGTGGAGATAGCCGCAGGAGGCATTAAAAGTTCCCTCGAAGTGATGAACGGGAGCGAGCTTTCACCGTTTGTCGATATCACTTCGCTGAAGGAACCCGGTGTCCATAAGGTCAAGGTGCAGTGTTATGTGAATGTTCCAGGGATAAAGATAAACAGCATCTCGCCTGCGGAAGTCGAAGTTGAGATAGCAGATACCAAGAAGTGATTTTCCCTTCAATGAAAAATCCCAGCCAGCCGATCCATGTCTGTGCAGCCGTAATCAGGAATAATGGCAGGATACTGCTTTGCACAAGACCGGACGGCAAACATCTCGAAGGCCTCTGGGAGTTCCCCGGAGGAAAGGCCGATCCAGGCGAGAGCGATGAACAGTGTCTGAAGCGCGAGATCAGGGAGGAACTTTCTATCGATATAATCGTTCTGGACCTGATCTTCAGGATCGAGCACTCATATCCCGGGAAGGATGTCGAGATAGTCTTTTACAGGGCTATGCAGACAGATATGGCACAGCAGATCAATGTGACCGAAGGCCAGGAGTTCCGCTGGATTGAGCTGTCTGGTATGAAGAAACTTGATCTTGTTCCTGCAGATGCCCCGTTTGCAGATTGGCTTCTCTCCGCACAGCTGTAGAATTTCGTCAGGTTATTATCTTGTCTGCGAACTCCGCAAAATCTCCGGGGAAAGGTGATTCAAAATCCATCATCTGGCCTGTCACCGGATGTGACAAGGAAAGTTTCCATGCATGGAGCATCTGCCTTGGCGTATCGAGCTTCTGCCTGCCGCCGTATACATCGTCACCGAGGACCGGCAGTTTGAGATGGGCAAGGTGCACCCTGATCTGGTGTGTGCGGCCGGTTTCAATCTCGACGTCGAGGAGTGCAACCGGCACGTCATCGATCTTACCCCTCTTGAGGACCTTGTATCTGCTTATGGCCGTCTTACCGCCTTTTTCGACGACGGCGAATTTCTTTCTGTGGACTGGATGGCGGCCTATGAGGCTTATTAACTCCTCCTCGTCCTCCTTCGGGTCTCCGTAGACGATCGCTGCATAATGTTTTTTCACCTTCCTGTATTGGAACGCATGGGAGAGGGCGAACTGTGCGATGGGATTCTTTGCGATCACAAGACAGCCTGAAGTATCCTTGTCGAGGCGGTGGACTATCCCCGGTCTTTCCTCGTCCATGAGCTTGTCGGTGAATTCCGCATCGCGTCCCAGAAGCGCATTGACTATTGTCCCGTCCCGGTTGCCCGCAGCGGGATGTACGACCATGCCTGCTGGCTTGTTTATCACGAGGATATCATTGTCCTCATAGAGTATATCAAGAGGGATGTCCTGTGCTGAGATGGTGCGCGGTTTGATTTCTGGAAAGTCTATCCTGACAATATTGCCTGTCGATACGGGAAGTTTCGGCATCGTCAGCACCTTGCCGTCGCAGGTGATCCTGCCCTCCTTGAGGAGCTTCTGGAAATATGCTCGGGAATAAGACTTGAAGGATTCGGCTAGGAACCTGTCGATCCTGCTTCCATGGAATTTCTCTTCAACGGTTATTTCTGTCATTTTTCCACCTTGGAGCCAGAGGTTCTCCTGATGGTATAGGTAAGGAGTGCGATTCCGCCAGCCGCGACGAAGAGCCCTATCGACTGTGATACTGTGAACTTCTGGAGGATGAACTGGTGGTGGTCTCCCCTCATTGATTCAATGGTGAAACGACCTATGCCATAGCAGATCAGATATATCGATACCGTCTGTCCCGGCTTCAGTCTTCTCAGAAGGAAAAGCAGGACTATTGCGAGGATCATGTTGAAGACGGATTCATAGAGCTGGACAGGATGCAGCGGAAGACTCGGGCAGGAATTCGGATTCAAAGGTTGTGTCGGAAATTCCATTGCAGGAGGTGAACCTGCGGGAAAGGTTACGGCCCATGGGAGATCGGTTGTCTTGCCGAAACAGCAGCCATTGAGGAAACACCCTATCCTTCCGAACATGTGTCCTACTGCCAGCGAAGGGGCGAGTATGTCCATCACCTTCAGCACCTCGAGCTTTTGTTTGCGGGCATAGATTAGGAGGACAATCGTTGCGCAAATGAATCCTCCGTAGAAGACGAGACCGCCCTTGTTGATCATAATGATCTGGAAGAGATTGTTTTCATACTGGTTCCAGAACTGGCAGACGTAGAAGATCCTTGCACCTATGATCCCAGCTACCATTCCCCAGAGGGCCATGTCGGTGATCTGTTCGGTGTCCATTCCGGCATATTTGCGGTTCCTGACCATCAGTGCCGTGGCGCAGACGAAGCCGATGGCGACCATAATCCCATACCAGTAGACGAGGACAGGGAACTGGAAGACAACCTTTCCAAGATTGCCTTTGAAGTAAATGCTGTATAGCATGAATGAAATACTGGCTATTACGGTGATAGCACCCAGGAACATGTTCATGTGGATTGGGCGGGAGGCGATCTTGAATACAGGTTTTGCATTCCTGGCATGCCAGAAGAACAGGGTTATTCCCACCGCTATTCCGATGAGGCTGTAAATCTCATATCGGTGCAGTGTAAACGTTCCAAGATTGAAGGCTATGGAATGCATTGCCAATCCATGTAAATCAATGTTTAGGAAAGCTATATAATACTTTCAATTTCGCCTATTGCCATATTCGTCCTCAATTTTGGATGCGGCTTGAATTTTACGTGAGACACTATAACTTCTAAGGCTTTTCAGTTTTAAAAGTGGAACATCTTATGACCGATCTGATCGCCAACTATATAGAACTTGCCGCAAGGCATGCACATTTATGGGGATTTCTCCTCGTTTTCATATTCATGGCCATTGAAAGTTCATTCATCCCATTTCCGAGCGAGGTTGTGATGATCCCGGCCGGCTTCCTGGCTTTCAGGGGTGAACTTACCTGCGGTTCTCCAATCCTGGATGCATTGATAGCGGTGGTCTGCGGACTTCTTGGTTCCATGGCTGGTGCCTATATCAACTATTTCTTGTCGCTTTGGCTTGGCAGGCCGTTCCTTTATAAATTCGGCAAATATTTCTTCCTGTCTCATCACACGCTGGTAAGGGCTGAGGAGATATTCAGGGAATACGGCGACATCACCACGTTTGTCTGCAGGCTACTCCCGGCTATCAGACAGGTGATATCTGTTCCTGCCGGCCTGTCAAAGATGAAATTATGGCGCTTTTCCTTCTTTACCGCTCTCGGAGCGGGAATTTGGGTGCTTATCCTTACTGCAATTGGTTATTATCTTGGTTCTCTTGCCGGAGACATGTCATACAGGGATCTCGTGCACAAGGGAAAGGAAATACTCCATCACAACTACATATGGATCTTCCTGGGACTTGCAATAGTAATTATTGTTTATATCATCATCCATAGGAGAATAATGAAATCGGCCAAGGCTCCAGATAATCTTCAACAAGCCTGAACGTATTGGAAATGTCGCAATAAACAGTCTATCTTTATTTGTTTGAAAAATACCCCGTGGTGTAATGGTAGCACAAGTGGTTTTGGTCCATTTAGTCCTGGTTCGAATCCAGGCGGGGTAGCCAATAAAGATCAGACGAACCGGAGTAACGGCGAACCGGTGTCCCGGTGATGCAAGAATTCCAGAAATGGAATCTCATTTCGTAATTCGACATTACTTGCCGATGCTGTGTATTCAAATCTTCCTGCTGTCGTATGCCCAATGGAGCAGGGCCTGGCGCTGTTTCCTTCGGCAGCTTAAATCACCTTTTCTGCAGGCCTTCTTCAGCTGTGTGACGTGTCTTCTTATCCCAAGCCAGCGTTTTATCTGTCGTTCGTCGTCAGGGCATCTCCTCCCCATGTAGTACCTGCAGTACCACTGGAACCACCCTCTGGGATCCTCCCAATAGATCCACCCCTTCCCTTTCCAATACC
>CAZRKP010000087.1:0-8931 GCA_964600895.1 uncultured Victivallis sp.
CTGGGAGACTCTCGAGGTAAGCATGTGGCATGTTGCGATCTCAAGGCTTACGAGAAAATACAAGTTCTCGCTTAAGCTGGTCTATTATTTCCATCCGGATGATCCGGCAATCCAGAACACTGTCAGGCAGTTCGACGCGACCTTTTTCTTCACACTTGACTTCGGCACGGATCTTCCTGTTGAACTGCGCAAGATAGGTAAACCTGTATTCGTGCTTAACAACGACTGGAGCCGGTTCGGAATTCCGTCAGTCATGTCATTTCCTCCAAGGTTTGTCACAGGCATGCTGGAACATCTCCTCTCCATCGGACACAGGAAGATAGACTGCTTGAATGTACAGCCTGGAATGACTGTGATACCGGAAAGGATCGCGGAATGGGAGAAATGGATGCAAGAACATGATGTCGAAGGTCGGCTTTTTAATGAACCGGTTGAAAGTTATTCCGACCCTTTGTCAAGCGCATACACGCTTGTTGACAGGCTGATCCGCACAGGAAAATTCAAATCAAAGGCACTTTTCTGCCTTACCATGCCTGCGGCGTTCGGAGCGATGCGTGCCCTGATGGACAATGGAATATATCCCGGCGAGGATGTAGCCGTATGCTCGTGCGATGCAGGGCCGCGTCCGGAATACAGCATTCCCACGCTGACATCTATGCAGGTGATCGACATATCTCCATTCATTGAAACCTGCCTGGACTGGCTGACAAAAAAGCCACGCGGAAAATGGCAGGGACCGCTCCTTCTTGAAGCCGAGAGCATCGGCGTCGTTGTAAGACAGTCGACCGTTCCTGATATTGACAAAAAAGTCACGCCTGCGCGCAGACGGAGGAGGGAGGCGGTATGAAGCACAATATATCAGTTGGATGCAGGATACTGGATTCAGGATGCCGGATGAATTGCCAAAAAATTAATTATCCAGCATCTGGCATCAAGCATCAAACACCGATATTCACACTGATCGAGTTACTCGTGGTCATTGCGATGATCGCAATACTGATCGCTATACTCCTGCCGGCATTGCAACAGGCGAAGGAGCATGCGAAGAAGGTGCAGTGCATGAGCAACCAGAAGCAGATCGGAACCGGACTACTGACCTATTCGTGTGACTATAACGGAACCATTCCTCAGGCACGTTCGAAGAATGTCAGTCCCAATCCGGCCAATGATCCGGATTGGATCGACGTATTTGAATCTGATCCGGCCTATGCGGATTTGGCCAGCAAGGATCTGAAATGTCCGAAGAACGATCCAAAGTCAGGAGGATTTGCAGGAAGGCACTTCGGATTAATCGTGTTCAGCGATGGGGCCGCGAATCCCCTGCCGGATCAGGATGCTGCGCAGTTCATTGGCGATCCATGGCCCAACGGAAATCTTTTCAAGGGATGGAACCTTCTGAACGTCTCTACTCCATCCAATTTCTTCTTGACGACAGATTCAGCTGAAAACTGGTCATGGAAGAAAAAACCCGACTATCCCCTGCCTGGCAATACAATTGGGCCAAGGGGAGAACTGAATGCCGGTGGAACCTTGTATCACACCTGGGCAGGACATATTGGCATGACATGTGATGTCTTCTTTGCGGATGGCCGCGTTCAGTCATGCAAGGGCTTCGATCTGTTCAATTATGGATTTAAAAAGTATAAGGATGCCAATGGAAACGTCTTCGTGCCATGAATGATTTGGAAAACGGGACAAAGAAGAACGGCACGGTCAAGGGTTTCGTGAATTTTCTGGACAAATCTGAAAATTTGGTTATAATTCCCTGATGAGGGGATGGTGGGATTGCCTGAGAGGGCCAACATGGATAGCATGTTTCAAAAAGGTGGATTGGAGGGAAAGGTGAATGATAAGCCTCCTTCCGGAAAATCCCCCCTTCCAGTTCTGGAAGTAAAAACCAGCTTCACACTTATCGAGCTGTTGGTGGTCATCGCTATCATCGCAATCCTCGCGGCGCTTCTGCTTCCCTCCCTCCAGCAGGCCAAGGCGATGGCCAGAAAAAGTGCATGCATCAACAACCAGAAGCAATTTATCCTCCTGGTATTGAACTACGCGGAGGAATTTGGCGGAGTAATCCCACAGGGAACCGGAAGCGGAGTTAGTGGAACCCCATTGTGGCATACATATTTTCAGGAACCTCCTTATACTTCGCTTTGGAATACTTCACTCAGGTGTGCCATAAACGATCCGAAAGATACCGGTTTCAGCGGTCCGAACTACGGATACCTGACCGGCGTTTCCCTAGAAAGAGGATTCGATGATCCCGACAGCACTTTCAGGGGAATTTATGCACTCAAGGTCAACAGGCCAGACCGGTACTTTCTGGCAAGTGATTCCCTTACTACAGGCGTCGGGGGTGTTGTTGCTGTTTCGCCACCTCCCAAACCCGCGAACACCATCGGGCCCCAGGGCTATAAAAACCGCGGAGGATGCGTTGATTATGTATGGTCAGGACACGTGGGAGACACTGCAAATGTCATGTTTCTTGACGGTCATGTTCCATCCTGCAATCAAGGGGATTTGAATGATGTTGGAATAACCAAGTATTTTGACATGCGTGGAATACGTCATGGCTTTTAAGGTGAGAATTTTACTAATGAGGTCATCCTATAGTTTACATTGTCTGGGTAGTGACGGCTCGCCGCCTTGCCCGAGCGCCGGCCAGGGAGTCGTCCGCGGTGCTTATGCTTCCCGCTCTCCAGCAGGCCAAGGAGCTAGAAAAGAAAGTCTCCTTTCTGAACAACCAGAAGCAGCTTGGGCTGATAGTGATGGCGTAAGTATCTGTTAATTTCCCATTTGCAAAGCTGAAAAAAATATTTTGAGAAAGGAATCTCAATGACACCGATCAGCAGACGAGAATTTTTAAATATTTCAATGTTTGGCATTGCAGCAGGTGCGCTATTGCCTTCATTCGTCCTATCTGCGGCAAACAGTAAATCTCCCAACATAATTTTCATCTTGACTGACGATCAGGGGTATGGAGATCTTTCATGCCACGGCAATCCAATTCTCAAAACTCCGAACTTAGACAGATTGCACGATGAGGGTGTACGATTCACGGATTTCCAGGTCAGTCCGCTTTGTTCTCCTACACGCTGTGCACTGATGACCGGCCGTTACGAGTACCGTTCAGGCGTGCATGCAACGCGCGGTCCCGGACAGAACATGGATTTGAAGGCGGTGACGATCGCCCAGGTCATGAAATCAGCCGGCTACAGCACTGGAATATTCGGAAAGTGGCATCTTGGGGCAGAGCCGGAATACCAGCCGTGGCAGAGAGGATTCGACATGGCCCTGTCTTTTTCCACGGGAATGATTGGTGAAGGTACGCCCCCAGGCATGAGCCTCTTTGACGGTAACCTGTGGAGGAACGGGAAAACTGAAAGGACCAAGGGATTCTGCACGGATGTATTTTTTTCCGAGGCGATGAAGTGGATGGCTGATGTAAAGGGCAAAGGGCCATTCTTCGCATACATTCCGACAAACGCACCCCACACGCCATTGGGCTGTCCGGAAGAATTCTTGAAACCTTATGAAGGAAAAGCTCCGACAAAAAGTCTTACAACATATTTTGGAATGATCTCAAACATTGACGCCAATGTCGGAAAAATCAGGGAAAAGCTTAAGGAGTGGAAGATCGAGAATGACACCCTCATCATCTTCATGAGTGACAATGGCGCTTCGAACCATTTCAAGGAAAAACCCGCCCCGGCAGCGTTCTACAATGCAGGCATGAAAGGATCAAAGGGCTCAGTCGAGGAGGGAGGCACCCGTGTGCCTTCCTTCTGGTACTGGCCGAACGGATTCAAGGGAGGGGTCGATGTTGATCGGCTTGCTGCACACATCGACGTATTCCCGACCCTGGCCGAGGCGGCTGGCGCAAAGATCCCTGCGGATTTGAAACTAGACGGACGAAGTTTGCTGCCGCTCCTAAAGAATCCAAAGGCGAACTGGCCTGACAGGTTCCTGTTCATCCATGCATCAAACTGGGGCGGACCGCCCATGGAGCATAAGGATAACGGCTTTGCGGTGCGTAATGAACAGTACCGCCTTGTCGGAAACAAGGAGTTCTTCGATGTCAAGGCTGATCGCAGCCAGACGAAGAATGTCTGCGATTCACATCAGGACATCACCAATAAGATGAAGGAAGCATATAACAAGTGGTGGGACGAGGTCCAGCCGGCGCTCGAGGCGAACTCCAAGGGCGATCTCCCGGATGATGAAGAGGACAATGAAAAACCAAAACCGAAGAAAAAGAACAAAAAGGAAAAATGATGAAGAACAGGCTGTTTAAACTTTTGTCGGCGATATTGCTGTTCGCCACATGTATGTCATCTTGGACCGAGGAGGGGGTAGCAAAGCAGGATGAAGAGAAGACCGCAGCACCTGGAGTGAAGCCTGATCCGGTACTGAGTCCATTCGGTATCGGCAGCTGTGCCGCTAACTCAAAGAACCATTCCAAATGGATGCCGCAGATGGTGAAGATCGGGATCCGTGACCTGCGCGCGTTCGCCACGTGGTGGGGTGGCGTCGAACCTGAGCCAGGGAAGTTCAACTGGGAAACGGTTGATGCCCAACTAGACTACTTCGACAGCATTGGCGTTACTACTGCTGCGCTTCTGATAGGCCTGCCAAAATGGGACACGAAGGATAAGAAGGGCGGCCTGCCTATGAATTCACTTGATCAGTGGGAGAAATATGCCTATGAGCTTGCAAATCATACAAAGGGACGGGTGAAGAATTTCGAGGTCTGGAACGAGGCTCCGAACTTTACCAACAATGCACCGGCAAGCGACTATGCCAAGGTGGTGGTCGCGGCCTACAAGGGGGTCAAGGCGGCTAATCCGGATGCGAAGGTCGGTCTTGCCGTAAAGTCTGCGCACACAAACTACATCTATCAGGCGATACGTGCCGGCGCCAAGGGGCACTACGACTACATAACGATGCATCCGTATGAGGTTCTCGGTTGCGTGAACAAGGTTCCAGGAACCGAACCGATCTTCATGAGCATCGCTCCGACACTGCGCAAGATGCTTGCCGACCAGGATCCCGACAAAGTGAATGTCCCTATCTGGTTTACCGAGATCGGATGCGGTACCAAGAAGGGTGAGGACAACCAGGCAAATGCAGTTGTTAAGGCCTATACCATGGGGATCGCACAAGGTATCGCCTGTATAAACTGGTTCGAGGGGATGGACGGCGACAGTGGGCCAATGGGTCTTCTCGACGCCAAGGGGAATGAACGTCCGGCATACATTGCTTTGGGTCAGTTGAGCCAGCACCTTGGGCGACATCCCGAATACATCGGCGTGGCGCTCTTGAATGAAAAACACTACGGTTTTGTTTTCAAAGGTGAAAAGGGGAATGTTCTTGTGACTTGGGCCGCGACATCGAAACCAGATGAGGTAGATTTCGGACAACCGGTACAGGTTGTGGACACCCACACCGGGAAAATGACTGAAGCCCAGAAATACAGCTTGACTATAAAACCGATCATTGTGCCATCGCCTCCTGATAAGATTGTTTCAGAAGCAAAGGCAAGCAAGGGAAAACCATTTCCCTGGGACGGAGATTATACAAACGCGAAAAGTGTTTCAGTCACTTATGGTGAGAAGAACATCGAGAAGGGATTGCATACGAAGTCAGCCGACGAGATCGCCGAAGACGTGATTGCCTATGGAGGAAATGCACGTGCCGGGACTGTGCCCGGTGGAACTGCATATATCGTGGATCCGAATTTCCTGTCATACGCCTCAACCCCGATCGAGATCACTGCGATGGTGCGTCGCAACGAGAAGAATAATCCGGCAAAACTCGCGCTCGAATATGAATCAACAAGCGGATATAAGAAACCTGAGCCCTTTGACATTCCCGACAACAAGGAATGGCACAAGGCGACATGGAAGATTGATGACGCGCAGTTTGTCGCAACCTGGGCGTTCAACTTCCGCTTTGCCACCGGGAAGTACTGCATTCAGAGCGTGACAGTGACGAAATTGGATAAATAAAGCAATTGGAGACGACTCAACTGAGTACTTTTACCAGGAGATATAAATTATGAGAATTTCAGTCATGGCTTCAATCCTGATCATCATAGCTGGTTTCACTGCAATAGCTGAAGAAAAGCCCCTTAAGGTATTTGTGCTGGCCGGACAGAGCAACATGTTCGGCGCCGGGGCCAACATAGAGGACCTTCCTGAGGAGCTGCAGAAGCCGCAGAAGGATGTGCTGGTCTTCCAGAAAGATGCCTGGATTCCTCTCGACCCCGGCAAAGCCACCGATACAGGGAAACACTTCGGGCCTGAAGTCACTTTCGGACAGATAATGACCAAGGAGCTAGGAGAACCTATCGGCATCATCAAGCTGTCGGTCGGAGGAACTAATCTGGCGGTCGAATGGAATCCGGACAACCAGAAGCTGCTCTCACTTTACAGCAAGCTTGTAAAGATTGTGAAGGAGGCCCAGAAGAGCCGTCCGATCGTCATATGCGGAATGCTGTGGATGCAAGGTGAGAGGGATTCGAAATTCGAGGATATGGCAAAGGATTATCAGAAAAATCTTCCACATCTTATCGAATCCGCCCGAAAGGATTTCGGTGTGAAGGACATGCCGTTTGCCTGCGGCCGCGTAAATTCAAACAAGGATTTCGTGGATCTTGTCCGCAAGGCACAGGAATCATGTGATCTGCCGGGATACAAGATGGTTGACTGCGATGATCTGGCGAAGATCTCAGACCATCTCCATTACAGTTCGAAAGGTCAGATGGAACTCGGTAAAAAGTTTGCTGCCGCAATGCTCGAACTCATGAAGGCCGACAAATCCCAGAAGAAGGCCCCGTAAGAGAAAAACTTGAATTTCTTCCTTCCCAAAATATCTTCCTTGATTTCAACAGGATAACAAATTTCATGAATCCTCTGATCATGCATATCGGCTCCGGGATGTCTTTCTTCACCGGACTTGGACTGATAATCATATCAGCGATATTGTCCTTTTTTGACAGGAAACTATCCCTTAAAATAATATCCGGACTTGGATTTCTCCTCGGAGCTATTGGTGTCATTACAGCATCGATTCCACAGTTTGGACTGCCATATCTGATACTGCCGGTAATTGCCGTCCTGCTTCTTCTGATGTTTATGAAAGCTGACTGGGCCAGACAAGCCTCTTTCTTCATCAAAGGGCTTCTCATATTTCTCTGTACCTGTTCAGTCCTGCTCGAAGCTCCACATCTGCTGTTACCTAATATACAGATGGGAAATTATGACAAGCTCTATGTTATCGGAGATTCCATCAGCGCGGGAATACAGTTCGACGGGGAGAAATGCTGGTCTGAAGTCTTCAAGGAAAAATATGGAGTGAAAGTTGCGAATCTCGCAGTTGCCGGAACGACCTTGTCGACAGTCCTGCCTACGGTAGACGGTATAAAAGATGAGAAAGCGCTCGTGCTTCTTGAGATAGGTGGCAATGACATTTTTGACAACGACTGTCCCTCTAGGAAATTCAGGGCGGATCTGGAAGTGCTTCTCAAGAAGGTCTGCAGGCCGGGCCGGACGGTCATCATGTTCGAACTTCCCCTGTATCCGTTCTCAGAGGGAATCATATCTGCCCAGCGCGAACTCAGCAGGCAGTACGGTGTCTATCTTGTTCCAAGATACATCTTTTCAGGATTCATCACCGGCGATAAAAGAACAGTCGACGGTCTCCACCTCTCGAACTACGGCCACGAGAAGATGGCTGAAGGCGTGTGGGGCATCGTTAAAAAGGTTTTATTAGCAAATAAGCTTTAAGAGATCTCAATTCTTAATCAAGTTTCAGTTTAAATGTGGCGATCTTCTTAGGTCCGACGGAGACCTTCAACTTTCTGCCATTTGGCTTGAGAGCAGGAGCTCCAATCAGTTTCTCCTCATTGAGATTCACAGTTTCAACCTTCTTGATGTTCTTGAAGAATTCTATCTCAGACGAAACTTCCTTTGTAGAAGGATTGAAGACTCTGATGATTACTGCTTCCTCCCTTGCCGCTTTCTTGAAAGCGCTGAATGCGAGTTTCGCAGAGCTGAACTTCACATAGTTGAGAGCAGAAGGAAGTTTTCCAAAGCTGCGGTGCGTCTGTGTCGGGATCATCGGGCAGTTTATCTTTTCAGCTTCTTCAAGACAGCCGTTCTCCCATGTTCCAGAATGCGGGTAAATGGCATAATGGAACTTGTGGATTCCCTGCGCCTGCGTGAGCATCTGTTCAGCCCTGCGCTCCTTTCTTCCATAAATCGTGACGATCTGAGAGGTATAGCTCCTGATAAGGTTGAGAGCAAGGCTGTTCTCGCTGTCACCGAGAGGTTCATACCCCTTTATGCTGTCGCTGACGATTGAAATTCCTGACTTGCCATCGGACATGTCGACGAACCTGATGAAAGGATCTTCACCGTTGACAAGGCTTGGATCGATATGCTTCTCATTCTTCACGATCTTACGTTCGACCACGTCAAATGCGGATTCCGCAAAGACCTTGTCGGTGTTAAGTCTGGTCGGGAAAACCAGCTGGACAAGGTGGTCCGTGGACTGGTTGTCGATCTCGGTCTCGATGTCAAGGCATCTTGCGGATTTCGCAAGTGTCACCTTCGATTTAACCTTCAGAGGTATCAGTTCATCCGAGCTTGCCGCATAGTCGTAATATCCTTCCATGATATACTTGTCTTTTTTCAGGCCTTTCGGGATCATGAACTGGTATTCGATCTCGAATTGTGCGGACAGAGATGAATTCCTGAGAAGCCTTATTTTCGCCTTTGAGCCTTTGCTCGAATGCAGGCGATTGACATCCGGAACGAATCGAACCCATGGATCTCCGTTATCTCCGGTATCGGTGAAATAATGGAGTCCCTTGTATTCCTTTCCAGTAACCTTCTCGGTGATATCCAGCGTGCCGTCATCGTTTATGGA
>CAZRKP010000088.1:0-7976 GCA_964600895.1 uncultured Victivallis sp.
GCGGCAACATTTGGTCAGTCGAGACCCCTCAGGTGTTCCCTCTTGACAAGCTGATGGCGTCATATGTCAGGGCTTTCGGCAAGGGGCTGGAGTTCACCGATGATTCGGCTGTGATGGAATCCGCAGGGCACCAGCCTTATCTTCTCGAGTATCCCCAGTCCAACATCAAGATTACCTTCCCGGAAGATCTGAAGATAGCATCGATTTGTCTCAAGAGAAAATAGCTCAGGCGAATATCAGTCAAGTGGGGGATGCCATGACTGAACCTGTCGATAAAACCAAACCGATTGTCGAGAAGAAAACTCTCGAAACTGATATCCAGCGTGGTGGCATGACGATCACGCAGTTCATGGACAAGCGCGGGATTACGGGTGGGGTCGCACTTGATGAGAAGGGCAAATCTTCCTCGTCGGCATCCTCCGTTCTCGTTGATCAGGAAGGCAGGAAATACGATATTGGCACCAAAGTCGCCGAAGGCGGAATGGGCGCCATCCTGCAGGCGAAAGATCTGAATATCCGCCGCACAGTCGCTATGAAGGTCCTTCTGGATCCGAAGCACGTTGGCGAGGACAAGATCCTCCGCTTCATCGAAGAGGCCCAGATCACCGGGCAGATGGAGCATCCTGGCATAGTTCCCGTCCATGAACTTGGAGTTGACTCCGGCAAGAATGTCTTCTACACGATGAAGTTCGTGAAAGGTGTGACACTTGACGAGATCCTTGATGGGATACGGGAAGGCAAGACCGAGTTTAAAGAAAAATACCCGCTGGGCCAGTTGCTCACGATCTTCGTCAAGGTCTGCGATGCAATTGCGTTCGCGCACATGAAGAACGTAGTGCACCGTGACCTGAAGCCGGAAAACATCATGGTTGGCGAGTTCGGCGAAGTGCTGGTCATGGACTGGGGACTTGGAAAGGTGCTGGGGAAGAAGGAAGGTAAAGAAAAAGGTTCTCCTGCTCCCGGTTCCAGGACACAGATCGAGTCAGCCAGGGCCGATGATTCCTCACAGGTAAATGGTGCTATGACGATGGATGGTGCTGTCATGGGGACGCCACTCTACATGTCTCCGGAGCAGGCATACGGAAAGGTGAACGAGATAGATCAGCGCTCGGACATATATTCACTTGGCGCAATCCTATACAAGATACTGACCTTGCAGCCGCCTGTGGACGGTGAGACCGTCAATGTAATATTGATGAAAGTTGCAAAAGGACAAATCGAGCCACCTACATCATATGAACGGAGCCACAAGTCAGAACTTCCCCATCTTCCGGGAGGCCATGTGCCTCCGGCGCTGTCCCATGTTTCAATGAAGGCATTGACGCTCCGGAAGGAAGACCGCTACCAGTCGGTGAAGGAACTGCAGAAGGACATCGAGGCGTATCTGGGAGGTTTTGCGACCTCGGCTGAGCATGCAGGCCTGACAAGGCTCCTGTGGTTGTTGATAAAAAGGCATAAGACGCTTTCGGCTGCGACTGCTCTCCTTTTGATGCTCGCAATCGGTTCCGGCTTCTGGATACGGCAGTCCCAGGTGAATGAATTGCAAGCCAGAGCTGACTCCGCTGAGATGGCCCGTCAGGCTGATGCATCGAAACTGAGACTGCTTGAGGAGGAGAAGAGAAGGCAGGAGGAGTGGCTGCCGGTATGTGATCTGGATTTTACAAAAACAACCATTGAAGATGTGAAAAATTACTTTGATCCGCTCTGGTGCCATACAAGCATCCTTCAGACGCCGCAACGGGTTCTTGAACCTGCTCCCGATACTATCTTCATGGACGACGGATGTCTTGCCATTTCAGGAACACGCATGACCGGAGCTGGCGGGTTGTCGGTATTTCGTTGGCGCGGGGAACCTGTCGGAGCCGACATCCGCATGGAAGTTGAATTTACACGAAATGATCAGCTGGGGCTGGCTTTGGCAGGGGACAGTCTGGAAGGATACAGGATTGTCTGCACGCCATACCAAGACCTTCTCGAACTCGATACGCTCTCATCATTTGCACATCAGGTCCTACAGTCGGCATATATCCCTGATTTACGTGAAAAGCTGAAACACCACCTTATCGCTGAAAAATCCGGATCTACCATCCGGGTCTGGATCGATAATGTGCAATGCATTGAATATTATGATCCGTTTCCTCTCAACGGAACGACCTTTTCCTTGAGTTCTTTCTGGGGAAAGCCGCATATCAATTCCCTCAAGGTATACCGCTGCAGGCCACCGGAACTTGTGTCAGTGCTTGCCGTGGCACACGAACTGATTCGTGCTGGCAATATCAGGGCGGCAGATATTTATCTCCAAAAGCAGATTGGGCTAAGACCTGACAGTGTCATTGGGCTTGAGTCGGAACTGCTCCGCGGTGTGGCTCTTCAGAAAGGGGACGATACTGATGCGGCATTAAAGATTTTCATCTCCGCTGGTCAACATGCCCTCAATCTGGCGGCTTCTTTGCAAAGATCTGCAGACAGGGATAAATTTGAAAAGCTTGCATCTTCCGCATTTGAATTTGCTTCTCGCCTGCTTGCCGGTAGGGATGATTTCATAGGGGCCGCGGAAATGGTGGAGAAGATTCCTGACCGTCTGGTAAGGAAGAATGCAGCGGACCGACTTGCAGGAGTCCTTCAGTCAAGGTCAGTCGAAATGGAGGGTAGGAAATCTCTCACACAGGAACAGAAACAGTCGTTCATAGGCGCTGTTGCCCGACTACCTGTCACAAACTGGACAATCGCCGATGTCAGTTCTTTACAGGGCTTTGAGAATGCAAAATTCCTTGAAAGGTTGACGTTGAACGGTGGCACGCTTGCCGACTTGTCTCCCTTGAAGGGGCTTCCCCTGAGATTTTTGGCATTATGGCGTCTGGAAGTTTCGGACATATCTCCTATTCGGGGGATGAAATTGAGGTACCTGATCATGGACGGAAATTGCGTGTCCGATCTGTCACCGCTTACCGGAATGCCCCTGGTTGATGTTTCCATGTATGATAATCCAATAACGTCGTTGCTGCCATTGAAGGGAATGAAGTTGAGGTTGTTGAGTTTTGGTCCTGCCAATGTGGATGACTTATCTCCGCTTGCAGGTATGCCCCTCGAAAGTCTCTCAGTCCCGAATTCTCTCGTATCGGATCTGAAACCATTGTCAGGAATGCCATTGAAGAACTTCAAAATAGATAACAGCTGTGTAATTGATTTGTCCCCCTTGCAGAGATGTAGAGCGGAAAAGGCGGACGTGAACTTTAACAACATTTCAGACATCTCGGTTTTTCAAGATATGCCATTGAAATCTTTGTACTGTCAGGGCAACCGGATTGCTTCTTTGGCTCCGCTGAAGGGCTTGAAGCTGAATATACTTCATTGTGGTGACAACCAGATTTCTGATCTTTCACCGATTGCCGGGATGCCGTTGAAGATTCTTACGGTCGGTGGCAATCCTGTGACGGATCTTTCGCCAATCCGTGGAATGCCTATTGAGAAGTTGGATATCCAGGGGACGCCATCAATACCGCTTTCTCAGCAGAACATTGAGATCATACGGGAACTATCTTCCTTGAAATCCCTCCGTCTCGATCTCTCGGAGCCTGCTGCCTGGGAACTTGCCTTTTCAATTCCAAATCTTAAGACACTTAACGGCATGTCGCTGGAACTTGTCAGGAAGATGCGCCCGGAGCTTGAAAAGGCCCTTCGGGGTGAAAAAGCTGATTTGCTCCAGTTCGCGACCGATACCGGAAGAGACAAGATTCTTTATATCCCGCTTTATCTTTCCTGGCGTGATGCGGTAGCCTTTGCCGAGAAGCAGGGAGCAAGTCTGGGATTTGTGAGGGACAGGAATAAGAAAATAGAATTAAGCCTGTTTTTCAGGAAAATCGGAGCAGACTTCCAGGACTATAACTGCCCAATGCTCGGATGGCATGCGAAACTTGAAGGTGATGGCAAAGGAGTCTGGTTGAATGGAGGAACTGCCCCGGAGGACAAGATGAAACAGGAAATGCTGCCATTTTATCGGAAGTGGGCCCATTGGTATGTTTCTGCCCATGGGAAAAAGGAAACTGACTATGAGCTTGTGACAGTTGTCAGATTCAATGGATATTCCTCATACATGGAGCTGGTATCGCGCCAACCCTTCATGCTCGAATGGCCGAAGGAATAAGAAAAAGAATATTGTATATCTAAATAGTCATGGGAAGTCTGCCTGTCCGCCGTAGTGCCTTGACGAAGGTGGATGAGAGTCTGTGGCTGGAAATCAGAAAGAATTATCTTTTCCCGGGAACTTGCCTGTCTTTACTTCTTCAGCGTAGGCTGAGAAGGCTTTCTTCATCTCTTCGCTGAGATTGGCGTAGCGTTTGGCGTGCTTCGGGACGAAATCGGTGAAAAGACCGAGGATGTCGTTCACAACCTGTATTTGTCCGTCGCATTTCGGTCCAGCGCCGATTCCAATTGTCGGGATCTTCACAGAAGCGGTGATGCGTGCGGCAAGTTCGGTGGGCATGCATTCAAGAACGATGCAAAACGCCCCGGCATCTTCGACAGCCTTGGCGTCGTCGATCAGGCGTTGTTCGTCGTCTTTGGTCTTGCCAGCTATGCGGTATCCACCCTGTGTGAGGATGCTCTGGGGAAGGAGTCCTATATGGCTCATTACGGGTACCCCAGCTCCGGTGAGCTTGGAAATGGTCTTGGAAATCACCTTGCCACCCTCCAGCTTCACGCCATCAACTCCAGCCTCCTGGATATAACGGGCTGCATTGGTCATCGCGGTCTTTATGCTTGGGTGGTATGTCATGAACGGCATGTCGCCGACGATGAATGCGAATTTCGCACCACGGGCAACGGCGGCACAGTGATGGAGCGATTGTTCAATGGTGACAGGTATCGTACTCTTGTAGCCGAGGATGGCCATGCCGAGGGAATCGCCTACAAGTAGGAGTTCGATGCCGCATTCCTCTGCGAACTTCGCAGTAGGGGCGTCATAGGCCGTAAGGGCCAGGATCTTCTCCCCCTTCTCCTTTTTCTGGCGGAAATAACGTGTCGTAATTTTCTTTTGAATTTCCATATTCACCACAGAACACACAGATTACACGGAAAATTTATTTGTTAAACACATTAATTATCATGAAAAGATGTTTAAATAGGGAATTAACGATATAAAATAAGGGTGAAACAGACAGAAATCAATGGATGGTTGGATGAAAGGATGGATGGGTATGAATTCGGCAAGATACGAAATCCGCAATTGTCCTTTCACCCAGTCATCCATTAATCCATTCATCCAATCATCCAAAGGGTTTGCCCATGGCCAAATGGCGGCACAAGTTTGAAAAACACAGGCGGCGTGAGCACCGGGAACACGTCGAAGGTAAGGACCGCAAGGAGACCTTCATCGAAGGGAAACTGGCTGTTTCTGCAAGCGGTCTGGGATTCGTTACACCCAAAGGTGGTGGACAGGACATCTTCATCCCGCCACGCTTCCTCAATAACGCCATAGACGGAGACATTGTCAAGGTTGGACTCCTCCGTGAACAGAGACCGAACATGAAAGGCCCGGCAGGCCGGGTAGCAGAAATACTTGAGCGAGCCAGGACTACTGTTGTTGGTGAACTGATCGCCGGCCGGAAAGTAAGACCTCTTTCAAAAAAGCTCCAGGGCGACATAACACTAAATGGTAGTATCAAGAGCGCCAGGAAGGGCGACTGGGTTGAGATTGAGCTCCAGCCATACGAGGACAAGCATACCCATGAGCACAGGGGAACGCTCAAGTCCACGATCGGTGAAGCCGGCACTGTTGAAAACGATATAGCTGCGGTGATAAAGGAGTTCGGTCTCTGTCAGCCATATTCAGAGGATGAATGGGACAGGGCGGGGCAGATCCAGCCGATCGAGGTTGACAGGGAGGACTTGTCGGATCTCGTGTGCATGACGATAGATCCTCCTGATGCGAAAGATTTCGACGACTCGATTTCAATAAGGCCCGGGAAAAACAAGGGCGAAATGGAACTTGGTGTCCATATTGCGGATGTCGCAGCCTGGATATGGCACGGTTCGGAATGGGATACTAAGGCGAGGAAACGTTCCTTTACATCATATATTCCCGGCAATACTCTTCCGATGCTGCCAAAGGACATCACCCAGACGATAAGCCTGATCCCCGGCAAGAAGTCATACTGCCACAGCGTGATTTTCACTGTTGATGCGCATACTGGAATGATCATCCGCTCCAGGAGGGTGCACAGCCGGCTGAGGATCACGAAGAGGCTTACATTTGACGAGGTCCAGGATTTCATCGACGGCAAACCATGCAGCTGGGAACCTGACGTTGCGCATCACATGAAAATGCTTGTCGAACTGACGAGGAAAATGAGGCATTACCGCAGGGAGGTGGAGCAGTTCCTTCAGCTTGCCACCACCGAAATAAGGGTGCTCTGCGACGATGTCACTAAAAAGATCAAGGGGCTGAGGCGTGAGATCCAGACAGAATCGGATATGCTCGTCGAGGAATGCATGCTTGCGGCAAACGTCGAGGTCGCGAAGGAGCTGGTGACGAGGAACATACCCGGGATCTTCAGGATCCATCCAGAACCTACCGAGGAGAAACAGCAGGAGTTTTCGGGGTTTGTCGAGGAGACTTTCGGGCTACATACTGGTGATCTGGGAAGCCGGAAGGCGTGCAACCATTTTCTTTCCAAGCTTCCGGACGATCACCGCAAGCAGGTGATCATGGATGCTTTCCTGCGTTCTCTGCAACGTGCCACCTACTTCGAGAAGAACCAGCTGCACTACGGGCTGGGAAAAGGGACATACTGCCATTTCACGAGTCCGATACGCCGGTATCCAGACCTGCTTGTACACCAGCAGCTATGGGCGGTGGATTTTGGCGGTAAGCTCAGAGGCAAGGACGAAGTTGCGAGGATCGCACTGGAATGTTCGGAGAAGGAGCAGAACAACGACGATGCATATTATGCCGCCAACGACAGGCTCAAGCTTCATTATCTCAAGCAGAAACTGCTTGAGGCCGACATTGACTGCTTTGAGGGCGTGATCCGGAAGATCTCTGCGGCAGGACTTAGTGTTTTCATCCCTGATCTTGGGATATTGTCGTTCATTCCCGTTGAATATCTGGGGTTCGCCTACAAGAAACGCAAAAGCAAGTTCATAACGAGCGGAACCCACTCGAAATACAAGTGTGGTGATTTCATCTACGTGATGCCGGAACACATTGATCTGATAAAAGGCAGTGCCCTCTTCAAGCCGGTTGCGTACTGAAAAGACTGGGTGAGTGGATGATCTGGATGATTGGATGGATGGAGGATGAAAAGCACGATAAGAATTCTCTTGTTGATTATTGTTAATACCCAGTCATCCATCAATCCATTCATCCAATAATCCAAGGAATGAGGCAATGCCATGAATCCTCTTGTCATGCATTTCGGATCCGGATTGTCGTTCTACAGCGGCCTGGTGTTGATCATGGTAGCCACCGTGCTTTCATTCTTCGACAGGAACTTCCTGGTAAAAATAATTTTCAGAGTTTCATTGCTTGTAGGTCTGATGGGATTGTATGGCTCATCTATTCCTCTCGACTATCTTCCCTCCCTGATACTTGTTGCTGTGATCTCCCTGCTTGTAGTCGTGCATCTTGATAACGAGCCGTCAAAGAAGGCCGCTATATTCATCCGGGCCATCCTGCTGTTGTTATGCCTTTCTGCGATGGTGGTAGAAGGAACTCATCTGTTCCTTCCGAAGATACCGAAGGGGAATTTTGACAAGATATATGTGGTCGGGGATTCGATCAGCGCGGGAGTCGGTTTCCAGGGGGAGAAGAGATGGACCGATGTCATGCAGGCTAAACATGGGGTGAAGGTTGTCAATCTTGCAGTAGGCGGGGCAACGTTTTCAACAGCGATGTCCAGCCTTCCAGGTATAAAGGATGAGAAGGCCTTTGTCCTCCTCGAGATAGGCGGTAATGACATCCTCAGGAGGGGATCGCA
>CAZRKP010000089.1:0-7626 GCA_964600895.1 uncultured Victivallis sp.
TTGCATCACGGAAGATCTGCTGGTCCTCGTGCGCCGGCTTGTGGTTCCACGGCAGGCCGGTTTTCATCATCCTCTCGCGTAGCAGAGGAGGGAGTTCATCAGGAGACTGGTCGAACGCCGGCGGTTTTGCAATACCATCCCCGGCAAGTCTGCCCTTGCCCCAGTGGCTCCGGTCAAAAAGATCATAATATTTCTGAAGAGGTGTGTAAGGCTGGTGCGGACGTAGAAATGATGAGAAAATGAAAAACGGGCGGTTTTCTTTGGAGCATTTCTCAAGAAGCCCTATCGTCTCATTCTTCGTATAGGCTTCCGCAGTCATATTCTCAGGGAGAAGGGTCGGCCTCGCACATAATGGAGCCACAGGAAATTCTCCGGCCCCTTCCGGGCCTTCAGGATGACTTCCTCCCCATTCAGCCGCCCAGTCACGTGCGAACTCTTTGCCGTATCCCTGGGAACTGACCCATTTCATGTAGTCTTCCTTGTCGTGTTCCTCTATGAGATGGCTCTTCCTGATGTCCCATCCTTCATCGCATGCTTGGAACAGGTGCCTTTTTCCAAATGCAGCAGTAAGATATCCATTTGACTGGAACATCTTCTGCATGGAGACGATCTTGTCCATGACAGGACTCCGGTCGCCGTTGTCCAGGCAACCGAGAGACCTCGGATATATCCCGCTGATGAATGAGCAGCGAGAGGGCACGCAGACGCCGTCCTGGCAGTATGCCCGTTCAAACCGGACGCCTTCTCCTGCAAGCTTGTCGAGATTGGGCGTGCTGACATCAGGATGATTTTCGCATCCCAGCACATCGGCCCGGTGCTGGTCGGAAAAAAGAAGCAATATGTTTGGTTTTCCTGTTTTCAATTTCATATGTACCTTATGTTATGTGCTTGTTGCATTTTCAGCGCGACGAATAAGCTCCTCCTGTTCAGTTTTTGCCAGTTCAATGAATCTGGCGTTGAAACCGGCTATTCTCACGATCAGATCACGGAACAGTTCCGGGTGTTTTTGAGCCTCTCTTAATTTTACGGCATCAATGACGTTCACCTGGATCTCCTGTCCGCCTTTCCTGAAGAAGGTTTCGAGAAGATGGCGTATGAGGACTGGATTGTCTGGTGAGGACGGCAAAGTCATGTTCAAGTTGTATATGCCTGGAAATGATCTTGAGGCATTTATCTTTGAGACGCTGTTCAGCAGGGCCGTAGGTCCTTTTGTCTGTGTACCAAGTACAGCCCCGACGCTGTCTGCCACTGGTGATCCGGACTTTCTTCCATCAACGGTGTTTCCTATCCGCTGCCCGTCGATGTGGTGCAGTGAACGGACAACGTGGCATACGGCAAACCGGGGAAGACCTGCCTCTTTGGAGACCTGTCTAAGCGCCCTGTCCCGGCGTAAGTTCAATTCAATGCATAATCCGTCTGCAGCTTCATCATCATTTCCCCACTTGGGTGCCTTAGCAATCTCCGCAAGGAAGCGGGGATCCTGTGAATCTATGGCGGAGATAAGCTCATTCAAAGAACATAATTTCCTTTTCTCGACAATATTGGAGATGGATGAAAGAGCATTGACGGCATTGCTTGTTCCACGGATGAAGAGTCCGTAGATATGGGGATATTTCATGCCCTTCAGCAGATCCTGTCCGGATTCTACGGTTCCAATGCAGCAGGAACTGCAAAAGGGAAAAGGAACTTTTTCAACGTAATCATCCGTCCATTTCATGCGCTTGGAAAGAGAGTCGCGCGTCATCTCGGCAGTGGATTTTTCATAAGCATCCAGGATATCTGCATCAGAAGCACCGGACATGTCGGAGCTTCTGGTTATCCTGTCGATTACTTCAAGATCATTGAATCCCATTTGTACAGAGAATCCCGACTGACAGCATTTGCCTGGTATGCCAAGTTCATTGCAGCCGACTATGCAGTATTCCCATGCGTCACCAGTTGAAACTCCTGCTTCAACAAGACCGGGGACGACCTGTTCATCGTTCACAAGCATCGGCATCGAGCGGCCTTGCGCCAGCATGTCGATCCCTTTCTTCCAACACTTTTCGTCGAGTTTCGGATGCCAGCGCAGGAAGAGATGGGGATCGTTGACAGGTGACCTGGCAAAGGCATCAAGGAATGCGTATGAGACCGGATTGCAGCAGTCTCTGCCTTCCTGGGCACCCCCGATGGTTATCGCCTGGGTCTTTGAGCCCCGGCCATGAAAGCTGTTTGCTGCGAGCTTGAGCAGGAATGCCCGGACAAGATTGCATGTGGCAGAAGGATCATCGATGCATTCCTGCGAGAATCTTGAAAGGACGCGGTCCGGCAGTCCGATCGAAACCGACATTCCTTGTCCCTCGATGATGCTGGCCAGATGGATTAGCACGATCGACTGAAGTCCTTCGAAGAGATTCCGTGCAGGTTCTCCTGGAACCCGCAGGCAAGCCTTAGATATTCTCTCAAGACATTCGGCAATCATGGGATCCTTGGTGTGCTTTGCCATTTCACCTGCAGTTCTGGCATATCGGTCGGCCCAGCTTATCACCGCACGGCAGGATGTCAGCATGGCTCTCCTGAATGTCTGTTCTTCATCTGGAGATGAGCCTACATGCGATTCCAAGTTCCTGATTACCGAGTTCAACCCTTGGTTCACGGCAATGTCAAAGTCCAGAGACATATGTCCAATCCCTGCTGAACCTCCGGGAGTATTTCCGAATTTCCTGCTTTTCCAGAATGAAGTGATGTCTTCAGGTATCTGTCCGGAGAGAATTCCCCTGATGCATGGATGTTCAAATGATATCTGCCGGTCCTCACACAGATCGAATTCCGGAACAAGCATCCAGGCGCGCAGAGCGGATGATGTGTTTCCTGCAAATACAGGATTGCTGGCAAGATCAAGAGTCATGTTCTCGAGTATATGCTCGAATGCAAGAGCCCTACGCGTGGGGGCAGGTTTGTCTTCGTGAAGCCTGTAGGCCTCTGTTACAAGCCTTGCACGTTCGAGGCAGACGCTGTCCTGCGTAGTGAAGAGTCGGTCTTCAATTCCTTTTATCAGATTATCCATTTCAGGCAATCATTCCTTTCCAGCTGCAGTCTCCTGGGCAGTCTTTTCCTCAACGGGTCTCTCTCCTTGAAACACACGGATATAATCAATATACATATCGGAGCCTTCTCCATATCTTTTCAAATCAATCTTCCATCCGCTGAGTCCTCCGATGGCGTAGTTTGCCAGGATGCAGTGCGGGTTTCTCGACACTTCATTGGTCGGATGGCGCAGGACTTCGATGTTGTCGAAATAATAGACAGTCTCATGAAGGCCGATCAGCACTCCGTAGGAATGAAAGGTCGTGGACCAGTAGGATTTTCCTCCAAGCTCCATGATCTTTGGCTTCGCGCTGTATCCTTTCTTCTTTGAGCCATCTGGATTCATCTGGCGCCAGAAATGGCTGACGATCGAATAGCCTGGATGATTGGGATTCTTCTTCCCAACCCCGCCGTATGCCTCGACAATGTCAAGTTCATCTCCGGAAGAACCTTTGTCGAGATGGGTGATGGTCCAGAATGCCGGCCAGGTCCCCGGTGCAGACTGTGCCGTGAAGCGGCATTCGACATAGCAAGGAGGAGTCGCCCAGAATCCCTTGCCATCCATGTCTACGGTTGCTATCAGGCCGGTCGTACCCTTGCTTCCGGCTGGTTTCCTGGCCTTAATCCTCAGATAGGTGTCAATTTGCTCGAAAGGATTTTCAAGGCCTGAGGGATCAGAGAACGGCCATCCGCTGAAATCACCGAACCTCGGTTTGTGAGCATTGTACCGGGTACCTCGTCCATCCTTTGAAATAGAAAGGTCACCGTCGAAGTCATCGGAAAAGACAAGTTTCATCCCCTTAGCCGCCGGAGGAGCATCCTTGGGTATTCCGGCGTTCCATTTCACTCCGCCGTCATTGTAGAGCTGGAGTTCGAAGACATCACGCTTTCCTTTGGCGTCATTCGTGAAGATTCGGATATTCACAGGACCATGTGGAAACTGTTCCCCAGGAAAGATAAATGTACCTCGGCCGTCGGAACCCAGTTCGATGCTTTCAGGGGTAAGATTTACGTCATGCCCCCAGGCTTCAGGAAAATCCTTTGTCGGTTGCTGCCAGCACATCGCTTTTGCTATGGTCATTCCCGGTGCGATGAATTCGACGGTGACATCTCCCTTGATTGAAGATCGGAGCTCCGGTTTCGAAACCGTTATCGACTGGACCCATTCCTCGCCGCCGGTATCCTGTCCATAGTTGAACTCAAGATATTCTTCGTTCTTGATTTTCTTCTCCTGTGCGAAAAGCTGAAATGCCAATATCACGGACAGACAGCAAGGTATTGCCTTGTTCATAATATATCCCTCAATAATTGAATTTCGTCCCGTCTTTGAGATAGAAATATTTCCATTTTGAATCCGTATCCTTGTAAAGCTCCTCCTTGGTCAGTTTTGTGACATGTCCATCGAAAAAAAGGATATTTGCACCCGTCCTGTGGAGAAGATGGATTCTTCCGTTCCAGGCGGAATCCCAAGTGGGGCGTATTCCTCCTATCATTCTTCTGGTACGTGTACCGGTTCCTCCCCAGTCCCTGTTTGACATTGAATCAGCCATGAAAACTATGTTGGCCGGTGTTGGTATTCTGATGAGATTCTGCATTGTACAAAATGGAGGTCCAGAAGACTCACTCAGCTGAATGTTTTCCTGGAAATTCCAGCCATGGGATGATTGGTTTGCCTCGGTATCGCAGTACATCCCATATGAATAATTGGTGTCTCCATATAAACTTATATCATCGGGGAAATGCGGGTTTGACGGGCAGCCATATAACGGACTTTTTGGAACATAAGCCTCTCCGTTTTCACCGATACCTGAGCCTGTAGACTGCGTGCCTGAAAGGAATCTGGGCCATTGGTAGATCGTCCCTACATCGTTTGTCCAGCTGGCCATGACATATCCATTGTACTCCATGGAATATCCAACGAGCCCTGTCCCGAGCTGCCTCTGGTTGCTTTTGCATACCACCTCCTTTGCCGTTTCCTTCGCACCCTGGAGAGCGGGTAGCAGGAGCGCAGCGAGAATCGCGATGATCGCAATTACTACAAGCAGCTCAATAAGCGTGAATGCATATTTGATTTTATCCTCCACATTCAAATTGAAAACCGGCAATCGATGATAGAGAGCGGAGAATGAAATGATATTTTTCATAATACGATTACCTCAACATTAGCCTATGGCGTTGCAACAATATTCTCTATTGCTTAAAAAATAATCTCTTCCCCATTCTTTGTGAGGAAATAACGCAGTCCCTTCGTTGAAAGGTGTTGGTTGCTAAGCTGGCTCATTTCATAGATGTTGTTTGGCTTGGCATGTCCGTCGGGAAAAAGGTTTACAGCCTTATTGATATGCGCCAGGTAAACTGTGGCTGTACTGGTCTTCAGGGCGAACACCGTATTCCAGTTTTGACCTGTTTTGCTTACCTGTGAACTGTCTGAAAGAAGCATCCAGTCCTGCGGGTTCCGGATCATCTGGAGATTATAGTAGCAGTATGAATTCCAGCACGGATATGGATTTGGAGGGTCGCTTAATTCACTGACCTGTTCACGGATATAGTTGTCCTCATAGCCGTTGCCGGACTTCATCTGGTATATCCCATAAACATCTAGACAGCGCCTGAAATCGTCCAAGGAGGAATCTGTCATCCCGTAGTTTGGGCTAGTCGGACAGTTCAACACTGTCCTCTGGCCAGGACCACCGAGATAATCGCCTGATGTGTCAGGATCACCGCTGTATGGAGGAAGATCAATATACCATCTTGCCCATGACATCGCACGTGGCGCGGTATTTAGCTTGTAATATGTCGAGTTAACGGCAATCAAGTTTCCGTTGTCTGCAGCATACTGGATGAAGGCAAGTCCGATCTGCTTCATCTGGCTCATGCATTGGACTTCCTTAGCTATCTCCTTTGCCCTGCTTAATGCGGGCAGCAATATCGCTATGAGAACTGCGATTATCGCAATTACGACCAGGAGTTCGATCAATGTGAAAGGAGGAAGATTATCCCGTTTGAAAGAAGGACAAGAAGGACAAGAAGGACAAGAAGGAATCGATTTCATGGTTGTCTCCTAATCCCTGGAACTGTCGATTCGCGGACTGCAACCTTTGCATCTTCAGGTTTAAGCAGGAGGGGGCCTCTCCATTTGCCTTTCTTAATCTGGCGTAAGCATGCTGAAAGGAACGGTTCAGGATCTGGAGTGACAATCGACGTCAGGCTGGGAACTGAATAATCGAAACTGCCTGGAAAATCCTCTATTGCTCCAACAGTACATACCGCAACATCGTGTCCTGTCCGTATACCATTGTCGGCCAAAGCCCTGATTGTTCCGATTGCGGCCTTTGATGTCAGGCATATCATCGCCTTGCTGTCAAAGTTGTTCTTCTTGATCAGATTGTTGACCAGATCATAAGCGGACGGGAGCGCATATGTTCCAGGTTCTACTGGATTATTGAACAGTTTACCTGTCAAACCCATTGCTCCTAATGAGGATTCCCACTGAGCGATGTTTTTTGGAACAATCGATATCGACGGTTGGACATTCAAGCAGTCGATGCGCCTGTGTCCAAGCGAAGCCAGATGCTCCAGCATTCTTTTCATGAATAAGTTATTATGGAGGATTATTGAGGGGATGCCCTTGCGACTCCAGTCGTTTGTAAGACTGATCACAGGCTTACCGCATTTTCTTATCTCGGATATCATGCTTTCAGCCTCAGCCCCTTCATCCGTTACCATGAATGTGCAATCAAAATTGCCGATCGTGCTTTTTATCACCGCATCGTCGCAATGGGAATATTGGATAATCCTTATCGTGAAATCCATCTTATGGGAAAGATCCAGGAGGGATTTTTGAAAAAGCATTATCACAGGAGAATTCCATTCGGGTATCAGGAATGCCACCTGCTTCGGGAATTTGCTGTCCGGATTTGCGGGATCGAGTGCCTTGAGGCGTCCATTTGCAAGTCGGTGAGCCAGGCCGTTCTCCAGAAGTATCTGGATTGCCTTTCGGGCGGTCTTCTGTGTTACGCCAAAGTCATCCGCGAGTCCTCGTTCCGATGGAAATCCATTTGCAGTATAGTCACCCTTCCTTATCCTCTCTGCGAGTCTTTCGGCAACAACAATGCATTTGCTCCGTCTCATGACAATACCCTCTTTTTTCATAGGGTAAAGCTATAGGGCCAGATGCAAAAATCAAGCAAAATACATCAAAATGATGTAAAATAGTATTAATGCTCTTATGGCTAAATAGATAGAAATGATCTCACAATGCTATATCTTCCATTTGATATCCATTGCCTTTTTTGATTTTGAACTGATTTTCATATGGGAGATCAGTTCGTCGACATCATATCCGGTCAGGCGCGACTGTGAGCCCTGTTTCCCCTTCCTGATATTCTCGCAGAAGAATCCTATCGCATGGTCGAACGGGGAAACTGGCGCAAAGCGATATTCAGTGGATGTACCGCTCTCATTGTCATAATGAACCATGAGTGAGCCCTTCGTATCAACCTTGTCCCAGAACGGACAATATATGTTGATCCTCCCCTTGGTCCCAGTTATCTCCAATGT
>CAZRKP010000090.1:0-6379 GCA_964600895.1 uncultured Victivallis sp.
TGGAGATTGTTGCTGAAAATCCCAAATGGCGGAACGGACTGCTCCTGGAACTGGCTAAGAATATATGGGGGAGGGATTCGGAAAAGTTTCTTGCACTGGCGAAGGAGCAAACCTCTGAAGGCATGAGAAGGGTGTTGGATGTAGAATTGTCCGTCACGGACAAGAAGATCCATGCCCTTTCGCCGGGACGGCGAACACTACATCAGGACGGAAGATATGGAATCAAGATGTAGAGTTGCCCGTCACGAGCAAGGGAGAATTCCTCTTCGCCGGGACGGTGAAAACTACATTCGGGAATGATGACAGGGAGTCGAAGATCAGAAAAAAACCGGGGAACATGGTATTCATGTTTCCCGGTTTTCAAATATCAGCCTTTAAAATCAGTCCTTCCAGGAGGAGACATCGTCCTTCGGAGAGGTATTGTCACCCCATTCGTTGGTCTTGTTAATACTGAACGACCAGACGAATACGTTGCCGTTGAGGACAGTAGAGCCTGAATCTGGCAAAGTTATCTGGCCGTCATAGTTCAAATCCATTGCAATTCCAAATTCATTCTCCCATGGATCGACATAGCCCAGGGTGGAATATTTGTCGGGCACGTCAAGGAAGCGAACATTACGCGCATTTCCTGTAACAGTTGTGCCTGAATCTGGACCATCTGTACAGGTAAGTATTTCAATCAACTGCTTATAGTCATCAGATTGGAACTGAGTTGTGGTACCATTAGAACCTCCAGTGGCAACGTCCTTGCCACTGGCATCAGTCCAAGGCAGGAGGCCATAGGTGCTCTCGTAATTCTTTATCGCCATGACAAGTGCGTTGGCCATTGCTTTCGCCTTTGCCTTCTTTGCCTTGTCCTTGACCTTGCCGATGGCCGGGAGCAGAAGGCCCGCAAGTATTGCGATTATGGCTATGACAACAAGAAGTTCGATAATCGTAAAATGTTTCCTTTTCATTGGGACTCTCCTGTCTTTTATTTTTAAATCATTATCCAATTAACGAGTTATCACTGCTTCCAGTTGCATATGTCGTCTGCGCCTGAAACGCTGTCTAAGTTAGCTCCGCTTGTTTGATTGTTTTTTATGTATCCAGTCTGATCCGGTCCTGGGGAATGAAGATCAAATGAAGTCGGATTGTATTTTCCGGGGCAGCGATATCCGAACGCGTTGCCAAACGGATCCTTCCAATATCCTCTGCTGGTCGAGAATGTGGAACCTGATGTAGTGGCAGGACCGAGCTGGTTGGAAGGGATATCAATTTCAGTATTTAAATTCGGGGTTGAGGCATATGCATCAATATAGAAGCCACCGGCATATGCCTGCTGGATATAATATCCATGCTTGCTTTTGTAGTTCTCAAGGGCGATGCACATCTTTGCTATCATTGCCCTGCACTTGGATTCGCCCATCTTCCTGTTGGCGGCTGAATAGATTCCTATTCCGATACCCATGATGAAAATAAGGATTCCGCATACGCAGAGCAGCTCGATCAAGGTGAATCCAGATTTTGTAGCGCGTTTTTTCATGCTGAAATCCTTTTTAGGTATTATTCTCCTTGACTTAATACAGCATAAATTAAACCATTTCTTGTATTAATTATACATCAAAAGAGGTTTTTTACAAGAAAAATCATCTCCGGCACAGCATGGAAGGGAGGCTTATTTGCCCTTTGCAAGTTCTCGAGAACGGTTTTCAGCGGCAAGTATGACCTCACGGACAAGGTCCCTGAATTTCGCTCTATCCAATACAGCCAGGCCGGCAGCTGTCGTGCCACCCTTGGATGTGACAGCGTTCCTGAGTTCATCAGGAGAGCCCATTTTCTGCTTGAGCATTTCTGCTGCGCCAGCAACGGTCTGTTCAGTAAGTTTGAGGGCTGTATCCCTGTCGAGTCCGGATTTTACCGCCGCATCGACCATAGCCTGGACATATTCGAAGACGAATGCAGGACCGCTTCCGCTGAGAGCAGTGACGACGTCAAGGTTATCCTCAGGAAGTTCCAATACTATTCCCGATGCTCCGAAAATTTTCCTGACGAACTCCTTATCGGCCGATGATACATCCTTCGTACATGTGAATGCTGTAGCTCCTTTTCCGACCATGAGCGGAGTGTTTGGCATAGTTCGTATTACCCTTTTTGTGCCGAACCAGGTGTGGAGGCTTGAGATAGGGATACCGGCCATGATTGAAATGACAAGTTTGCTTGCACAGAGGAGCGAGATTTGATTGACAAGTTCCTTTGCTGACTGTGGCTTGACCGCCAGGAGGACTGCATCGGCGCCGTCAACAGCTTCTGAAGATGATTCGATGCACCGTATGCCCGTCTTCATTTCGAAGGCTTTCCGGGCATCCACGCTGATGTCCGATGCAACGATGTCATTTGTGGAGAGGACGTCCTCTTCAACAATCCCGAGGGCGAGGGCAGTCGCCATCTTCCCGGAGCCTATGATCGCAAGTTTCATAAGAAATTCCCCGAATATTGACCACAGAGGGCATTGATTAAGAATACAATAAATATTCACAAGTTCAAATTATTTACATTCTGATGTAGTGTTGCCCGTCACGGGCAAGATGAATTAAGATTCTTCGCCGGGACGGTGAACTCTACATCAAGAATAAAATAACCTGATAACACGACTGGCGACTCTTCAGACCTTATAATCGCACCTCAGGCAGCGACCGGCTTCACGGCATGCAGCTTCCTTGGTGATGGTCTTCTCGACTTCGATACTGATGAGACGCTCATTGGCATTGAGCAGGGGATATTCGACAGGAACAGCCTCCTCGATCTCCTTCTCCGGATCGAAATCAACAGCAGGCATGTCGAACTTCTCCCAGAAATATTCCTTCCTTCCGGGAAGAAGCTTCAGGTCGATTGATTTTGCGGCATGCTGTCCGGCGGCAATCGCCTCGATGACAGTCGACGGTCCTACCACCAGATCGCCGCCAGCAAAAAGGTCCGCGACTGGCGTCGTGCCCGTCCTTTCACTCGCGTCGAGTTCACCATCCTTGACGGCTGCGTTCATGTCGTCCCCGGCAAGTACGGATCCCGGATCAGGCTTGTGCCCGATTGCAAGCAGGATTGTGTCTACTTCACGGTCCTCGTCGGAATTCGTTATTTCCTCAGGTGCACGGCGACCGGACTTGTCGAATTCTCCAAGTCTGTATTTCTTCAGTGTGGCGACAAGCCTGCCATTTGCTGACTTCTTGATATTGACAAGATTGACGAGGAACTCAACTTTGACTCCCTCGACTTCCGCTTCACGGATCTCGATAGGATTCGTGGGCATTTCCTTGCGGGTACGGCGATAGGCGATTGTGACATTCTTCGCGCCGAACCTCTGGGCTATTCGAGAACAGTCGATCGCTGCGTCTCCACCACCGATCACAAGTACATCCTCGCCGACTTCTATCGTTTCACCTTTTGCGGCACGTTCAAGGAACTTGGTGCCCGGAAGGACCCTGGGGAGATCAAGTCCGCCGATGCGAGGCATTAACTCGCGGCCGGCGCCTATCGAGACGAAAATAGCCTCGAATCCTTCCTTGCGGAGGTCTGAGATGGACTTGTCCTTGCCCATGGTGACATTTGTCTTTATCTTCAGTCCGAGTTTCTCCATGTTGCTGATTTCTTTGGCGAGGACCTTCCTTGGCAGACGGTAGTCGGGTATCGCATAGCGCATGAGACCGCCGGCCTCAGGTTGTTTTTCGAAAACCGTGACATCATATCCGAGAAGCACGAGATAATATCCGCAGGTGAGCCCCGCGGGACCGGCGCCGACGACGGCGACTTTCCTGCCGTTCGGTTTTTCCTTTGCGGGATATAGATCCCTGTAGTCCTCGCGGAGATCGCCGATGTAGCGCTTGACGGCGCGGACGGCGAGCGGGCCTTCGAGATCTTCACGGCGACACTTCTTCGTGCACCACTGCGGGCATACTCTTCCGCATACTGAGGGGAACGGGTTGTTCCTCAGGTGTACGCGGAGCGCTTCGTCAAAACGCCCGTATTTAGTGTAACCGAGATAGGCCGGGACATTCACGTTTGCAGGACACGCATTTACGCACGGAGCCCACATCATCGACGAACAGACGCCTGCACGGCATTGTTTGTACTTTATATGTTCGAGGTATTCGTGCCGGAAATAACGCAAGGTCGATAGTACCGGATTAGGAGCGCTCTGCCCAAGCCCGCAGAGCGAAGTCTTGCCGATCGTGCTTGCCAGTTCCTCAAAACGCTGGAGATCATCCATCGTACCACGGCCTTCGCAGAACTTGTTCAGCAGCTCGAGCATTATCCTGGTGCCTACGCGGCACGGCGTGCATTTGCCGCACGATTCTTCGGCGATGAACTCCATGAAATACCTGGCGAGGTCGACCATGCAGGTGTCCTCGTTCATCACGATCAGGCCGCCTGAGCCCATGATGGCCCCAAGCGCGGGGAGTGTCTCGTATGTTACAGGAGTGTTAAGATATTCCTGAGGGATGCAGCCGCCCGACGGGCCGCCTATCTGTACGGCCTTGAACTTCTTGTCATTCGGGATTCCCCCACCGAGATCGTAGACAATGCTTCCCATCGGGATTCCCATCGGAACTTCGACGAGGCCGGTGTTGTTGACGTCGCCGGCCAGCGCGAAAACCTTCGTGCCCTTGCTCTTTTCAGTTCCGAGCTTGGCGTATTCGGCACCGCCGTTCACTATTATATATGGTATATTGGCAAAGGTCTCGACGTTGTTGAGGACGGTCGGCTTCTCGAAGAGGCCTTTCTGTGCGGGGAATGGGGGCTTCGGGCGCGGCTCTCCGCGCTTGCCTTCGATCGAATGCATAAGAGCCGTCTCTTCACCGCAGACAAATGCGCCAGCGCCCATCCTTATCTCGATGTCGAAGTTGAATCCCGAACTGAATATCTTCTTTCCGAGAAGTCCCAGCTTCCTGGCGTCATTGATCGCAATACTGAGTCGTTCAATCGCGAGCGGGTATTCCGCGCGCACGTAGACATATCCCTGGTTTGAGCCGATGGCATATCCGCATATTGCCATGCCCTCGACAATGCTGTGAGGATCACCTTCAAGAAGACTGCGGTCCATGAACGCGCCAGGATCGCCTTCGTCTGCATTGCAGACCACATATTTCTGTTTCGCCTGTTCCTTGTAGCACGCATCCCATTTCAGTCCTGTGGGGAATCCCGCACCTCCGCGTCCACGGAGTCCGGAGGTCTTGACCTCCTCGATCACCTTCTCGCGGCTCATTTCAGTGAGTGCACGACCGAGCGCCTCATATCCGCCGTTGGCTATATATTCCCTGATGTTGACAGGATCGATCACTCCGCAGTTGCGCAGGGCGATCTTCTTCTGGAGCTTGAAGAAGTCGATACCGCCGATCGCCTGGATCACCTCGTGGGTGGAGGGCTTCTTGTAGAATAGCCTCTGGACGACACGGCCCTTGAGGAGGTGCTGTTCAACTATCTCCTTCGCATCCGCAGGTTTGACCTTCTGGTAGAAAATCCCTTCAGGATAGATTATGACAATAGGGCCGACTTCGCACATTCCCATGCAGCCCGTGGTTATCAGTTCTATTTCATTGGTTAGTCCGCTGTTCGCCAATTCCTTTTCGAAGGCGCTTTTGACACTGTCAGTGCCGGAGGATATGCATGCTCCTCCCGCGCACAATAAAACTTGAGCTCTGGCTGCCATAGTATTTTTAAACCTTTATTCGTATTTGGATAGGATTGCCTGGATCTTTTTGGGTGTGACGCGGCCATGGACGTCGTTGTTTATCATGATCACTGGAGCTAGGCCGCATGCTCCGAAACAGCGCTGGACCGTTATGGAGAAACGCCTGTCGGGAGTAGTCTCGCCGGTCTTTATCTTGAGTTCATGCTGGAGGGCCTCCATTACCTTCTTTGAGCCTCTCACATAACAGGCCGTACCCATGCAGACGTTGACAGTGTGGCGTCCCCTGGGCTGCATCGAGAAATAGTGGTAGAAAGTAACAACACCAAGGACTTCTCCGGCAGGTATCCCCAGAGCCTTTGCAACGTATTCCTGTACGTCTATCGGTAGATATCCGAAGAGTGACTGCGCCTTATGCAGGACTGGTATGAGTATTTCCTGGCCCTTGCCCTTCTTCTGTGACTTTATGAATTTGTCGAGTTCGTCATACAGGGGATTCCGGCATTCCTTGCCGCCGCATTCGCAATTGGACATTGAAGTGGTTCCTTTCAGGCAAAGACAAGCTCTTTGACGACGTTGCCGCCGACGATATGCTGCTTGACGATCTTCTTTACGGCCTCGCTGTCGACCTTGGCGTAACGTACCGGTTTCTGCCCCTGGACCTCTACATCTACGACCGGCTCCCTCTCGCAGAATCCGGCGCAGCCTGTGGCCGTT
>CAZRKP010000091.1:0-6158 GCA_964600895.1 uncultured Victivallis sp.
TTCTTGCCCCACAGGGCCTTCTTGTCTTCGGAACCGATCCCAGCAGACTCTCTCATCGATTCACCGGCTGAGCCGTAGACGGCCCAGTTGTGCAGCTCTCCGAGCTTGCTGCCGTCGACGCTGATGACCTTGTTGATCTTCTCAGGTGCGATCTTCGCGAGAGTGGAGCGCCATTCCTCGACAAGGCTCTTGTCAGCGATCTTCGAAAGGCAGACATATGCTGTGATCAGTTCACGCATCCAGAAATCCGGACTTTCCCCCTTTCCTGAGGCAAGCTGCCTGCAGGAATAGGTCATCGCCCTGAATACGATGTCCTTCAGTTCCGGAATCCTTCCGGACTGGAGAAGTATCGAAGCTGAAGACACGAAGCGGGGTGTAGTCTGTGCCCATTCCTTCTTATAATAAGGATCTATTACCGCGCCTTTCTCATCGACCCATCCGGCGGCGTTGCGGACAATTATCTCCATGAAGTCAAGATAATAAGACTTGGTGATCCCTGTCGGTTTCCAGTCTTTTGGAGCCGGATTAGAGAAAATCTTCTGAAGCTTCTCTTCAAGGATGAATTCGGGAATTCCGATATCCTGGAGTGATATTTTTTCCTGTGATAAAACTGGATTCATATTATATTTGTTATTAATAATTCTGTGTAATCTGTGTGTTCTGTGGTTACTTAATCAGTTCCAGAGGATTTTCATATCCGATCCTGTGGAGTTCCTTCTCAGACAGGAAATCCAGTTTCTTCAAATAGTCCATGCATTTTGGCATCGTATATGAGGACCCCATCAGGTTCAACTTCACAGGATTGTAGAGACGGCCGGACCTATCGATCACTGCGGTCGTTCCGAAGAGATCATATTTTCCGGGCTTGCATCCGGCAAGTGGGGAGGCGTCGCTGACAATGATGGTCTTGTCAATCCCTTTCGCCAGAATCATCTTCTTCAGGATATCTCCAGGAATATGGTGTCCGTCGCCAACGAACATCCCGATGAGCTTCTCCTCGCAGAGTCCAGCCCATATTGGATTTGCGAACTTCGCAAGGGTGAGGGGAAGCCCGTTGGCGAGATGAGTTATCGCCTTTGCACCAAGGGAAGCCATCATCTTCAGATGTTCAGAGTTGAAGTTTGAGTGGCCTATGGAGACAGTGATACCGAGTTTGACAGCGGTCTTCACGAGCTTGTCTGAACCTTTGAGTTCCGCCGCGATTGTCAGCAATTTGATTTTTCCGCTGGCCCATTCATGCATTTTTTTAAGGAGATCAGGATCCGGTCTGATGGCATATCTGGGATTGTGAGCACCGACAAAACCAGGTTCAGGAGAGATGAAAGGCCCTTCGAGATGGAAACCAGGAATCCTGTCCCATGCTTTTTTCTCGTCGATGCATTTCACCATCAGCTTTAGGTTTCGTTCATAGACGGAGACCGGGCTGGTGATCATGGTCGGCAGGAAGATACTGGTTCCGCCATCGAGGATTTTATTGCAGGTGGATGAGAATTTTACAGCCGAAAGCTCCGTGTCGGAGAAATTTGTACCCAGCAGGCCGTTGACCTGGAGATCGATCCAAGGATGCCTGTTATGGGGAGTCTTCACTTTCCGATCTGCACCATGATCTTCCACATTTCCTCTGGCTTGGTGCAGTCGAGGATCTTCTTCCTGTTCTCGGCCTTGCTGAAATAGTTCGCCAGCTTGGAGATCAGTTCGATGTAGAAGATACTGGTCTGCGTGGGCACGGCAGAGACGAAGAATATAGACAGGCTGTCTCCGCTCTCCTTTATGCCGGGTTTGACAGTACCCACCGCCAAGGTAAGTCCACAGGCCTTTACTGCACGTGCATGTGGGAATGATATCCCGCTGCCGACAGCGGTCGTTATCAGCGCTTCGCGCTTGATCAACGCCTTAAGGAATGTTCCATGGTTCTCAACAAATCCGGTCTCGCAGCAGCGGAGGGCTATCTTCTCGATGACTTCCTCCTTCGTCTTTGCCTTGATGTGGGGGAGCATCAGGTCCTGCGAGGAGAATCTGGCCACACCCTTATACTGGTGGAACTCGTCACCCGGCCTCTTGAAGTGGCCTTCGTCAAAGTAGAGGAAGCGTCCGCAGGTTGGACATGATATGCAGTTGCTCGTGGAAAGAACTGAATTTGCAACTCCCACCGGGATCTTCATGAAGCAGCTTGTGCACGCGCTGTTGACCATGGGGGAGACATAAATCTCGTATTTCTTGGAGATCCTGTCGTAGATCACGCTGACTTCCGGAGGCAGTGTCTTCTGGAGGCCTGCAATGCTTTTTCTGAGTTCAGCGCAGGTGGCGTGCTCTGTCTCGCCTTTTAATGTCCTGTGTTCGCGGAGGGCTATTTCAAGGTCCTGCATCTGGAGGAGCTGGTTTATGTACTTGTTCATTTCAGCCTCTAAAATAAAATGAGTATAGTTATCGGAAGGACTAGCTAAAATAGCGCAGAATTTATAAAATGCAAATGCACCTCTCACAGAGACGCAAAGGCGCCAAGAGGAAAAATATTTTCGGGAACATCAAAAAATCACATTTGCTCCGCCGCGAGAGGAGGAAGATTTTTGGTCTTCAAATCCTAATGTAGGGTTCGCCGTCCCGGCGAAGAGCCTTGTCCGAGACGGACAACACTACATATTTTGAACCGTAATCCAGGCTATATATAATTTATAAGTGTGAGATTTTGTGTCTTTGTGAGAGATATTTTCAAAAATAAAAAAGGCCCCGGGCTCTGAACCCGGGGCCTGTGTATTCAAATGAGATCTGAAACTACTGTTTCTTCTCCCTTTCGGCATCTTCCTTCCTGATGCTGGTTTCAACCGCATCGAGGGCGGAGAGGGAGTCTTCGTCGAGCATCTCACCGACCTTGATGTTGCCAAGTGCGGCAGCGACTTCTTCACCGGCGGCCTTGAGGGCCTCCTCTGAGTAGTTCTGCTTCGCGGCCTTGATACTGAGCCCGATGCGGCGCTCGTCGCGGTCGATTTTGATGACTCTGGCCTCAACCTCCTGTGCGAGTGCCAGCACGTCCTTGACGCGCTTCACATGCTCATCGCTAATCTGGGAGATATGTATGAGGCCGTCGATCTTGTTGGAAAGCTCGATGAACGCACCGAAGGCGGTGATCTTGGTGATCTTGCCCTTTACCAGATCGCCGATCTTGTAGAGCTCGTCGATCTTGAGCCACGGATCGTTCTCAAGCTGCTTGATTCCGAGCGAAATCCTCTGCTGTGCGGGATCGATGTCGAGTATTACGGCCTCGACCTCCTGTCCAACTTTGAGCAGTTCGTTCGGATTGTTGATCTTCCTGGTCCATGACATGTCGGAGACATGGATCATGCCGTCGATGTCGTTCTCTATCTCGACGAATGCGCCATAGCTTGTCATGTTCCTGACCTTGCCCTTGATCTTGCTGCCAGCAGGATACTTCTGGGCGAGGACTTCCCACGGGTTCTGGGTGGTCTGGCGGAGTCCAAGGGATATTTTCTTCTGGTCCTTCTGGATGTCGAGCACGACTGCTTCGACTTCCTCTCCGACGCTGAGCACTTCACCGGCCTTGGTGATGCGCTTAGTCCAGGACATCTCTGACACATGGATGAGGCCTTCGACACCTTCGGCTATTTCCACGAATGCGCCATAAGGCATGATGTTGACCACGCGGCCCTTGACGGTGGAACCGACGGGATATTTCTCGTCGATCTTGAGCCACGGGTTCTCGGTCTTCTGCTTGAGTCCGAGGGAGACACGCTCCTTGACGTTGTCGATATCGAGTATGACCGCATCGATCTTCTGTCCGATCTCGAGCATTTCCGAAGGATGAGATATGCGTTTCCATGACATGTCGGTGATGTGGAGGAGCCCGTCGAGTCCGCCGAGGTCGATGAACGCACCGAAGTCGGTGATGTTCTTGACGACGCCCTGGCGTATCTGGCCTTTCTCCATATCCTTGAGGAGCGTGCTGCGCTTGTCGGCGCGGTCCGCCTCGAGGAGTTCCCTGCGGGAGACGACGATATTCTTGCGGTCGGTGTTGATCTTGAGTATCTTGAGGTCGTATTCCTTGCCGATGAAGTCGTCCATGTTGCGGACGGGTGCGATGTCGAGCTGCGAGCCCGGGAGGAACGCCTCTATGCCGAAGAGATCGACGATGATTCCACCCTTCACGCGGTGCTTCATGAGGCCCTTGATGATCTGGCCTTCCTTGTATTCGGAGCAGAGCTTGTCCCAGGACTTCTGGAAGGAGGCCTTGGATACGCTGAGCTTGGGCATGTTGTTCTCGTCCTCGATCTGCTCGAGGAACACATCGATTAGGTCGCCGACCTTGACCTCTTCCCAGTTCTTGAATTCTTCTGACTGGATGAATCCTTCGGACTTGTACTGGATGTCAACGAGGACTCCATTGTCGCGTTTTTCCACAATCTTGCCCTTGAGGATGGATCCTTCGACAAAGTTGGGCTTGGTTTCCTGTTTGAGCACTTCCTCCATGGAGGAAGGCATGTTCTCGAGATCAATGAAGCTCGCCACGTCGTTGTTCAGTTCTTTTGACATTTTGTTTCTTTGTTTTGTTGTTCTGTTGACTCTTTTAGTGTGTTTTTTACGGATCTTCCTCCGAGAGGAAAAATCCCCGACCGGGCGCATAAAGTAGACCAATGCCATGGAAAAGCAACAGGCCCTGGAAAATATTTGCGTTTAAAAATAAAATCGATGAAAATAGCATATTCCGCTTGCCTTGCAGATAAAGCTGATGTAAAGTGTATGAGAATTACAAAATTGTAATTCGAGTAATTTTAATATTACAATAATGTTATTCATGGTGAAAATCAGATTTTGAAGCCGTTCCTATATTATATTGATTACGAATATGTTATAAAATCGGTTTTCAGCTTGGCATGGAGGGTGCTAATAGCCGGGACGTTGAACGAGCGGGGGCGCTTGTCGGGGCAGACCATGCCCGCATACGCCCTACACTGAAAAATGACAAATACAATATCAAATAACAGGAGGAGAAAGGAATGAATCTCAGGAAGCACGTGGTATCGAACATCTCGAACAAAAAGCTAGAGACCGGAGGCAGCGGGAAGGAAATCCCCATCACCGAAATCTACGGAGAAGACGTATTCAATCTCAAGACCATGAAGGACTATCTTCCCAAGCCGGTCTACAAGAAGCTGCTCCTTACTATAAGGAATGGAGCACCGCTTGATCCGACGATCGCCGACGATGTTGCAAACGCTATGAAGCGCTGGGCGCTCAGCAAGGGAGCCAGCCACTATACCCATTGGTTCCAGCCTCTCACAGGATCAACTGCTGAAAAGCATGACTCATTCATCGAGCCGGATCTTGAGGGTGGCGTGATGATGGATTTCTCCGGCAAGTCACTTGTCAAGGGTGAGCCGGATGCATCCAGTTTCCCATCCGGCGGAATCAGGGCAACATTCGAAGCCCGTGGATATACCGCCTGGGATCCTACCAGCCCCGCGTTCATAAAACACAATCCCGCCGGAGCAGTCCTCTGCATACCGACGGCATTTTGTTCCTATACCGGTGAAGCATTAGACAAGAAGACTCCTCTGCTCCGCTCCATGCAGGCCGTCTCGGCACAGGCCAAGAGGGTCCTCGCATGCTTCGGCGAAAAGACTGAAAGCAGAGTTGTCGCCACGCTCGGACCAGAACAGGAATACTTCCTCATTGACAGGGAACTCTACCTTGCCCGTCCCGATCTCGTGCAGGCAGGCCGTACGCTCTTCGGTAGCGTCTCCGCAAAGCACCAGCAGATGGAAGACCACTACTTTGGCGCAGTCAAGGAACGCATCTTCAACTTCATGAACGAGCTTGACCAGACCCTCTGGAAACTCGGTATTCCGGCGAAGACCCGCCACAATGAAGTTGCTCCTGCACAGTTTGAGATAGCTCCGATATTCGAAGAGCTAAACCTCGCGATCGACCATAACATGATCGTGATGGAGACTCTGCGCCAGGTCGCAGCCCACCACGGGCTCGTATGCCTGCTCCATGAGAAGCCTTTCGCAGGAATCAACGGATCCGGCAAGCACAACAACTGGTCTCTCATGATCGGCCACGACGGCAGGAACCTCCTTGATCCCGGACACAACCCGCATGAGAACGCGATATTCCTCACGTTCCTCTGCGCAATCATCAGG
>CAZRKP010000092.1:0-5860 GCA_964600895.1 uncultured Victivallis sp.
AGGGAACCTCTAAAAATTCACATTTGACGCGTTGCGGAAGATTTTTGAAAGCGCAAAGGAAATTTCCGATAGAGGCGTATCCAAAGCGATACGCCGACTGAGGAAATTTAATCTTTGAGCCAAAAAGATCCGCAACCTAAAGGGCAATAAGTTCTTATGGATTCCGGCTTCATCGTGAAAACAGTCACAGCCCGTTTCAGGGCTGCTCCTGTCCATCGCTCTTTGCCGTTTATCCATAATTTACTTTTGCGCGCCATATGTCAATTTTTAGAGGTTCCCTTTAATGTTTACTCAAGGGAAGGCTGTTTTGAGGATAAACTTAAAACATTACAAGTAAACTGTCAAGTGAATATATTATATTTATTGTATTTTATATTCCCTTATCCCTTTATTCTCTAGCCAGTTATAATATTTCCATAACTGTAGAATTTTTTACTTATTTTTCCACTTCCCAGCTTGACTGTGATACAATAAACGATACATTAGATATTGTATTGTTTTATTTGTATTGAAAGGTGGCGGGTACACCGTCATATTTGATCATTGATGATTTGTCGTTGTTGTTCCAGCAACCAGATTCAAATTATGACGGCGCAGCCGTCCCCGGAGTGCGCAGACACAGTCTACGCTAGCGGTGACCATGTCACCGCACTCCCGGGAATGCTATCGCATTCGTAAGAAAAAGTTGCGGAAGAAACAAGGAAGATAATGGATAACATTATGGAACATAAGCTTCGTGGACTCGGAATCTGCACCCATTTCAGCCGCCGCGAACGCGGCTGGAAGGCTGAGCACCTCATCCCGCTTGCCAAAGAGATGGGGGTGAGCCTCATCCGTGACGAGATCGAATGGCATAATGTCGAGAAGGAAAAGGGCAAATACCAGATATCCCCTGAAAACTGTGACTGGCTAAAGAGAGCCAGCGACGCCGGACTCGGTATCAACTTCATTCTCCTATACGGAAACAGCATCTACGAAAACCCACTTGATCCGGAGGCGTTCGCGAAATTCGCAAAGTTCATGGCCAATGAACTCGTCGGAAAATATAACATAGTCAACTTCGAAATATGGAACGAACCAACCAACTTCCAGTTCCTGAAGCATTATGGGGGATCCTGGAGCGGCAGGGAACCGTGTCCATGGCTTGCGAAGTTCGCAGAACTGGTCGAAACCACAGCTGCAGTTCTGAAAAAAGAGGTTCCCCAGATCCCTCTCATGGTCGCACCGGGCGACCCTCAGTTCTTCTACATGGCTGAGAGATTTCCCAGATCTCTCAAGGACATCGATGCCTACGCTTCCCACCCCTACCCCAGCCGTTTTCCCCCAGAAACCGTGCCATGGGGTGGAACTCAGATCCATGAAAGGGATGGAGTTTCCGTAGCCGATGACGACCACAGCTACTTGTCACTCTGGAGCCGTGCCAGGGAAATCTGCAGGAAACACCTTGGACGCGAACTTTCCATGCACGCCACCGAATGGGGATACTCCACCTACGATCATCACCGGAAAGGACACAACATGGCCGGCTATTCCGAGCAGGCACAGGCACTGTATATCGCCCGTGGAGTCATACTCTCCTTTGCGGCAGGGCTTGAATCGATTTATCTCTATGACTTCATGGACGATGGGCTGAACCGCTATGAGCTCGAGGATAATTTCGGGATGGTCCGCAACGAGGCCAGGAACTATGAGCGAAAACCTTCCTGGTCAATTCTCCGCAGGCTTTCAGAGATATTATCACCGGATTGGAGACCTGTCGCGGAAGCTCCCGCAAGGCTCAATACCGAGATAAATCCGCTCCCGTACAACAACGATCTCTGGCAGCATCCTGTGAAGGAGCCTTATTTGTGTATTGAATCTCCCCAGATTTACTGGTTTAAAGTTGGAAAAGATGTGGTATCTTTTGTATGGAAAAGTGGCCGTATAAGCGGCGAATACAGGGAACCATCCGGTTCGATCGAATGGATCGATGCGCCTGAGTTCAGACGCATTGAGATAATCGATCTTAATACTGGACTCCCGATTTCCGCAACGCCCACCATCCATGACGGAAAGCTGATACTTCCGGAAATTCCGGTAGGCGGCTCTCCTGTCGCGATCCGCTGGACGCCTTCAGATCCGGGATCGTTCTTTAAAAAGATAAACTGCGCCACATAACAATCGGGGGTTCAAAATGGCTAATCAAGGCAAAGTTTCAGATGCGACCGTTTCCTATGTACCAGGACCTGAAGGTTCTAAGAAAATCAAGAGCGCCAGCGCTACAGGCGGCTACCAACCGGTAGATTTCACTTATACCGAACATTATCCGGGTGCAGGGACATTTATCAAGGGACAGGGCGCATACTCCGACCAGCTATCCATATACAGGCAGAGCTATACAAAATGGACTCAGTCCATCTACACGCCCGGAAAGACAATGGTAAAAATCGGCTCCGTCAAGGAGAAGAACGACATTTTAATAGAGGACGATGATGATGTTGATGCTGTTCATACCTCGCTAATTTACCTTGGACACAAGATATTCGTCATTGAAAGGGGTGAAAAGAACATAACTTATGTCAATGGAGTTCGAAGCCCAACCACTGTTCTCGAAGACAAAAACCCATTTCTCCTGACAGTAGGCAGGACCAATTTCATAGTCCGTCCCAAGAGAAGCATTCCGGCCAAAGGACAAAAGACCGAATACTTCAGCCTGAAGACACCGAAAGGAGAACAGCAGGCGGATATCAGGAGATGCAACCTGCTTGGTTCACATGCCTCCTGTGACCTGAAATTCGAAGGTCCGGAATTTGCCGCGATGATCATTCCCCATGGAAAGAACATATACCTGATTCCACTTGTGGACATGATATACAACGGAAGCCCGTTACAGGAGCTGCAGCCTGCCCAGCTCGTTTCCGGGGTAATGATAAACAACATAGAGGCAACCGTAGTAATCCCCGAAGGACTTACCGGAGGAGCCGAATATAATTTCTCCCCTATGGTTCCAGAATGCCTCAAGTTCACAGAGATCCTCGCGTCCGAGGACATCGGTCCGATCAAGATGAAGCTTCCTCCAGCAGGGGCCACTTTCATTGTAAGCAGGAAAAAAGCAAGCGAATATTTCTACATAAAAAGCGAGTTCATTTCCAGGGAGCATGCTCAGGTTATAGTCTATGACAGGTCAATCATCGTCGAGGACCTGAAGAGCAGAAATGGCTCTTATGTCAACGGCGAGAAGATAAACAGGAAGGTCATATGGCCCGGGGATTTCCTGAGTCTCGGAGACAGGACCTTCCTTCTGGGATACTCCGTAAAACCGGAGTCGTGAACAAAAACAAAAAAGAGGAATATATGAAAAAAGGAGTTCTGAAATTGATTGTCCTCGCGTTGGTATCAGCCTTGTTTGCAACGGCTGGATATGCCGCAGGCAAGGATGCCAAGGACAAAAAAGAGGACAAGAAAGAAGTAGGAGAAGGGATTCAAGTCAAACTTGGCAAGGACATATCCCGGGACTTCAAGGACGTAAAAGCGGACAATTATGCCTATGGACCGAAGCAGGAATATTTCGACAAGACTCATATCACACATATCTATCTTCCATACGGCAACAATACAAAGCTTTATGGAGAACTCAGGGGCAGGTTCTCTGATCCTGAACCGGGAAAGGTGGGAACTTTCCATAGTACCGACGGTGGTACAAACGCCATACTCACCTACAAGATCACCTTCGACAAGCCGATCGGGGAATTCACCCTCTCCAGTGGCAGGTTTGAATACGGACTCGTCAAGGACACCTGCGCCGGAATCGAATACAGCATCGATGGCAATTCCTGGAGGACAATCAAGGAGGTCAAAGGCACGACCGAAGAAGTCCAGGAGGGAACCATTGACAAGATGGCGAGCGACTTCAAGGCCGACAAACTCAAGACAAAGACCCTGTATATCAGATATTACTCCCGCAGCTCGAAAGAACCCAAGGAAATCTGGGGCAATGGACGCTGGATCAAGCTCTGGCTCGCAGGCGATCCATCCTGGGGGGATGCGGCAACGACTTTCTTCATACACCAGCCGCAGATATGGGTAGTTCCGGCCAAATGAAAAAGACTGAACAGCAGAATTTCGAATAACGAATCATGAATTTCGAAGTGAGTTATACTTCGATATTCGGTGTTCAGAGTTCGATATTCGACGTTCCCTTAAGATAAAAACACCAAGGTAAAGATATATGAAGACAAAAGTTCATATTGTGGCCAACAACCACATTGATCGGGAATGGACCTACGATTCACAGCTCACAAGAATGCTCACCGTAAAGTTCTTCGAGGATCTCCTGGAGACGTTCAAGAGAATCCCTGACTTCCAGTTCGTGCTGGATTCACAGGCTGTACCTCTTGAAGATTATCTCGAATTATTTCCTGACAAGAAAAAGCTCCTGGAAAAATATGTCTCTGCAAAAAGACTCTGGGCCGGCCCTTGGTATTCCGCTCCCGACTGCTTTTATCTCAACGGCGAATCCATCGTCCGCAACCTCCTCGTCGGACACGAGGTAGCTGAATCCTTCGGCAATGTCTCGAAGTTCGGATACACTCCTTTTGGCTGGGGACAGGTCTCCCAGCTCCCCCAGATCTATGCCGGATTCGACATAGACAGCGTCTTCTTCTACAGGGGTGCAGACACCATCAAGGAAAACTACTACAGCTGGATCGGCGCCGATGGCACAGCTGCGAACTGCATCAAATACCACCGCACGAATTTTTTCGACAAGGTTTTCAGGCCGATGACCAAGAAACGTGATCCTGTTCCATGGGATCGTGAAATCAACTACTGTGGAGATGAGGTTCCATTCATGTTCTGCGGTGATGGTTTCAAGTACGAACATGGCTTCGTCGCGGATGGCAAATATCACATCCAGATCGACAGGATCGGCAAGGCAATCGATGAGTTTGTTGAGAAGGAAAAGAAGAATTTCCCTGGAAATATAGTTCTTGGAATGAACGGAATGGACACCTGTTTCCCGTCGCTTATGGGCCTTCTTGCGATCGACAAGGTCAAGAAGCAGAAGAACGATGCCTACGATCTTGTTTACAGCAGTCTCGATCAGTTCTCCAAGGAACTGAAAGCCTCAGTAAGTAAGATAGGAATGAATATCGAGAAGCATTCCGGAGAAATGAGAAGATTCGGACCTGGTTTCGGAGGGCCTGGCAAGTCCGAGGTCAAGAGCACCCATTTCTATCTCGCTGCTACACGCGCCCGTCAAAAGGCCAAGAATGCAAAAGCTGAAAATCTTCTTTCCCGAAACGCTGAACCTTTTGCGGCTGCAAGCTACATCCTCGGCAAGGAATATCCGAAGGAATTCATCACAACAGCCTGGAAATATCTCCTTAAATGCCATCCCCACGACACAATCGCAGGATGTGGTGTCGACCAGATCGAGATCGATATGATGAACAGACTGGATCAGACTATCAATATCTCCAACGGCGTGCTTAACATGTCCGTCCAGCATCTTTTAAAGAACATCGACAACTCAAAGGTCAAGGACAACGAACTCGCCATTGTCGTGTTCAATCCTTCACCATTCGAACGCCGCGAAAATGTACCGATGTGGCTGCATATCCCAGAAAAACTCGGTTTCAAGGATTTTGAGGTTTTAGAGAAAGAGAGCGGAAAGAAGCTTGATTTCGAGATTCTGGAACGCGGTGAGATGACCGACAGGATATTCAGGGATCTCACCGATACTTCGCTCTATATCTACGGGGAACTTGTCAAGATAAATCTCGACATCTCCATCAGCGGTCTCGGATACAAGACACTAATCGTCAGAAAGGCTTCATCCATCAAATCTTCAGGTAAAACTGTCCTCAACGGTGCATATATG
>CAZRKP010000093.1:0-4961 GCA_964600895.1 uncultured Victivallis sp.
CCTGCGGAACCTGATCCATCATCTGCTGGTCTTCTGGCAACTGCTGATATTCCTGGTTCATGATAACCTCCTATGCAAGATATTCTGTGCTTATGGTATCACGGTAATCAAGTTTTCCTTTTTGTCAAGGAAATACTGGATTCCGGTGCTTGTTTCGTCATTTCTCATGCCGTTGGTGACTTCATTTGTAACCCGAGTCATGGTAACTCCTTCTGCGTGACCATCAAAAAATTCTGCAGCCATAGAGGTCCGGTGAGCGAACCAGGGATAGGTTGCAGCGCCTCCACCATAAGTAGTTCCACCATTGAACCTGAAGGTCTTGCCTCCGGTTCCTTCACCATAAGAAGTTGTGTTGTATCCTTTTTCAGCGGAAGAGCAGACAATGGACATCATCTCCTCCGGCCTGTAGATCTTTGTGGGGCGGAAACCAATAAAATCATTGACGCCGTCAAAGTTGGCCACATAAAATCTGGCAGCGTTCTCCTTGTAGACAAGAAAAGTGGTCGGAGTGAATATTGGATCAAATCCAGTTTGGACATTGGCGGTAGTTATCTTCGGCCTGGTGTATTTCGGGCATGCGGTGACTCCGAGATTTCCGAGATAATTCACGTCATCAAAATAAAAAGTCCGCCAGGTGCAGTCGTCTGGTCCGGTGATTGCGACAGGAATGATGTTCTGGAAATCCTCCGAATAGGAGTTCAAAGCCAACCCCATCTGCTTCTTGTTGCTGAGGCACAAAGCAAGCTTTGCCATTTCCTTCGCTTGCTGGAGCGCGGGCAGAAGGAGTGCGGCCAGGATGGCGATGATTGCGATAACGACCAGAAGTTCTATGAGGGTGAAATGCGATGCTTGATACTGGATGCCTGATACTGGATATTTAATCCGGCATCCTGAATCTAGCATCCTGCATCTCGATGGATTTACAAATTTCATTCCGCTTCCTTCCCGCGTTCCGGTTTCCTGTTCTTGTCTATATCCGGAACTGTCGTCTGCCTGACAACTACCTTTATGTCCTGTGGCTGGATGAGGAGGGGGCCAACCCATCTGCGCTCCTTCTTCTGAAGCCATTTTATGCAGGTGGTCAGGTAGAGCTTTTCGTCGACCTTTTCCATTGATGTGATGCTGGGAACGGCATATTCGCTGTTTGTCCCTGAATCAGTATGGCAGAGGGCGACATCCTTTCCTGGACGTATGCCATGGTCGCACATTGCTCGCATTGCGCCTATGGCTCCGGATTCCGACATGCAGATGAGAGACTTGCAGTCGAACTTTCCTTTCTTTATCAGCTTGTCAACAATCCTATATGCGATCGGGATCGGCTCGATGGCAGATTCCGTAGGTTCATCATACAGGTTGCCTTCGAGACCATGGGAGTCCATCCATATCCGCCATTGGGCGATGCGGCTTGGTATGACGCTCAGTCCTCGCTGTACGTTCAGGCAGTCAATTCTCCTGTGTCCAAGCGATTCGAGGTGGTCAAGCATCTTCTGCACGAACACTGGAGGGAACATCATTATTGACGGGACACCGAACTGAGTCCAGTCATTGTTTATCACGAAGAACTGCTTCTGCGTCTCCCTCAGACGGGAAACTATTTTTTCAATGACTGGCGCTGGCTGATCGGGGGGAAGCAAGAAAGTGGCGTCGAAATTCTTTACAGTATTTACGATCACCGGATCATCCCAGTGGGAATAATAGACTATTCTGAAGATGAAATTGAACTTCTTGGATAGCTGGGTTAACGCGATGTTGCAGCTGTTCGTCTCAGTAGAATTCCATGCAAGCGCCAATAAGGCGATGTGAAGCTGTTTTTCATCATCCTTTTTGCTAATTTCTAGGCGTCCGTTAGGCATCCTGGAGACAAGCCCATTTTGTAGCAGTTCCTGCACCGCCTTGCGAGCGGTCAGGTATGAGACGTTGAACTCTGTGGCGAGATTTCTTTCCGCAGGGATTCCGTTGACATGATAATCGCCCCTGAGTATCCTGTCAGTCATCCTTTCAACAATATATATGTATTTGCTCTGTCGCATGATGCTCCTTGTAGTGTTCGGTCGTCAGTTGCCGGTAATCCAGCAATCCATCCCATTCTCCTAAGGCTTTTTCTGTGCGAACAGCCATTCGAAGAATTTCGGGTCGGAGAACGCCTTTTCCCAGACACCGTGTCCACCCTTCGGTATCTCGGAGTATTTCGGATTGGCGCCGACCTTCTTGAGGGCGTCGATCATTTCACGGCTTCCACTGACGGGTACCGTGTTGTCATTTTCACCGTGCCAAGCCCAGATAGCGATGTTTTTAATGCTTTCAGCCTTGGTGGGATCTCCTCCCCCGCAGATCGGGGCGCCTGCCGTCCAGAGATCAGGTTTGCGTATCATCGCATCCCAGGTTCCAAAACCGCCCATTGACTGGCCGACTGCGTATATGCGTTTTGGATCAATCGGACGTTCCTTGATGAGCTTTTCGACAAGATCAAGGGTCTCCTGCATCTCATCTGAAATCTTCACCTTGTCCGCTGAGTAAGAACCTTTGCTGAAAGGATGGTCGACCCAGGCCTTGTTCATCTGCGGTGCAAGGACGAAGCACGGATTCTTCGCCTGTGCTTCCGGGGTTATGAAGTTCCATGCGAGCTCCATAGGGCCGACATTGTCGGTACCGCGTCTTCCTGCGCCGTGGAAGAATACCACAAGTGGAAGAGGCTTATCTTTGCTGGCTTCCTTGGGGACGAAAAGCCTCCAAGGCAGATCAACTTTGCCTTTGACCGTTCCCGCTTCGAGCTTTTCGATGACAGCCGCGCGGTCAGGCTTGACCTTGGAATATCCCTGATCCGGTGCGGCAGACGCGAGGAAGGTGAATGTGAAAGCGATAAGGACTGGTGAAATCAGATGTGATAAGCGCATGACTGTTCCTCCATGATTTTTCTTTATAATCTCAATATATAGCAAAATGCTATAAAATACAAGCAGTATATAATATAAATATATATAAACATAGTAACATATTAATAATAAGCAAGATGCAATATAAATATAACAATAATGTTATTAATAGCTTGTCTTTATGGTGGAAACCATATATGATAAGCTGAAATACAATACCGGATCTTGCGCATGTTGGCCCTTTGATCTGCCGGAACCGTATATAATTCGGGGAGAATATATGGATACAGTCGGTTATTCACGGCGTGAATTCCTTTTCAGGGCGGGTTGTGGCAGTGCGGTGGCCTTCCTTTCAAGCACAATGCTTTCACAGGTCCTGAATGCCGCGGACAACGCACGGCCACCCAATTTCATAGTTATTCTCATAGACGACATGGGGTATGGTGACATCGAGCCATTCGGATCCAAGCTGAACAGGACACCGAACCTGACACGCATGGCCAAGGAAGGAATGAAGCTCACAAGTTTTTATGCCGCTCCAGTCTGTACTCCATCCCGGGCCCAGGTGATGACAGGCTGTTATGCAAAGCGGGTCTCCCTCGGTGCTGTGCTCTTTCCTTCTGGCAGAACGGGCCTGGGCAAGAATGAAATCACTGTGGCTGATCTCTTGAAGAAGCGTGGCTATTCCACGATGTGCATCGGCAAATGGCATCTGGGCGACCAACCTGAATTCCTGCCGTTGAACCACGGTTTCGACCATTGGGTCGGGCTTCCGTATTCCAATGACATGGGTGGCGACATGAAGAAGGGGAAACGTCCACCTCTTCCACTCCTGCGAGATGGGAAGGTTGCTGAAGCGCCTGTGGAGCAGACAAAGCTTACCAGGTTATATACTGACGAGGCAGTGAAGTTCATCACTGCAAACAAGGACAAGCCTTTTTTCCTCTATCTTCCACATACTGCAGTTCACGTTCCTCTCAACCCGGGACCTGAGTTCAAGGGAAAATCTAAGAACGGCGAGTATTGCGACTGGGTGGAGGAGGTTGACTGGAGTACGGGACAGATTCTAGAAACCTTGCGCAAGCTCAATATCGACAAGAACACTCTTGTCCTTTTCACCAGCGACAATGGACCATGGCTCAGCATGGGCAAGGCAGGAGGCGTTGCAGTCCCTTTGCGTGGCGGCAAGGGAAGTACCTGGGAAGGTGGAATGCGCGAACCTACGCTTGCATGGTGGCCTGGTAAAGTTCCGGCTGGTAGCACCTGTGATGCAATGACAAGTGAAATCGACATACTGCCGACACTGGTGACATTGGCTGGTGGAGAAGTTCCAAAGGACAGGATCATCGACGGGCTCGATATCTGGCCTTTACTCTCCGGAAATAGAAAGGATTCTCCGCACGAGGCGCTCTTCTATATCAATGGGGGAACAATACAGGCCGTCCGGTCAGGTCCTTGGAAGCTGTTTGTCCATCCTCCCAAGAGCAACGACAAAGGTGAAAAGGCAGAAGAGGAGGGCAAGGATGATGCTGCCGGTGAAGCAAGGAAGCCCCTTCTTTTCAATCTTGACAATGACATCGGCGAAACGACAGATCTTTTTGACAAGAATCCAGAGATAGTAAAAAAGCTGACTGAATATGTAAACAGGATGGAGGAGGATATTGGTGGAAAGGGAAAGCCTGGACCTGGTGTAAGACCCTGCGGATTGGTACAGAACCCAAAACCAATCCTGATGGGTGAGCAGGAATATAAATGAACTGGTTCCAGATGGCGAGAAATGTAGTCACTGAATATTGAATACTGAACACTGAATACTGGAGACTTATGAGACGCAGCAAATATGATATCGTTGCCGACAGGCTTTCCGCCAGGATTTCGGCGGGAGACTATCAGGTTGGAAAATTTCCGTCGGAGAGGGTAATCGCAGAGAACGTGGGTGTAAGCCACATGACGGCACGCAAGGCAGTGAAGAAACTTCTTGAGGAAGGGCATCTTGTAAGGCTTTCAAATGGCCGGCTGGACATATGCAATGGAAAGAATGGCATGCAGGTGGCATTGCTGGCTCCAGCCTGGGAGACTCTCGAGGTA
>CAZRKP010000094.1:0-4602 GCA_964600895.1 uncultured Victivallis sp.
GGGGCAGATCATGAACTTGCTCTGATCCTGCTTCTGGCTATCTTTCTTCTTGTCATCTGCAACCGGCACCGGAGCAGGATTTCCGTTTCCGTTCTTCTTTATCATCCCGATCTTTGTCAGGTGCTTTTCAACGACAAGCCCGATGTCGGCGGCCAACGATGGAATGTATTTGCCTTCGGAGAAATATCCGCCGTTCGGATCATAGATGCTCTTGAGCTCGTCAACAAGGAAGCTCGGATCAGGTTCCTTGCGGAATACTGCCGAGATCAGCCTGGTCATCGCCACGATCCAGCTAAGATGCTGAAGGTTCTTGGTGTTGATGAAAAGTTCGTATGGACGTCTCCTCCCGGTACCTTCCTCGATGATGTCGTTGATCGTGAGGTAGAGGGCATCGGGTGAAAGAGGGGTCTTTATCTTGTATGTGGTGCCTTCGAGCTCCTTCGGACGAGGGATGTCGATGGGTTTCTGTTCCTGCTTCTTCTGTCCGTCCTCCTTCTTCATCAGTATGCCGGATATCTTGTCCGAAGGCCTGAACGTCGTACAGCCCTTGAGTCCATGCTCATATGCATACATGTATATGTTCTTGAACTTCTCGTAGGGATAGCTGGTGGGGACGTTTATCGTCTTGGAAATGGAACTGTCGACATATTTCTGAATTTCGGCCTGGATCTTGACATGTTCCTCCGGAGTGACATTGTCGGCAGTCACGAAATAATCAGGAAGTTTCGACTTGCCGGCGTGCTTCTGGCTGCTGTAGAGCCTGTAGGCGTAGTCCGAGACCTCGACGACGCTGACATCGTGCTCGGTGGTATTACGGATCTTCCTGTCATAGGTCAGTGCGAAAACCGGTTCGACTCCGCTGGAGATGTTTCCTGCAAAAAGGCTGATCGTGCCGGTCGGAGCGATGGAGGTGAGGTGCGAATTCCGCAGCCCGTGTTTCGCGATGCCGTTCCTGATTTCCGCAGGAAGAGTCGCGATAAATTTACCTTTGGGATATTTATCCTTGTCGAAGAGCGGGAAGATGCCCTTTTCAGAACCGAGTGCGATGCTTGCTTCGTATGCGCTGTGAGTGATGAGCTTCATGATGTCGGAGGCGAGTTTTATGGATTCGTGTGAACCATACCTGAGCCTCATGAAGATGAACAGATCCGCAAGACCAGTGATCCCTATGCCCATCCTGCGCTTCCTGTGCGCCTCCTCCTTCTGCTGTTCCAGAGGATATCCGCTTATCTCTATTACGTTGTCGAGGAAGCGAACGGCGGTCCTGACGGTATTTTCAATTCCGGAGAAATCCACCTTTGCTTTCGGTGTGAACGGATTGCTGACGAAACGGGTAAGGTTCACCGAGCCGAGAAGACATGCACCGTAGGGAGGCAGGGGCTGCTCGCCGCATGGATTGGTGGCAGTTATATTCTCGCAGTAATAAAGGTTGTTCATCTGGTTTATATGGTCGATCAGGATGAAGCCCGGTTCGGCATAGTCGTAGGTGGACTTCATTATGAGTTCCCAGAGCTCTACGGCCTTGACCGTCTTGTGCACCTTGCCGTCGAATACCAGGTTCCAGTCCTTGCCCTTCTTGACCGCTTCGATGAACTTGTCGGTTATTGCCACGGAAAGGTTGAACATGTGGAGGTTGGCATTTCCACGCTTTGCGGTTATGAACTCCTGTATGTCCGGATGGTCGCATCTCATGACAGCCATCTGCGCACCACGTCTCTGGCCCGCGCTCATGATGGTACGGCAAGTGGAATCCAGCACCTGCATGAAACTGATCGGTCCCGAGGATTTTGCCTCACAGCCCTTGATATGCGAGTTGGCCGGCCTTATCGTGGAGAAGTCGAATCCGACGCCTCCGCCCTGCTTCTGTGTCACTGCGGAATCCTTGACCACGTCGAAGATCCCTTCGATCGAGTCCTCGATCCTGTTCATCACATAGCAGTTGAACATTGTGACCGCGGCCCTCGCGGTTCCGGCGTTGGAGAGGATCCTGCCGCCTGGCAGGAACTTGTATCCTTCAAGGATCCCGAAGAACTTCTCCTCCCATTCCTTCGGCTTGTTTTCCATCGATGCCGCAGCCCTGGCTACACGGCGCCAGGTGTCATTGACGGATTTGTCCGGAGGGAGTCCGTTTGATCCCTCATAGCGGTATTTCCTGTTCCATATCTCTTCGCCTATGTCGAAAAACTTCTTTGAGCTCACAGATCCAACCCCTTTGCACGAGAATTTGAAAATTTTTTTGAATATAGTCAGACTGAACTTGCAAGACAAGTGCGCAAAAAGAAATAATGGATAAATATGGGAAAATGGCATGGGGTTCTTGACATGTCCCCTCCTGAAAGTATTGTCCAATGCAGAAGAAAAAATCTACAGGAAAACATTTATGAAAAAGTTTCTATTCACATGTCTCTTCGCGTGTATTTCAGTGCCGATCATGCTGTTCGCCCAGGACAAGGATGCGGGAAAGGCAAAGGATGCCGCGTCTCCGCAGAAATCACTTGGAGAGCAGATGGTCGAGGTGAACAACCAGATAGTACTGAAGACATTCATATACGACGAGAAGGTGCACAAGGAGCTCTTCCTGAAGTCACTCGACATCTGGGCATATGGCACTCAGGACAAGACAGTAGATGTAATGACAGCGGCACAGGTCGCCACCGAAGGGATGATCAGCCTTTATCCGGGAGTTGCCGACAAGCTCGCAGCGATAGTCCTTGACGAGAAGGTCGAAATGGACAAGCGGGGCGATGCGCTCCATTATCTGGCTTTTACCGCTGACAAGAAATATTTCGACATCTACAAGAAGCTTGTTTCCTCAAAGTCAGAGGCATTCAGATATGAATCGCTGAGCGGTCTCGCCATCCTCGGGGACAAGGACTCGATGGCACTCATCTCCAATTCCGCCATTGCTGACGATGATCCGAGGATAAGGAACGATGCTGCGACACTTATAGGAATGACAAAGACAATAAGCGAGGCCTTGGACAAGAAACTGCCTGTTGCCCAGCGTAAGAAGGCGATAGCCAAGCTCAAGCAGAGCGGAACTGCGGCGGGGAAGTGCATCATTGAAAAGATCAGCTTCAGCGAGCCGGACATCCTCAAGTAAAACAAGGCGAGACGCATATGAGCCACAAAGACATACGTGAAGCCTCCAAGCTTGTTCATGAAAAACAGCGCCAGGAGGAAGAACGTAAGAAGGCGGAAAGGAAAGAGGAGTTCGAATCCCTTTCCGGTGAAGTCTCCGATCGCAAGAAAAAGCGCATGGAGGAGACAACGATGGCAATCAACAAGCCTCCTCTGATTGATTGGCATTCCCGGAAATTCAAGATAGCAGTCCTTGTCATTGTGCTATGCCTGCTTGCGATCCAGGTTTTCAGAATAACAACTCGTAAGCAGGAGATACCTTCATTTGCTCCATATAAGCCGGTTTATTCGTATGTGGAGAAAGACAATTCAGAGGAGGTCGGGAAGTATATTCAAAAGGTAATGGACTCCTACGTGAAGAACGGTGAAAAGGGGCTTGAAGGATTCTGGGATGACAAGTTGCCTCAATTCGTGATCAACTCTTCTTACCTCTACTGCCCTTTAAAGGTACTATAACGCTATTACCTGAAAAGTCAAGCTATAAATGCAAGAATGTGAGGTGACGACAACGCAGAGGGGCAAGCAAAATGGATATGGCATTACGCTCCTGTGCCGAAACTCCAAATTTTGATAATTCTAGTTGTCCTTGCCGGGCTCCATGTTATATTGGAAGGAGATATGAAGAACATTTCAATAATTTTGGCGCTTCTGCTGATTTACCTTTCAGGCTGCACCACCGGATTCAACAGGGAGGCTGCTGAAAGAAGGCTGGCAGATGTCAATCTCGACCGGGTGTCCTCCAGTCCCAATACGCTGAAGATACCGCTTAAGGTTGCGGTGTATGCCGACATGGAGACCATGACGCGGTCAGGGCAGTTCGAGGACCGTTGGATCTGGAGCACGGGAGACATGCAGCTGATAGCTTCATATCTGGACAACCTTGTCGAACTGAAATATCTTTCGGAATACTTCATCATTCCAGACGACAACCAGCATAGTATGCAGGACATCAATTATCTCATTGGGGAGGCAAAGAAGCATGATGTCGATGCCCTGCTGACGCTAAGGGGTGTTATAAAGGTCAACAAATACCTGAATCCGGCTGCAATACTCGATCTGACGATCATTGGAGCCTGCCTTTTTCCGGGTTCCAACCGTGATGCTACTCTTCTAGTATATATGAACCTCTGGAACGTGAAGGACAACGACTGCATACTTACAGTCAAGGGCGAAGGCGAGAAAAAAATAAGCGAACCGACATTCCTGATAGATACCCAGGATGCGGTTGATGCAGTAAAATACGACACGCTGCGACAGGTGCTGTCCGAATTCAAGAAACGCTGTCGCGAGATAAAACCTGCAGGCAAATAGGTGTTGCGAGTTATCATATCCTCGATAACACGTAAGAAATCTCAAACAAACTTCCTAATTAAGGGTACCTCTAAAAATTGACAAATGGCGCGCAACAATAAATTATGGATAGGCAGCAAGGCTTGCCCGCCGTGGCGGGAAAAAAACTGC
>CAZRKP010000095.1:0-3917 GCA_964600895.1 uncultured Victivallis sp.
AAAAGAGTCTAATATTAGAATCGAAGGATCTACTTCTTTATCAAAAGAAGAAATTGATGACTTGACGAATAGAGCAAGAATTTTTGTGCTTGAGAATAAAACAGATTTAGATTCAGAATTAAAAGATATAATAAGAGATGAAGATCCTAAAATTAAGTATTACGTAATTTCCGGAAAAAGCTACGTTGACTATTCTGTTACGTGGATTATCCCGGGTAAAATTCAATTGATTCTTCATGGCATTGGCGATATTCATAAGAGTGAATCTTTTAAAGAGATACGAATAAATAAATTAGAAATACGGATGTAACTATCGCCCTCACCGAACGGAGTACCGTTCGGTAGGCCTTAGGCGTTCGGCCATTAAAGAAAATAAACATGCATTATAAACCAATAGATTTGCTGAATCCTGACAGAGACATATTGAGATGCTTGCCCGAGTCTCTTGAAGAAAAGCAACGACTTCTGGATTATCAAGGTGCTCTTGGAATTGGGGCCTATGACAATGCTGCTTTTGTCGGTTCTCTCTGGTTTTACAGGATAGATAAAAAAGGCCTTGGAAATCCATTTGCACCACCATGGTCAGGTTGGCAACGTGGCAACGAAGACCCCAAACTAACCTTGCAGGAACTCAATGTAAAAGTTCCTCTGCTTGGTCTTTCTTGTTATCATGTAGGCAGAACCAAGGAGCTTGAGCCTGAGGATAGAAACGATGAATCATACTACGGTAAAGGCATAGGCTCAGGACTTCTTGTGAGAGCCCTGGAGTGGGCAGTTGAGCAAGATTACATGGCTGTGATTGCTATCTCGGGAATTGATGATTTTCCCGAGTTCAACAATTGGGCCGGCATGTTGCCGTTGAAAGTCTATTTGCGAAACGGATTTGAAGTTCTGCGTCATATCGACGCAAACGAATCAATCCCTGGACACTTAAGGGAACTGATACCAAATTCCCAAAAACATCAACTTGCCCAATCAATCGTCGGAAAGAGAATACACAATAAGGCCTAACAAGGAAAGTTGTGTGGATCTCGTACCTCGCCCGCACACGTATAACTGTTAGCTAATCCCTGTAACTGATGATGGTGAACAACCCATCTTCTTGCGGAAGAGGCGGCTGAAGTAGTTTGGATCATCGAATCCCACCGACTCTGCGATTTCCGCAATGTTCATTGAGCCGTCTCCCGCTGAGAGAAGCCTGTATGCCTCATCTAGGCGGAGCCGATGCACATATTCAAGCGGACTCATGCCGACTACTTGCCTGAAAGCCCGGATCATATGGACAGGAGTCACCTTGAATTCAGCCGCAAGGTCGCCAATCGACAGCGGTTTTCTAAAATCATTTTCGATCCTCTGTTTCAGCATCTGCACAAGCCGGAGGGATTTACCGGCATGAACCTTCTTAGTTCCGACACCATGGGAAGAGATGACTTCGGAAAGAAGCTGGAGAAAAAGTCCGCGCTGCCGCAACTGTCCAAGAGGATCATCGCTTCTGTCCTCGAGAGGAGCAAGAAGCGGGAGGAGTCTCTGCAGCGGAATTGCAGATGAATAGAATGGCATCTTGATCCCGAGCCATTTCGGGGCAGGTTTGCTTAATCTGCGGACGAACTTGCTCACGGACTCGTAGACATACGGTGGTTTCACCTCCGGTAGTTCCTGAAGCCAGTCGAAATGGAAACAGTGCCTTTCTACCTTCCCATCGATCGCCCTTGTCCAGTGACGCACCCCGGGAGGAATTATGATCGCATCACCCCTGCTGCAGGAGAATGATTTTTCCCCGACAACGACCTGGGACCTGCCTGCGGTGAACACTACAAGTTCGTGGTCGTATAGGTAACGCCCCTGTTCCACGTAACCCGGCTCCCACCAACCAGCCCACTGAAGATTGATTCGGGGATTTATCAGGCCATAGTTCAATTTTTCACGCATATGATAGAGCCTTGCCTCATTTTATAAGAACAGCCCTCACGGGCTTAACTACAAACTTATTCAATATTGATTCCGCATCATGCTTGTAGTCAATGCCGTGAGGCATGTTCTTAAAACATCTTCCGGTTCTTGCAGTCATCCATTCATCCTGTTTATTTTTAACTGCGCATATTTAATGCTAATACGGCGGTTATACTTTTGTCGCCTGCCATCAAGTTACCATGGAAAAGGGAATTGTCAAAACAGGTGGAGCCTGACATAAGGAATCCGCAGGATTACTCATAATGCATATATTGTGCTATTAATGAATATTTCATCGCATTGACCGGACAAGGATTCCATCTTATCTTTAAGGGCATGAAAGAAAACAAAATGGAGACCCAGCCATGATACCAGCAAAAGCACTGATTTGCGACGAGAAGCAGAATTTCAGCATTAGGAATGTGGAACTCCCGGATCCAGCGGACGACCAGATTGCGATCAGGACAGTTTATTCCGGAGTAAGCATCGGGACCGAATTCGCACTTGTGAGGAACAAGATCTCATGGGGCCCCTACCCTCTCTGCACCGGATACATGGGCACAGGGATAGTCGAGAAAATCGGCTCAGGAATAAGCAATTTCAAGAAAGGAGACAAAGTCTATTTCCGTGGAAATGCATCGATGAAGCTGCCTGACGGACAGAAAGTCTCATGTGTCAGTGGAACGCACTGTTCAAATATCGTAATTGCTCCAAATACGACACATGGTGCTTATCACATGCCAGAGGGAGCACCGATGGAAGAGGCATCGATGTTCGTACTACCTGCAGTCGGACTTTACGGTGTTGACATGGCAAGCCCGAAGATGGGCCAGATCGTCGTCGTCTATGGTTGCGGACTGATTGGACTTGGCGTCATAGCCGCATGTTCTCATCGTGGATGCGTGGTAATTGCCGCAGACATAAACCCCAAACAGCTTGAAAAGGCGAAAGCATTCGGCGCCGATTACCTGATCGATGCAGGAAAGCAGAACGTGAAGGATGAAGTGAAGAAGATTGCTCCTGACGGTGCGGATGCGGTATTTGAAAGCACTGGAATCCCGGCATGTATCAACCCTACCATCGAACTCTGCAAAACACATGGCTCATACATCTGGCAGGGAAACTATGGAAGTGCTCCAGTACCCTTCAACTTCCTGCCAGCCCACGGAAGAAGGCTCAGGATGTTCTTCCCTTGCGATGACGGATGGCAGCCATGCCGCAGGGCAGTGATCAAGAACATGGCGGCCGGAATTCTCCCCTGGGGCAAGGCGATCACGCACAGGATCTCATACAAGGACGCTCCGGCTACATTTGAGAAGATCAACAAGGGTGACAAGGATATAATGGGAGTAACGATAAAGTGGGAGTAGGAAAAGTCGTCGGTCGTCGGTCGTCGGTCGTCGGTCGTAAGCAGTAAGCAGTAAGCAGTGATAAGTATAGGAAATGGAATTCAGAAGACAGGAGTCAGAAGTTAAGAAATTGGATCCGGCATCAAGAAACCAGCATCATAAGGAATTAAAAAATGAAAGCAGCAGTTGTTGAAAAAATAGGTAAATTGTCAGTTATGGATGTGCCTGTTCCTGAGCCTAAGGAATACGAGGCGCTGTGTGAAATACTTTACGGCTCCACCTGCAGCGGAACAGACAACCATCTGCTCGAAGGACGCCTTCCGTTCAAAGTGAATTATCCGACAATCATCGGACATGAGAGCATCGGGCGAGTCGTGAAGCTCGGAAACAAGGTGCGCAACTACAAGGTTGCTGATCTTGTCACAAGGGTCGGCGCGCCTGCAGAACTCAAGCCGGGGCTGTCTTCCAACTGGGGTGGATTCTCTGAATATGGAATCGCAGTTGATCACAAGGCGATGAAAGACGACGGAATAGAGCAGTCAAAATGGAGCTACCAGAGGATAAACCAGGCTCTGCATCCGGACATCGATGTCCGTGCCGCCACGATGATCATAACCT
>CAZRKP010000096.1:0-3717 GCA_964600895.1 uncultured Victivallis sp.
CAGGACCTCTGAATTTTCAAAACTGTATATCGGAGCTCCGCCAGCAGTGAACTTGGTGGCGAGGAAGCGGGTTGTCTTCTCGTCAATCCTCGAGTTGAGAGCCGAGAGATCCTGCATAATGATTATACCTCCGGAACTTCCTTTTGTGATCTTGACCTCATCAGGCTGTGGCTGTCCATCGTCATTCAAGTCGTTCCATATGCAGAACGCCTGGTTTTTCCAGTAGTCGCCCTTGGGTTCAAGTCCCTGTGGCCAGCAGGAGAGGAACTTGTCTGTCTTCAGCAGTGCCCAGTCGTTCGCACGGCCGATCATTGTCATGAGCTTCGCAAGCCCGTCCTTCTCGATCCAAATTGACACAAGTGAACATCCGTTGGTCGGATTGCTGTTATAGCAGTTCGTAAAATATTTCTTGCCGTTCGCGTAAATTGCTGTCTGGGGAGCACCACCGACCCCGAATCCTTCCGCAAGATTTCCGCTGCCATCGGGACGCCAATAGACTTTTGTCAGCTTGTCTGCGCCCTTGTCCCAGTCAAGCTTGAACTCCATTCCCTTATAATAGAAGAGTGTCTTGTCCTGGGAATCGAGACATCCGCCACCACCATATTCGGCAGGACCGTAGAATGCATTTACGAATGTCCCGTCATACTGCCAGATGCTCACACGCTTCGGATATTCATCCTGCTCAGCGACCCAGATCCGGCCCTTGCTGTCGATCGTCAGCCCGGCGGGATTGTTCATGTGCAGTGGATCGTATGGACCGGCCTTGGGAGCTCCTTTCTTTCCTATGTTCTTTACAAACTTGCCTTCGGCGTTGTATGCCCTGACCTGGTGGCTTGTACCGCGATCCGAAATGAAGATGTTGTCGGCATTGTCGGTGATGACCTGTACCGGCTGTTCCAATCCCTTTGAGATCAGGACATCAGGCTGAGGAAGTTCCTTAGGCGGAAGTTCCGTCAGACGGTACCTCAGAAGCTTGTTTTCGGAAAGAACCAGAAGGTTACCTTTTGTATCAAATGTGATTCCTGCTGGTGAGGTGACTGCAAATTCACCGACCTGCTTGCCAGATGCGACATCGACAAATATGATCTTGCCGCTCTTGTTTAGGCTGGATGCTATGATCCCGTTGCGTGCGGCGATGCCGACGGTCTCATACTTTGTTCCGTCCTCCTTCTTGCCGATCTTGAAGAACTGTTTCTCCCCGTTGCGCGTCATCGCGGTAAGCCTGAGTTCACCTTCGAAGTTCGATGCGACAAATACATTTACGTTCGGGTCTGCCTTGTCACCGGAATCAAATGCCAGGAACTGTGCTCCGGTCCAGTGTCCACCGACCCAGTTCACGCCGCCGACCTTCTTTCCGTCGAGATCGACCCATGCGAGTCCGTGTGTTCCTTCCGAAACATGACTTCCTATATAAATGAGATCCTTGCCGTATTGGTTGCGGTTTGCCGGAACGAACATCGTGCAGCATGGAGGGGTATGGTTGCTGAGCCAGGCCCCGGTGCTGTCCGCAGTGTTCCATGCCGGACTTCCCGCGGTATAGATTGGGAATTCGTAGAAAAGATCGATTGCCTTGTAGCTTAGGGCCCTGACCTTGTATGTCCCAGGTTCAACAAATTTTCCAGGAACATGGTAGAGTCCATGGCGTGCGGCCTCGGGATCGCGTCCGACATCGTCCATGGCATCCCACCATGCAATATTGTCGCCGGCGGGGAACTGCGTCTCGCTCACTAAGTTGCGGATTCGTTTTCCACTTGCATCATCGATAACAATAGTTACGTATGACGGTTCCTTAAGCTTGAACGGTATTGGAATCGGAGGATTGATCTTGACTTCTTCAATCTTCTTCGGCAGTGCAGCAGTGAGAGGTTCCTTGCCAAGTGGGCGCAATACGAACATGTCATCAAGCCATATCCTGAGGCCATTCTTTGTATTTCCATTGAGATGTGGATGGCTCTCTGGCGCGACCTTTGTCATGCGGATACGGATAGCCTTCGTTGTGACATTTGTACCGAAGTCCATCATCTGAACAGGAAGCTGTAGCGGATACCAGCTTTGAAGATTGGTGAATGACTTTACGAGTTTCCAGTCAGCATCAACTGCTTCCGCAGGATGCCTGTCCTTCGGGCCTGCATAGGTCTGCACTTCGGCTGAGCCGAACCCGCCGAACACTGCCGCAAGACCTGAGATTGTTACTGGTTCCGGCCATATGAATATAAGCCATGGAGACTGTTCCGCGACCGGCTTCGGAGGATTTGTGTCGTTCCAGTTGTCCCATGCACCCCAGCAGTCGTTCCTTTCATTTGTAATTACCCCGGTCTTGTTTTCATTAACGGAAGCCATGATCCTGGCCTGAGGTGCGAGATTCGCAAAACGTCCGGAGAACAGGGAGACACCGCCAAGGCTTCCCGCATAGGAGCGGTCAGTAGCCTTTGGCTCGTGGGTGAACCTGATGGCGCGCGTCTGCGTGTCCGGGGGGAGGATCCACAGCAGGAATCCTTCTCCTGCCTTGAGGATTTTGTCTCCTGCGATCCGTTCCGCCGGCAGCCACTGCGAATCGTCTGCCATGTCCCCGGGATATGTGGCATCTGCTTTGAGAACACTCACACGGCAGTTTCCAGCAGTCATTACCGTGCCAATCTGTATTGGCTTTGTGAAGCCGATGCGGAGATGACGCGGTCCAAGTGTTTTTCCATTGGCGAAAGATGATACCCCGTTCCATTCCGGACGCGAGTTGCGGGTCCAGATCACCCGGGCAGGCTCAGCCTCCTTGCCTTCCATCAGCACCTTGCCTTCCTTGCCGTCCACCCACTCGGTGAAAGTGGTCCTGTCGAGATCCTCGCGGGTCACAGGCGGATCGAACAGGGAAACAGGTTTGGCATCCTGGCCATTGGTTGTGATGCATGAGAGGAGAAGGGATATGGCGAAAAATTTTGCCAGCAGAGAATATACCGATTTCATGGCAGACCCCGTATTAATGTTATCAAATTTAATAACAATAAAGATAACAATAGGCGAGTGAATTGTGATTTCAAGGAGTCAAAAGGATAAATTTGTGTTTTTATGGGATAGGTTCAGAACCAAGGCTCGAGCGCTCTGGCGATTCCACCTGTCACCATATAGTAGCCGTATGAAAGAGAGAGGTTGCCGCTGCTGTCACAGTGCGGCCAGATTGAATTTGACGGGACCACGTAGTCACCACCGAGATTGCTTCCATTCGCCACATATTGCTGTTGCACGTTGTCATGTATGCCGTTGCCGGACTTGTAGGTGAACCAGACGGCCGATCCGTCGGCCGAACCTACGTTTCCACCTTTTGGGGGAGCTTTGTCCTTGTCGTGGTTAGTCTCGGCAAATCCGCCAGTCTGTACACCAGCATATTCCACCCTGTTGCATCTGTCGGCCCAGAGGGCAGGCGTCTTATCGGGGACCCAGGCGGCAGCTGCAGTGCAGAGCCTTCCCAGCTTGAACACACGGTCATATGACGAACCTGCGCATTGCATGTATGGGATCCTACCGTTGTCAGATCTGCGGTTGGACGGGCAGATGAAAACCTCTGCCAGAGCGAAACGTACACTCAGAAGAGGTGTCGATTGCTTTGTGAGATCCCCCTTCATATAGTCGGAATAGAAGGCATAGAACGACCCGCTGACCTCGTTGTTCACCTGTCCCCTGGACATCTGCCCGTATTTCCCCATCGGGAAAAGCACATCGTCGTAA
>CAZRKP010000097.1:0-3579 GCA_964600895.1 uncultured Victivallis sp.
TGTTTATATCATCGAAGATACCGCATCCGGTAATAAGAAGCGAGAGAATAGTAATTGTGATTATTTTATACATGTAATGTTCCATGGTCTAGTAACAAACGAAGCGAAGTTGTCAGAACTAATATGGTTAGATATGTCATCCCGATAAATCAATGTTTTTCCATATATTTGACAATTCTTTTTTTGTTAATGATATCCTGCTTTTGCCTGATGGTCCTTTTGAGATTGTTTTAAGGTAATTGCTTTTAAATGTTTTTATTAATAAAGAAGCCGTTAACTTTGACTTCGACTTTATCTTTAACTTGCATGTATCATCAATAAACTTTTCCTTCACAATATGGAATATTACTAATCCATTGGCATCAGTGGAAAGATAATTATCATTGTATTCTTTTAGGTAAAGGGAAAACTCATCACGGCTAGAATTATTTGTAAGAAAATTAATTTCCTGTAATTCTTTTGAGGCAAGTTGTTTTTTTATCTTATTAATTACAAATTTGACAGTATCCCAGGAAGCTCCACCGATTATTCCACTAAATATGGCAAGCGCAATCCAGTTTAATGCCTCAGGATGCCCGTTAAGGCAGTATACTATACGAATATCTCCATATTTATTTAATTGTTCTTCATATGACTTCCTATATATATATCCGTATCTAACTGAATCGGACACCTTCTGAAAGAGCTGTTTGTAGTCCGTTAATTTAATACTTTTTCCACATTTATGGCAGTAAGCAATATTCCCTGACACCTTATTGACGAATGATGCACAACCAAGACATAAAATTCTTTTTTTATTATTTTTCATGGTATATCTAACGTTCAAGCCTCTCCTGCGGCTGAAAGCCGTTAAGAGAAGGCACATAGTTCTGCATATATTTCAAATCAATTTAATAATATGTATATGATGAAGTTTTTAGTTCTGACAGGACCCCTTTTGTGTAATATACTCCCTCTTCAGTCCGGTTACCCTTGTCGTCGTACTTATAAATACGCTTTGTCCTTATATCTGGATAGTTAACTTGATAGAATTCCTCTTCAATCTGATTTCCTTTATCATCATACTTCCAGATTGTTTTGTCAGTTAAAGCCCCATTTTCAATCTTGAAATTATAGCAGCATTCTTCAACCTGATTCTCCTTGTCATCATATTTATAAATAAGTTTGTGTGTTAACCCTTTTGCATCATATCCTGCACATTCAATTTTCTTCCCCTTGTCATTGTATTTGTAAATAAGTTTGGTTGATAAAGAGCCATCTCCTTCATAGAATACCTCTTCAATCTGGTTTCCATTGCCATCATATTTGTAAATCCACTTTCTGCATGAAATGGAATCTATCCGCTCTATCCGATTTCCCTTGTTATCGTACTTGTAAATATCCTGCCCTTCCAAAGAGCCGCCATATGGATCATAGTAATCTTCTTCAACCTGATTCCCCTTGTCATCATATTTTAAAATAATCTTCATGGCTAAGGCTCTATCTGCCTTATGCCGTACCTGCTCGATCATATTTCCATTGTTGTCATACTTAAAAACATCCTTTCCCAGTAAAGATTCATTTGCATTCTCAATATTGTAGCATGTCACTTCCGTTTTATTCCCCTTGACATCATACTTGGAAATAGTCTTGCTCTCCATTTCCTTAACATGCTGAACCTTGTAATAAATCTCGATATGTTCTTTGACTTTTCCTTTCAGCCCGTCCTTTTCCCATCCAGTCCACCTCTGATTCATCTCATTTCCCTTGGAACCACTTTCGCTTGTTAGCACATAGCAGGAGGAGCACAGGAGGATAGACGACACTCCGATAATGAGCGTTGATAAATAATTTCTTGATTTCATGGTAATTTTATTTTTTCTGCTGCCACATAGCATAGTGTATCCCATGCAGAACGCCTATCTATCAGCCAACCGGCGGAGCCGAGGTTGGCTGAATGGAAATGGTTGGGTATTTGCTTTGTTTATTCATATTCTCTTTTCTCAATTTTTCCATAATGAGCCGACAAGGTGTTTATGAGGTTTGCCAGTATGCGTGATCCCTCGCCTCCATAGTCACAGAAGTATAGACCATTTGTTTCGATTCTCGCTTCGGCATCTGGCATACTGTCTTTTGAACTTCCTTTTGATCGGAACTCATAACTGCCATATTGAGGTTTGAATTCGACGAATGAAGACTCGGCTCGCAAGAGTCGATCAAGATCAATTGATGTCGCACCCTCAAATAATATTTTGTGTTCAATTCCCATAATATCTCTGGTGCCCAACGCCCAGGTATCATAGACGGCGTACTCGCCGTTCCATGAATGCCATCTAGTTAGCATTTCCTTCTACTATTTCCTTGTCAAAATCTATCCCGCAATACGGACAATATTTAAAATCATCTGGAAGTATATATGAGAACCTTATTTTCTTTTGATAATTCTTGGTGAAAAGGATTGGTTTCCCGCATTTATGACAAGTGCATCTTTTTACTATTCGATTTGCTAAGACAACATAAATAATAGCGCCTGTCAATAATAAGGCTAGGCCATATTGTGGGCCAAAAGCAAACATGGCAGTAAATAAGAAAATAATGAATGCTGCAAATATGATTGCAACTTTAACTCCAACATGTCTGACATTGAAATTATATTTCTCTCGATAAGTCATTTTGTCTCTCTGCTAACGCCCAAGCATCTCCGACGGCGTACTCGCCGTTCGATGCATGCTATCTAGTTAGGTGTTTATTTATCTTTATGCTCTGGAACTATCGTTTTATGTTTTCGCATCGAAATCCATTCAAATATTATCAATACAAGCAAAGGTCCGCCATAATATATTCCAAACAATACAGAGTCCTTGATATCCAAGTATAGCAAGAAAAGAACCCCAACGATAATATAAATAAATATGAAAAGAAATAAATATTTTTCTAGTTCCAGTATAATATTATGAATTCTAATTCTCATAAATATTCCTCTGTGAAATAGAATATATCAATACCTAACGCTCGATAATGACCGGACCGGTGCTTCACCGGTTCGGTCAATCTAAATAGTTCGCAGTTTATGATACCCCAAGCAAATCTTCACCAGTAACAATCCACTTGCCATCCTTTAGCTCAACGTTATAATTACTTCCAGAGGCGCTGACGTTTCCCTCATAGTATCCACCATAGACTTTAACCTTGGTGTCAGAAATTCGTTCGATATCCACAACTTTGAACTTTATCTCTCCCTCCGTAAAATCTGATCCTTTTCGGACGGGTGGCTGATTGTCTTTGAAGCGAGCTAGAAATTCTGGGGAGGGATCCTTGCCAAAGAGCAACAGGTAATATGTTTTCTGATTCTTTCCAGAAACGTTGTGTTCGAATTGATAGCGAAATGTTGCCTCAGCTATGTCAAGGGCTTGATTATCGGTGATGGTTGCATCATAAGGTGGTCGTGTTTCATCATCTTCGGTTGTGTAAGTGGAACATCCAACTACGCAAGCAATAAGAATGATAAAAAACGCATAAAATAAAACTTTCATTATTTCCTCCTGCGAACGTTAAAGATTACCCAGATGGGCCGTCTTATTTGAATTTCGTATTCGGCCC
>CAZRKP010000098.1:0-3401 GCA_964600895.1 uncultured Victivallis sp.
CGGCGGCCTCTCAGGCAGACGATGCTCATGGCGGTCCTTCACATTTATTCCGTAGAATCCCCTTATCCTGCCGTCGATGTCAGTCAACGGTGTCACCACGCATCCCAGAAACCTCTCAGTTCCGTCCTCCAGCAGGATTCCCATCGCCTTAAGGTCGTCTATTGCCTTTCCGCGCTTCGGCAGCGCCCTGGCTAGCCTGCCGTCTGCATATCCTATCCTGTGCCGCCGCAGGATCTCATTGTCCGAAAACCCCCGGCTTTCCAGATACTTCAATCCTTCAGGGCTACCTCCAAATCCATTCTCATAGAACGACACCACCTTCTCGGACAGCTCGTTCACCCTCTCAGGCCCGATCCCATTCATCCTCCACCTCGCAGTTCGGTCTCCGGATTAAATTCCGTAGATCGTTCTGCCCATAAGGTAGGATTCGTCGAGAACCGTGCCAAAGCCCTCTTGTTGCGCATCTTTTCCAGTCATCCGCGCCGCAAGGCCGACTATCACCAGCTTCAGCCTCATCACGAAAACTTGCAGCGCATCGAACGTAGTCTGCAGGCGGCGTTCGTCATAGACAGGCGTGGGCTTGAGCGCGGGCTCTTGCAGCGGTGGCGACACGGGTGGGTTCCTCTTGTGCTTCCTCCAGTATCCGGGATGTGCATCTCTCCATTCCTGCACCCTCTTGGAGTTGTCAGGCCCCCTGAAATATTTCCAGTTGTCCCCCTTGGCGAGCCATTTCAGCTGGCTCGCATGCTTGCTAGCCTTACGGCACTCCGGAGAGGAGCAGTACCTTTGCCGGTGACGGTTGTACCTGTCGGGCATGAACAGCTGGTTGCAGTGGCGGCAGCGGATCCTCCGGTGGCGTTTCATGGGCTCCTCCTTGGTAAGTTGTTCTTGAAGGACCGGAAATATACCTCTCAGGCCAAGAATGGGCAATGGATTCAGGTTAGCAGGAAGACATGGAAAGAACCTGATCTTCTAGGCATGATTCCGGGGCGAGGGGATTTTTACTCAGTCAAAAGCTAAAGTTGAACCAAGTGAAATCCCGGGGATTCTCATCGCTCGAGATGCTACCCCTGCCGAAATCCTAAGAATCTCACTTTTTCAGGTCGGATTCAGGCTGCTGAACTCGATGACCACCTTCAGGGGGTGGAAGGGGGGCGGGTTCGGGCGGATGGACTGGCTGGACACCTATACCGGACTCCTTTTTCGCGCTGTCATTGTTGCGCTGAGGTTGCTGGACAGCAACAGTGGGTGGAACTAATTCAAAATACTGATATTCCGACCAATTGCTTTCCCCAAGGTCATTAATTGCCCTTACACGCCAACGCTCCTTCCCCCCTGTAGCAGGATATGATAGAAATGGAATATCAGAGTTCAATGTAACATCTTTTACCCATTCCATTTTACTTGGATCAGGGCTATGCCCGTAAAGTTCTATTTCAATTTCATATCTCATCGGATACTTACCAGCAGCAGGAAACCATCTTAGATCGACAATATTAACGGTAAACATACTATTATTCTGTGGAGCAAAAGGCTTAGGAACAGAAGGAATACCGTCAGATGGCAATTTTTCAATCATAAATGGGTTTACCGCCTTGTAGACCTTCCCTGAATGATAGAGTATAACAAAATCTAAGTCCATCGGAAATACAACAGATTTTTCAACAACTGTTCCATAATAAACTGTTGATAGATAATTTGCCTTTGGATTCCCTATGACTTTAATTGGGGCACCAAGAAGTTTTTCAACTTCGTCCTGTGCCATGCCTTCCTTCACTTGTTCCCATTTTTTGTAGTCAGGTTGAATAATTTTACTTTTGATATAAGCTTGAGAAAACGCTTTGTATGAAAACAGAAGAAGCATTGCCATGATTGATACCTGAATACCTGAATAATATTTCCCTTTGTATATTATCATAGCAATCCCGCCTCCCTCTTTTCTTGCTCTAATTTTATTTTTAGATTTTTTAAATAAGTCTCTACTTCTATTGTTCTTGTTTCTGATTTTTTCTTTATCACAGGATCCGATAGATTTTCATCATAAAACGGTCCATCATATCTAGTAAGCCCTGCGTACCATTCACATCTTGGCAAACACGTACCACGTTCAATGTTGCCGACAGGCGTCCACCTGTATACGGGGTGATTATCAAGTCCAAATCTACCCATTCTGCATTCTTGTTTTTGAGATTTTGAATACTTCCCATCTTTTGGTATATATTGACCCTGTCCATTACAACACCCCCACCAGCAGGGATTATCATCACTAAGAGAAACGGTTCTTTCTTTTTTTGTTAGAGGATTACAGTTGCTTCCAGGTCTTCCTGCAATTTCATTAATACGTCTTTGAACTTCTGGGTCAACAAGTGGAACCTGTTGGTTTCTTGCATTTTGATTTCCAATTTGATTGTTAATATTAGTATTTACTTGAGCCGCTGCCCCAGTACTATTTACATTATTTGCAGCATTACTGGCGGCTTCTAAATTGTCGAGGTTATCCATGGCATGCTCACGATTACTAGCGTTTAAATAGACATTAGTCCCCTCGGGAACTGCACCTGCGGCATTAACAGCTTCTGCCCCTGGCACTATATGTGTTATTGTTTCTGCTACATCATGAGGCGTTACTTCTTGTGCCCCTAAATAATCATAAGTGTTAATTGTGTCATTATGAACCATTCCATATAAATTCCAACCTCCAGCCTCTGTAATAGGATCTCGGTTAAGCCATTTTCCCGTTACTGGATTGCAATACCTGTAGTTGTAATATTGTAAACCAGTCTCATCATCTGCATACTCGCTCGAAAACCTGAACGGATTATCATCGGCCAGTGTGCCATTGGAAACGGTCACTTTCCCGAATGGAGAATATTCATAATGCGCTTTGATTGTCCCGTCAGTTGCTACCATTTCAGACACATTCTTATTCGCATCTTGGCTATAATAGCAGGTTCCGCTGTTATTCGTCATGGCAAGAATTCTTCCACTACACCATATAAATTTCTGTGCGATCGAATTTGAATCCAGCGCATTTAGTCTTTCAATCTGCTTGAAACCGCTATACACGAACCTCTCATCGCTCCCGCCAACAACAATCTTTTCCACCCTCCTGCTCAGATAATCATACTTGAACTGTAACGTCTGGTTTCCATTGGTGGCGGAGGATAATCTGTTCTCGGCATCCCACGTGTAAGTCCATGTTCCATCGTTCAGCATGTTGCCGTCAAAGTCATAGGTTGGCGTTGTTGCTGGAGTATCAATTGCCGTGTACTGGTTAAGCTGATTCGAAGTGTAATTTCTTGTTACAGAGTTGCCGGTTTCAGTGCTTGAACTTGTAACTCTGTTCCCAATCGGGTCCCGTTGGCAACGGAGATCGAAACCAGATAGCGGGTTTTCAAAAT
>CAZRKP010000099.1:0-3254 GCA_964600895.1 uncultured Victivallis sp.
TGGGCCGAATACGAAATTCAAATAAGACGGCCCATCTGGGTAATCTTTAACGTTATGCAAAAAATAAAATTATTAGAATTTGGATTTGGATTGCTCTTTTTAACTGTCGTATATTTTATTATCTGGATTCCTTTGCCTTCGTATACAAAACATATTAATTACGAAGAAAAATACAAACAGCAAGTCGAAGCAACAAAACACATTGGGATTTGTTCATTTTTTACAGGATTGTCATTAGCATTCATAATATCCGGAATTGTTGCAAGGGAAAACAAGAAACCTAAGACAGATACAAAGGCATAACTAAATGGCATGTAGCGAACGGCGAGTACGCCGTCGCAGATGCCCGGGCGTTGGGGATAATAAAATATGATTGAACACACAGATTATAAAGACTTTTACGAAAAGCTTTTTGCCGAAATTGCTAAAAAATACGGACCATTAGATAAAGAATCTATTGTTTCGATAATTGGATTTGATGCTGGTGGTCCAGTAAACCTGTCTAAAATAGATAAGATCGGTTTGTATGTCACATGCGAACTTTGCTGTCGTGATGATCAAAAACCATCTTCATTTGGAAACTATGAACTCATGATTATTGGCAAAGATACGGAAAAATGGGCAAGGAATATATTAACTGAGATTGGCAGAATGACCCTTGATGAAGTAATTGACCATCATCACACAATAAACTTTTCAGAGATTGTAGATAAAGATGATTCAATTAAAGGGGTTATTTTTGAAAAGTACTCCTCTATTATTTACAAAAAGAAATCATATGGAATAATGTTGGCTATTGGCATAACCTTGCCAGAGTTAGAATTGTGTTATGAATCTGGTGTTCAAGCTTGCCTAAAAAAATTGATTGAGGCAAAGATTTATCCAAATACAATATTAGAAAGATAGGTCCCCAACAAGACGGCCTCACCGAACGGAGTACCGTTCGGTAGGCCTTGGACGTTAGATTGGATATATGAAAAATATTGAAGGCATGATAGATGACAAGTATGTGCGCCTTTACGATCCCGCTCATTGGGATCGCATAAACAAGGAATATAAATCAGCTGAATTTATTCCTGATTATAAAATCATTGGATCAGTAGATGATTATGCCTTATGCATAGGAAATGACAAAGAAATTTATATCATACCTTTCATCCCCTTGAATAAGGAGTTTTCAGAAAAGTATGCAAGGAATATAGAAGAATTACAAATTTTAACTGAAAGCAAAATGATAATTACAGATGACAAATACGATAAATATGGACTTGAGCTTCATTTTGTGACACCTATTATCTTTGGCGGTAGCCCCGCAGATCCATCAAATCGCAAATATGTTCCTCAGCCTCAGCATGCGGAATTGTGCAATTTTTGGAATAGCACATATTATAGAATTAAGAATACCAAATCTAACTAGACGCCTTCTGGCAACCTCGTTCCACTCGGTTCCCAGAGGCTTGAGCGTTGGCCAATAAAAATGAAAAATCTAATTTATATGGCTGTTATATCATTACTCGCCTTATTTATTGCTGGATGTGAAAAGTCTAAGGAAGAACCATCTCCATCAATATCAACAATAACTGCATCAGAACTAATTCCCAAACTCTTTGTTGAAAGAAAAGATATCGCACTAAGCGCTGACAACGAAAAGGCAGAGAAAGAATTATGGAATAAAATTGCACAATCAAAACAAATTAAATATCTTCCTGCTATCGTAACCGATAATTGGGAGGGCGATTGGATCAAGTGTCAATCACGCTTGAAAGAAATTGCAAAGAATAATAATTATGACGATGCCTCCTTGGAGAGTTGCCTGGTCAGCTTACATGCTTATGGCCCCAAGAAAATTTACTCGTTGCCGGAAGCGGTTTACTTATCCGGGAAAGGGGAGGATGCAATGTGGATTGTCGTACTTAGGTGGGAGGATTATCACACATCAGGAGATAGTAAAACTATCGTTCTATCCCACATAGCTGTTACCTCTATAAGAATTAAAGATTTAAAGAGGATGGCAACCGTAAGTTGCAACTAATAAACATAAGGCCAACCATGGCATCCATGGAACGGCGAGTACGCCGTCTATGATACCTGAGCGTTATGTAGTATGAAGAAGGAGACCAGATTTGTACAGAATTACTCGAAAACTGGAATGGGTATTAGATCGTCTGCATGGATTTGCTCATCACCCGACAGTCAAGGTAGAACTTGAAGCCTCGGAACGCTTCCTGCTGACTTTTGCCTTAATGGAAAAGCTTATTCGACGGACTCTGACCGAGCTCATACAGATCAAAGACGGCCAATTGACCCAGCACGATATCACAGAGAAGCAAAAGAATGTGGACTGGGGTAACGTTGAGGGATGGTGGCGGAAGTATGATCCGAAAAAGCGCAAGCTGTCGGAAGTTCTCGGTAACAATGGAGAATTCCAAAAGATCGAGACGTGGGCACGAATGCGCAATGTTTTAGTTCATGGAAACGTCCAGAAATATGGCCAAGAATACGAAGATGAATTGATATCCATGCACAAGATGCTCGAGCACATTAAAACGACGTTCGAGGCAGAATACAATTATTGCGGTTGGCGCGGCACAAAATTCACATAACAAATTGGCATTCTCCTAACCTCGCACCCGCTCGGTAGGAGATACCGGAGCGTTGTATGAAAATAATAATATACATAGTCATATCAATACTAATTATCTCTGCGGGTTGCACAAGCTTAGATGAATCAATCATAATTAAAGCTGATGACGCAGGACTGGATAATTCTTCATCTTCTCCCAACCTAGAAGCTGCGGAGATGGAAAACATTAGAAGATATGTATTAAAGAATCTGCCTGTCATTTACAAAGAAGAATTAGAAATGCAAATAGGTGTAATAGATAATTTTAAGGTACTCTCAGTAGGTTATATTATTAAACCTCATGAACATAAAGATTATCCCACCGGTGTTGTATGTGCTAATTGTCTTGCAATATCTAAAGATAAGGAAATTCCCATCTTTGCTTACATTTCAACAAAAGAATTTTTAATTGCAGGTGTTGTTAAAAATAACTATAATATTTTTAGGGTAGATTTTAATAATAAACAGTGGGATATGGGAATTTCAGGCATTCAACCTAGGTGAAGCAAATTACAGAAAACATTGGATTACAACAATACGGCCTCACCGAACGGAGTACCGTTCGGTAGGCCCTGAGCGTTACATGAAAAATGGTAAATACATTGCAATAGGCTGCATAGGGATAAGTGCA
>CAZRKP010000100.1:0-2990 GCA_964600895.1 uncultured Victivallis sp.
GAGCTGAACAAGGCAGATGCCGGTGAGAAGCCGGAGGTGAAAAAGTAACGGAATGGCACGTCGCAGCCGCCGGTGCCGGTTACCGAGCCGGAAAACAGGGCAACGGGGACGAGGAAATAGAGAAAGGGAGTACCCCCCCTTTCTTTTTTAGCCAGGCATTTCAGCACACGCAACCTGTCATGGTAGGATGGAACAACATTATCGCATTGCCTGTCAGCGTGTTTGATTAGCAGGCCAATGATTCATTCCGTTGCGGTCTGAGGCAGGTCATTGCTCATCGGTGAACTGGCAGCTGGCACTTTTCTCCGGAGGACTTCAGCCATGGCCTCTTCGAAAGTCAATCCAATTTTCCGGCGGCGCGCATTTGCAGCCTTGACAAGGCTGCGCGCCTGCAGCTCCAGCGAGCCCAGCTCCCCGGGGGAACCGACCATCAACTTGAATTCAGGATCAAGCAGCTCATAACGCAGAGCCAGTGCCCGGGGATTGTTGAAGAAGGTTCTTCTGTTCCGCTTGATCGCCGAACCGCAGACGGAGTAGCCAGCATCCGCCAGCAGGGACCGCATCTCCCTGCTGAATGTCGGCCCGTAGACGGCGGATCCTACCGAGGGAGGAACGAGCCTGGACTTTTTCACGCGCGTCCTTTCCAGCGCAAGGAAGTCGCTGCAGCGGGCCGGTTCCGCCGCCATGAACTGATCCATTGTCATGCCTTTGGGGACGTGGATGGAGGCGCGCCGACCGTGCCCCAGATAGATCCTGGCCACCTGGTAGGTGTAGGTTCGTCCATGTTTCCCATGCCTATGGCAAGTCTCAATGTGCAAGGCCGTCTCCTTTTTTCTGTGCCGGCTCCGGCGGGGGTTCACCTCCGCTTTTGCCGGAGACATCAGAGGTGCCGTACTCAACCTTAATCTGTGTTGAACGCGACGGCAGAGGCAGCGATGTCAATTTGCCGTGGGCCTGGATGATCGCACGCACCTCGGAATTCATCCTCAGCTTCATGGCATAAAGCTTAGCCGTCTCGTCGGTATCCGCGTCTTCCGACGAAATGGTCCGCGACATGATTACCTGTCCCAGGTACACGGCTTCGGCAAGCTGCGCCTCAAGCAATGTCATGAAGATAGCCCGGCGCATCAGGCCGTCCGCCTGGCAGAGGTACTTGAAGAGGTTGACCGCGTTGTAGTCCGAGTGCAGGAACATGCCCCCGGTGTCCTCCGTGGAGTTATAGGTGTGGGTGAGGATGGCACCCATCGGGATGTTGAAGACGGCCGCAGGGTCGGGGGGTGCGCGCAGCCTGTCGGCAACCTGCCGCTTCCTTTCCTCCTCCGCAGCCTGCTTCCTGGCCTCCTCGGCCTTCCTCTTCTCGTATTCAGACTTCTTGACACGAAAAATACCATCCAGCACATATTCCTCATCCGAGTTTTGCATGGCAATGCTCCTTGTTTGATAGCACTACATCTGGAACAGCTGCCGGCGGCATCACGCTGGAACGACCGGAATCCACCGGCCGGCGGCTGTCCATGATTCTGCATATAAGATAACACAAAAATTGTCCATCTGCACATAGCGCATGCGGCTGCAGTCATTATTCCACAAGGCTGATATTCCGGGACGTCCCGGAATATTGGTGCTTGTGAAAGTACATATTGTATGTGTGATGCAATACTTTGAGCCAGGTCATGCACGGGAGCTGGAAGGGTATGCGGACAGTATTCCTTGGATCGGCAGATGGGATTGGTTGCTCATCAAGAGAAGGGGCGTTTGTGGAAAAATGATTCCCCTCCCCGCCGGAGCAAAGGAGGGTTGGTGGTGGTGCCCCAGCAAGAGGCGGGCGGTTGGCTATCGAGGACGCGCATCGCCTGCGCCACACGACGGAACAGTGCTACATCTCCGAATTCAGAACAATGCATCCCCTTCGTGTTCTTCGGTAAATATATGGTCGGCCTTGAACAGCAGCTGGAACTTGCTGGAATAGTCCCCTTGGTACTGCCTGGAATATCCTACTCCTATTTTCACGGTATCCTTTCCCACGAGCCCGATATGCGCCAGCATCGACAATGACAGCTGCGCATCGTCCGGGCCGAAAAGCTGCCCATGCCTGTTGTAGCAGTCGAACGGCGATATGAGCAGGCCTGCGGGGCGGAAGCTGCCCGGGATGAAATCATAGATGCGGTCTGCCTGGTATCTGTCGCTTTTAAGGATGAGATTCATGCAGTCGACCAGGACGACGGGCTTCTCAAGCATGGACATGACCGCCAGCTCCCATGTGACAGTCTCCGCCAGCACGACGATTTCCCTTGCACTTTTGTAGAAATCCCTTGCCATGATCCGGGCATATATCGGATCCAGCACGGCACCATACTCCGGAGAGGGGCTGGCCGGCTGCAGGAAGTAATGCCGCCTCGGCTGGCGTTTCTCCACCTTTGCCGGCCGCCGCATGTATGCTTCCCGTCCCGGGCGATGCATGAAGTTCATTGTATCTCCCTTTCGCCTTCCCTTTCAAGAAGGCTGCCTCCGGCGGATGAATATCCGCTTCTGCTATGAGGCATCAGATCCATCATGAGATTGTGCATCCCCTGCATTTCAGGATCCATCGGAATAGAGTCGGGATCCACCACCTCGGTCCTGGCCCTGCCCTCAAGGAAATCCGCAAGGCTCACACCTTCCGGCGGAATAGGCAGGGGCGGTTCTTCCACGGGGCCGCGCCGGGATGCGGCAATCAATGCCTTGTGCTCATGGTGGCGGCTGTCCAGCAGTCTGAGCCCCAGCCGCGGGGTGCATACATAGTCGGCGATGAACAGGCTGGTATTCTCCCTGCAGTCATGGAAGCGCGGAACATGGTACAGGCATTCGTCCGCCAGGCAGGCAATGTTGACCGTCTGCGAGCCCACGACTCCCGCCTTGTCCAGTTTCTTATACATCAATGTCGTGACGTAATCATAAATGATGCCTTTCGGCGGCCGCATCTGCACCGCGTCGCAGCCCGCCACGCAGAC
>CAZRKP010000101.1:0-2862 GCA_964600895.1 uncultured Victivallis sp.
GTATTTTGCTGCATATCTCTCGGGATAGATATTTTCAAATTCGCCGTAGTTGTCGCCCTTGCCGAAATTGACTTATACCCCAAAGTCCACGACAATGGAGTTCGATCTGGAGTGCCGATATTTCGAAGGGAGAAGGCATCTTCCGGTAATTTCAAGGGCCTGTTCCAAGGTGGCATAAAATTCGTACATCTATGATTCCGGGACGAATTCCGGCTGTAGGAGAGGTCTATCCTGACATCGAAAAATTCCAAAAAATCAGCTCCAGCTCAGTCAAAGCTAAAGTTCTTACCATGGAAAAATCCGGAAAAGTTACTTTTGGGGGGCGGATTCTGGCTGCTGAACTAGCTGGACACCTACACCCCAGATGTATTTCTTGGCGATTGAATTGGAATCTTGGGCATCAAGCTCTTCAATCTTGTTGAAGGACATTGGCTCATAGACATAATTCACCTGTGAAGTGACGTTCCCGCCTTCGGTATCAGTCCTCTGAACCCTTCTTCCGAAATAGTCGTATTTGTATTCGACAGCCGTGGTTCCCTGCATGGCGGTAATTATTCTATTTTCTCCGTTCCAAGTGAAAGTCCAAGTGCCATCGTTCAACATATTCCCATCAAAGTCATACGTGGGTGCCTGCGCAGGGCTGTCTATTGCCGTGTACTGGTTGAGCTGATTCGAAGTGTAATTGCGGGTCACGGAAGATCCGGTTTCGGTGCTTGTACTGGCGGTTCTGTTGCCTATCGGGTCCCGTTGGCAACGGAGATCGAAACCAGATAGCGGGTTTTCAAAATGTGCAGGACGAGTGAGGCTGAAGAAGTATTCTAAAGGTAGATTTGGACATCCCATTCAGGCCTCCGCTATGTCTACAGGGCTATGCTTATGACTTCTTGTATGTGAACCTCGGAACTATAGCACTTGGGGGCGGATTCTGCCATCAGCAGTAGTGCTGCTTCGGCCTGCGCTCTTCCCAGTCCCAACACATCTTGTGGACGAGGTCCGACTTCAGCCTGATCATCCGGTCCATTACTTGAGCGGCTTCCTCCCGAGATGCGCAGAAGCATATCGGCAGGGCGGACAGTTTCGGATCTGGCATCCCCATCAGGTAGCTCCTGGAGTTCCACCTCTCCAACTGCGCCACGGACATCAGACCGAGCTCGCCGGTAGCTGGACGCCAGATTATGGCGCAGATCCGCTCCTTGCGCCGCTGGTCCTGCCTCATCGCTGTTTTTATCATCTTTATCATTACTTGAGTCCTTTTCGCTTTCTCCGTCTCCCTCACGTCCAATGCCAGAGGGAAGGTCACTTCTTTGGGTCGTTTTGAGGCGGCTGAAGTCGGGGGACACCTTCACCGTTAATGATTCTTACTCCACGATTTATTTCTCTATCCGTATCTCCATTAACCTGATTTTTTATTAAATCATCCGATTTAATTTCAAATGTTGCGGAAAAGGCACTAATATTAGAAGAAAAAGTATCTCCATAAGCATGAAAATTAAATTTTCCATTAGAGTATTTAGATATTTCATTGATTGGATTAAATGATTCATAAAATATATAACCATTGGGTATACCTTGAAAATTACGGGAACCAATAATTGTAAAATTATCAAAATCATTTTTACTCCAGGACATATCTCCTCCAGTTTCAACTAATTCATCTTTATTTTCTGGAAAATATTCCCAATAGAAACCTCGAATTCTAAAAGCAATATTAAACTCTAATTTATTTATTAAAACAACTTCGAGCTTATAAGGCTGAGTTGTTTTGTTAGGATAACTCAGCAAGCAGACCCTCATTGTAATTGGATAGTTGTTGATAACGGATTTAGACTCGCCAACCAGTGAATTATTACACCCACATGCAATTAAAGATACGATACATATCAGAAACATATTTATTTTGTTATTCATAATAGGCTCAACCTATATTTATTCTTGCTGTTTTTTAGGTTTTCTTGTAGGCTCGAATGAGCCATATGAAATAATACGATTTTTTATATCAACTCCATCTTTCTGCGAGTTATGTTCCTTTATCCCAAACTCCATCTCTTTCCTCTTATCTTCTTCAAGATAGCATGACATATAAACAACATTGCCTTTTTCAGGCTTAATCTCTTTAGCTGATAGGAATTTTGATTTCATGATGCGGTAAGATAGTTCAGAAAAGGGGGAGAATCAAGGTATTCGGAACGGCATCAGGCCTCTTTCCTGTTCCGGAGGCGGCCTCCGGAACAGGAAAGAGGCAAGTTCTCTGGAATCTCAGTGGAAGACTGGTGAATCCCTCTGAAAATCGGCAGATCATTCCTGTCTTCTGAACTCAGAAGTTTGCTAAGAACTCATCTATTGGTATGTGTTGGGGTTCCTGGGCAAGCGCAAATTCCTTGGGCGGAGCTCTCTCTTCTATATCTACCCATAGACCACAGTGCTTCAATATCTTCTCGATTATGTCGGCCTGGTCTTTTTTCTCGATGAAGGATATAATCCTCATCTGTCCACCGCATTTCGGACACTTCAGTGGGTCAACCTCGTAGACCTTCTTAATAAGGGCCGCCCATCGCGATCGGCAGAGTTTCAGGAACGGGGTGTCCTCCTCCTCTTCGATATCCACAACCACCTCAATTTTCTTTCCCATTGCCGCAAGTTTAGCCCTCATGCCCCGGCTTTTGTTAGAGTACCACCCATAATATCTTATCGTGTGCTCGCCTGTGTTAGGGATATGCTGGGTGACCTCGGCCAGAAAGTCCAACGGATCAAATACCTGAAAGTTCCGGTTCACCCCGGCCCTGAGATCTCCGCTGGCAGGCTCCGGAAACCTCCGGCAGCTGTCATGCTCCGCCTTGTACACCACATGTCCCGACGGTGTGA
>CAZRKP010000102.1:0-2369 GCA_964600895.1 uncultured Victivallis sp.
GTCTACAGGGCTATGCTTATGACTTCTTGTATGTGAACCTCGGAACTATAGCACTGTAGTTAGGTTCATGCCATAACTTATATTCAGCCTCAATTGTCCCTATTTCCCATCATCCTTCTTCAATCCGCCATTTTTATCCTCTCGCTGGACACCTACACCGACACCCATTTCACTAGATGTTTTAGCTCCATATTTTTTTAATAAATTTATAACCCCTATGAGTCTTTGCTTGTTTTCTTCACTATGTCCATAATCCTTTTCCATGCTTTTCAATACACAATCAAGAGCAGTAACACCCTTTTTATTTAATAAATTAGTACTTGCTCCCTGTTCCAATAAAAACTTGACTGTGTCATAAGACAGTGGAGTTAGAACAGCGATTATTAATGCAGAATTGCCATTAATGTCTTGTTTGTTCAAGTCTGCACCGCTTTTAACAAGGAATTTTACCATATCTATATGCCTGACAGCAGACATTAATGCTGTAGACTTATTTTCATATGCGCCATTTACATCCGCACCTTTATCAATTAACATTTGAACAATATCCATACTGTTACACCCAGCTGCGCAGGCCAATGGCAATACTCCTTTCGATATCGCATTAGGATCAGCTCCATAATCGAGAAGCAGCTTCACCATTTCAGGTGAGCCAAGGGCTCCATTGGGCAGTAAATAAATATTCGGCAATGAAGCCAGCGACAGGGCAAGCCATCCATTTTTATCATACGTCTTATTTGGATTTATCCCATTTTTTAGATATTTTTCTGTTGCTTTAAGGTCATTTTCCAGTACGGCTTTTAAAAAAGCATCTTCAAGCAATTGTGTCTTCTTAGTATTCTCTTTATCATTATCAGATGAATTAGAGAGGCATCCAGTACATAGAGATATTGATACAATAATAAATAATATAGTTGGAAAAGACATTGTTTCTCCTATTTGCCAGTAATACATTCAGCAGAGTTTTTCTTACACTTTTCACATTCAAATTTCCAAGTATAAGGAATTCCGACAGGGAAGGGTATAGCATTACCAGTTTTATTATTAAAAACTATTTCTTTATTGTCTTCTGCCGCTATCTGTTTCGTCAATTTTTTATACTTTGAAGCAGTTGGCGAGGTATACCCAGAGACACCATTAGCTAAAGCTTTTGCATCTACCAGAAGCTTTCCTAAAGCTGCATCATAAGTCTTTACTTTTTCTTTTTCATTTACATCGGCAGAATTTTCAGCTAAAAACGCAGAGGATGACTTTAGTATAACATTGACTTCTTCGCATCCACATTCACAATTGCCTGCTGTTTCATCAGCTTCTTTTAAAACAGCGGCAATGTTGTTGGAAACCAACATTATGAATCCGGCTGCATTTCTTTTTGCTTGCTCAAGGCCTTTTCCTTTTTCTCCCGGAGTTTTTCCTCCATTTTCAACATATGTAGTCTCATCTGGTTTGTTTTTATCATATGCCACTCCGACATCCCCGGAATATTCCCATGTTCCATATTTATATTGATGTTCTTTTTTACCTTCTGGCTTTGCTTTACAAGAAATCATACCACATTTATCTTTCGGTCCGGCTATTTTTTGAAAAGTAGCATATGACATAGTTGTTTCTGATCCATGCCCAATTAGAATGTAATAATTACATACAATAAGACCATAATAATCAATTAAATCTATTGAGTTATTGAGGCAATAGTGATAAAGATTATTCCCTCCGAATTCCTCAATTGGATCCATGCTGAGCCATCTTCCAAGTTCCGGCGAATAGTAGCGATAATTATAATAGGCCAGGTTGGTTTCCGAGTCGAAATATTCCGAGCTGAACCTGAAGTCGAAGGCATCGGGCATCACCCCTGAAGCCACGGTAATCTTGCCGAAAGGTGAGAACTCATAGTGTCCCTGCACGACTCCGCTTCCATCCAGATACTCCGTGATGTTCTTGTTGGCGTCTCCGAGGGCATAATAGGTTCCCGAAGGATGGATGTCCGCTATAATTTTCCCTTCCGCCCCCCATATCATCTTCTTCTCTATTGTATTGCTATCGGATGCATTGAGTTGTTCTATTTGCTCAGCCTCATCATATACAAACCTTTCACACTTGCTAACAATCTCTCCGATAATGACCTTTTTCTCAACACGCCTCCATGCATAATCATATTTAAACTCCAGCCTCTGTCCCGTCTTTTCGGCAACAACAAGCCTGTTCTCCGCATCCCACGTCATTGTCCAGTTTCCAGACGACAGAGGACAACTGACAGTGTTGCCGTCATCATCATACGTGGGAGCAGCGGCGGGATTGTCTATCGCGGTGTATTGATTGAGCTGATTCGAAGTATAATTGCGGGTCACGGAAGATCCGGTTTCGGTGCT
>CAZRKP010000103.1:0-2323 GCA_964600895.1 uncultured Victivallis sp.
AATACGAAATTCAAATAAGACGGCCCATCTGGGTAATCTTTAACGTTGGACTAAAGAGATTAATTATGATAATACCAACATTTTCTGAAGCTGTTATAAAATTTAAAGATTTCTTATCTTCACAGTCTCTGCCTGTTGATATTTTTTGGGTATTTCGTGAGGACATACACCAAACATCTCTCAAGAAGATTTACATTCATATGCCAATCCCTAAAGATCGTCCATTGTTAGCCAATCGAGCTTTTGACTTAGGCAGAGATAAAAATCTAGTACGTATTGATGCAATATGCTTACTCGGCACGTCAACTGTCGCAACGGTTTGGTACCCACGGGACACTAATGAAATTCCTCAGGGATGGGAAGAGGGTTTTAGACTCGGAATCAGGGACCCTCTTTATCCTGCCCTTACTTTAAGTGGCTTAAGATGGAAGGCCATTACAAACTTGACAAATTACAGGAAATCCCAGCACATCCCACATCAAATGTTACTATCTATTTTGGATATAGTCCAACAAACGCCTTCAGGTAATCCGGCTCCCCCGTCTTCCTGAGGCTTGAGCGTTATGAAAGAGTATAGAAAACATATTTCCTGTGCTAATCCATACAAATGACAGAAAAGATTAAACAAGAGAATAGAATTAAGTATTTGCCTGAACGAAACAAGGCCTACTTCTATCTTGATTCATCTCAATTAGAAAATGATATAAAATTCATAATTGATAACAATATCGATAATATTATTTTGTGCGGAGAGCCATATTCCACCTACAATCTCAATCATGTTAATTGGTTTAGCCAAATCTCTCACATCATAAAAGATGTATCAATAACGCATCACAAGAAAAACAACTTTGTATTTGATGGATTGAAATATTGCAAGGATCTTTCATGCCTAAAAGTCATTCATTATGATAATGAACCTATTGATCTCTCAAACAACGTGCATTTAAAAAGATTAGACATAGAGAATTGCAAGAATATAATTGGCTTTGAAAACTTAGTTGAGATTGAAACCTTGTCACTCAATAAAACTCCAGTAACAATGCTTTGTTATGATACCTTTAAGAATTTCAACAATCTCAGACACATGAGCATTTCCAACACCGACTTAACAGATGGACTTGACTTCCTAAGGGGCTCCTCCATTTCCAGTTTATCCATATTATATTGCAGGAAGTTATCACTTCACGGGATAGCGCAATTAAGCCTTTCATCATTAGAAATCCATAATTGCAAAAATATTGATTGTTTAGAATTAATATTTTCATTAAAAGACTTAAAAGAAATAAAAATCATTGATTCCGCCATGCTCGATACTGCTGAGAACTTCCTCAAGATAAATAAACTGGAATCCTTAATAGTACTAGGATCGTCTTATTTCCAAGATGGCAACCTCAATCCATTAAAAGATAAATTAAAAGTTTTTAACTATGATAATAAGCGGCATTACAATATAAAGTGGGAAGTGTTTAAAAATTCATACCTAAAGAAATGAGCAATCATAACGAATGTGGTTCTGGCAACTTCGCTACTCTCGTCGCCAGACCATGAGGCGTTGGCCACAATGAAAGCAGGATATTATGAATGACAATCCGAAACAATACATAAGCAATAGATTATTAATTATTATTCTATCTGCCACACTCATCTTATGCATCTTTAATGCTTACAGGAATAATTGCATTGAAAAGGAGATTGTACAAAACGACAGAAATACGATGAGATTAATATCAGAATTAAATAGCAAAGTTGATGATAATGATTTTGGCTTAACGACATGCAATATCTACATGCCAAAGGAGAAATATCATGAAGGTGAAAAGATAACTGTTGAATATGAGTTGAATACATCTTCACCTCTCGGACGCATATTCTTGAATTATCAACTATATCTTGAAATAAGGCCAGCGGGGAAAGACATCTGTAAGCAAAAGCGAGTTTCACAATTAAAAGAAGATATCACAATAACTCCTTCTCGACCATATAAAGTAACCGTTGATATTACTGAAGAAGTAAAAGAAGGCGGATTTTCTATTGTAGGTGTTTGCATGGACATTGATAGACTTACCTTGCGAGACGAGTTAAGAAAAGACAATACCAAGATAGCTGTAATAGCCCTTCCCACTATTACGGATCAAAAACAAATGGATAAAATTAGAAATGATCCTCTGCGAAATATAAGATCAAATAAGTTAATTGGAGAAGTATTAAAATAAAGGCCAACCATTCTGGTTCTGGCAACTTCGCTTCGCTCGTCGCCAGACCATGAGACGTTGGACTAAAAATAATAATATATAAATACATGATGATAAGAGAGATAAGA
>CAZRKP010000104.1:0-2186 GCA_964600895.1 uncultured Victivallis sp.
AACCAGATAGCGGGTTTTCAAAATGTGCAGGACGAGTGAGGCTGAAGAAGTATTCAGGTGGTAGGTTCGGGCATCCCATTTCGGCCTCCGCTATGTCTACAGGACTATGCTTATGACTTCTTGTATGTGAACCTCGGAACTATAGCACTTATGGGTGGTTCCTGCTATAGCTATATTCAGCCTCAATTGTCCCTATTTCCCATCATCCTTCTTCAATCTGTCATTTTTATCCTGAAATCGCTGGACACCCACACCGTTCCCTTGCCATCAGTTACTTCCCCAGCATGGCACCGTTCTTCGCCATGATAAATCTGAAAAAAACTCACTTCTTCAGGTCGGTTCCAGATTGCTGAACTCGGTGAACACCCTCACCTGAAGGTATTATTATTTTCCCATTATGATATTCTCTTACTATTGAAGGTGTACGAAAAGAAGATGCTTTGAAGAAAACGATATCAGTAAATCCCATTGCGGCAAGCCATTCCTGTATGTCATCAACAGGCACTGTGCAAAACTTTCCTAGAAACACTTGTCCATCGGGTCGATAAGTCATTCTATATTTATTTATTATCTTGATGGCTTCTGCTTTTGAAAGAGCTTTTACATGACCATCTTCTGTGATTTCCGGAGAATTAAAATAGATATTATTCCAATCTTCGAAATAAATACTATATATTTCTTTATCTTGTTGAAAATGGTTGCAACCCTGCAATAAAAACAACAAGAAAATTAAGCTCAAGACACTTCTCATTATCATACCTGTATCTTCTATTTTCATTTACAACAGCAGTATTTAATTAATATATGTCCTGCTGGGGGATAGTCCTGATCTTTTGAGTCGAAAGATTTATCTAACGGCTCCTTAGTCCAATCAATAAAAATATCTTTATCATTTAATTTCTTGGTATGCCCCTTAAATGCTTTTAGTGGTTGAAAGATATATTTTGAGGTTCCTACCGAATTTGGGTCGTCTGGATCTGGACAGGTAAAACTAGTTCCTTTCATAGCGTGAAAATCTATGTCAGCTAACATATCCTTTATTGTTGGATCCTTGCTCCAAAGCTTTTTGTTTAAAAATGGATCTTGATCACCAAATAGTTCCTTATATATCTTTTTTGAATCTTCTGGATTTTCTCTTGCAGCGATATAAACCATTACAAAATTACCTTTATTGCAACCATCTTTGGAGCACTCGCATCCACAGTTAGCGGCTGATACGTTTTTCTTGCATTTATATCCAAGGGCATCCATCAAATCTTTCATGGAACTGTCAGAAGATGGTTCCATTGCCCCTATCTGATCGGTGGCAAAGCCTATACAGTTAACCCAGAAAGGATTTATATAACCAACAGTTTTAATTCCTTCTTCTTCAGTTATTCCAATTACAGGGATATCAAAAAAATCAACATCTTCCGTTAAGCCAAGGCGATCCCAATACGAAATAGGAGAATTTAAAATGAATCTAAGCAAATTACTGCCACTACTTTCCCCAATCGGATCCCGATTCAGCCATCTGCCCAGCTCTGGTGAATAATATCGGTAGTTATAATACACAAGCCCAGTCTCATCATCCGCATATTCAGAACTGAACCTGAAAGGATTTTCAATTGCAAGGTCGCCGCTTGAAACGACAACCTTTCCGAACGGGCTGTATTCGTAGTGAGCCTTTATATTGCCAGATGCATCGAGCAGTTCAGACACGTTCTTGTTGGCGTCCTGGCTGTAATAGCAGGTGCCATTGCTGTCGGCCATTGACAGGGGTTTTTCTCCACGCCATACGAACTTCAGCAGAATGGCATTGCTGTTGGTGGCATCGAGTTTCTCAACCTGCTTGAATCCGTCATAGACGAACCTCTCATCGCTTCCGCCAACGACAATCTTCTCCACCCTCCTGCTCATATAATCATACTTGAACTGCAATGTCTGGCTTCCATTCGTGGCCGACGCCATCCTGTTCTCCGCATCCCACGTGTAAGTCCATGTCCCATCATTGGTCATGCAACCATCATCGTTATAGGTGGGAGACTGCGAAGGATTGTCGATTGCGGTGTATTGATTGAGCTGATTCGAAGTATAATTGCGGGTCACGGAAGTGCCTGTTTCAGTAGATGTAGAAGTCACACGGTTTCCAATCGGGTCCCGTTGGCAACGGAGATCGAAACCAGATAGCGGGTTTTCAAAATGTG
>CAZRKP010000105.1:0-1980 GCA_964600895.1 uncultured Victivallis sp.
CCCATCTTCCGCAGTTAGGGCGTTTTTCGCATCGCAACTCCTTGCAAATCAACAAAACGATCCTGGAAGTCTTCACTACATTCCCTTATCGCAAGATGCGTCGGGACGTTCATTTTCAGGTGGTGTAGCAGTATTGCCTGATGATCGGTCGGTCTGGTGACGCATCTTCTCCTTATGGTTATTCCATTCCGAGTTTTGAGGATCACGTCAAGCATCTTTATGTTCGAAAGTTCATCGATTATTTTCCTCGGGCAGTTTCCAAGTCCGGACTCCCCGGCGATCTTCTCAAGAGTCTTCCATAACACGAACGCAAGGAAGCATACGAATATGTGTGCTTCAACCCTCTCGGTCTTCTGGTGCCAGACCGGTCTCATCTTCATGTCAGTCTTGTGTATCCTGAAGGCCTCCTCCGCATCGGTGAGCTGGATGTACGCTTTCCACAAGTCTTCTGCCGACCAGTCCGTCACGTTGCTCTGCAGGACATAGGCTCCGTCTGACTTCTCGAGCCATTCCTGCTGTTCGCGGTTGAAGCTCCATGTTATCTGCGTTCCTCCATCTCTCCTCTGTACGTAGCTGATGTCGAACAGGCTTGACGCCCTGCTGTTGCGGCCTGTCAGGGCGCCAATGCGTTCGGCGATCACCTGGAGGGAGTATTTCCGCCTGGAGCAGCCCGTCTGGATCTTCCTGAGCCCCTTCTCGATCCTTGAGGCGAAGCGTTCATGTATTGCCTTCTCCTTTTCCTTCCGGGCTCCGCTCCTGCACAGTATGAAGACATCATTCTCCCCAGGAGAACGGCATATCTTCACTTCAAGGTCAGGACGTATCTTCTTCCAGTTGTCCTCAAGGAACTCCTCCTTGAACTTCTTCAGGAGGCTTCTCTGGGCTCCGAGGATGTAACGCCTTCCGTCGCGCAGGAACTCCAGGTTCTCTTTTGATATCATGCCCCTGTCCATCACCCATATCCTTCCGGCCTTCCCGTAACGGGCCTCCATCGTCAGGATGATGTGCTTCACCGTCGTGACATCCTGCGTGTTGCCGGCGAAAATCTCGTATCCCAGCGGGATACCCTCCTTTGTCACTACAAGCCCTATGCACACCTGCTTGCAGTCCGGCCGCTGATCCCTTGAATAACCTCTCGCGGCAAGCGCGTTCGCATTCGCCTCCCCCTCGAAGTATGTCGAGGTCACGTCATAGAGAAGCAGCTCGTATTCCACCTTGAAAAGCTCTCCCATCTTCTCCTTCAGGTGCACTTCAAGTTCCTTCTTGTATGGAATAATATGATCAAGCGCCCGGTAAAGACGGTCGCAGTTGACTTTTTCATCCGGGATTCCGAGCAGGTCGCTCAGGGCCGTGCTCTCGTAGAAGTGTTCGGCTATGTGCAGTTCGCTCGATGGCCTGCAGAACCGGCAGATCACCAGGACCGAAAGCATCTGGCTCCATGGAATGTCCCCGCGGCTTCCGGGAATGGTTTTCTCCGCCCATCCGGGAAGCCCGAGCTTCTTCATCAGTTCCATGCCGAGCCAGCAGCCCCCGAACTCCTTGCATCTTTCAAGGCTCATGTTCTCTATGTCGACTTCAACGTACTCCGGCGGCCGGCCCCTGAACAAATCAGGTTCCGCTTCTCCGTCCAGCGTGTTGCGATAACTTTCTCTGGCATCCTCATCCATGTCACCGAGATATGCCACGACACGCTGCCTCGGGCCGCGAGCCGTACGGTACGACTCGACAAGAGCCCAGTATGCGTGCCGCCTGCCGTTTTTATCCCTGTAGCATTTTCTTAAAAACATGTTTTACCGTAAGTGCACGGTGATTTTATGCAAATAGCCGAGTCTTCACTACAAACCACTTTTGAGCTGTCGGCACCATCTCGGGAAGGATTTTTCCGGCTTCACGGAAACTCGACAGCCTCAAAAAGAAGATTTTCAGGAGCAAAAAGATTTTTCGATAATTTTTATTTTTGCCTCTTCAGCGGAACTTAGG
>CAZRKP010000106.1:0-1556 GCA_964600895.1 uncultured Victivallis sp.
TCTCCTGCATCTTCCGCATATCTCCCCTCTGCCTGCGCAGAGGAGAGCCGATTCATTAGAACTGGAAATCATTTCCGTGTGGTCTGTGCGTGCCCGGCGTAGCCCTGGTCGCACGCCTAAGGCGTATAAACCTTTGGCACTGCCATAAGCAGGTAAACCTTGGCAAAGACGGGTGTTCTGTGGTTTAATGATCTCCCCTTTGTGTCTTAGTGTCTCCGTGGTTGTTTTTCTAGTCTGGTGAAGGTCTGTGGTAGGTCTGTGGCTGAAATAAAGGTTCAGTTATCTTTCATGAATCCTGCGATCTCATCTTCTCCGGAGGATCTGAGGTTCCTGATAATTGTCGCCTGCCATTTCGCCGGCAGCTTCCTGAAGATCTTCATGATCGAGGCTCCCTTCTTCTCGGTAATCAGCTGCCTGAATACACGCAGAGCCCCTTCGATATCCCTGTTCCGCTTGTCGGGATTCGCCCTGCGCTTGAATATGATGAACTTGTGCAGTGCATACGCGGCGGGGTGGGGGACCCGGATCCTTATGCCTTCGAAGTCCAGGTGTATCGCATTTTTCTGAAGGAGGTGCAGATATCTCAGCGGCTGGGCGTTGATTCCCAGTTGCGGTATGGGATATGGCCTGTCCGTGCCACGCCCGATTTCCGGCACGAGGAATTCGATAAGGAGATCCGGATGCTGGAGAACTATATATCCAGAATTACCTTTGAATCCTGTCACGAATCCCAGCTCCTTGAGCATTTCCGGAATGTCCTCGTCGCCTTTGAATCTGACTGGAAGCGGAAGAAGAAAGTCAATATCCCTAGTCCTTACCGGTGGGATATATTTTTCATCATTGAAGAACCCCCTGTAGAAATAGAGGCACCAGCTGCCGACTACAAGCATATGTTCCAGCAGCTTCCTCTGCTCAAGCCTTCTGAGGACGTCCATACATAGGTCAAATTGATTCTTTTCCACGCAGGGCCCCCTTTAGGAATTTAATTTCTTTCTTGATCCTGGAGAGGAGACGTCGGTATTTTGCCCTGTAAAGCTTAGCCTCTGAATACTTCCGGACAAGGCTGTCTGAAACTTTTCCTTTGTATTCAGAGACTACCTTGCCGTGGTCGCGGTATATGAGATAGTAGTAGTACCCGCCCTTGATCCTCCTTCTTGCCAGGCTTCCACGGGGGAGTTTTGCAAGCTCCCTTTCATAGTCAGCCTTCATCTTGAGCGAGTTTTCAAGTTCCTCGCGCAATATGCCCTTGATCGCCATGTCGACAACTCCTGGAAATGGTTACCATACATTACACGAAATAAGATAATATGTATGGTAACTAAATCAAGCCTTTTACCATACAAAATCAGGAATTTGCCGGAATGTATGGTAACTGGAGATAGGGATGAATTTGGACACAGGCTTTCGGATAACCACAGAGGGACAAAGGGAAAAGGCACAGAGGCACAGAGAAATAATTATCACCACGAAGCTCACGAAGGGAAACTTGGCCACAGACTCACACAGACACGAGCACAGACAAGACATTTTCTCGCAGCGACACAGAGAGTTCTCAC